>CAZYQW010000044.1:0-122866 GCA_964649825.1 uncultured Phycisphaeraceae bacterium | reverse complement strand
CACGCCCACGACGCGGGATCCGCGTCTCGGGACACGCTCCGAGGACGGCCCCCCGGAATACGGGGGCCGTCCTCTGCGCTCGATCGCTTCGCTGCGCTCGCTCAACGGTCCCGAGTCGCGGATCCCGCGCCGTGGGCTGGGTAGCGATGGGCGTGCACTCCAAGAGGGAAGAAAGAAGAGAAGAGAAGAGAAGAGAAGAGAAGAGAAGAGAAGAGAAGAGAAGAGAAGAGAGGTGGGGTCAGCCGACGAGGTGGTGGATGAGATGCCAGTAGGCGCGGAGGGTCAGCGAGAGTAGGCGTTCGGCGAGGGAGCCGGTGCGGCCGCGTTGGATGCGGGGGGAGAACGTCAGGTCGGGTGCGCCGAGGACGGCGCGGTCGGGGAGTCGCCGGAGCGGGGCGAGGCGGCGGCGCTCGGCGCGGATGTGCGGCAGGTGGGCGAGCAGGGAGGACTTCGCTCGCACGTAGTCGGAGAGCGCACCCTGCCGCCATGCGAAGAAGACGTAGGCCACGCCGAGCAGGAGGACGCCCGGCATCGCCAGCACGATGGTGCGCCACCGGTAGCACTTCAGGATCAGCATCCATCGGTTGCGCGAGTGGAGGAACAGGCGCCGCGGCGGGTAGACGGGTCCACCTCGAAACGAGATCCCCGCCGTCCCCGCTCGGTGCTCGACGATCGCGTTGGGCACCGAGCGGATGCGGTAGCCGCATACGCGGATCCGGTACGAGAGATCGTGGTCCTCGAACAGGATGAAGAAGCTCTTGTCGTACCCGCCGAGCTCGAGGAGCTGGTCGCGATGAACGAGGGCGGCGAGCGAGACGAACGCGTCGATGTCCGTCACCTCGTTCGCGCACTCCGCGACCGGACGGTAGAAGTGGCGCAGCGACATCACGCCCGCGTAGTGGTAGGAGCCTCCGTCGTAATGCACGACGCTGGAGTCGTTCGCGTCGAGGGCACGCGGCGAGACGACGGCGACGTCCTCGGCGTCGATGATCTCCGACAGGAGCTTCCGCACGCAGTCGGGGCGGACCACGACGTCTTGGTCGACCTGGAACACGAGGCGATTCCGCGCCTCCTCGAGCCCGCGGTTGCGCGCCGGGCACGGCCCCTCGTTCTCGTCCAGCCGGATGAGCTTCACGTCCGGGAAGTCGCGCCGGACGAGCTCCACCGTGCCGTCGGTCGAGGCGTTGTCGACGACGATGATCTCGTCGATCGTGACTCCCTCCTGGGCTCGGATCGACCGGATGCAGTCGGACAGGTCGTCCGCTCCATTGAAGGAGGTGATCGTCGCCGATATCGGTGGAAGACCGCCGGTCACGATCGTCCGCTACGACACCGGAGGCTTGAAGTCGGGCGAGCGGCAGACGCGCCGATGCTTCAGGCAGTACGGAATCAGGGCGAACGCGGCCAGGGTCGCTTTGATCGCGATCCAAAGCCCTCCCTCGGTCTCCTTGATCGATCGGTCGATCCCGATCGTGCCGGTCGCGTCGATCGCGTAATCCTTATCCTTCTTCACCCCGAGGCCCTTCAGCCCGAGCACCCATGCCGCCTTCACGATCTGACCGACGGAGCAGTTCTTGAACGCGTAGAGCCAGAAGTTTCGGACGTGATAGTAGAGCGATCGCTTGCCCGCCTTGAGACCGAACGGGGTCTGGTGGAAGATCTCCGCCTGGGGGAACTGGAGGATCCGGTACCCGAGGTTCAGCACGCGCGCGGCCAGGTCGCGCTCGTTTCCGTAGATGAAGAACTTCTCGTCGTAGTAGCCGGCGTCGCGCAACACCGAAGTCCGCGTCAGCGTCGCGCAGCCTCGAAACGTCGACATATAGCGCTCGCGATTCACCTCCGGCGAATGGATGAAGGCGTCCGGCATCCCCGGCTCGATCACCTTCGACGAGATCATCGCGGTGGTCTCCGGCTCGGCGAGCATGCGGGTGTAGAGGCGTTCGAGCCACTCCGGCGGCGCCACCACGTCGTCGTCCATGATCGTCAGGAACGGCTGGGTTGCCGCCTTGAACCCCATGTTGAACGTCTCGCATGCGCCGACACGGTCATGCTCGGTCGTGATCAGGCGGACCTCCGGGTACTCGGCGCGGATCATCTCCGCAGTGCCGTCCTTCGACGCGTTGTCGACGACGATGATCTCGGCCGGCTTGAGCGTCTGCCGGCGGAGGCCGTCGAGGTTCGCGCGGACGTCCTCCTTCTTGTTCCAGCACGAGATCACCGCCGACACCGGCGCGGTCTTCGCGTCCGCTGCGCGGGCTGTCTCGACCTTCGTACCATCGCTTCGTTCGCCGTCGGCCACGATGACCTCCTCGAGGACACGCCGCAGCTCGGTGACGCGGCTCGCCCACTCGTCCAGTCGTTCCGGGTGCACCTCGACGTACGCCTCCGCCGCGACCACCTCGGGGAGGTCGACGTTGACGGTCCGCGCGCGGTTCGCGTCGAGGGTCTTCCGGACGATGTCCATGGACGCGCGCTGCGACCCGAACCGCTCGAGCGCTTCACGCTTTCGCTCGAACACCGGCGTCACGTCGAGCAGGTAGGACGCCTGCTGCGGCTCGTTCACCTCGTAGAGGATCACACGCGGACGCGCCGGCCCGTCGCGAAGCGCGCCGGCGAGCAGAAGCGTCGTGGCGCGGTGGTCGGGGTGGTGCTCGAACGGTGATGGAGCGTAGACCACGTCCGGAGAAAGCCGCGCGAGAATCCCGGAGAGTCCGGCCTCGAACGCCCCGCCCGGTCGGAGCCCGCCGTCGGGGAAGTCGAGGGACTCGAACTCGCGGACGCCGAGCACCTCGCCGGCCGCGCGCGCCTCGGCTTTGCGAACGCGAGCGATCTCCACCGCCGCGTCTCGCGCGGCATCGCCGCCCGCGCCATCCGTGAGGTGGACCACGACCACCCGATCCCCGCGCGCGGCATGCAGCGCGATCGCGCCGCCGCAGCCGATGACCTCGTCGTCGGGATGCGGAGCGAGAACGGCAACCCGTCCGCCGGGCACGGCGGAGAACGGCTTCAGCGGGAGGAAGCGGAACCGGCGATCGAACTCCGGCGCGGTGGGCGCGACCCCGGCATGCAGGCGCACCGTGACGCGGTCCGCGAGCCGGAGCCGGTCGTCGGCCAACCGCTCCTGATCGAGCCGCCGCGCTCCGTTCGCTCGGCCCGCGAACTCCTGCCTCGCGTCCTGGTAGATCGCGAGCAGCTCCTTGGCGCCGTCCTCGATCGTGAATCGGCGCGCCGCCGCCGCCGACCGCATGCGCACCACGCGCGCCGGATCGTCCACCAGGTCGCGGATCGCGGCGGTCAGCCCCTCGGTGTCGCCCGTCCGCACGACGACCGCCGCCGCCCCGGCCCGCTCCGCCGCCGCGCCCCGGTCCGACACGATCACGGCGAGCCCGAGCGAGAGCGCCTCGTCGACGACCAACGAGTAGGTCTCGGCCGCGTCGCCGGCGAAGACCGCGACGTCCGCCTCGGCCGGAAGGCGCTCGAGCCGGCCCACGTCGTATCCCCCCTCGCGCGTGCCGCCGAGGGCGGCGAGCATCGGCGCGAGCCGCGCCTCGAGCGCCGCGTCGGTCGCGCGTCCGATCACCGCCACCGACACCCGCCGCCGCCGCGCCTCGTCCAGGGCGAGGAGCGCCGCGAGCAGTCGATCGACGCCCTTCACCGGAGCGACGTTGCCGAACGCGACGAGCCGCAGCCGGCCGTCCGGGTCGGGCACGGCGGGCGCCGGCTCGAGCCGCCGCAGTAGGCCGAGCGGCACGGTGCGCAGCTCCGGCATCGGGAGGATCCCGGTGTTCCGCAGGTAGGCTGCGGCGTGCTCGGACGGCGTGAGCACGGCGGCCGCCGCGCCGAGCTCGGCCGCGAAGAACCGTCGCCGGAGCTCGAGCTCGGAGTCGAGCTCCGCTTCGTTCCCCCCGTAGTCGCCCCGGCAGCACGCGATGCATCGGTCGCGCGGCACCGGCGTCTCCTCGCCGCAGAACCCGCCGTCGGGCCGGAGCAGGAAGAACCGCGGACAGACGACGAGATAGTCGTGAAGCGTGACGACGGCCGGGATCCCGCGCGCCGCCGCGTCCTGGACGAGCGGTACGCCGAGGTTGAAGTAATGATGCACGTGGACCACGTCGGGTCGCTCGCGGTCGAGCACGTCGGCATAGATCGCGCGCAGGCCGGGGTGCCGCAGGTCGATCGAGTAGCGTTCCGTGTCGACGTCGCGATGCACACGATGCACGTCGATCTCGTCGACGCAGGTCCGTTCGAGCCGCTCGCCTCCGACGCCGCTCCCCGCGAGCACGATCGCGTCGAGCCCTTGCCGTCGCTGCTCGATCGCCAGCGCGCGCACGTACGCCTCGGTCCCCCCCACGAACTCGGGAGGAAAGTTGTGGACGGCGTGAAGGACCTTCATGGGAGGCCGGCGCGCGCGTCCTTCGTGAGTGGGACGAACGCCTCGCCGAACTTCGCGCCCTTCGCCAGGAACACCGCGCGGTACGCGTTCAGCCCGGTGATGAACCGCTCGATGTCGGTGTGCTCGAGCTGGCTCGAGTAGCAACGGAGCGCGGCCATCTTCTCCTCGTAGACCGGCGAGATGTCGACGATGTGCGTGGCAAGGGACGCGCTCCAGACCTCGTAGCCGAACGCCATCGGTGCCTTGCGGAACTTCGCGAGCGCGCGGCGGACGAGCACCGCCGTGACGTGGTGGTCGGAGTGCTGGTCGCCCTCGTGCGGAGCGTAGACCACGTCCGGCTTCACCCGTTCGATCGACTCCGCCACCCGCGGCACGAGCGTGGCGAGGTCGTTCTCGTTGACGCGGTAGTTGTCGGGCAAGCCCCAGAACTCGAGGCCGCCGATGCCGAGCACCTTCGCCGCCGCCT
The DNA here is from genome assembly GCA_964649825.1 of uncultured Phycisphaeraceae bacterium. Taxonomy (GTDB): domain Bacteria; phylum Planctomycetota; class B15-G4; order B15-G4; family JADJEK01; genus CAZYQW01. The sequence continues at coordinate 118,007 of CAZYQW010000044.1, read as the reverse complement.
CCGCCTCGCCGCGCCGCCGCCGCGTGTATTCGATCGGATCCTCCTGCCCGGTCGGGTCGCCCGAAGTGCCCGCGGTGAGGAAGACGGCGTGGATCTCGTCGCTACCGCGCGCGTGAAGCCGCAACGTGCCGCCGGGACCGATCGTCTCGTCGTCCGGGTGCGGGGCGAAGACGAGGACGCGGCCCCGGACGACCGGGCCGGCAAGACGGGCGGGAGGCGGCGGAGGCTCGAGATAACGGACCATCGCGGGAGTCTACCGGTTGCGCGGAGCCGTTCGAAGACCGGCGTGCAGGATCCGCTGGCGGGAAGCGTGCCTCGACGTCGTTTCCAACCGTGTGGCTCGACGGGAAGACCTCTCCGCGAAGCGAGAGAAGCCTCCATACCAAACGTTCATGCAAAGAGGAGAACCTGCACGGTGATCAACAGACAGTGTCGCACGTTGTTTGCAATCGGACTCGCGAGCGCGCTCGGCGTGGCGAGCGCCTTCGCGCAGACCGATGCCCAAAAGCACGTCCACCTCGCGACGGGTTCGTCCCCGTTCCCGGCTCCCGAGAAGACCGACACGGTGTTCGTCGTCGACGAGGCGGCCGGCCTGGACACGGGCTGCACGTTCTCGAGCGCCGGCGACCTCGTGTTCACGATCGACATCGACCGGTACGTCGGCGACGTCGACCTCCTGCGAGCGAACGGCCTCATCTGCGAGACCGTGCTCCTGCGCATGCCAGCGTTCGACGTCGACTTCGACGCCGACGTCTCCGGCTTCGAGCCCGAGCGCGACGAGGTCTACGTGAACGGCCACCGGGTGAACGAGGTCTACCTCACCGGCGCGAACGAGGTCTGGAAGCTCAACGCGTTCCAGGTCGAGCTCGACTGGCTCGACTTCCCGGCGGATCCCGGCGCCGGCACGGTGGTCCCCGCCGCCAACGAGATCCGGATCAAGGTCGACACCGCGAATCCCGGCCAAGACGTCTGGTGCACCGCGATCGACTGGGCCGCGCTCGAGATCGACGTCGCCCGTCCCGTCGTCATGGTCCACGGCATCTTCTCGGACGGCGGCATCTGGGACGGCACGTGGGTGACGAACCTGGACGGCATCGGGATCCCGAGCTCCAACGAGCTCAGCATGGGCGCGCTCGCGAGCATCGAAGCCAACGCCGCGAAGATCGCGAGCGAGGTCGAGTCGATCACGACACGATGGGGCGTCGACAAGGTCCACCTCGTCGGCCACAGCAAGGGCGGGATCGATTCGCGTCACTTCGCCGAGAGCTCAGATCGGGTCCAGTCCCTGGTGCAGCTCGGTACGCCGAACGCAGGCAGCCCCCTCGCGGACCTCGTCCAGTCCGCCTCCATCGGCGTCTGCTTCTGGAAGCCGCCGCTGTGCGCCCTGATCCTCGCGGTCCACCTGCTGGCCGGTCCGGCCGGAATCGAGCTCACGACCGACTACATGCAGCAGAGCTACAACCCGCACCACGGGCACAACCCGAACGTGCACTACGTGTCGTTGGCGGGAGACTACGACCCGGCGTGCACGTTTCCGCCTTCGGTCGACTGCGTGTTCTACGGGTCGCTCCTGGCGATCACCGGCAAGGGCGACTCGATCGTGCCGGTCTCGTCCGTGCACGCGCTCTCCTACGCGGACCACGTCACGCACCTGTCGGCCGGAGGCGACAAGAGCGCGACGCACGGCGGGCTTCACGGGTCGCAGACCGTGTTCGACGCGGTGAATGGAGTCGTCACCGGATTGGGCTCGTCGTGCTCCGTCATGCAGGCGTCCGCCCTGATCGCGTGCGATCTCGCCGCGAGCGAAGGCGACGTCCTCGAGGGCGGACAGAGCGCGGGGTTCACGTTCGTCGCGGACCATCCCGGCGCTTCCGAGCTCGTCCTCGTGCACCCCGACGGCGCCGAGTTCCGGCTCCGCCTGACGTCTCCGTCCGGCGCGACGTACGACAGCGAGATCGGTTCCACGGCGGCGGCCGCGCACGGGGACGGCGTCGTGTTCGACGGTCGCGTCTCGACCTTCTCCTTCGCGGCGACCGAGACGGGCTACTGGGCGGTCGACGTCGAGGCCGTGTCGACTCCGGCCGGTCCGACGCCGTTCATCGTCGGCGCGTTCTTCCTCGGCGCCGCGATCACGCTCGATGGATCGATCGCGGACCCGAACGTCGGGAAGCTGGATCCGCTCGCGTTGCGCGCGGCGGTCGCGAACGCGGGGGCTCCGATCGTCGACGCCACGGTCCACGCGCTCGTGGCCGGCCCCACGGGCACGGTCACGCGGGTCGAGCTCCATGACGACGGCGCCGGCGCCGACGAGACCGCGGGGGACGGGATCTACAGCGCGGTCCACCTCGACACGTCGGCGAGCGGCGCGTATCGCATCGTGTTCACCGCGGAGGCCGACGGTTCCGGCTCGTCCCCCGCGTTCCGCCGCGAGGACTTCGTCATCGCGACGGTGGCGAGCAGCAACTCGACCATCGGACGCGCATTCGCGGACCACGGCGAAGACACGAACGGCGACGGCCTGTTCGAGGAGCTGGCGATCGACGCCATGCTCTCGATCTCCGACGCCGGCACGTATCGTCTGTTCGGGATCCTCTCGACCTCGACCGGACACACGTTCGAGGCGAGCGTCGTCACCACGCTCCCCCCCGGGACCCACGCGGTGACCCTGCCGTTCGACGGAGCCGCGATCTACGCCCAGCAGACGGACGGCCCGTACGCGCTGAGCCGCATCACGCTGATCGAGGAGGCGGAGCTCGCCGTCATCCCGGTCGACGAGGTCGAGGACGCTCACGAGACGGCGGCGTACGCCTACCAACAGTTCCAGCACGCCCCGCTCGTTCCGACCGGCAACGGCGTCGAGACGACGATCGACACCAACGGGAACGGACTGTTCGACGTCCTCCAGATCGGAGTCGAGCTCGCCGTCCAGACCGCCGCCGACTACCAATGGTCGGCCCGCCTCGTCACGCAGGGCGGCGCCGAGATCGGCTTCGCGAGCGGGTCGGGCCCACTGTCCAACGGCACGAACCTCCTCGCGCTGCCGTTCGACGGAACCAGCATCGGCTCGGCCGGAGTGGACGGCCCGTACTTCGTGCGCGACTTCCTCGCGTTCGGGGGGGCCGCGTCGCTCGTGGCCGGCGTCGTGTACGAGACGCTGCCGTACGACGCGTCGCTCTTCGAGGGCTTCATCGGGTCGGCCTTCGTTCCGGGTGCGACGCTCACTGGTGCGTTCGCCACCATGGACCAGGAAGCCGCGATCGGATTCAACGCCGTGAAAGGTCTCACGCTCCACCTCGACTTCCCGAGCACGGACCAGGTCACCCGCGTCAACGTCCGCCTGGTCGATCCGGCCGGCGCCACCGAGCAGTCGTTCGTGATGCAGCTCTCGCCGAGCAAGAAGCACCACCGCAGCAAGACGCTCCTTCGCTCCGGCCTCTACCACCTCGTCGTCGATCCCATCGACGGAGCGCCCGGCGGGCTCAAGATCAAGACCGGTCGGTCGCTGCCGGCGAAGGCGAAGAAGGTGGCGAAGACGCTCGAGGTCGGCGCGAGCGGCGCCGCGATCTCGGTGCTCGGGCTGCCGGGGGCGACGATCGACGTCACGTTGACGCCGGCCGGCGAACCGGCGACGCCGTTCGACGTCATCCTCCTCGCGCCGTCCGGAACCCCGATCTCGATCGCCAGCTCGACGCAGGTCGACGCCGACGGGACGGTGCGGATCACCGACGTTCCGGTGATCGAAGCCGGGCTCTACCGGTTCGAGCTCACGAACCCGAGCGGTTCCTCCGTGACGGTCAAGGCGATCGCCGTCGTGAGCTCGCCCAAGAAGGGGAACGGCCAGATCGAGCTCGAGTTCGAGTAGGGCGCCGGCCCGCGTCGAGACGCCGCCCCCCGTTCCTCCCGGCGACGAGCCGAACGGGAGGGCGGCGGATCGCCTCACGCGACGTCGGAGTCCCCCATCGTGAAGAACCAGTGCTCCTTGGCCCACGCCTCGTCGAACGGCGGGCCGAACACGCGGATGCACAGGTTGAACGTGGAGTCGTCCTCCGCGAACCCCGCCTCCTTCAAGCTCGCGAAGTGCGCGGACCATGGCGGAACCCAGGTCTCGAGGCAGCTCTTCCCCGCCGCCGCGGCGCACTCGGCCGCGGCGCGCGCGAGGCCGCAGAACGCGTCGCGATCGTCGCCGGCCACGATCCAATCGACGAGCGGCGCGACGTGGTCGTTCCGGTCGGTGCGGAGGACGGTCACTCCGCGCAGCCGTCCGGTCGGCTTCGCGCGCGCCTCGAGGATGCGGTACGCGAACGTCGGGCACCGGGCGTAGCGCCAGTCGAGGTACCGGGCGTCGCGGCGCTGCACCAGACGGCGGTCGCCGAGGGTCGCCGCGAAGAGGTCGTCGACGGCCGGATCGAAGCGGTCGACCTCGACGACGTCGACCCCATCGCCCCCGGCCGGGCCGAGCCACTCGATCCAGTCGCGGCCGAAGTTCCGGTTCAGGCTCCGGATCGGCGTGTGGACCGGGCGGTAGTCGAGCCGCTTCGTCCCGACGCGGAACGCCACCGGATTCGGAAAGCCGTAGACGATGCGGTCGCGTTCCGGCCGACCGTAGTGGTCGAACCACACGCGGGCGAGGCTGAGGAACAACCCCTCCCGCTTCAAGACGCGCCGGTACTCCCGATCGACGCACGTGTCGACGGCCTGGCTGCCGATCATCGCGGCCCCGTCGTGGAGCCACGTGCCCGGGATCGCGGTGTACGTCCCGATGACCTCGCCGTCCGGATCGATCGCGACGAACGTGTGATGCGAGAGCGGGTTGTCCTCGAACTGCCAGCGCCAGTGGGCCTCGGTGCGAGGCCGGAAGTTCGGATCCACCTCCGCGAACACCGCGTTGAAGAGCGCTAGGATGCCACGTCCATCGCCGGGCTGGTAGGGTCGGATCGTCCACGGACGCGTCATGATGCATGTCCTTCGGTCGCGAGACGGGCGATTCTCGAGATCGAGGGCGCGAGTGGAAGAGCAGGGCGATGAAAAGCAGTCTGGAGATCGATGTTCGACCCTACCGCGACGGCGACGCGGAGGGGATCGTTCGCCTGTTCAACGACGTGTTCCGCGAGGACGACCCGAGCCATCCCGGCCGCACGCTCGCCGAGTGGACGTGGGAGTTCCTCGCGAACCCGGCCGGTACGCAGGTCGTGGTGGGCGTCGAGCCGAACGGGAGGATCATCGCGCAGTACGCCTGCCTCCCCGCCCGCGTGAACCTGCGCGGCGAGGACGTCTGCTGCGGGCAGGGGATCGACTCGGTCGTGCACAAGGACTACCGCCGCGGCCTGAAGCGCGAGGGCGCGTTCCTGAAGGTCGCCCGCTACTACTTCGAGCAGTACGGCGTCCCCGAGGTGAACGCGTTCGGCTACGGCTTCCCGAACAAGAAGGCGTTCCGCATCGGCGTGCGGATGCTCGACTACAAGCCGGTCGCGACCCCGGTGAAGACGATCGCGCGCAACCTGTTCAACTACAAGCGGGACGTCGAGGTGTCGCGCGGCGCGACCGAGGAGGGCGACGTCGTCGAGGTGACGCGGTTCGACGGCGCGATCGATGATCTCTGGAGCCGGCTCGAGGTGGAGCTCCCGATGGTGACGCGGCGCACCTCGGCCTACCTCAACTGGCGCTACTTCGACTGCCCGTCGGTCGACTACCGCGCGTTCGCGCTGACCGACGGGACGGGCGCGTACCGTGCGGCCGCCGTGGTCCGCCCCAACTGGATGGGCGTCCCGATCCTCGCCGTCCCCGAGCTGCTCGTGGCGCGGAAGGACGACGCGGCGGCCGCGCGCCTCCTCGGACACGTCGTGCAGCTCGCGCGCCGTACCGGGCAGCCGCGCGTCGAGATGTGGATCCCGCCGACGTCGCCGCTCTACGACGCCGCCCTCGATCGCGGGTTCGCGGCCGAGGACTCCCCCTTCAACCTCTGCATCAAGATCTACGACCCGACGCTCGACGCCGCGTGGGCCCGCGCGAACTGGTTCTACACGATCGGCGACTCGGACGTGTTCTGACCCGGTCCGACCCGGTCCGATCCGGTCGGATCGGAACGCGCGGGCTGGTCAGAATGCGGTGTAGACGAACGGCGCGACGATCGGCACCGCCTGCAGCAGCACGAAGATGAGCGCGAACGGGAGGAGGAAGAGGATGATCGGCACGACCCACCAATAGGGACCGCGCCACAGACCACGGACCAGCTCGGCGCTCGTCGAGGCCCCGACGGAGAGTTTCGTCAGCAACGCGCGCATGGACGTGCTCCGGCAGACCAGGAACCGACCGAGGAGACGCCGCGGACCCATCACCGGCCGACCCGTTGCCAGGTAGCATAACGCGACCCTCCCGGATCCGCGTCGGGGCGCATCGCACGTGAAATCGTTCCTCGACCTGATGCAGTGTCCCGTCTGCTCCGTCCCGCTCGCGTCGGAGGAGCGTTGCCGCGCGGGCGATCATTCGTTCGCATCCGTTCTCGACGTCGTCGACTACGTCGCGGACGCGGACCGTCCCGCCGCGGCCGAAGCGGTAACCCGGTTCTACGATCGCTTCCCGTTCCCCGGGTACCGTCCGTCCGACGACGCTCGGTCGCTGATCGAGCGGTCGCGGGCGTCCAGCTTCCTCGACCAGCTCGACCGGGCGATCCCCTCCGACGCGACCGTGCTCGACGCCGGCTGCGGCACCGGTCAGGTCGCCGCGTTCCTCGGCCTCGCGGGCCCACATCGCCGCGTCATCGGCGTCGACGCCTGCCTCGCGTCGCTCGCCGCCGCGGAGGGGTTTCGTGCGAAGGCGCGGATCTCGAACCTCCGCTTCCTGCGGGGCGACCTCTTCCACCTCCCGCTCGCGAACGAGGCATTCGACGTGGTCGTCTCGCGCGGCGTCGTCCACCACACGCCCGATCCGGACGAGGCGACGCGGTCGGTCGCGGCGCGGGTGAAGCCGGGCGGATCGCTGGTCCTCGGCTTCTACGAGAACGTCGCGCGGCTTCCGCACCGGATGCGCCGCGTCCTCGCCCGCATCCGGGGCGAGCCGCTCCGTTTCCTCGATCCCGTCCTCCGCCGGCCGGACTTCACCGAGGAGAAGAAGCGGATCTGGATCGAGGACCAGTACCGCCACCCGCTCGAGCGGATGCTGCCGGTGCCGGACGTCGTGGCGAAGCTCGAGCGCCTCGGATTCGAGTGGATCCGGACCGTCCCTCCGGCCGTTCCGAACGGCGAGTTCTTCCGCTCGACCGCTCGCCCGAGCCGCCTCGGCCTGCACCTGCGACGCATCGCCTGGGCCGCGACCGCGCCGAACGACCCGGACGCCGGCTTGATCTGCGTCGTGGCGCGGAAGCGCTCGAACCCGTAGGCTTCGCGCGCGATGGCGGGAGACCGGCCGAAACTGTTTATCAGCCACGGGAGCGTGGACAAGGACGTTTGCGAGCGGATCGCGACGGCGCTCGTCGATCGCTTCGACGTCAAGCTCGACTCGCTGTTCCTCGTGGCCGGCGAGCCGTGGCGGGATGAGATCAAGTCGTGGCTCCGCACCTGCGCCGCGGCGCTGATCGTTCTCTCCGAGAAGGCGAGCGAGTCGCCGTGGGTCCAGTACGAGGTCGCGCTCCTCGCGGAGCGCCACGAGGTCCGACCCGACGAGATCGTCATCGTCCCGATCCTCCTCGACGCGGCGCCGGCGGAGATCCTGAAGGATGGCGGGCTCGCGCCGGCCAGGCTCGACGCACTCCAGGCGTTGAAGACGACGTCGGCCGCCCCCGACCTCGTCGCCATCCGCACGCGCCTCGAACCGGCCGCGGTCTGGTTCGCGGAGACCGAGGCGTGGAAGCGCGTCGAGCTGCCGATCGCGGCGCAGATCGAGCTGAAGGGCGACGCCGCGCTGGCGATCGTCGAGGACGCGCTCGGCATCGAGCCGGGCGACCGCCTGCTCGCGGCGAACCGCGCCCGCTGGCTCGCGCGCGAGCTCCTGAAGGCCCCCTTCGAGGATCAGTGCGAGGTCGCCCGCCGGCTCGCGCCGGTGTTCGACGAACAGCCGGCGGTGAAGCTGCTCACGAGCGTCATGCCGTTCGGATGGGTCGACGGAGCGGCGGCGGACCGGCTGCGGGAGGAAGCGACGCGACGGCTCGAGCCCCGCGCGCGCCACGCGATCGGACTGCGATCGACCAGGAAAGACACGCCCCTCCACTACGTGCGCCGCGCCTGCCGCGCGATCCCGTCGTGGCGGCCGATCGTCCCGAGCCTGCCGATCGACCACACCGGCTCGCTCGTGGAAGAGATCGTCGCCGAGGTGACCACCTACCTCCGGCTGACCGGCGAGGCGAAGAAGTGTCGGCTCGAGCGCGAGATCGAGCGTTGGATCCGCCGAAACGGCCCCTTGATCGTGCTTCTGCCCGAGCCGGTCGCCGCGCTCGACGTGGTCCTGCTCGACGAGCTCACGAACGCGCTTCCGCAGCTCACGTTCGTCCTCCGCTCGGACGACCCCGACGCGGACCTCGAGACGCGCTTCCCGCGCGTCGTCGCCCTCCCCCGTCTCGACCCCGCGCGCGAGGCGGAGATCTTCCAACTGTACGACGACACCGTCCAGGACATCCGCGACGCGACGGGGTACTGAGAGGCCCGACATGAGCTACCAACCGCTGTTCGACCCGACGAAGAAGACGCACCGCATCCAGACGAAGGCGGTCGCGAAGTCGATCGCGTGGCGCGGCGATCACGAGGAGCAGCGCGTCTACGTGTATGACGACGCGATCACGTTCGCGATCAACGTCGCGCTCGCCACCGCGCGGCCGCTGCTGGTGTCGGGCGAACCGGGCACCGGCAAGTCCTCGCTCGCCGAGGACGTCGCGGCGAAGCTCGGCTGGCGGTTCTATCGCAAGACGATCTCGTCGCGCACGCAGGCGCAGGACCTGCTCTTCACGATCGACGCCGTCCGGCGGCTGAGCGACGCGCAGATGAACGACCCGACGCTGAAGGACCGCGTGCGCGAGGTCCGCTCCTACCTCGAGCCCGGCGTGCTCTGGTGGGCGTTCGCACCGGAGAGCGCGGCAGAGCGCGGCCTCGACGACACCCGGCGGACGAGCCTCGGCGTGTCCGTGGCGAACGATCCGAACGAGGGGAAGGCCGGGGCCGTCCGCGCCGTCGTCCTGCTCGACGAGATCGACAAGGCCGACCCCGACGTGCCGAACGACCTGCTCGAGCCGCTCGGCTCGTTCCGCTTCCGCCTCGACGGGATCGACACGGACGACCCGGTCGTCGCCGCCGGCGAGCCGCCGCTCGTGATCCTGACCACGAACGACGAGCGCGACCTGCCGCGCGCGTTCACGCGGAGATGCATCGCGCTCACGCTGCCGCCGCCCGTGAAGAAGGACCGCCTGGTCGAGATCGCGACCGCGCACTTCGGCGCCGCCGACGACGCGATCTTCCGCGAGGTCGCCGACCGCTTCCTCGCGCGCCGCCAGCATCTGAGCGAACGCGGCGGCGAGACGCCGGGCACGGCCGAGTACCTCGACGCGGTGCGGGCCGCGAAGGGCCTGGGCCTCGATCCAGCGTCGGACGAGTGGAAGACGTTCTGGAGCCGGATCGAGGAAGCGACGTTGGTGAAGCGACGCGACCCGTCCGGCGAGCGTGGCGCATGATCCGGCCCGTGGTCTCGCTCGCCGACCTCCTGCGCGTCGCCGGCGTGCTCGGCCTCGATGGCGAGGGCATGCACGACGTCGCGCTCCGCCGCCGCACCGCCGAGCTGCTCGGGTTGACGATCGCCCCGCTCGAACCGACTCCGCGCCGCGAGCGAACGCGCAAGACCGCGAGCGCCGAGTCGACGGACGTGCGACCGCCGATCGGATCGCCGCGGCCAGAACGGCCGGCGGCCGCTGCGGTGCCTGCTCCCCCGCGATCGGGAACCTCCGGCGCGCCGCCGCGACGGCTCACGCGCCTCACGTCCCGGCCGGCGGCCCCGATCCGCTCCGCCCCGCCGCGCCGCACGCGGCCCCTCGCCGATCTGCTCGCGCCAGGGCGCGAGAGCGCGGTGGCCGCCGTCGAGACCGGCCTCTTCGTCAAGCGCTGGCGACGGGCGATCCTCTCGACCGCGGCACGAACCGACTTCGCGGACGGCCCGGTCGACGTCGACGCCGTGATCGCGCGGATCGCGAAGGGGCGCGCGTTCGCGGCGGTCCCGCGGGCGTCGGTCCCGTCGCTCCGGCGCGGGGTCCAGCTCCTCGTCGACGTCGGCCCCGGCATGCGACCGTTCGCGGCGGACGCGGACGACCTGCGCGCAGCGGTGCGAGCCACCGTCGGCGAATGCCGCCTCGACGTCCTCGAGTTCGAGGCGTGTCCACTCCGCGGCGCGGGACGAGGTTCGCGCGTCGACTGGCGGGAGTACGAGCCGCCCGCGGCCGGCACGCCGGTGCTCGTGCTGAGCGACCTCGGCATCTCGCCCATCGCCCCCGAGGAGCGCGCGAGCGTTTCCGAGTGGGTCCGCTTCGCGGCGACCATCGCGAGATCGGGCTGCCCGCTGTTCGCGTTCACGCCGTACGGCCGCGAGCGCTGGCCGAAGCGGTTCCGGCACTCCGTCCATCCGATCCGGTGGGATCGGAAGACGAACACCGGCACCGTCCAGCGCGTCAAGGACCGGGTCGTGCGGAGCGCCCAGTGATCGACGCACGCGCGATCGTCGAACGGTTTCGCGACGGGCATCCGATCGCCGCGCGGCTGGCCGAGATGGTGTCGCTCGCGGTGCGGGTCGAGCCCGAGCTGCTCCGTCGCCTGCGCCTCTCGATCGATGGCGCGCCGGCGTCGATCGAGGCCGACTTGTGGTTCTCCGACCTCGTCGCGGCCGAGTCGAACGCGGGAATCGCGCTCGTGCCCGAGGTCGCCGAGGAGCTGCGCCGCGCGCTCGCCACGGACAAGGAGCGCCTCGAGAGCGCGGGACGGTTGATCGAGGGGTTCCACTCCGAGCACGATGCTCCGTGGTCGATCCGGCTCGAAGAGAAGATCATGCGGCTCTCGTTGTCCGACCGCCCGGCGGACGCCGACCTGATCCGCGACCTCCTCCTCGCCGCGGGGCAGCAGATGGTCGCGTCGACCTCGCCGCGCGACGTCTCGCGCTGGCTGATGCGCGCGCTGCTGACGCTCCCCCCCGCGATCCGCGAGTCGGTCACCGGTCGCATGCTCGCCACCGGCGCCCGCGCCCGGCTCGGCCGCGAGATCGATCTGCCCGAGGGCCGCGACGCGCCGAGCGACGCGTTCGAGAACTGGCTGCCGTGGCTCCTGCCCGACGCGAGCGAGCGCGTGACGATGCACGTGCGCCTCGCCGGCGGAACGCTGGAGATCGGGCCGGCGGCAGGACCCGACACGCACCCGCTCGAGCTGCCCATCACGACGCCGCTCCTGCTGGAGCTGCGCTGGAGCGAATCGAGCCGATCCGAGCGACGGCTGCTCCGGCTCGCGCCCGACGAGACCCGCCGCGTCGCCGTTCCCGCGAGCGCGGTGCAGCTCCGCACCGCGGACGGCCGCGAGCACGAGCTCGCCCGCGACCCGGCGAACGGCGGCCGGCCGAGCGGAGCGATCGACTTCGGCCCGGTCCGCGCGCGCCACCGCCCGTTCTGCGGGTATCGCGAGCAGGTCGAGGCGATCGAGAAGCGTCTCCTCGGCGAGCGCCCGGACGGCGGTGGCTCCGGTTACGGCGGTGGAGGCGGCAGCGGCGGCTATCGCGGCTGGATCGTCATCAGCGGACCCGAGGGAGCCGGCAAGACCGCGCTCCTGTCGCACGTCCTCGATCGATGCGAGGAGCAGGGGTTCGTCGCTCCACACCACTACCTCACGGCCGGTCCCCGTGCCTGGTCGGAACGCGACGTGATCGAAGGCTCGCTGCGCGCGCAGCTCTTCGCCGCGTTCCCCGAGCTCGCCGGCGACCTGCCGCCCGACGTACCCCTCGACGAGCTGCTCGGCCACGCGTCGGAGCGGCTGCCGGCGCACGAACGGCCTGGCATCGCGATCTTCCTCGACGACCTCCAGGGCGAGGAGGAGTCCGACCAGACGATGGCACACCGAGCCCGCGTGCTCCCGAGCATTCCTCCGGCTCGCGTCCACTACGTGGTGTCGATGCATCACTCGGCGGACCTGAGGTTCTACCTGGAGAAGAACGACCCGCTGTGGGACATCCCGATGACCGAGGGCGGCGAGGATGCGGCGGAGGCGTGCCGCGAGCTGGTCGAGGCGTACGCGGACGTGATTCGGGACAGGGCGCCCGCCTCCTCGACGAGAAGTTCGCGCACGCGAAGTCAGGAGCAGACCGGAGCTCCTGAGACGTTCGCCGCCTGGGCCGATCGAGTCCGCGAGGCGGCGGCGATGTTCGAGGCGACGGACGGGACGAGCCTCGAGGCGGCTCTCGAGAAGATGCTGAGCACGCTTCCGATCCCAAGCGTCGCGCCGGAGCTCGTCGTCCTCGAGCGGGCCGGAGGCACTCCGGCGACGGCTCGCGCGATGATCGACTGGCTCCAGTCTCGCCCGCCGTCGCCGTTCAACCTCCGTCTCATGCCGCCGACCCTGTACGTCGATCCGGTCGAGATCTTGCGGGCGCTGCCGTCATGAACGCGCCGAACCAAGTGCCCGACCCGCTCGCGACGCTCGCGCTCCTGCGGGAGGCGGTGCCGCTCGACCTGCTGCAGGAGCTCGACTTCGAGCCATCGTGGCTGCGACGCGAGGCGCTCCGCTTCGCGGCGCTCGGCCTGACGCCGGTCGACGGCGACACGATCGGCACCCACGACTCGGTGCGCGCGCTCGTGCTCGAGCCGCTCGGTGAGGAGGAGGTGCGAGACCGGCACGCCCGGCTCGTCGACCGCCTCGATGCAGCGCGCGCGGAGGAGAGCTCGCTCGCGGGGTACGCCCGCCGCCGCCTCCTCGACCACGCGGTCCTCGCGAACGACCTCGAGCGAATCGATCGACTCGTCCGCGACGACGCGTTCCTCGCCGCGATGCAGGACGCGGCCGGGGTCGACGCGACGATCGATGCGCTCGCGCGCGCCCGCGACGTTCTCCACGGGGATGACGTCTACGTGGAAGGAATCCATGCCGCGGTCGCGCTGGTCCACGATGCGATCGAGGCGGCGAAGGAGTCGCTGCGGCTGCGCCCCGACGACCTCTACGGCATCCTCTACCGCCACCGCCTCGCGGCCGGCGAGACGCCGAGCGGGCCGCGGCCGTACCTGCAGGGGACGCGCGTCGCTTCCGCGACGGAACCGCACCTGGAGCCGGCGGAGGTCCGGCTGCGGCGCGTCGTCGTCGCGCGGGATCAGATCATCGCCGTCAGCGACCGCGGCTCCGCCGTCCATTGGGGCAGCGACGGAGCGAGCGGTCCGATCGAGAGCGACGACCGCGACATCCGCGTGGCGGCGACGCAGCCGGACGGCGGACTGGTCACCGGACACGCGGACGGCGCGATCGTGTACGTGGCGAGCGGGATCGCGGCCACTGAGGTGACGCGGCATCAAGCGGCGGTGACGACGCTCTTCGTCCTGCCCCGGGACGCCGCGGTCGTCTCCGGCGCCGAGGACGGCACCGTCCGCGTCGTCGTCGCCGCGACCAACCCCGCCCTCGTCCTGACCGGGCACTCCGGCCCGATCACGTGCCTCGGCGGCACCGACGTGAAGGTTCGCGTCGTCGTGTCGGGCTCGCAGGACGGCACGCTGCGCGCGTGGGACCTCGACACGGGACGGCTGCGCGCGGTGCTGCGCGGCCACTCCGGCGCCGTCACCTGCTGCGCGGTCGGCGAAGACGGTGCGGTCCTTTCGGGCGGGAACGACCGCACGCTGCGCGCGTGGCGACCCGACGGGACGCCGCTCGCGGTGATCGGCGCGCACGACAAGGCCCTGACCGCGTGCGCGTTCGTCGACGAGCGCCGCGCGATCTCCGCGTCGGAGGACGGGACGCTCAAGCGCTTCGACCTCGAGACCGGCGAGGAGCAGGTCCGCTTCGCGGGGCACCGCGGCGCCGTCGTCGGGTTCGTGGGCCTCGCGCCGGATCGCGTCGTCTCGTGGTCGCTGGACGGGACGGTGCGGGCGTGGGACGTCGACGACGGCCGCGAACTCTCGGTCTTCGCGGCGGCGGGCGGGCCGATCCTGGCCGCGACGTCGACCGACGACCAACGCCTCGTCGTCGTGACCGGGGGGCGGAGGCCCGAGGTCGTTCGCCTCTCGGGCCTGAGTCCGTCGCGACGCCCGATCCTCGCCGTCGCCGCGACTTCCGAACGGATCCTCTCGAGCACGGACACCGCGCCGATGCGACTCTGGAACGACACGGAGCAGAAGACGAGCCGGCTGGAGCACCGTCCTCCGCTCCGGATCGCCACGAACCCCGGCGGCGACTTCTTCGTCTCGGTCGGCGGCGACCACCACGTCCGCTACTGGCGGCTCGACGGAGCGACCGACGAGGCCCACGACTTGAAGGCGGTCACGCCGGCCGTACCGACCGCGATCGCCCTTTCGCCGCGCGGCGTGCTGACCCTCATCGGACTGGACGACGGCACCGCGTTCGCCGGCCGCCGGATCTGGGTCACGCCGCCCTCCGACGATCCCGACCCGGACCCGTACCGCCGACTCGAGGTCGCGGCCCGCGTCTCCGGCCACGCCGGCCCGGTCCGCGCACTCGCCTGCGACGGCGCCGAGCGCGTCCTCCTCACCGGCTCCGACGACGGCACCGCGCGCGTCTTCGCGCTGCAAAGCGGCACCCCGCTCCACGTGCTCCGCGGGCACGGCGAATCCGTTCTCGCGGTGGCGATCACCGGCGACGGCGCGCGGGGGCTGACCGCGTCGAGGGACGGCACGCTCCGCTACTGGGACCTCGAGGGGGAGGGAGAGCTGCTCGCCCTGCTCGACGAGCACCGCGCCGCCGTCACCGGCTGCGCGTTCCTGCCGGACGAGCGCTACGCCGTCACGTGCTCGCTCGACGCGACGGCGCTCCTCTGGGACCTCGAGGAAAAACCGAAGCGCGTCGAGACGTTCACGGGCGACGCCGCGCTCCGCTGCCTCTCGGTCGCGGGCCGGCGACCCGCGTTCGTGGTCGGGGACGACGCGGGCGAGCTGTGGCGGATCGAGGTCTCCCTTCCGGCCGGCGACACCCACGACCAGGCGCCGGCCAGGTAGCGCGCCGCCCCGATCGCTCTCTGCGCATCCGACTACGCCGGCCGTTCGTACAGCCGTCGCTCGACGAAGAGCGCGTCGAGGCGGCTGCGCTCGAACAGGCGGATCGCGGCGCCCTCGTCCTTCACGAGCGGCTCGCCGGGGAGGCGCAGGCTCGCCTCGAGGAGCAGCGGCGCCGCACGGATCGCGCCGAGCCGGCCGAGGAGCGCGGCGAGGACGGGGTCCCGGCCCGCGTCGACCGTTCGCACGCGGACCGTCCCGTCGGCGTGGCGAGCACCGGCCACGCGCTCGCCGCGCCCGTCCTTCGGCACGAGCGCGATCTCGCCGGACGGAAGGAGCGCCGCGGCGCCGCTCGGAACGTGGAACCAATCGCCGACGTCCTCGTCCCGCACGACCACGCCGGCCGGGACGTGCTCGTCCTGGCGCGTCACGTCGCGCTTGAGCCGCTCCGCGAGCTCGAGCGACGCGGGGTCGCAGAACGCGCTTCGCCCGCCGAGCGTGTGGTCGGCGAACTCCAACGGGCCACGCACCCAACCGACCAGCTTCGACGCGTTCAACCGCTCCTCGGCGGCGGCGACCACCGCGCCGTCGGACCCGAGCTCGCACGCGCCCGGCCCCGCGGCGTCGGCCGCGTCGGGCCCGAGCGCGAGCCGCGCGGCGCCGCCGGCGACCGCGCCGCTCGCCAGCGCCGCGGCACCGAGCGCCGCGATCGCGCTCCCTCCCATCGGTACGACGTGCAGCGCCTCGAACGGTCCCTCGGTCAGAAGGCGGCGCTGCGTCGCGCCGTCGAGCGGGAGGTCGCCGGCCAGACAGAGACGAGGGGGACCGCCGGTCGCGAGCAGCGCACGCGACACGCCGAGCACCGCCTCGAGCAGCACCTCCTGCAGACTCCGCGCAAGGTCGGCGTCGCTCCGGTCCGCGCCTCGCGATCGAATCGGATCTCCCGGGTGTCGCGGCGCGCCCAGCGCCTGCCGAAGCCGCTCGTCGACGCGCCTCGCGCCTCGCGCGAAGGCCGCGTCGAGCGCGAACGAGCCGTCCGCTCGCAGATCGATCAACTGGCGCAACGCGTCGACCCGCGTGGGCTCGCCGAAGCCGGCGAGCGCGACCACGCGGTCGCGATCGACGGTCGGGTCGAACCCGATGAATCGACCGACCGCGTCGAACAGCGCGGTCAGCGCGTGCGGATGGTGCACCTCCCGCAGCACCCGGACGGACCCGTCCCGGACGTGCGACAACGCGGTACTCGCCCACTCCCCGTCCGAGCCGAACGTGAGGACCGACGCCTCGGCGAACGGCGACGTGACGCACGCGGCGGCCGCGAGCGCCTCGTGATGCTCGCAGAAGACGACCTGGTCCGGAGCGACGCCGAGCTCGCCGACGACGTTGTTGCGCATCCAGAGCCGGCTCCCGAGCCACTGGAACAGGTCGGACGCGAAGCCTCGCGGCGAGCTGGGAAACGCGCGCAGGTGCGACACGATCACGCGCTCGAACCGCCGCAGCGGCTTGGCGAAGAACGCGACCCGGTCGAGCTGCTCGCTCGCGATCCCCGCGCGGCGCAGACAGAAGCGGACCGCCTGCTTCGGGAAGCCGCCGTCGCGGCGGAAGCCGCTGAAGGTCGCCTCGCCGGCTGCCGCGATCGGGACACCGTCGCGGACGCAGGCGGCCGCCGACGACGACGTGTGAGCCGAGAGCCCGAGAACGTGCTGCGCCATCAGTATTGCGAACGCAGGCGGCACTTGCCGTCGGTGAACAACGGTTCACGGAAACCGCCGGCCACCCGCGAGCAGCGCGCGATCAGGCCGAACGGCGGCACCGCGGTCCAGTACACGATCAGCAGCACGAGCTGGCCGAACCCGCCTGCGGCACGGACGCCGAGCCGGCGCCAGGCACCGAGGAAGCGGTTTCCGTTGGCGGACGAGAGAGCCTCGCTCACCTCCTTGCCGCGCCCCCGCTTCCGCCACTGGTCGAGGGCCGTCTTCGTGTAGGAGACGTGGTACATCTCGTCCCTGAGGATCTCGCGGAACACGGCGTTCGTGCGGTGGTCGTGCCGGGTGACGTCGCACTGGAGCCTGAACAGCTTCTCGGCTCGCTTCTCGGCGACGTGGAGCATGGCGACGTACGACACGTCACCGAGCTCGTCCATGAGCCCGGCCACGAAGAAGCCGTGCGCGTCGAGGTCGTCGTTGTCTCGGCCCTTGGCGAGATCGAAGCGCGCGTCCCGCTCCGGTACCGCGACGTGGGGGTGCTCGGCGCGGAGCTCGCGCGCGCGATCGCGGAACAACTCGGCGTGCCTCTGCTCGTCCGCCGCGTGGCGCAGGAAGTGCTCCCGCAGGAACGGATCGACCGTGCGCTCGGCGGCAGTACGGATGTCGCGGGCGCCGTCCGCCTCGGTCTCGGCGAAGCTCTCCAACGTCAAGATCGTACGTTCCGCGTCGTGCCACAGGTCGGCGTAGCGCGCTCGGCCGGACAGCGGGTTCCAACTCATCGAACTCTCCGACCGGGATTCTACGGGTTCCTACCGGGCGTTGCACGGCTCGTCGACGTCATCGATCGGTTCATGCTCGCGACCTCGGGTCACGGTACCCGCCGTCCGCCGCGACGTCGCGGACCACGCGCAGGATCGCGTCGGTCGCCTCGTACCGCTCCCGCGCAACCGTCATCTTCCGCGCGGTCCTCCACCACTCCTCGATCGCGCGCCAGACGCTCATCGCCTTCGCCAGCTCGAACCCGAGCGTGCCGAACGCGCGCTGGTAGTAGCGCGCGCGGTTGCGGTGCCACTCGAGCGCGAAATCGCCGTACTGCGACGTCGACGCGCCGCCGTGATGGACGACGCGCGCTTCCGCGAGGTAGTGGATGCGGTAGCCCGCCTCGCGGATCCGGCGGCAGAGGTCGACATCGTTGAAGAAGAGGAAGAGGTCCGGGTCGAGAAGCCCGACCTCGTCGTAGACTCGGCGCGGGACGGCCAGCGCGGCCGCCGGCGGTTGGTCGACGTCACGCGACGTCTCGTGGTCGAAGTCGCGGTAGAAGTAACGATCGATGACGCGCCGGAACGTCGTGCGCTTGCCGAGCCACGTGTCGAACAGCACCGCGATCGCAAGGGTCGGGAACCGCATGCAGGCGCGTTGGACGGTGCCGTCGAGGTTCAAGAGCATCGCGCCGACCGCGCCGCAGTCGGGATTCGCGTCGAGGAAGCGCACGAGCCGCGCCGGCGCGTCCGGCTCGATCTCGGTGTCGCTGTTCAAGAGGAAGACGTACCTGCCGCACGCGACGCGGACGCCGACGTTGTTCCCCTCCGCGTAGCCCAGGTTCTTCGCGTTGCGAACGAGACGCGCCCGCGGGAACTCGCGCTCGACCATCGCCGCGCTCCCATCCGAGGACGCGTTGTCGACGACGATCACCTCGGTCGACACGGACGGATCGATCGCGTCGACGCGCGCGAGACAGGTGCGGAGCAGCGCCTCGGTGTTCCACGACAGCACGACGATCGAGAGGTCGACGGCCGGCGCGTTCACGACGCGCCTCCTTCTGCGCGCGACGCGGCCGCCGCGAACGCCTCGTACGTCGTGGGCGGCAACGCCGGGGTCGTCTTCTCGAACGTGACGAAGCGGAGGATCGACAGGTCGGCTCGATCGAGGACGCGGACGTACCAACGGGTCGCGTCGAGGCAGGCGAAGCTCGCCGCGGGGAACTCGAACGCGTCGCCCCGGTCGACGTGCCCGGCGCAGAACAGGAACGACGGATCGGTCGCGATCTCCATCAAGTACGACGTCTCGCGCGGCAGCGCGATCCGCGGCGATCGCTCCACGTCGCCGAACTCCTCGACGTCGTGGAAGCGCCAGCCCTCCCCGGCGTCCGCGTACCTCGACGCGTACCGGTTCATCGCGTGGAAGACGCGCATGCCGGACTCGCCGTAGTGCTTGCGGTAGTAGTGCCCGCGCGAGACGTCGTACTTGCGCTTCACCTCGTCGCGAGCCGAGCGGGCGCTCTGATCGAAGAAGTGAACCATTCGCGCGCGCGGCTCGAGCAGGACGCGCAGCCCCTCGCGACGCAGCCGGCGGCAGAGGTCGGCATCCTCGAAGTAGAACGGGAACGCGGGATCGAACGGGCCGAGGGCGCGCGCGACGTCGGTGCGCAGGGCCATCGCGAAGCCCGAGACCATGCTCATCTCGAGCGGTTCGTTCGCCGTCCACGCCCGGAGGAACCGCCGCGATCGATCGGTCGCCGCGCGCTCGGCCACCCGCCGGTGGACGCGCCCGAGCGATTCCCAGACGTGCAGGTCGAGGCTCGGCAGATCGTTGGTCGGCAGCATCACGAACAACCCGGGATCGAGGTAGCCGCGCGGACCGACGAGGCCGACCGACGCGTCGTGGCGCAGGAGCGCGACGAGCCGCTCGACGGCGCCGTCGAGCACGAGGACGTCCGGGTTCGCGAGCAGCACGAACTCGGCGTCGACGTGCGCGAGGCCGAGGTTCATGCCGCCGCCGTAGCCCGCGTTCTCGTCGTGGTAGATCACGTCGACCCCGCGCGCGCGAAGCGGGTCGAGATCGCCGCGCTGATCGACGGGCGACGCGTTGTCGACGACCACCACTTGCAGCGATCCGGCCCGGCCGTCCCGCCCCGAGAACCGCTGCGCGAACAGGGAATCGACGGCCGACCGGCACAGGCGCCCGGAGTTGTAGTTGACGATGACGCAGGCGACGTCGAACACGGGCGAAGTCTACTCCACCGCCATCCGCGGCGGCCGGGTCAGCGAAGATCGCCGAACTCCCACGTGTGGTTCAGCGTCATCACGCCGACGTGGCCCTCGGACGGCTTCACCACGAGCGGCAGGTCGTTCATCCGGTGGTCGTAGATGTGCAGCCCGTTCTCGTCGTAGATGTAGCCGATGACGGTGAAGTCGCCCTCGAGCAGCGCGAGCCGCGGCACGTGCACGACGGCCCGGTACGAATGCCCCGGCTCCTGCGGAACCACGACCTGGTCGTGCGCCGAGGACGCGGCCGCGATCAGGACGTTGTCCGACCGCCAGATGGCGAAGCCGCAGTTGATCGAACGGCGCCAGCTACGGGGAACGTCGTAGTCGAGCTCCATCACCAACGTCTGTCCGGTGTCGACCTGCGAGGCCGGGTTGCCCGCCTCGTCCAGCACCGTCACGCGCGTCAGCTTCGGCGGGTCCCGCTCGCTCGACACCGACGCGCCGGCCAGCACCTGGTCCGGGTCGTGCAGCAGGCTGCGCTCGTAGTTCGCGTACTCGGCGGTCAGCTCGACCGGCGGGCCCTGCTTCTCGACGCGCCCGTCCTTCACCCAGATCACCTCGTCGCAGACCTGACGGATGTCGTAGAGCGAGTGCGAGCAGAACAGGATCGTCTTGCCGCGGTTGCGGAAGTCGAAGATCCGGTCGATGCACTTCTTCTGGAAGTGCATGTCGCCGACGGCGAGGATCTCGTCGATGATCAGCACGTCCGGGTCGATCGCGGTGGCGACCGAGAAGCCGAGGCGCATCACCATGCCGGACGAATAGGTCCGAACCGGCTGATCGATGAAGTGCCCGAGCTCGGTGAACTCGATGATCTCGTCGAGCTTCGCCGCGATCTCGCGCCGCGAGAACCCCATCACCGATGCGTTCAGGTAGATGTTGTCGCGGCCGGAGAACTCGGTGTGGAAGCCGGTGCCGAGCTCGAGCAGCGACGCGACCTTGCCGCGGCACTCGAAGATCCCTTCGGTCGGCGTCGTGGTGCCGGAGAGGACCTTCAGCAGCGTCGACTTGCCGGCGCCGTTCGATCCGACCACGCCGAGCGCGCCGCCGCGCGGGATCTCGAGGTCGACGCCGCGCAGCGCCCAGACCTCCTTGTGGAACTGCCGGTGGCCGAACGACAGCCCTTCCTTGATGCGCTGGAACGGCGACGTGTAGACCTTGTACTTCTTGCCGAGGCCCTTCGCGATGACCATCGGCTCGTCCCAGCGGATCCCTTCCTTCCTGGGGCTAGATCTCATCGGCGAACCTCCCCTTCGTCTTCAGGAAGAACGCGTATCCCAGAATGAAGGTGACGAACGCCACGAGCGCGAAGACGCCGGCGGAGTGCCACGGGGTGGCGCCCTCGATGCGGATCACCAGCGCGGCGCGATACATCTCCATCAGGTGGTAGAGCGGATTCAACTCGAGGAGGCCCAGGTACTGCGGCGCGTTCACGCGGATGAGTTCGCTCGTGTAGACGATCGGCGTCAGGAAGAAGATGAGCTGCAGCACGAGGCCGATGATCTGGGACGTGTCGCGGACGAAGATGTTGAGCGCTCCGAGGAAGAGCCCGAGCCCGGTGGTGAAGACGACCTGCAGGGGGATCGCCACGAACAGCAGGGGCCAGGTGTCCGGCAGCCCCTTTCGGCCGGCAATGTCGTAGAAGAAGCACAGGCGCGCGACGAGGAAGACGACGAGCGAGATGAGGAAGTAGATCAGGTTCACGCCGACCGCGTACGTCGGCAGGAGCTGCGACGGGAACGCGATCTTCTTCACCAGGTTGCCGTTCTCGAGCACGACGCCGGTGCACCGGTTCAACGCCTCGGAGAAGAAGATCCACGGCAGGATGCCGGAGATGATGTAGAGCCCCACCGCCGATGCATCGGAGATCTCCACGCCACGTTCCACCAGGCGCATCCGCATGATGACCGCGAAGACGAAGTAGAACAGGAGGAAGACGATGAGCGGGTTCAGGATCGGCCACAAGCGGCCGAGGAGCGAGCCGAGATAGCGCGCCTTCAACTCACGCCAGATGAACGACCACAAGAGCTCCCGGTTGCGCGCGAGCACGAACGGGTAATCGAGGACGGGAGGCAGCTTCACGAGGTGGGTGTCGATTCTCGCCGGAGCCAGGAAAGCGGGCCAATCTAACGATGCCGGCGCCGGCCGCAAACGACCAGCTCCCCCGTTCCGTCGGCCGGACGGGCGCCGGAACTGAAACGGTGCCGTCCGTCTGCTAACCTCCCCTTGATGACCAGCTCATGCGACTCGTCGACCGACTACCTGGACAACGCGGCGACCACTCCCCTCGACCCGGACGTGTTCGAGGCGATGCTCCCGTTCCTGCGCGGCTCGTTCGGCAATCCATCGTCGGTCCACGGGCCGGGCGTCGCGGCGCGCCGGGCGATCGGCGAGGCGCGCGAGCGCGTGGCGGCCGCCGTGTCGAGCCGGCCGGCGCGGGCCGTCGTCTTCACGTCCGGCGGCACCGAGGCGAACAACCTCGCCGTGCGGGGGTTCGCCCGATCGCGCCGGTCCGACCGGATCGTCACCAGCGGGGTCGAGCACCCGTCGGTCCACCAGACCGCGCGCGCGGCGGCCGAGGACCACGCCGTCCCCCACGTCGTGGTCCGCTGCGATCCCGGCGGCCGCGTCGACATCGATCACCTCGCCGCTTGCCTGGGCGCGAAGACGACGCTCGTCGCGCTGGTCCACGGGCAGAACGAGTCGGGGACGCTGCAGCCGATCGTGGAGGCCGCGGCGGTGATCCGCGACGTGGCGCCGCGCGCGCTCCTCCACGTCGACGCGGTCCAGTCGTTCGGCAAGGTCTCCCTCGACGCCGTGGCGGCCGTGGCGGACTCGATCGCGCTCTCCGCCCACAAGATCCACGGGCCGAAGGGGGCCGGAGCGCTCGTGCTGTTCACGAACGCGCGGCCCGCCCCGCTCCTCTGCGGCGGCGGTCAGGAGGACGACGTCCGCTCCGGGACCGAGAACGTGGCGGGGATCGTCGGCTTCGGGGTCGCGGCCGAGCGTGCCGCGGCCGAGCTGCCGAGGACCGCGGCCCGGCTCGCGCGGCTTGCGGATCGCGTTCACGCCGCGCTCGCGTCGATCGAGGACGCGCGGATCCTCGGCGCTGGCGCGCCGCGGCTCGCGTCCATCCACGCCGCGGCGATCGCCGGCGTGCGCGGCGAGGTGCTCCAACACCACCTCGAGCGTTACGGGCTCGTCATCGGTACCGGCTCGGCGTGCCACGCCGGCAAGAATCGCGTGTCGAGGACGTACGAGGCGCTCGGCCTCGACCTCGACGCGGCTCGCTCGGTGATCCGCATCAGCCTCTCCCGCCTCACCGGCGACGCCACCGTCGACCGCCTCGTCGCGGCCCTGCCCGCCGCCGTGGCCGAGCTCCGAGCGCTCGCCCGATGACCGACCCGATCGTCATCGTCCGCTACGGCGAGATCAGCCTGAAGGGGAAGAACCGCGCCGACTTCGAGCGCCGCCTGCAGCGCACGGTGAAGCAAGCGCTGAGGCGGTACGAGTTCGACCGGATCGAACGACCGCACGGCCGCGTGATCGTGCGCGGACCGACCGAGCCGGAGCGCGCGGCCGAGCGGATCGCGCGCGTCTTCGGCGTCGCGTCAGCGAGCCCCGGCCGTTCCGTCGCTCCGACGATCGAGGCGATCGGGGCCGCCGCGGCCGCCGCGATGGCCCACATGCTCGAGCGACGCGGGCGGCCGACCGGGCGCGGACTCTCGTACCGGATCGAGACGCGCCGGGTCGACAAGTCGTTCCCGATGCGGTCGATGGACGTGAACCGCGCGATCGCCGAGTCGGTCGCCGCGCAGGGACCCGAGCTGACGGTCCGGCTGAACGACCCCGACCTCACGATCGGCGTCGAGATCCGGCCGAACGAGGCGCTCGTCTTCGGCGAGCGGTTCGCGGGCCCGGGCGGCCTCCCGGTTGGATCGCTCGGCCGCGCCGTGGTCCTCTTCTCCGGCGGGATCGACAGCCCGGTCGCGGCGTGGCTCGCGATGAAGCGCGGGCTCGAGGTGTTCCTCGTCCACTTCCACGCCGCGCCGTTCGTCGGCGACGCGTCGAAGCAGAAGGCGATCGACCTCGCGCGCCAGCTCTCGCGCCATTGCGGCCGACTCGAGCTGACCGTGATCCCGTTCGCCGACGTCCAGGTCGCGATCAAGAACGGCTCGCCGGCCGCGTATCGCACGATCCTCTACCGCCGGGCGATGAACCGGATCGCTTCGTTCTACGCGGCGTCGCGCGACGCCACCGCGTACGTCACCGGCGAGTCGCTCGGCCAGGTGGCGAGCCAGACCGTCGAGAACCTGACCTGCATCGAGGACGCGGCCGACCGCATCGTGCTGCGCCCGTTGCTCGCGTTCGACAAGCAGGAGACGATCGCGATCGCGCGTCGCATCGGCACGTTCGATATCTCCGCCCGGCCGCATCCGGACTGCTGCACGTTGTTCTCGCCGGAACGGCCGAAGATCCGCGGCGACGTCGGCGAGGTGCGCGCGATCGACGCCGCGCTCGACCTCGCCGAGGTCTGCGCCCACGCGTGGGACGGACGCGAGGTCGTCCGCGTGGACGAAGGCGACGTCGACGTGGTCGAGCCGGCGACGCCGCGGCCCGCCTGACGGCGCGCCGGCGTCGGCCGGGTCGATCGTTCAGGGCGGACCGGCCGCGTCGAACGCGGCGGCGAAGGCGCGAAAGTCCTCGTCGCCGAAGAGGAAGAAATGCACCTCCTCGAGATGGCGCGCGCGCTCGAGGGCCGCCTCCGTCTCGCGCCGCATGAGCGCCGCGCAGCGCGCGATCGGGAACCCGCCGATTCCGGTGCCGATCGCGGGGAGCGCGATCGACCGGCAGGCGTGCCGCTCGGCGAGGTCGAAGGCGGCGCGCGTCGACTCGACCAGCGATCGCTCGGTCACCGGCTCGTCGCCCATCGCGGCGGCGTGGATCACGAGACGGCACGGAAGGTCGCCGGCGCCGGTGATCGCGGCCTCGCCGACGAGGATCGGCCCGTGACGGTCGCACTCCTCCTGGATGCTCGGCCCGCCGCGCCGCCGGATCGCGCCGGCGACTCCCGCGCCCAGCACGAGGTGGTTGTTCGCCGCGTTGACGATCACGTCCCCCGCGAACGTCGTGAGGTCGCCCTGGTGCAGCCGGATCCGCGGATCGAGCGTCATGTCGTCATCCCTTCCTGACGGACCTCGCGATCGCGGCGCAAACGAACTCCACAAGCGGGTCCCTCCGCGATCGAACTCGCCTGGTCGACTCGCTACAATACCGCCCCGGCGGTTGTAACCCATTGACAACAATGAGATAGGAGGGCTCCTCGGGACCATGCTCGATCCGAAGATGCCACTGGGAGAGTGCACGTTCGTCGCGTTCGACACGGAGACGACGGGAACCGGGGCGGGGGCGCGGCTGCTGGAGATCGCCGGGTCGAGATTCCGCGGCGAGGAGTTCCTCGGGCGGTTCGATGCCCTGATCGATCCGGAGGTGCCGATCCCCGAGGAATCGATCCGCGTGCACCAGATCACCGAGGAGATGGTCCGTGGCCAGTCGAAGGCGAAGGACGTGCTCCCCGCGTTCTTCGCGTTCGCCGGCGACGCGATCCTCGTGGCCCACAACGCACCGTTCGATGCGTCGATCATCGGGCTCGAGCTGACTCGCCATCGGCTCGCCGCGCCGGCGAACCCGATCCTCGACTCGCTGAAGGCCGCGCGCCGGATGTACCCGGCCGGTGCACACTCCCTCGACACGCTGATCGACCTGATCGGGCTGCCGCGGCAGGACGCGCGCCACCGCGCGTTCGGCGACGCCGAGCTGGTCCGCCACCTCGTGCGCAAGATGACGGCGTCGCTCGGCGGCGACCGGTCGCCGATCGAAGCGATCGTCGAGTTCACCGGTGAGCCGGAGTTCCTCGAGACCCACGTGCTCGAGCCGCCGCTCCTCCCCGAGGCGATCCGCCTGCTCGAGAAGGCGTGCCGCGAGAAGACGAAGGTGAACCTCCATTTCGACAGCGGCCCGACCCGCGCGCAGAAGAAGATCGTGAAGCCGTCGATCTACTACGACTGGAACGGCACGACCTTCCTCGAGGCGATCTGCGACGACGAGGGGTTCTCGAAGACGTTCCGCGTCGAGAAGATCGTGAAGGTCGAGCCGGGGGTCTCGAGCGGGTTCCTGTTCTGAATCGACGCGGTAGAACCCAAGTCCCGACGCGATCCCGGTCGACCCGAACCCCGGCCCTCGGCCGCGCCGCACGAGCGCTCGGTCCGCTCGTCGCTTCGGCTCAGTCGCCGAACAGGTCGTTGAACGGGTTCACCGGGCGGTCGTCGGGCCGCTTCTTGGCCTTCTTGCGCGCCTCCTCGAACGCGTCCTCGAGCCGCTGCTTCGCCTTGTCGACCGCGTCGATCGCGTCCTCGAACTTCGAGTCGCCGGCGGCCTCGCGAGCGTTCATACGGTCGAGCGCGTCGTTCAACGACTTCACCTTTCCCGCGCGCTCGCCCTTCACCTCGCCCTTCTTCCCGTGACGCAGCACCTCGCCGGACTCCAGGTCGATCAAAATCCACCCGTTACAGGTCGGGCAGGTGATCTCGAACTCGCGCAGCATCGTGGTCGCTCCCGCTCGTGACGGCTTTCGGTGCCAGCGTACGCGACGGTCGGACGAGCCGGCCCGCGATTTCGCGGGGCACGTGAGACGGAAGGTCCGGCCGGACGGCCGACCCGATCGCCGGAATGCTGTGCCTTGCGGGGGTTTGGGCGAACCGGTACGACACGGGAACGTTGATGGACACTCGATGAGCTCGATGCAACGCAAGCGCACGGTGAAGACGTCGCGCGGCCGCCTGATCTTCTGGGGCGTCTGCGCGGCGGTGATCGTCTACCTCAGCTACGGGCTCCTGCGCGACCGGGGCTCGTCCGCGGCTCGGTACGCGGCGAAGCCGGCCGAGAAGGGCGCTGCGGTCGCGCCCGGCGAGCGGACGCCCACCGGTCCGCCCGCCGCGCGGATCGGCGTTCTCGCGCGCGCGTCGCACCTCGTGGTGCTGTCCGGGCTCGAGATGAACGCGTACGCGGTGGCGTTGGTGACGGCGGGGCCGGACGCATGGCTCGAGAGTCGAGTCTTCGAGCGCCCTTCCGGCCTGGTCGACGCGCTCAAGTCGGGCGAGCTCGACCTCGCGTGCGTCCCGACCCGCGACGTGGTGACGATGAGGGCGGCGCTCGGCGACCGCGCGCCGCTCGTGGTGGCCGGGGTGGCGCGCGGAGACGAGCGGCTCGTCGTGCACGAGTCGGTCGGGCCTACCGATCGGATCGAGTTCGGCCGGCTCGAGATCGGCGTCCTCGAGCCGCCCGCGCTCGACCTCCGCGCCGCACTCGGGCTGGACGGCGACGACTCCCCCACCGTCTTCCTCATCGACGCCGAGGCGATCCTCCGCAAGCTCACGTCGACCGAGATCGACGCCGCCGTGCTGCCCGAACCGCTGGCGTCGCAGGTCGCCGCGCTGTCGGGCTCGCGCGTCGAACCGTCGGCCGTGGCGGGCGCTCGTCTTCCGCCGAGCGGCGCCGTCCTCGTCGCGACGCGCGCGTTCGTCGAGTCGAAGCCCGAGCTGCTCGTGCAGCTCCTCGGCATGCATGAGTTCGCCGCGCTCACGTCGGCGAACGACGCCGAGACCGCGATTCGGCGCGCCCTCGCGACGCTGAAGAAGGCCGGCACGACCACGGCCCCCGAGGTCGTGTGGCGCGAAGCCTCGCGCGGGATCGCGGTCGACACCGACGTCCCACGGGACGATCTCGAGCGCATCCTCGAGATCGCGCACGAGCAAGGCCGGATCGACGACGCGGTCGGAGTCGACTCGCTCATTCGGACCGAGCCTCAGGCCGCCGCGCGCGCCGCGATGGATGAGGCCCAGGAGGAGCTCTCCGACGAAGCTGGCTCGCCGCCCCGCTCTTCGGAGCCTTCCCCGGCGGAGGACGGCTGAGC
Organism: uncultured Phycisphaeraceae bacterium; assembly: GCA_964649825.1. Lineage (GTDB taxonomy): Bacteria > Planctomycetota > B15-G4 > B15-G4 > JADJEK01 > CAZYQW01. The sequence goes on along the minus strand of CAZYQW010000044.1, from coordinate 90,131 downwards.
GCCGTCCCGAACCCGCGCAATCCCGTGCCCGAACCCGCCAAACCGTTGCTCGGCCTCGCGCCGTCCGGCTCGCCCAGCGCCGCCGCGGCGAGCGTGATCGCGGCCGTCACGAACGTCGTCTTCCTCAAGCTCCTCGCCACGTCGCTCTCGGTCGACACGTTCGGGTTGGTGGCGGCGGCCCTCGCCCTGCCGTCGGCGGCCGTCTTCCTGGGACTGCTGCTGCGCGCCGACGCGGCGGTCCTCGCCGCGAACGACGCGGGCGCGGAGGACCGGAGGTTCCGACGTCACGCCCGCGTCGCGGCCGGCGCGGCGATCCTGCTCGGCCTCCTGTTCGCGGTCCCGGCGGTGCGCGCCGGGATCGGCGTGCCCGACGCGAGGCTCGCCCTGCTCGCCCCCGTCGTCGCCGTCCTGATCCCGCTCCACGCGGCGACGGCGGGACGGCTGGCCGGGGTCGGACGCGACCGGGACTTCCTCCTCGTCCTCGCGGGCGAGCCGGTGCTGCGCACGACGTTGCTGCTCCTCCTCCTGAAGCTCGGCGCCGGCCACGCGTACGCGCCGCTCCTCTCGTTCTCGGTCGCCCTCGTGGCCACGACGGCATTCGGCCGTACGCGCGCGGTCGCGGCTCCGGCATCCGACGTGGATACGGCCCGGCCGCGGCGGCGCTTCCGGTCACGCCCGTCGCGGCTGGCGACCGGTCCCGCGCAGGCGGCGTGGATCGCGTACGGATCGCTCCTCGCTCTCGACGTCATGCTGGCTCGCGTGCTGCTGCCCGAAGACGACGCCGGACGCTACGCGGCCGTCGCGATGGCGAGTCGATTCCTCGTGCTCCTCCCGTTCCCGCTCGCGCTTCTGCTCTTCGCGCGGACCGTCGCGGCGGAACGAGCCCGCCAAAGCACGGCCCGCGACCTCGCCCGCGTGCTGCTCGTCACGACGGGGCTCGCCGCGGTGGCGGTGCTGCTCGTGCACGAGACGGGTCGCGTGCTGTTGAGCCTCTTCCTGGACGCGGAACGGTACGGCGACCTGCGCCCGAGGTACGGCGCCTACGCGGCCGCCACGGCCGGGCTGGGGGTGAGCCAGATCCTGATCGCGTACGCGCTCGCGCGGGGCCGGGTCTCGATCGCGTTCATTCCCGCGGTGGTCGCCGTCGCGTCGGTGCCGATGTTCATCGCCCACGCCGACTCGCTCGCGAACGCGATCGTCGTCCGGCAGACCGTGTCGATCCTGCTCTTCGTCGCGCTGGTGCTGCTGACGCTCCTCCCCGTCGCGCTCGGACGACGGCGGGCCGGGTCGCGATGACGGTGCGAACGGGGGCGCCCGACGCCTCCGCCGCCCGTCAGGCGTCGGAGCGGACGTCGAGTTCGGCGCCGAACCGATCGAGGATCTCGAGGGTCGCGCCGAGGTCCGGATGGCGGACGACGATCCAGCCGTCGGCGACGACCTCGCGCCGCCAGTCGCGGCGGTGGGCACCGATCGGCGTGAGCTCGAGATGAACGACGTGCGGGCCGTGCATCGCGAGGAGTCGGTCGAGCCCGTCGTAGCGCGTGACGCGCTCGCCGCGGCCACGCGACCGCTTGAACACGACGCCGGCGTTGTAGCGCTTGCGGAGATCCTGCGTGACGCGCCCGCGCACGACGGCCTCGGCCCACGCGGCGAAGAGGTCGCCGTCGCAAGAATAGTTCATGACGTGAACGAGACGGCCGCCCGGCGAGCGTGCGCCGATCTCGCCGAAGACAGCCTCCCCGTTCGGGGTCCGGAACCATTCCATGTGCGCGAAGCCCGTCCCGAAGCCGAGCGCGCTCAGCACCTGGCGGCCGAGGCGCCGGCCCGCGGACAGGTCGGCCGCGTCGAGGTCGCGCAGGCAGACCGCTTGCGGGCTGATCCATTCGTTCAGCCGCGCGGTGAGCGGCTTCGGCCGGTACCACGCCACGTTCTCGAACGCGATCCGACCATCGATGCAGATCGTGTCGAACGTGAACTCCTCACCTTCGACGTACTCCTCGACGCTGACCTCGGGCACGTGACCGACGAAGGCGATGGCCTGCTCGAGCTCCACGCTGGAGCGCGCGGCGTACGTGTCCGCCGACCCGGCCCCCGCGATCGGCTTGAGGAGGACGGGCCAACCGATACGGCGCGCCGCCTCGCGAACGGCGTCGGACGAGCGGCATCGATAGTGATGCGGCGTGCGGATCCCGGCCGCGTCGAGCACCTGCTTCATCCGCTCCTTGTCGCGGAACGCGACGGTCTGCTCGACGCCGAGCCCGGCCGCGCCGAGCGCCTCGCGCAGCCGCGCGGCGAGCATCATGCCGGGCTCCCAGAGGCACTCGACGCGATCGACGCGACGACCGCCGAGGCTTCGTCGAACCTCGGCGATCACCGCCTCTTCGTCCCACAGATCGGCGACGTGCTCGTACGCGGCGAGCGCGGGCTGGACCTCCGCCGGGAGCTGCGAGCGCGGCTGATCGCCGAGGCCGAGGACGGTGGCTCCCGCCCGCGCCAGCGCGCACGTAAACAGCGGCATCTCGGCGGGGTAGCCGGGGGAGACGAGAAGGACGTTCACGAGTGACCCGCGCTCACGGACGTTCGGTGAGGCCCTCTATACCGGGCGGCCGCGCCGAGCGCCAGGCGCCACGAGCAGACCCGGCACCGTCACGCCTCCGCCCGGTCGCCCCGGACGATTCGCGCCCGTCCCGCGAGGAACGGAGCGGCGCGGGAGCACAACCCCGTACTTGGACCGACAGACCGCTTGCAAGGATTGGAGCGAGCTTCCCTGGCGGGGTGATCGTCGTCGAGATCAAGGAGTGAGGAGGAGATCGACCCAGTTGGGTTCTCGACGACGAACGACGCAGAGATCGGCGTCACGTGTCGCTCGGCGGCTCCGGCCACACCGGTTGATCGGGGAGGCTGAGGATCGACCCGTTCAGGACGAGCTCGCGCCTCGCCCGCTCGTCCTGGATCTGGGTCGCCGTGGCGGCGAACGTCAGCAGCAAGAGGAGCCCGTATCCGGCGAAGAAGCCGGCCAGGCGGCGGCCGTACGAGACGCCGTTCCGGAACCGCGGCAGCAACAGGTGAGGAGCGGTGAGCACGACCGCGGCGAGCAACGGCGTGAGATAGATCACGAACGGCGGGGTGCCGAGCGTCTCGATCCACTCGAAACCGCGCACCGAGCGTGAGAACGGGTAGATCCCTTGCGAACCGGCGAAGATGAGGCATCCGATCGGGAAGAGCGCCGCCGCGAAGTCGAGCCCCGCCGACGAGGGGATCGGCACGCGCCGTCGCGACGCACGCAACGCGGTCGGAAGCAGGAGAAGGGCGGCCGCGACCGACACGAGCGCCCACGGGAGGAGGATCCCGTGCGCGGCGGTGACGCGCAAGATCTGCTCGCTGCTGCGGCGTCCGCGGCGACGCTGCCCGGCCTGGTTCATCGCGCGCGCCAGCTCACCGGCCTCCGCCTCCTGGATCATCGCCGCTCCCCGCGCGTACCCGGCGGCGGCGAGACGCTCGCTCATCGCGCCGATGCTCCGCCCGTCCGTGAGCGGCCGCGGCACCGGTCGATGCAGGTTGCGGACCCCGGCGCGCACGCCATCGAGGTACGCGTTCGCGGCGGAGCGGGCCTGGGCGGCGTCCATCTCGAGCCACGCGGTCTCGACGAGGCGCCAGCCGATGCGGTGCAGCGCCACGAACGTCTCGATCCACAGGCCCGGCTCGGCGTCGATCCGTCGCGCGTCCTGGCGACCCAGCTCGCTCGCCACCCGTTCCAGCAGGTCGCCGCCGCTGAAATCGCGGCGGGCGTAGCCGTCGTCGATCAGGAACTCGCGCGCCTCCAGCCCCGGCAGACCGAGCGAGCGCAGCTGATGAAACGCCGCCGCGCTCCGCCGCCGGAGCATCGAGTCGACGTACGGGGCCCGCGACGCGGCGATGAGAGACGTGCGCGCCTCCTCGAACCGCCCGTCGCCGAGCGCGAGCTCCGCCTCGAACAGGTCATAGAACCCGTTGTCGACGTCACGCGCCGCGCAGATCCGGCTGACCTCGCGGGAGAGGACCCGCTCCCGCTCGGCCTCCTCCTCGGACCCCCCCGCCCCGGACGCGTTGCGATGGGCCCGGAGGGCGTCGATGGCAAGCGCGCCGAACGCCGGCTCCTCGGGCAGCTCGTCGGCCAGGTCGATCAAGAGCTCGAAGTGATCGTCGAACGCTTCGCCGTGGAATCCGGCGCCGCCGAGCGACACGTTCAGCCAGTAGAGCTCGGCCGCGCCCAATCGCTGGCGCGGCGCTCGTTTCGGATCGAGCGCGAACCCCCGGAACAGCGGGGCCGACCCCACGGAGATTCCGCGGGGCCCATCCACTCGGTACGTCAGGTGATCGCCCGCGCCGGCCGGGACGATCCGGCTCGCCGCGGCGCCGAGCAGCTCGGCCCGGCGCTCGTCCATGAGGAAGAGGGCGAGCGTCAGCGCAAGCAAGACGATGGCCGTCCAGAGCTTCAATCTCGTTCTTCCCGAGCCTGAACGCTTCTCGAACACCGCGCGCCTGACGAGCGCTCGTCGGGGATCTCCGCGTCGTTCGTCGCCAAGGTGTTTAGGCTTCGTTCGCCAGAGATGGTACGCGCTCGAGTCCCGAAACGCCACCCGACGATCGGGGTTGGTCCGCTCGACGCGGCCGAACACCCTCGCCCGAGACCATTCGCCCGGAGGAGTCGAGGAGGACGCACGTTCCACGCGTTGGAACTCTCGGAGAGATGACGATCAACGTCGTGATCGGAGTGATGATCGGGGCCGTGATCGGTTCGTTCGGGGTTCGATTGCATCGCACCGCGATCGGTGCGTTCGCGTACGACGTCCTCTGTCGCAGCGCGACGGACGAGGCTCTTGCCCGCTCGTCGCGCGTCCTCCTCGTGGCGACGGAGGTGGACGTCGAGCCGCCGCGGACCACGTCCGAGGCGCTGGCCGAGCTGCTCGCGCGTCTCGCGAGCCGCCGCCCCGCCGCGATCGTGCTCGACCTGCGGTTGGCGCCCGCGAGCGCCGGCGGCTCGGCCGCCCTCGCCGCGGCGATCGCGCGCGCGCGGTGCGTCGTGCTTCCCCTTCCGTCGACCGCGATTCGGGGCGGGCTCGACGATCCCCCGCCGCCCGCCGCCGCGGTCGACGTCTACGGCGAGCGCGAACGGCTGTCGTCGCTGCCCGACACGAGCCTCACGGCGCCCGACCTGCTCGGGCACGTGCGGCGGGTCGGCGTGCGCCGGCTCGAGCCGGAGGTCGACGGCGTCGTGCGGTCGGCGATCCTCGCGTACCGCCACGGCGCGTCGGCGGTGCCGTCGCTCGCCGTGGCCGCGGTGATGACCGCGCTCGGAGAGTCGTCGCTTCGGATCACCGGAGGCCGGCTGGACAGCTTCGGCGCGATCGCCAACGCGATCGATGACGACGGCCGCCTGCTCGTCCGCTGGAGAGGTGGCGCGGGCTCGTTCCGCCGGATTCGTGCCGCCGAGGCCGATGATGCCGGCATCGCCCTCATCGATCGGAAGACGATCGTCCTCGTCGGCCCGACGCCGGCGGACGCGCCGTCGGTCCGGACGCCGGTCGGACCGATGAGCGAGCTCGAGGTCCAGGCGAACGTGATCGACAACCTGCTGCGCGGCGACGCGATTCGGCGACTGCCGCCGGCGGGGCGCGTGACGCTCGCGATCGTCCTCGGAGCGCTCGCCGGGGCGATCCTCTCCGCTCCGCGCCGCCGGCGCCGCTTCGGCCTCGCCGGCCTGGTGGGCGGTTCTTCCGGTGCGGCGTTCCTCCTCGCGCGCGGCGGCGTCATCATCGACGTCTTCGCCCCCGCGTGCGTGGTCTTGGCGGTCGCGGCGTGCGTGAGCGCGACTCGCGGGAGACCGGACGCCGCGGCCTCCGATCCCGCCGCGCGCGCGGATCGACGGCGGGATCGACCGGCTCCGCCGATCAGCGACCGATGATCGGAAACGCCTCCCAGTCCGCCGCGTCGAAGTGCCACCATTCGGTCGAGAGACCGATGAACCCCTCGGCCGCCATCGCCTCCTCGAGCCGGGCGCGATGCCGGCGGGACGCCTCGGTCCCGCCGGCGTAGTCGCGGTGCGCGGCCTCGGTGAAGTCGTCGTAGTCGGTCGGCATCTCGAGCGGGGTTCCGCGCGCGTCGACGAGAGTGACGTCGACGGCGGCCCCGCGGTTGTGCCGCGACCCGCGGCTCGGATCCGCCACGTAGCGCGGGTCCGGCACGAGACGCCACATCTTCTCCTGAGCGGACAACGGTCGATATCCGTCGAACACGAGCAGACCGAGGCCTCTCGACTCGAGCGCGGTCTGTACCCTCGCCAGGCGCTCGGCGACCGATTGACGCAGCAGGCAGTCGGCGCGGGGATAGAGGACCTGGCCCGTGAAGTTGTTGACGGTGGCGTAGCGGACGTCGAAGCGGATGTTCGGGTGCACGTCCGCGACCGGGACGAGCGGCTCGGCGGCCGGGTTCGACGCAACGACGGGCTCGACGGCCGCGCGGCACGACCAGAGCGCGAGCGCGACGGCGAACGGAAGCGCGGCGCGAAAGCTATGCTTCATCTCGACCTCCTACTGGACGAGGATACCCGGACCCCTCATGCCGGACCGCAGCGAGATCGTCGAAGTGGCGTCCGGACGGACGCGCGTGGTCGTGCATCCAACGACGGCGTCCGCCGCTCGGGACGCGGCCGAGCGGATCGCGCGCGAGATCGACGGCGCGCGCGCCCGCGGGCGCAGAGCCGTGCTGGGGCTCGCCACCGGGCGCTCACCGGTGGCCGTGTACGACGAGCTCGTGCGGATGCACCGCCAAGCCGGGCTCTCGTTCGCCGACGTCGAGACGTTCAACCTCGACGAGTACTTCCCGATCGAGCCACGAGCCGCGGGATCGTTCCACCGATACATGCACGAGCACTTCTTCGATCGCGTCGACCTGCCGCCGCGCCAACGCCACGTGCCGCACGGTTGGATCGCCGAGGAAGCGATCGACGCGCACTGCCGCGAGTACGAGGCGCTCATCGCCAGCGCCGGCGGCATCGACCTCCAGCTCGTCGGCATCGGCCGGAACGGCCACGTCGGGTTCAACGAGCCGCCCGCACCGAGCGACTCCCGCACCCGCCTCGTCCGTCTGCACCCATGGACGATCGAGGACAACCGCGCGTCGTTTCCGGACGGGGCGGTCCCCGCGCGGGCCGTGACGATGGGGATCGCCACGATTCTCGCGGCACGGCGGATCGTCGTGCTCGCGTTCGGCGCGCCCAAGGCCGCGATCGTCCGCGCCGCGCTCGAGGGGCCGATCACCCCGGATGTCCCGGCGTCCCTCCTCCGCGAGCACGCGGACGCGACGTTCCTCCTGGATCGCGACGCGGCGTCGAGGACGAGGCTCGCCGGCGCGGTCGAGGGAGAAGAGTTCGCCTGACGCGACCTCCACCGTCGTCCTTGCGTTGCGCCGCGCGACTCGCTGTGCTTCACTCCGCGTCCGGCCGGCCGTCGCGAGGACCGTTCAAGCATGCCTCTCACTCCCGTCCTCGGCGCGTCCCAGTTCTCGAGCTGGGACTGGGCCGTCGTGCTCGCCTACTTCACGTTCACGACGATCCTCGGCGCGCGGCTGGCGGGAAAGGCGGCCACCATCCGCGACTTCTTCCTCGGGGGGCGGAAGCTGCCGTGGTTCGCGGTCTCCGGCTCGATCATCGCGACCGAGATCAGCGCGGTCACGTTCGTCGGCGTTCCGTCGGTCGTCTTCCGCGACGGCGGCGACTTCACCTACCTTCAGATCGGTCTGTTCGGCTCGCTGCTCGCGCGGCTGATCGTCGGGTTCGTGCTCGTGCCGGCCTACTACCGCCACGAGATCTACAGCCCGTACGACTACATGGGCGAGCGTCTCGGGCCCGGCGTGCGCGGAATGACCACCGCGCTCTTCTCGCTCTCCGGGATCCTGGCCCAGTCGGCGCGGGTCTACCTCACGGCGGTCGTGCTGGAGCTGATCCTGAAAGACTCCGTCTTCGGGCCTCTCGCCGCGGCGACGGGGACGTCGAGCCTCTCTTGGTCGATCGCGACGATCGGCCTCGTCGCCGTGGCCTGGACGCTGCTCGGCGGGATCACGACCGTCATCTGGACCGACCTGATCCTGTTCTTCGTGTTCGTGATCGGCGGGGCGACCGCCCTCGTCGTGATCGCGTCGGAGCTGCCGGGCGGGTTCGGCCAGATCATCGACGTCGGGCGGGAGGCGGGCAAGTTCCGGTTCCTCGACTTCGACGCCGATCCGACCAAGGCGTACACGGTCCTCGCCGCCGCGTTCGCCGCCTCGTGGGGCATGGTCGGCTCGTACGGCACCGACCAGCTCATCGCGCAGCGGATGTTCTGCTGCAAGGACGCGCGCCAGGCGCGGCTCGCGATCGTCTCGAGCTACGCCGGCATGACGATCACGATCCTCGTGCTGCTCGTCGGCGCCGGCCTGTTCGCGTACTACCAAGCCAACCCGCTCTCGCCCCAGTCGCTCGCCCTGTACGAGGAGAAGAAGGACCGCATCTTCCCGCTCTTCATCATCGAGGTGATCCCGGCCGGGCTCACCGGATTGATCATCGCCGGGATCTTCGCGGCTGCGATCTCGAGCCTCGACTCGATCCTCGCCGCGCTGAGCCAGACGACGATGTCGGCGCTCGTGATCCCGTGGCGGCAGCGACGCCTCGACGCACGGGGCACGCTCGTCGTCGATGAGCGCGAGGAGCGGCGCCGCGTGGGGATCGGGCGCGTGGTGATCCTGGCTTGGGGCGTCGTCCTGTCGTATGCCGCGATGATGGCGCCGCACGTCGAGCAGCAGTTCGCCTCGCTCCTCGACCTCGCGCTCGCCATGGCCGGATACGCGGGCGGCGGGCTCTTGGCCGGATTCCTGCTCGCGTTCCTGCCGCTGCGCGTGGACGGCTACGGGTACCTCTTCGCGGCACCCCTCTCGGTGTTCGCGGTCTTCGCGCTCGCCTGGCACGACGCGTGGGCCACCTGGGTCTGCGCGCTCGGAGGCGCGGCAGTCATCGTCGCCTGGCTCGGCTGCGGCGCGCGCCGCCGGCCGCGACGGTTCGCGGCCAAGACGGCGGCGTTGATCGCGGGCGTGTTGCTCGTGATCTGGATCCAACGACACGGTACGTTCACCCGCCTCCACGCGGGCGGAGGCGCGTTCGAGGCGAACGTCGCGTGGCCGTGGTTCGCGCCGGTCGGATGCACGTTCGCGTTCGTGCTCGGCTGGATCCTCGCGAACCGCCGTTCCGACGGCAGGAGCCCCTCCGAGGAGAGCTGATGCGACTTCGAAGCTGCGTGCCGATCCTCCTCGCCTTGGCGGCCGCCGCGTGCCGGACCACGGCGCCGGTTCCCGATGCACGGCATCCGATGCGCGCGATCTGGGTGACCCGGTTCGACTACGAGACGGCCGATGACGTGCGTCGCGTCATCGATGACGTGGCCCGCGCCGGATTCGACACGGTGCTGTTCCAGGTGCGCGGCAACGGCACGGCGTTCTACCGCTCGGCGCTCGAGCCGTGGGCCGACGAGCTCGGCGGCCGCGATCCCGGCTTCGATCCGTTGGCCCTTGCCGTCGAGCAAGCCCACGCGCGCTCTCTCGAGCTGCACGCCTGGGTGAACGTGATTCCGTCGTGGCGCGGCCCGACGCCGCCGCGCGACGCGCGCCAGCTCTACCTCGCCCGCCCCGAATGGCACTGGTACGACGGAAGGGGCCAGCGCCAACCACTCGCCGACGGTTTCTACGTCAACCTGAACCCGTGCCTCCCGGAGGTCCGAGACTACCTCGTGTCGGTGTTTCGCGAGATCGTCGCCGGCTACGACGTCGACGGCCTTCACCTCGACTACGTTCGCTTCGTCGACGACCTCGTGACCGAGGACTACCCGCGCGACCAACGGACGCTCGCGCTCTACCGCGAGGCCACCGGCAAGCATCCGGACGACGACGAGCACGGGTGGAAGGCTTGGCGCGGCGAGCAGGTCACCGCGCTCGTCCGCGCCATCCGCGCGATGGTCGACGCAGAGCGACGCGACGACTGCGTCCTCTCGGCCGCGGTCGGGTCGACGCCCGAGACGGCGGTCGATCGCCACCTGCGCGCGAGCCGCGAGTGGGCCGAGAACGGGATCGTCCACGCCGTCTTCCCGATGAACTACACCCCCGATCTCGGGCTCTTTGCCGAGCGGGTGGAGGCGTGGCGTGCCGTCGAATCCAAGGCCGCCGTGGTGACCGGCGTCAACGTCGACCCGGCCCGGAGCACGGGCGTGCTGGAGGAGGAGATCCGCCTCGCGCGGCGAGCGTCCGGCCACGTCTCGCTCTTCGCGTACGCGTCGCTCTTCCCGCGGGCCGACGACGTGCGGGCGAAGCACCGGCGTCTGGTCCTGGCGCGGGCGCTCGCGGATCGTCCCGGCGCGATGCCGTGAGGCCAAGGCCGCGGGGAAGTCCCGGCACCCACCCGGCCCACGCTTTGCTCCTACCATCAAGCCGACCCCGGCGCCCGGTCGATGAGAGATTCGAGGGCGCGGGGGTGCGCCCAACGCGAGTTCAAGCTATAACTTCATTCCCCCAAGATACTTGCTACCGGGAGACGAGCCGTGGCCGATTCTTCGAACGACGCCCGCCAAGAATCGCTCGACGTCGCGGAAGCGGCGCGCGAGACCGAATGGCACCATCGGAGCTTTGCGGGGGGGATCTTCACCGGGGATTGGGACCCCGCGCTCATCTTCCCGTACCCCGAGCAGGACTCGGCCGACCGAAGGAAGGGGGAGGAGTTCGCGGCCGAGGTCGAGCGGTTCCTGCTCGAGAACCTGGATCCGGACGAGGTCGACGAGACGGGAGAGATGCCCAAGCCGGTGATCGACGGGCTCGTCGAGCTCGGCGCGTTCGCGCTCAAGATCCCGACCGAATACGGAGGGAAGGGCTTCTCGCAGACGAACTACAACCGCGTGGTCTCGCGCGTCGCGACGTACTGCTCGAGCACCGCGGTCTGGCTCTCGGCTCACCAGTCGATCGGCGTGCCGAACCCCCTCAAGATGTTCGGCACGAAGGAGCAGAAGGAGCGCTACTTCCCCCGGCTCGCGAATGGCGAGCTGTCCGCCTTCGCGCTGACCGAGCCCGGCGTCGGCTCGGATCCGGCCCAGATGGAGACGTACGCCGAGCCGGCGCCGGACGGAAACGGGTGGATCCTGAACGGCAAGAAGCTCTGGTGCACGAACGGACCGATCGCCGACATCCTGGTGGTGATGGCGCGAACTCCGTCCGAGACGGTGGACGGAAAGGAGAAGAAACGAATCACCGCGTTCATCGTGGAGAAGAGTTTCGCCGGGATCCACGTCGATCATCGCTGTCAGTTCATGGGACTGCGCGCGATCCAGAACGGCGTCCTCCGCTTCGAGAACGTCCGCGTCCCGAGCGAGAACGTGCTCTGGGGCGTCGGCAAGGGCCTGAAGCTCGCGCTGATCACCTTGAACAGCGGGCGGCTCACGCTGCCGGGTTGCTGCTCGGCCGTGGCGCGGCTCTCGCTCTCGATCGCGCGGCGCTGGTCGAGCGAGCGACGCCAGTGGGGCGTCGAGATCGCGAGGCATGAGGCCGTCGCGCACAAGCTGTCGTTCATCGCGTCGCACGCGTTCGCCATGGACGCGATCACCGACTACGCGACGGCCCTCGTCGACCGCGGCGGCGCCGACGTCCGCATCGAGGCGGCGATGGCGAAGCTGTTCTGCTCGGAGACGCTCTGGAAGATCATCGATGAGGCGGTGCAGATCCGCGGCGGCCGCGGCTACGAATCGGCGCGGTCCCTGCGCGAGCGGGGCGAGACTCCATTCCCGCTCGAGCGGATGATGCGCGACTCGCGCATCAACATGATCGTCGAGGGGACGAGCGAGATCATGCACCTCTTCCTCGCGCGCGAGGCGCTCGATCCGCACCTGCGTCGCGCTGGAGACCTGTTCCTGAAGAAACTCTCGCTCGGCAAGAAGCTGAAGATCCTGAAGGACTGCGCGACGTTCTATCCGGTGTGGTTCACCAAGCAGTATCTGCCGGGCGGGAAGGCGGTGCCGGTCGGGGTGCCGACCGAGCTCGAGGGTCACCTCGCGTGGATCCGCAAGACCTCGAAGAAGCTCGCGCGCCGGACGTTCCAGCGCATGGTCCGGTTCGGCCCCGCCCTCGAACGCCGCCAGATGCTGTTGAACCGCATCGTCGACATCGGCGTCGATCTCACCGTGATGAGCGCCGCGTGCGCGCGCGCGACCGCGATGCTGCACCGGACCGCGGATGATCGATCGCCGGTCGAGCTCGCCGACCTCTTCTGCCGCATGGCGCGCCGCCGCGTGGACGCCGCGTTCCGCGGGGTCTCGTCGAACGACGACAAGCTGGCGTCGCAGGTGGCGCGGGGGGTGAGCGAGAACCGCTATCGCTGGCTCGAGAGCGGGTTCATCGATCCGACCGCCAAGCTCCCCTCCGCGCCGGAGACGAGTTCGCGGTCGGCCCCGGCTCCCGCGTCGGTTCGGTAGGCGCGGACGCGGGCTTCTTCCCATCCGACCGCGTTGGATTCCGCACCGCCGGCGGCGCACCTGACCCACGCGGCGGCCGCCGCCGGGCCAGCCCCGCGGATCGACGCCCGAGCACAGGGCGATCGAATCGGCACGCTTGTTGATCATCGCGTCGCCGATGCGTCCCCCTACTCGGGCTTCCACCCATGAACTTCACACCGACCGCGAACCCGCGGGCCGATGACCGAACCTCGCGCCAGGACTTCGAGTTCGAAACGCTCCCGTGGCTCGACCGGCCCGCCTTCGAGGTGACGCGCTACGTCGAGTCGCTCGATCCCGCCCCCGCCGATCCCGCGAAGCTGCGGCGCCAGCTTCTCCAGTGGATGACGCACGGTTACGTGGTGCTCGAGAAGGTGATCGATGAGGACCTGATCGCGGCATACGAGGCCGACCTGCGCGAGCTGTTGGACGGCTACCGGGAGTTCGACGTCCGCGTCGACTCGGACGTCTATCCGGTCACTCCGATCAGAAACGTCGACGCGCGCTACATCGAGGAGCTGAAGCGGGGCCAGGGCAGCATCCACCTGAGGCTCAACGACTTCCACAACTACTCGGTCGCGGGGAAGCGGATCTCGCTCCACCCCGGGATCGTTCAGTTCCTCCGTCACCTGTTCCACGACACGGTCGTCGTGCTGCAGTCGCTGACGTTCTTTACGGGAAGCGAGCAGGCGCTGCACGGCGACTACGCGTTCGTGCCGGCGAAGGTGCCGAGCCAACTGGTCGGGAGCTGGGTCGCGCTCGAGGACATCGAGCCCGATTCCGGTCCACTCCGCTACATCCCGGGATCCCACGTGCTGCCGAAGTTCGAGTGGGGCGACGGCATCTTCCGCACGCCGAGCTCGTCGCGCGACGACGCGGCGTTCGCCGAGTACATCAAGGAACAGGCGGATCTGTCTGGTCTCGAGGAGCGCGCGTTCTGCCCCCGCCGCGGAGACGCCCTGATCTGGCACGGGGCTCTCGCTCACGGAGGCAGCGCGGTCACGAATCGCGTTCGCACGCGCCGCGCCCACGTATCCCACTACTCCAAGGCATCCGTCCATCTGCATGACTATCGCGATCCCAGCCGACCCGCGGAGCGAATCGCGTTGAACGGCGGCTTCTTGAACCGGAACCCTTTCGATCCCAGCCACGAAGACGTCTTCCGCAACGCCGAACGCATCTGACGTCCGTTCCTCCGGTGTCCCGAACGGGGGGAGCGACGCGCTCCTCCCCTTCTACCGCGCCTTCAGCGCGTCGCGGATCTCACGCAGCAGGATCACCTCCTCCGGCGGAGCCGATGCCGCCTTCTTCTCCTCCTCTTCGGCGAACCGCTTCTTCGCCTTGTTCATGAGCTTGATCACCATGAAGATGACGAAGGCGAGGATGAGGAAGTTGACGAAGATCGTGGCGAAGCTGCCCCACGCCAGCACGGCCCCGTGCTTTCGCGCCTCCTCCAACCCGAGTGCGGGGTTCGCGTCCATCGCCGCCCTGACGTCGCTCGAGAGCGGCAGGTAGAGGTTCGTGAAATCGACCTCGCCGACCATACCGACGATCGGCATCGCGACGTCCTTGATCAAGGACTGCACGATCCCGCCGAACGCGGCGCCGATAATGATCCCGACCGCCATATCGATCATGTTCCCCTTCAGCGCGAACTCCCGGAACTCCTTGATCAGCCCCACTGCGTCCTCCTCCTGTATGAAAGGTGTGAAAGGTAATCGAAAGGCCGATGCCAGCGGACGAACCCGCATGAACGCGGCCGCGCGCCACGCGGCCCATTGACGGATGATCCAAGAGCCGAGTTCAGGGCCGGAAGTCTACCGATCTCATTGACGGAGCAAACAGAGGCTGCGCCGTCGACATGGTGGGACGGATCGACGCGGGCGACGGACGGTCGGGTCGGACTATGCAAGCGGATGCAGGATGACGCCGAACAGGGCGGCGGTCGCGAGCGTGGGGAGAAGCGGTGCCCGGAACCGAAGCAGAGCGACGAGCGCCGAGGTCGCGAGCAGCACGGCGACGGGGTCGACCGACGCGACGGTGGGCAACGGGACACGGAACGGCCCGAGCTGCCACTCGCCGACTTTCGCGAAGACGACGTGCAGCCCGAACCAGACCGCGAGGTTCAGGATCACGCCGACGACGGCGGCGGTGATCATCGAGAGCGCCGCGGTGAGCGACGCGCGTCCGCGAAGCGCCTCGACGTACGGGGCGCCGAGGAAGATCCAGAGGAAGCACGGCACGAACGTAACCCACGTCGTGAGCGCGGCGCCGAGAAAACCCAGCAGCGCGGGTGGAAGGCCGACCCCCTCACGGTAGGCGGCGAGGAAGCCGACGTACTCGAGCACCATGATCAGCGGGCCTGGCGTCGTTTCTGCGAGCCCGAGGCCGTCGAGCATCTCGCCCGGTGAGAGCCACGCGTACGTTTGCACCGCTTCCTGGGCGACGTACGCGAGCGCCGCGTACGCCCCACCGAACGTCACCACGGCCATCTTGCTGAAGAAGAGCCCGATGCGCGTGAACACGTCGTCCGGGCCGAGCACGGCCGCGATCACGACGACCGGCACGAACCACGCTGCGATCCCGATCGCGAGCACGACAACGGCGCGTCGAACCGACGGACGCGCCGCGTGCGTCCGATCGGCGATCTCGCCGCCGCCGGTCGCCACCCGGCCGGTCGCGCGATAGCGGAGGTAGCCGAAGAGCCCGGCGCCGGCGACGACCCCGGGGAACGGCGCGTCGAAGAAGAAGATCGCCGCGAACGCGGCGACCGCAACGCCGACCCGAACCCGTCCGATCAACGCCTTCGAGCCGAGCTTCAGGACCGCCTGGATCACGACCGCGAGCACCGCCGGCTTGAGGCCGAAGAAGATCCCCTCGACGATCGGAACTCCTTGGCCGACCGCGTAGAGCCAGCTCAGCATCCACACGCTGACGAACCCGGGCAGGACGAAGATCGAGCCGGCGATCAGCCCGCCGCGCGTGCCGTGGAGCAGCCATCCGATGTACGTCAGGAGCTGCTGCGCCTCCGGCCCCGGCAGGAGCATGCAGTAGTTGAGCGCGTGGAGGAACCGCTCCTCGGAGATCCAGCGCTTCTCGTCCACGAGGACGCGGTGCATCACCGCGATCTGTCCGGCCGGGCCGCCGAAGGAGAGAGCAGAGATCCGCGCGAACGCCGCCACCGCCTCGCGAAGCGGGACGCCGGCGGTGGGCGTCACGGCGCGAGCCGATCGATCTTCCAACCGCGTCCTTCGTCCGCAACGTAGCAGAGCCGATCGTGCATGCGACCGTCGCGGTGGGACCAGAACTCGACCGTCTCCGGGACGATGCGGTAGCCGCCCCAGTACGGTGGTCGCGGCACCGGCTTGCCGGCGAACCGACCCGCGACGTCCGCGTAGCGTTGATCGAGGCTCGCGCGGTTCGACACCACCTCGCTCTGCGGCGACGCCCACGCGCCGAGCTGCGACTCGCGAGGGCGCGACGCGAAGTAGTCGTCGCTGACCCTGTCCGGCGCCCGTTCCGTTCGCCCCTCGACGCGTACCTGACGGAGCAGCGCCGGCCAGTGGAACACGAGCGCGGCCCGACCGGTACGGTCGAGTTCCGTCGCCTTGCGGCTCTCGTAGTTCGTGAACACGAGGAACGCGCCGGCGTCGAACCCGCGGAACAACACGACGCGCGCGGACGGCCGCCCCTCCGGCGTCGCGGTGGCGA
This sequence comes from uncultured Phycisphaeraceae bacterium, assembly GCA_964649825.1. Taxonomy (GTDB): domain Bacteria; phylum Planctomycetota; class B15-G4; order B15-G4; family JADJEK01; genus CAZYQW01. The sequence continues at coordinate 73,887 of CAZYQW010000044.1, read as the reverse complement.
GCACGCACGCGCCGGGTTCCGGCACCCCCGCGCTTCCCTCGTCGAACCACCGTCGAAACTGCTCGAGCGGGTCGGCGTCGAGGTCTTCCCTTCGCAATCCTCGGGATGATCCAAGAAACGAGTCGGTCATCGTGCTGTCGACGCTCTCGCGACGTCCGCCGCATCCGTATGATCCGGAGGAGTCTACCGGGACCGCTCCGCGAATCGAGAACGACTCGGACCCGCGATGAACCCGACGTCCAAGACCCGCGCACCGAGCCTCCGCATTGACTCTCGTTCGGAAGTCGTCAAGATCCCGCAGAAACCCGTCCTGGCCCGCCACCGCGATCGAGGGGTCCCCGCAAGATGAAGAACATCCTCGGCATCGTCCTGGTCTCATCGTTCCTGCTGGCGCCGCTTGCCGGGGCCCAGGACGAACCGAGTTCGGCCTCGACGGGGGGCGGCGACGCGGCGGCGGCGGGCGACGAAGGCGGGGAGAAGTCGTTCGAGGACGAGTTGGACGACGCGTTCGGCGTGCTGCTGCGGAAGGTGTCGTACCTTCCGTTCTACAACCTCGCGGGAGGACCCGACGCGGAGCCGGTGACGGACGACGCGGGGAACGTCGTCATCGGGCCGATGCGCCAGCCGGTCACGCCGAACCTGCCGATGGTGGTGGTCTGGCTCGTGGTCGCGGCCGTCTTCTTCACGCTCCGCTACGGCTTCGTGAACTTCCGCCTGTTCGGCCACGCGATCCGGGTCGTTCGCGGCCGCTACGACAACCCGAGCGACCACGGCGAAGTGACCCACTTCCAGGCCCTTTCGGCCGCGCTCTCGGCCACGGTCGGGCTCGGCAACATCGCCGGGGTGGCGATCGCGGTCTCCCTCGGTGGTCCCGGCGCGACGATCTGGATGATCATCGCGGGCCTGCTCGGAATGTCGCTGAAGTTCACCGAGTGCACCCTCGGCCAGGTCTACCGCCGCATCGACGCGGACGGCCGCGTCTCCGGCGGTCCGATGCACTATCTCCGCGACGGCTTGAAGGAAAGAGGGTTCGCGGGGCTCGGCGTCGTCCTCGCCATCGTCTTCACCATCTTCTGCATCGGCGGATCCCTGGCCGGCGGCAACTCCTTCCAGGTGAACCAGTCCCTCGGCATCCTGGAGCAGCAGGTGCCGTTCTTCCAGGACAACGGCTGGGTCTACGGGGTGGTGATGGCGATCCTGGTCGGCATCGTGATCATCGGCGGCATCCGCCGGATCGCGCAGACGGCCGAGAAGATCGTGCCCGCGATGTGCGGCCTGTACGTTCTGTCCTGCCTCGTCCTCCTCGTCACCCACGCGGCGCACGTACCGGAAGCGCTCGCCGCGATGTTCCGCGGCGCGTTCTCGGGCGAGGCGGTCTACGGCGGCGCGATCGGGGCGCTCATCACGGGGTTCCAGCGCGCCGCGTTCTCGAACGAGGCCGGGGTCGGGTCGGCCGCCATCGCGCACTCGGCCGCGCGGACCGAGTTCCCCGTCCGCGAGGGAATCGTCGCGCTGCTCGAGCCGTTCATCGACACCGTCATCGTGTGCACGATGACCGCGCTCGTGATCGTGATCACCGGCGTCTATGACTTCGCCGACCCGCGCTACGCGGACATCATCGCCGGCAAACAGGGCGCGGCGCTCACCCGCGAGGCGTTCCTGTCGGTCTCCTTCCTCGCGTCCTGGTTCCCGTGGGTCCTCATGGGCGCCGTCGTGCTGTTCGCGTTCTCGACGCTCATCTCGTGGTCCTACTACGGCGAGCGCTGCTGGACCGGTCTGTTCGGTCAGAAGTCGTCGATCGTCTACAAGGTCCTGTTCCTGGTCTTCGTCGTCCTCGGCTCGATCATCAACGCGGTGAACATCCTCGAGTTCGGCGACCTGATGATCCTGCTGATGGCGTTCCCGAACATCCTGGGGCTGTACTTCCTGGGCGGCGTCGTGAAGCGGCACCTCGCGGAGTACGAGACCAAGCTGAAGGCGCAGGAGTTCAAGCCCTACAAGTAGCGCGCCGCGGGCGCGTGTCGCCTCCGTCTCGGAGGCGTTCGGCCGGCACCCTTGGTCGGACATCCGTTTCCGGGTAGCGTGTCCACCCGCGGACTCGCAAACGACGCCCCCTAGAGACCCGGAGCCGGCGATGAGCTCGGACCCGTTGAGCGCGATCGAAGGACCTCTCGCCGACGCGATCGAGATCGCCCAGGCCGAGTGCGTACGCATGGCGCATGAGTCCGTCGACGTCGCGCATCTCTTTCTCGGGCTGCTCCAGGCGTTTCCGGAGGGCGCCCAGAAGCTGTTCGGCCCGGCCGGCCTGCGGCGCGACGAGTTGATCGAAGCGGTCCGTGCCGCCCTGCCTCCGGGGCGCAAGGCCCGAGCGGCGAGGGAGGCGCCCGACGGCACTCCGGCGCTCTTCGAGGTGATGAGGATCGCGCGCGAGCTCATGCGGGGCGATCCGTTCCGCTTCGAGCACGGCATGGCCGCGATCACGAGACAGAAGGACAACCTCCCCAAGCGCGTCCTCTCGACCTTCGGCGTCGATCCCAAGTCGATCGAGACCGCTTCGCTCGCGATCCTCGCGGCGAAGGAGTCGCCGGTGACCGATGACGACGATGACGACGATCTCCCGGGCCCGACCGTGGTCGCGGCCAAGCCCAAGAAGGACTCGTTCCTCGCCACCCTCGCGAAGGACCTGATCGAACGCGCGAAGAGCGGAGCGATGGACCCGGTGATCGGGCGCGACCGCGAGATCGAGGCCGTGCTCGAGACGCTCGCGCGCCGGACGAAGAACAACCCCGTCTTGGTCGGCGAGCCCGGCGTCGGCAAGAGCGCCATCGTCGAGGGGCTCGCCCAGCGCATCGCCGCGGGACGCGTGCCGCCGCGCCTGAAGAACCTGAAGCTGTTCGAGCTCTCCACCGCGGATCTGGTCGCCGGCACGCAGTATCGCGGCGACTTCGAGGCGCGCATCCTGAAGCTCGTGGACGAGACGTCGAGGAACCCCGACTACGTGCTGTTCATCGATGAGATCCACACGATCCTCGCGGCCGGCGGGCAGCAGGGGACCGGCGACGCGGCGGCGCTCCTGAAACCTCACCTCGCGCGCGGCGAGGTGCGCTGCATCGGCGCGAGCACGACCGACGAGTACCGCAAGTTCATCGAGAAGGACCGCGCGCTCGTCCGGCGTTTCCAACCGATCAACGTGCCCGAGCCGACGATCGAAGAGTGCGTGCTGATCCTGCGCGGGATCGCGGGGCGGTTCGAGGAGCACCACGGCGTCAAGCTCGACCCGCGCGCGCTCGAGGCGGCCGTCCATCTCTCGGTGAAGCACATGCCGGAGCGCTACCTTCCCGACAAGGCGATCGACTTGATCGACCAGTCCTGCGCGCGGAAGGTGATCCGCGCACCGGCCGACTTCAGCGGCACCTTGACCGTCACCCGCGAGGACATCGCCGAATTGCTCCGCGACCAGCTCGGCAAGAACCTCGGCGAGGTGACGGTCGACGAGGGCGAGAAGCTGCTCGGCATCGAGGAGTTCCTCCGATCGCGCGTGGTCGGGCAGGACCACGTCGCCGAGCGCGTCGCCGACCGCCTGCGCCTCACCAAGCGAGAGCTCGACTTCCGGCCCGAGCGCCCGTCCGGCGTGTTCCTCTTCCTCGGACCGACCGGAGTCGGCAAGACCGAAGTCGCGCGGTGCCTCGCCGAGTACATGCTGGGATCGCAACGCGCGCTGATCCGGTACGACCTGTCCGAGTTCGCCGAGCAACACTCGGTGGCGAAGATCGTCGGCTCGCCGCCCGGCTACGTCGGATACGAGGACGAGGGGCATCAGCTCACGTCGAAGATCCGCTCGAACCCGCAGACGATCCTCCTGCTCGACGAGATCGAGAAGGCGCATCCGAGCGTCCTCAACCTCTTCCTGCAGGTGTTCGAGGACGGACGCCTCACCGACGCGCAGGGACGCACGGTGTCGTTCAGCGAGGTGACGATCATCCTGACGTCGAACATCGGCGCGGAAGCGTTCCGGCAGAAGGCATCGATCGGGTTCACGCAACCGGTCTCGCTGCCGCCGGAAGAGGTCCGCGCTCAGGCGAAGGAGGTCCTGGCCGGGCGCCTGCCGCCGGAACTCTTGAACCGCGTCGACGAGGTGCTGGTCTTCAACCCGCTCGGCCCGAAGGAGATCAACCGCATCGCCGAACGGCTCGTCGAACGTGCGATCGAACGGTTCGGACGCGACAACAAGGCCATCGAGGTCGAGCCGTCGGCGATCCAGTTCCTCGGCGAGACCGGCTACGATCCGGCGTACGGAGCCCGCCACCTCACGCGGAACGTCGAGCAGCTCCTGCTGCAGCCGCTCGCGCGCGAGACCTACCTCTCCGATTGGGACCGCGTCGAGAAGATCAAGGTCTCCAAGGTCGGAAGCGCGCTCGTGTTCGAGAAGGTGCACCGCAGGGCGAGCGTCGCACACGCGGGGGCGAAGGAGGCTTCGGCCGAGTCGTCATGACGTCGATCCGCGTTCGGTCCGTTCGCGCCGCACGGCTCGATGTCCCGCTGACCGAACCGTTCGGCATCGCGACGGGCCGGCTCGAACGGGCCGCGAACCTGGTCGTCACGCTCGAGCTCGACGACGGCGCCGAAGGGATCGGCGAGGCCGCGCCGTTTCCCGCCGTGAGCGGCGAGACGCAGGAGAGCACGGAGGACGCGCTCGGCCGGATCGAGTCGAGGCTCGCCGGACGCACGTTCGACGGCTGGCGCGCCATCACCGCGGCGCTCCGACGCCATGAGCCGAAGGCCGCCGCCGCGCGCGCGGCTGTCGAGGTCGCGCTGTTCGACGCGCTCGCTCGGCGGCGCGGGAGCTCGCTGCTCGAGGCGTTCGGCGGCGCGGAAACTCGGCTCGTGACCGACGTCACGATCCCGACCGGAGGCGTCGAGGCCGCGGCCCGCGCGGCGGCGCGACGCACAGCGGAGGGGTTCACCACCCTCAAGGTCAAGGTCGGCGAGGGCGACCTCGACCTCGACCTCCGACGGCTGGTGGCGGTGCGCGCCGCGGCGCCCCACGCCCGCCTCGTCGTCGACGGCAACGGAGGCTTCGACGTGGCCGGGGCCCGCGCGTTCGTGGCCGGACTCTCCGACGCCGGGATCGAGCTCGCGCTGTTCGAGCAGCCCACGCCGCGCGAAGACGTAGCGGCGCTGCGCGCGGTCCGCCGCGAGGCGTCGGTCCCGGTCGCGGCGGACGAGAGCGTACGGAGCGCGACCGACGCGATCCGGCTCGTTCGCGAGGAAGCGGTCGACGTCCTCAACGTCAAGCTCATGAAGTGCGGTCTCGAGGAAGGGCTCCAAATCGCGGCGATCGCCCGCGCGGCCGGGGTCGGCCTCATGATCGGCGCGATGCTCGAGACCCGCCTCGGGATCAGCGCGTCCGCGTGCCTCGCGGCCGGAGTCGGTGGATTCGCCTTCGTCGACCTCGATACGCCCTTGTTCCTGACCGAGGACCCGTTCGTGGGAGGGGTCGCCTTCGACGGCGCCGCGCTCGACCTGAGCGCGATCGACGTCGGCCACGGCGTTCGACGCCGCGGTCCGTGACGATCTCGTGACGAACCGACCCGGTTCGGCTTCGTTGGAACCTTTGGAACCTTTGGAACCTTTGGAACCTTTGGAACCTTTGGAACCTTTGGAACCTTTGGAACGGGGGACGTCCGTTCCGGTCCCTTGTGTTCCATGCCTCGAGTTCTTCGCGTGCCGCGAGGAACTCGAGGCATGTCCACCCGACACCCTCACCGATCCGTCCGAGGCACCCATGCTGCGAACCGCCGCCGTCCTGCTCTCGTTCGCCCTCCCCACCGGCGACGCCCCGACCTCGGCCGAGCGCCTCGACGAGGCACGGCTCGCGCTCATCGAGGGGAACCCGGCGCTCGCGCTCGAGGTGCTCGCGGGCGTCGACTCCGGCGACGCGACCATCGACGCGGAGCGGCGCGTTCTGCGGTCGTTCGCGCTCTGGAGCGCGGGACGAACCGAGGAGGCCCTGGCCGAGCTGACCACGCTGGCCGACGGGGACGCGGCGGCGGGGCTCCGGGCGCGCTTCCTGGCCGCGCACCGGCTCACCGCGCTCGGGCGCCACGAGGAGTCGGCGCGACGGACCGAGGACGCCGTCGCGCGGCTGCGACGAGACGCGCGACGGCGCGAGATCGCGGCCGTCTACGCCGGCGTCGCGGAGTCGCTCCTCCCAGGACGGGCCCGGGCCGGCGAGGAGGATCCGGTCCGCGCGCTCGCGCTGCTCCGGAAGGCGGAGGAGCTGACCGGCGTCGACGCGGCGCCGTTCGAGACCCAGTTCGACCTGCTCTTGGTACTCGATCACCTCCGCGGCGACGCCGGGGAGCGTGTCCGCCGCTCCGAGCGCCTGCGTAACTCCGCGCCGGCAGAGGGCAAGGAACCCGAGCGGCTGCGGCTCCTCGGGCGCGCGCACGCCGACGCCGGGGACCTGCTCGCCGCCGGCGACGCATGGCGCGAGCTGGCCGATCGATTCCCGAAGGACGACGCGACGCGCCTCTCCCTGACCGAGATGATCGAGCGGTTCGCGGCGGCTCCGCGGCCGGACGACGCCCATCTGGACGGAATCGTCGCCGCCGCGGACCGGCTCGCGATCGCGTTCGCGGACGACGACGCGACGCCGCCCGCTCAGCTCCGCGCGGCCGAGCTCCTCGCGGCGGTCCCGGAACGTCGCGCGGACGCGTTCGCGCGGCTCGAGCGGGTCGTGCGCGATTGGCCCCACCATGCCGCGGCGGGGACGGCGACGCTCCGCCGATCCGCGCTCATCGCGCAGGACGGCGACGTCGACGCGGCGATCACGATCCTCGAGGAGTTCCTGCGCGGCCGCCCGATCGACGCCGTGTCCCGTGCCGCGTTGAAGACGATCGAGGACCTCGTCCTACGTTCCGCGGACACCGCGTTCGAGCGGGGACTCTCGGCGCGCGGCGACGATCGTGCGGCGTGGTTCGGGCGCTCGCGCCTCGACGCGCATCGGTTCCTCGACCGGTCGCCAGCGCACGACCGGGTCCCGTCGCTCCTGCTCCGCCTCGCGCGCATGGACGAGCTCGAGGGCGCCTTGGACGCGGCGGTCCGCGGTTTCGCCGAGGTCTCCCGGCGCTTCCCGGGAACCGACGCGGCGACCGAGGCCGAGTACTCGATCGCGCTCGTGGACGCCGAGCGTCGCGACCGCGTCGACGAGGCCCTCGATCGCATCGACCGCATACGGGGCGACGGCACCTTCGTCCGCCAGGCTCGGGCCTTGGCGAGCCGCCTGCGCGCCCCCGCGCTCGAGGTGACCGCGGATCGCGTCTTCACGTCGGACGCGACGCCCACCGTTCGGGTCCGCTCGCGCAACGTCGAAGAGGTCGTGGTTGCGATGTACCGCGTGCGGCTCGCCGACCTGTTCCGCGAGACCGGCTCGCTCGCCGCGCTCGACCGGCTCGACGTCGCCCTCATCCGGCCGGACGACGAACGGCGCATCCGCCCCGAGCCGACGAGCCCGCATCAGATCGTCGAGTCGTCGGTGCCGGTCGCGCTCCTCGAACGGCCCGGCGCCGCCGTCGTGGTGGCGCGCGCCGGCCGGCTCGAGGCTCGAACGGCGGTGATCGTCACCGACGTCGAGTCGCTCGTGGTCGCGACGTTGGATGGCGCGAGAGTCTTCGCGTTCGATCGGCGGGACGGCACCGTCCTGGACGACGTGACGACCCTGATCGCCGTCGACGGGCGCGTGCGGGCCACCGACGATCGACCGCTTCCCGCCGCCGCCACGGTCGCGGCCCTCTGCGAGAGCGGCGAACACGTCGCCGTCGCCGCGGCGGCGACGAACGGCCTGCGCGGCCCGAGTCCTCCGGAGCCCCGCGGTTGGCTGCTGCTCGATCGCCAGACGGCGCGGCCGGGCGACCTCATCCGCGTGATCGGGCTCGTGCGCGAGTGGGACGGCGACCGCCTCCAGGTCGCGGGCGGCGACGCGTACCGCGTCGAATGGACCGATTCGCGCGACGGCCGAGTTCTCGCCCACGAGCCGGTGCCGGGCGCCGTCGACGGCCTGTTCCACGTCGGCTACGTCGTCGACCCGGCCCTCGAGCAGAGCCGCGAGATCGAGGCACGGATCGTGTTCGACCCGCTCGACGCCGCGCCGCGCGTGATCGCGTCCGCCGCTTGTCTCGTCGGAGCGTTCGCGTCCAGCGGACCCTCCGTCGAGTTCGAGGGCATGCCGCTCGACGTCTTCACCGGGCAGTCGGCGCGAATGCACGGCCGCGTCCTCGACGAGACCGGCGAGCCGGTGCCCAACGCGCCGGTCGCGGTCGTGGTAGGGCGCGACCGGCCGCTGGAGATCCGGAGCGACGGCGCGGGTCGGATCACGATCGCGATCGACGAGGGGCACACTCGCGTGCCGGGCGACGTCTCCGCCGTCGCCACGGTGAGCGGGCGAAGCTCGAGCTCGTTCGTCCGCGTCCACTCGCGTTCGCCGATCCTGACCGTCGAGGGGACGCTCGCCGACGGCATCCCGGCCGTCGCCGGCGAACCGTACTCGTTCCGCTTCCGGGTCGCGGACGAGCTCGATCAGCCGCTCGTGCGCACGGTGCGTTGGATGCTGACCGATCCGGCCGCCGCGCCGGCGGCGGGCTCCGCGGCGGCGATCGATGCGACGACGGATGAGAACGGCCGCGGCGAGGTGACGCTCGCTCCGGCGCGGGCGGGGCCCCACCGCGTACGCGCCGAAATCGACGACGCGCTCGGCCATCGGTCGTGGCGCTGGTTCGACCTCGCGGTCGCGGGAAACGGCGACGGCGTCCTCGTCCACCTCGTCCCCGCCACGATGCACCCCCGACCGGGCGCGCCGCTGGCGGTTCGGGTCCACTCCGAGCTCGACGACGGACCGGCCACGCTGCTCCTCCACGGCGACCGGCTCCACGCCGCGGTACCGATCGTGCTGCGGCGCGGAATGAACGCCCTCTCCGTGCCGCTCCCTCGGGAGCCCGGCCGTCGCCTCCGCCTCACGTGCGCGGCAACGCGGGACTTCGTCCTCCACCTGCCGACGATCGATCTGTTCCCCCGCGTCGATCCGATCCTGTCCGTCGCGCTCGACCGGACCGAGTATCGGCCCGGCGAGACGGCGACGCTCCAGCTCGAACTCGAGGACGCGGCGGGCCGCCCGGCGACCGGCTCCGCCACGCTCTTCCTCGTTCCCGTCGAGGCGGCGCGTCGGTTCGAGGACGCGTACGCGCCGCCGGGGGAACGGATCGACCCGTGGCTCGAGGGGAACGTCCTCGCGATCGGGTCGAGCGGTACGTTCCGCCCGGCCCAGTCGACCGAGGAGCTCGACGGGTCGATCGAACGTGCGCTGGCCGCGATCGATCAGACCGCCGCGTCTCCCGCCCCGCTGGTGAAGGAGCTCGAGCTCCAGAGCATGGTCGCCACCCGCGATCTCCCGGGCACGCTCTCCGAGGTCAGCGACGTCGTCGGCATCGGCGGCGGAGCCGGCGGTGCGTTCGGGGGCCGTTACGGGGGTCGCGGTCGCTCGAAGTCGGAGCTCGAACAGAAGGACGCCGGCGAAAGCGGTGCGCCCGCCTACCGGCCGGGTGCCGCGTGGTTCGCGTTCGGCGTGGTCATCGCCGGGGGCCGCGGCGAGCATCCGATCGAGCTCCCACGAACGGCGGGGTCGTACGCGGTCTATGCGATGGGGGCCATCGGAGCAATGGAGAGGTCCGAAGCGCGACCGACGCCGCTCGTCCGGCGGATGATCACGATCGCCGAGCCGATCCGGATCGATCTCGTGGTGCCGTCGCGCGCGGTCACGTCGGGTGCCGGCGGCGCGGGGGGACGCGTCCGCCTGACCGAGAACGACGGCGTGGTCCGCTTCGCGGTCCTCACGCTCGAGGGTGCGACCCCCGTCCGAACCGACGTGCGGCTCGAACCGTTCGGATCGATCGAGCTTCCCATCATCCTGGAGCGCGACGCCACGCTCGTGCGGGCCACGATCGGCGATCGCACGGTCGAGAGCCGGCTCGCCGCGCGTCCCACGGAGAGCGTCGCGCGGCTCGCGGGCCGCCTCGACGGATCGGTCTCGGTCGACGCTCCCGCCACCGTGCATCTGGATGCCACGCCGATCGCGACGCTCTTGCGCGCCGCGGAGGCGCCGCCCGCCGGTGACGACCCGCTGGACGCCGAGATGGCGGGGTGGAGGGTCTGGCTCGCGGCCGAGGCGCTTCTTGCGAGCGACGGCGATGACCGGGCCGCCGAGCGACGCGTCGCGCTCCGCGCGGAGGCGGCGTCCCGCCTGCGTCACCTGCGAGCGTTCCTGCCGCTCGCGACGGCGGACGCGAACGTCGCCGCCGTCGCCCTCGCCGCGCTCACGCGCGGCCGGGCCGCGGGGCTCGACGCACCCTCGGCGGAGATCGACGCGCTGGCGGCCGACGTCGAGCGCCGGCTCCAAGCGACGCGCGATCCGGTCGATCGGGCCTGGCTGCTCGGTCTCGTGAACTTCGCGCGCCCCGCCGAGTTCGCCCACGTCAATCGCCTGTTCCGCGACCGCGCCGCGCTGCCACCGGCCGGGCTCGCCCCGCTCGCGTGGCTGCTCGCCGACCAGGGTCGCGTCGCCGACGCGGCGACCGTGCTCGCCGAGTTGGAGATCCGCGGGGCCGCCGACGCCTCCGATGGGTCGTTCGGGGTCGGATCGATTCCCGGCCGGCGGGCGGCGGCCGAGGAGGTCGCCGCGGTCGCGCTCGCCGCCGCCCGCGCGGTGGGCCGCGAGACTTCCGGCATCGACGCCGCGCGCCGCTGGCTCGCCTCGCGCCTCGGCCCGCATGGCTTCCGTGCGCCGCTCGCCTCGATCCTCGTCGCGCGCGCGTTCGACGACGGAAACGACGCACCGGCCCGGATCGAGGTCGACTCGAACGGCTCGACGACGTCGATCGCGCTGGAGCATCGGTGCGCGTCGGCCCGCGTCGCGCTTCCTTCCGGCCGGGTCGAGCTGCGCCTCGCGGAAGGAGCGCCTCCGCTGTTCGTGGTCGCGAGCGAGGCGGCCGGCGAGCCCGGCGGCGAGCCCGTCCGCGAGATCCAGGTGGAGCGACGCGTCGATCGCACGTTCGCCGTCCACGACGGCCGCCGCTACGAGATCGGAGCGTCGATCGTGTCGAGCCCGAGCCGACCGGCGGTCTCGCGCGAGACGTCACGCCTGACGCCGGGACGGCCCGGGCGGGTCCACGTGTCGCTTCGCTTCGACGAGTCGGTCCCCCTCGGCGATCACTGGTTCTTCGAGCCGATCCCGGCCGGCGTCGACGTCGGTGACGTGCACGGCGTCGATCAGCTCGCGCGGACCGACGGCGGGCTCTGGATCCGCCTCATCCATCGTTACGAGCGGAGCCGGTGGCGACGCTGGTCGTACGACGTCCTTCCGCGATGCCCCGGCGAATGGACCTTCGGCGCCGCGTGGTACGCCCCCGCGAGGTTCTCCCCGCCGCGGCCGATCGTGGTCGGCGGCACCGGCTCGATCCACGTCGTGCCGCTCGGCGCTGATCCGGACGCGGGCGTCGCGCCGAGCCCGGACGAGCGCTTCGCCGTCGGCGAGCTCGCGTTCGGGCAAGGCGACACAAGCCGCGCCCGTGAGCTCCTCCTGCCGCTCGCGACGCTCGCCCTCGAGGAGGATCCGTTCCGCGCCGTCACCCGCACCCTGCTGCTCGCCTCGGTCGCGGCCGGCGACGACGCGGACGTGGTGCGCTTCTTCGAGACCCTGAAGGAGCGCGATCCGGCGTTCGTCGTACCGTTCGACGTGATGATCGACGTCGGCCGCGCCTACGCCGCGCTCGGCGAATGGGAACGGGCGCGACCGGTCTTCCTCGCCGTCGCGGACGCCACGTTCCTGGAGGAGGCCCAGGTCGTCGGTCAGCTCGAGCAGATCGGCCGGACGCGCACCGCGTACGACTCGATGGAGCGGCTCCTCTCCGAGTACGGGCCGACGCCGACCGTCCAGTCGACGCGCTTCGCGTTGGCTCAACACGTCTACTATCGCGCGATGGACCAGCGAATCGGGGTCGGCTTGTCGCGCCATCAGGAGAGCCGCGTCGAGCAGTTCGACCGCGCCGAACAGGTGCTGCTCGCGCACTTGGCCGAGGGAGCGGACGACGAGACGCGCGGCGAGGCGGCGCTGACGCTCGCGAACCTGCTCGTCGATCGTGGCCGCTTCGCCGTCGCGGAGTCGTTCGCCGCCCGCGAGGCGCGGCTTGGCGGGCGTTTCGCGGCGAGCTTCCTCTACCTGAGCGCGTACGCGGCGCTCGGCCAGGCGGAGCGCGACCGCGCGCTCGAGCGCGCCAACGAGCTGGCCGCGATCACGGCGGACGGTGACGTGAACCTCGAGACGCTCCGCGCGATGGGCCGGCACATGGCGGCGCAGATCCACCACGCCCGCGGTGATCTCGACGCGGCTCGGGCCGCGTACGAGGACGTGCGCGGCCGATTCAAGGACGCGGAGCGATCCCTGCGCGACCTCGATCGAAAGGGGCTCACGCTCCCGCTCGTGACGCGGGCGGCCGGGGACGACCCGCTCGTCCTCGACGTCGAGCACGACGGCGACGCGAAACGGATCGATCTCCGCGTCTACTCCGTCGACCTCCGGCTGCTCTACCTGCGCCACCGCACGTTCGATCGACTGAGGGACATCCTCCTCGCCGGAGTGGCGCCGCGCTCGACGGCCGACGTTCCGCTTCAGGACCGGGACGCGAACGGTCGCTTCCGCGTCCCGCTCGACGTGCCGGAACCGGGCGCGTACCTCGTATCGGCGAGCGCCGGCGAGCTCCGGGCGCGGGGCATGGTTCTTCGGACGGACCTCGCACTCTCGGTCGGCGACGACGGAGAGACGGTCCGCGTGCAGGTGAAGAACGTACGCCGTGACGCGCCGCAACCGGGCGTCGTCGTGACGCTCGTCGGGGCGGCGTCGTCCGACTTCGTAACGCGCAAGACCGACCTGCGCGGGATCTGCGACGCCGCCAGCCTGGGCGGGCGCGTCTCCGTCATCGCAGAATGGAACGGCCACTTCGCGTTCTTCGAGAGCGAGTCGCCGGCCCGGACCGGAGCGGTCGACCGTGGCGACGCGGACGAGCCCGATGCCGACGTCACGCTCGAGGGTGCGCAGCAGGAACTCCTCGAGTCGCTGGAGAAGAACGCGTCGCTGTGGGCGAGCAACACGAACGCGATCCAGACCGGTGTCGAGGTCGAGCGCGCGCGGAAGTAGGTCCTACGCGGCCCTCGGCCCCTCCCTCGGGTCGACGAGCGTCACGATCAGGACCCCGACGACGATGCATGCGAACCCGATCACCGTCGTCGGGCCGATCGGCTCGTCGGCGAGGAAGTAGCCGAGGACGAGCGCCACGGCCGGGAGCACGTAGGGGATCACGGAGAGCTTGTACGCGGGCGCGTGGCGCAGGAGCCAGAAGTAGATGGTGAACGTGATGACGGTGCCGGCCACGGCGAGATACGCGATGGAGAAGAGCGCTCGGCGCGTGAAGCGGAGCTCGGCGTCGCGCTCGAAGGCAACCGCCACGATCGCGAGCAGCAACGCCCCGAGCAGCATCCCGTCCCGATTCAGCAGCAAGGAGCTGGCCCCGGCACCGTAGCGCTTCACGATCGCGGTCCCGATCGCGACGATCAGAGGGCTGACGAGGAGCACGCCGGCCGCGAGGACCCCATCCGGCCCGAGCCCGCGAACGTCCGTCGCGAACAGGAGGACCACGCCCGCGAAGCCGGCCAAGAACCCGACCCCATGGATCGGTCGCAGCCGCTCGCCCGGCAGCGCGACGTGTCCGGTGATCGCCATGAGCAGCGGGAAGACGGCCCACAGGATGCACGCGTGCGCGGAGGGCAGGAACTGCTCGGCCCAATACACGATGCCGTACGAGCCCGCGAAGTGGAGCCCCCCCATCACGAGCACCAGACGCCACGACGGGCGCGTCCCCCCCTCGCGGCCGGCCAGGAGACGTGCCACGCCGATCATGAGGAACGCCGCCACCGCGAAACGGATCGCGGCGGAGCTGAACGGGGGAAGGTCCTTCAGCCCCTCCCGGATGACGAGCCACGTGCTCCCCCAGATGAGGCACAGAACGGCCACGAGGGCCGTCGCCAGCGCCGGCCCGGGCGGCGCCCACGACGCCCGTGGATCCGTGATCTTCGTCATCCGGACGGCGTCTCCGCGGCAGGGAACGATCGGAGCGGAATCTAGCGATTCCGGCACTCTCCTCCACAAATCCAGCGCGGGACCGCGTCGCGCGGCGTCCAGCCGGGGGATCAGCCCGTAGCTCGGCTCTAAGTCACTGATCTACTTCGGTTTCTGGGCGATTCCCGAGCCCTCGCCGACCGCCGGTGACCGCGATCGAGCCAGGACCCACGGTCAGTTGTGCACGAGTTATCCACAACCGGATTCGTACGGTTCGGAAGGGAGAACTTTGCGGGCGAGATCGCGGATGCATGGATCCCGCAAAGAGGGAATCAAGATGGCTTGATCGAAAAAAACCGACTTGCCGAGGGCCCCAAGTCGAGGGGCGGACGGACCGAATGGGTCACGCCCACCGCTCTCCGAAGCGGCCCGACGGATCAGTGGGCGGCGCCGAGTTGCTGAACGACGAGCAGCAGCGCGGCGATCACGACGATCATCAGGAAGACCATCATCTTCGTCGAAGCGCCTGATCGCTTGACGAGGGCTTCGACCCGCCGGTCCTGCTCGGCCTGCTGGCGGCGCATCTCACGGAGCAGGTCGTCCTGCCGCTTGGTCTGCGCGGTGGCGATCTCGTCGACGCGCGAAGTGACCTGCGAGAACGCGGCCTGGACCTTGCCCTGCGTCTCGTGCGCCGTTTTCTCGGCGCGGTGGCCGGCCTTGGCGAGGTCCGCGACCTGCTCGTTGAAGCGGGTCTCGAGGGTGAGGAGCGCCGACGGCACGTCGCCGATCTTGGCGAGCAGCTCGTTGGTGGCCCGCCCCTGCGCATCGAGGATCGCCGAGATCGTGGTGAGGAGCTCGATTCCCGCCTTCGATGCGTCCGGGACGTCCTTCATCATCTCGGGGATGCGTCGTACCGAGACGATCAGCTCGTTCGACGTCTGCTGGTGCTGGTCGATCTTGCGGTCGATGCCGGAGAGGACGGTCGAGATCCCGTTGAAGCCTTCCTTCAGCTTCATCCCGAGCTCTTCTTCCCGCGTCATCTCGGAGGTCTTCACCGCCGGTCCGTCCGACCGGCGGGGCTCCAGCCGGGGCTCGACCGCGACCGCCGTGCGGACCGGCTCGACTTCGACCTCGACCGCGTCGCGACCGGCGCCGTTCGTCCGGTTCGCACCGTTGCCGTTCGAGCCGTTCGACCCGGACGCCTTGGGGGACGAGGCCGCGTCCTTGCGGGCCGCCGCCGCCGCCGCCGCCTTGGACGGGGACGAGGACGGGGACGAGGACCGGGACGCCACCGGCGGTTCGGCCGTCCGCGTTGCGCGCGGGGCGGGTGCCGACGGCCGTGACGCCGTTCGCGTTCCCACCGCGCTGGCGGCCTCGTTACGACTGAAGAGCCGGGCGAAAAGCGACTTCTTGACCATCGGAACATCCTTCACGTTGCTGGGGGCGGGTCTCGCCGCGCAGGACGTCCGGCCCGCGCCCGCAGGGAAGGTGGCTCCTGAGGCCACCATCGCTACACTAGGCGCCGAGCCGGGCTCGGCCCGCGACGACGAAACCAGGCGGCCGGAGCTTCGACATGGCCTCTCGGCTCGAAGCCGGGATCACCGCTCCACCGCACGTCGGTCACCCAACCGCCTGAGTCGCCCGACTAGAAAGTCTCCGGTACGGCGTCGTGGACCTTACCGCACCCGGTCCTGTACATCAACCCGGAGCATGTGAATCCGGGCGATCCACAAGATGTGGTACGACGTTTCGATGGATCCGTTGGCGCCGTGAACGACCCCGATCTCAACCTCGCGTACGCCCTCGCTCGGTCGATTGCCGAGTCGGGAGGTCGCCTCTACTTGGCCGGCGAGGTCGTCTGGGAACGCCTCGCGCGGGTGTCCCGCCGTCACGTGGACGTCGTGATCGTCGGCCTCCCGGCGTCGACCCGGGACGCGCTCCTGCCGGACCGCGTCTCCGTGTCGCACGACCCATCGATGGCACGGATCGAACGGGACGGAGCTCGCGTCACGGTGCTCGGCGTCCGCGACGACCATCGAGACGACCGCGGGCCCGAGGCGTGGGCGCGCGAGCATTGCGCTCTGACGATCGACGCCATCCTCCTCGACCCGCTGACGGGTCGGTGGCTCGATCCGCAGGGCGGGCTCCGCGACTTGGAGTCGGGACGGCTGCGGCACGTCGGTCCGGCGCTGGCCGAGGACGCGGCGAGTCCGCTCCGCCTCGCCGGGCTCACGGCTCGGCTCGGGTTCGAGGTCGAGGTCGATCGTTCGACGCTCGAGGTCGCGCGCCGGTGCGACGTGCGAACCGCACCCCAAGCGCGACGGCGGTACGAAGTCGATCGCTGGCTGGTCGAAGCGTCCGAGCCGGCCCGCGGCCTCGACGCGTTCGTCGACGCCGGTGCCGCGCGGGCGGTGCTCGGAGAGACGAGCCTCGCCAGCGCGGCGGCGCGCGCCGCGGTCGGCGCGCGACTCGACCGCGCGGCACGCGTGCGACGAACGTCGTCGAACCCCCTCGAGTTCATGATCGCGGCGCTCGTCGCCGATCTGGAGGTCGACGTCGAGCGCGCCGCGCGCGCGCTCGGATTCGACGACGCGGCCAGCGCGATCGAGCGCCGCGTCGATCTCGCGGCGCTCGCGGGTCCACTCGCCGCGGACGCCGCCGTCACCGACGGCGTGCTGCGCCGGGTGGCGCTCGTCGCGGACGTCGCGGAGCTCGCGCGGCTCGCCCACGCGATCGACGGCGGCGACCTCGACCCCTTGATCCGCCGGGCCGAGGCGGCGAACGCGGTCGGACCTCCGCCGGCCCCATTCCTCGTCGCGGAGGATCTGCTCGCGCTCGGCTTGCCCGAGGGTCGAGCGTTCGACCAGCTCCTCGACGAGGCGTTCGATCGGCAGCTCGACGGGGAGTTCCGCGACGCCGGCGCCGCGCGCGCGTTCGCCCGCGATCGAGTTCTCGGCGAGTCAGGGTCCGCGTCCCGCGTCGTCGATCAGTAGGCTCGCGCGAACGTCGCGAGGTGCTTGCCCGGCTGCCCCGAGACCATGCACGGCCCCGTCGCCTCGGAGCCCTCGGCCTCGATGCAGCGGATCGTCGCCTTCGTCTCCTCCTTCACCTTCGCCTCGGTTGCGGCCGAGCCGTCCCAGTTCGCGCGCACGAAGCCGCCCTTCTCGATCGCCTCCTTGAACTCGTCGTACGAGCCGACGACGTGCGTGTTTGCCGCACGGAAGTCGCGCGCCTTCGCGAAGAGACCGGCCTGGATCTCCTCCAACGCGGCGCCGATCCGGTCCACCGCCGCGCCGAACGACACGAACTCCTTGTCGCCGCCGGTCCGCTTCTTCAACGCGCACTGATCGCTCGCGACGTCGCGCGGACCGATCTCGATCCGCACGGGGACGCCCCGAAGCTCCCACTCGTTGTACTTGAAGCCGGGCTTGAACTGGTCGCGGTCGTCCACGATCGCGATCGTGTTCCGATCCTTCAACGCGGCTTTCAATTGGAACGCCTTCTCGCAGACCAGCGCCTTCTCCTCGTCGGTCTTCCAGATCGGCACGATGACGACCGGTTCGGGGGCGACGCGCGGCGGCATCACGAGCCCCTGGTCGTCGGAGTGCGCCATGATGAGCGCGCCGATGAGCCGCGTGGAGACGCCCCACGACGTCGCCCAGCCGTGGTCGAGCGCGCCGTCGCGCCCGGTGAAGGTGATGTCGAACGCCTTCGAGAAGTTCTGGCCGAGGTCGTGCGACGTGCCCGCCTGGAGCGCCTTGCCGTCCTGCATCAGCGCCTCGATGCAGACCGTGCTGAGCGCGCCCGCGAACCGCTCGCTCGCGGTCTTCTCGCCATGCAGCACCGGAACGGCCAGCATCTCCTCGACGAAGCTCTTGTAGACGTGCAGCATGCGGTGCACTTCCTCGATCGCCTCGGCGTGCGTCTCGTGGAGCGTGTGCCCTTCCTGCCACAGGAACTCGGTGGTCCGCAGGAAAAGCCGCGTGCGCATCTCCCAACGGACGACGTTCGCCCATTGATTGATGAGCACGGGCAGGTCGCGCCACGACTGCACCCACTTCGAGTACATCGAGCCGATGATCGTCTCCGACGTGGGGCGCACGTAGAGCGGCTCCTCGAGCTTCTCTCCGCCGCCGTGGGTGACGACCGCGCACTCGGGCGCGAAGCCTTCGACATGCTGCGCCTCTTTCTTCATGAACGACTCGGGGATGAAGAGCGGGAAGTACGCGTTCTGGTGCCCGGTCTCCTTGAAGCGCCGGTCGAGATCGCGCTGGATGTTCTCCCAGATCGCGTAGCCGCGCGGGCGGAACACCATGCAGCCGCGGACCGGCGAGTAGTCGGCCAGCTCCGCCCGAAGGATGATGTCCTGGTACCACTGCGAGTAGTCGTCCTCGCGCTTCGCGATCTTCTTGTCGGCCATGTTCGGCTACCTCGTCAACCACGGATTCTCGCTCTTGCCCTACCGGGAACGGCCCGAGTGGGACGGGTCAACCCACCACGATGTTCACGAGACGCCCCTTCACGACGATCACCTTGCGGACCGTCTGCCCGGCGATCGCTTGACGCACCTTCTCATCGGCCAGCGCCGCTTCGCGGTGGGCGTCCTCGGTCGCGTCGGTGGGCAACGTGATCCGTGCCTTCAGCTTGCCCTGGACCTGCACGCCGACCTCGACCTCGTCGTCCTTGCACAGCGCTTCGTCCCACGTCGGCCACGGCTCGTAGGCGATCGTCCCGGCGTGACCGAGCGACTGCCACGCTTCCTCGGCCACGTGCGGGGCAAAGGGCGACAGGATCTTCGCGAACGTCTCCAGCGTCTCCCGGTGCTGGACCGGGTTCCTCGCGATGCCGTTCACGAGCTCCATCATCCGCGAGATCGCGGTGTTGAATTGGCTGATCGTCTCGACGTCCTCGGTCACCGCCTTCACCGTCCGGTGCGTGAGCTTCCGCTCCGCGTCGGACGGCGGATCGTCGATCAGGTCGCGGTGGAAGACGTCGAACGAACGCTCGAGGAAGCGCCGCACGCCGATGATGGCGCGCGTGCTCCACGGCTTCGTCGCCTCGAGCGGACCCATGAACATCTCGTACAGCCGCAGCGAGTCGGCACCATGCTCCGCCACCACGTCGTCCGGATTGATGACGTTGCCGCGCGACTTCGACATCTTCTCGTTGTCCTCGCCCAGGATCATGCCCTGGTTGACGAGGCGCTTGAACGGCTCCTTCGAGCCGAGGAGCCCGAGGTCGTAGAAGACCTTGTGCCAGAACCGCGCGTAGAGCAGGTGCATCACCGCGTGCTCGGCGCCGCCGATGTACAGGTCGACCGGCATCCACGCGTCCACTTTGGCGCGATCGAACGGCTGCGCGTCGTTGGTCGCGTCGCAGTAGCGGAGGAAGTACCAGCAGGACCCCGCCCAGTTCGGCATCGTGTTCGTGTCGCGCTCCGCCGCGCCGCCGCACTCCGGGCAGCTCGTCTTCACCCACTCCGCGGCCCGCGCGAGCGGCGGCTCGCCGTCCCCGGTCGGGCGGTAGTCGGGCACGTCCGGCAGCATCACGGGGAGCTGGTCCTCGGGGACCGGCACCACGCCGCACGCGGCGCAGCGGACGAGGGGGAACGGCTCGCCCCAATAGCGCTGGCGCGAGAAGAGCCAGTCGCGCAGGCGATAGTTGACGGTCCCTTGCCCGATCCCCTCCTGCTCGAGCCGGGCGGTGATCCGCTTCTTGAGCTCGGCCGTCGAAAGGCCGTCGAACTCGCCCGAGTTCATCGCGAAGCCGGGAGCGGTGAACGGCTCGCCGGCCGGCGGTGCGCCCTCGCCGGCCGGCGAGACGACGTTCCGGATCTCGATCCCGTACTTCGTCGCGAACGCGTGGTCGCGCTCATCGTGCGCGGGCACGGCCATGATCGCGCCAGTGCCGTACGAGATCAGGATGTAGTCGGCGATCCACACCGGGATCCGCTCGTCGGTCATGGGGTTGATCGCAGAGGCGCCGGTGAAGACCCCGGACTTCTCCTTCGCGAGGTCGGTTCGATCGAGGTCGGACTTGCGCGCCGCCGCGGCGACGTAGGCGTCGACGGCGGACTTCTGCTTCGCCGTCGTGATCTTCGCGACGAGCGGATGCTCGGGCGCGAGCACCATGTACGTCGCGCCGAACAGCGTGTCGGGACGCGTGGTGAAGACGCGGATCTCGCCGTCGTGATCGGCGAGGCGGAACGACACCTCGGCGCCCTCGGACCGACCGATCCAGTGCGTCTGCATCGCCTTGATCGATTCGAACCAGTCGACCTCCTGCAGGTCGTCCAGCAGGCGGTCGGCATAGCGCGTGATGCGCAGCATCCACTGCCGCATCGGCCGGCGGATCACCGGATGGCCGCCCCGCTCGCTCTTGCCGTCGACGACCTCCTCGTTCGCGAGGACGGTCCCGAGCGCCGGGCACCAGTTCACCGGTACCTCGGCCTCGTAGACGAGGCCCTCATCCCACAGCCGCAGGAACAGCCACTGCGTCCAGCGCACGTAGCCGGGGTCCGTCGTCGCGAGTTCGCGGCTCCAGTCGTAGGAGAAGCCGAGCGACTGGATCTGACGCTTGAACGTCGCGATGTTCCGCTTCGTCGTCTCGGCCGGATGCGTCCCGGTCTCGATCGCGTACTGCTCGGCCGGAAGCCCGAACGCGTCCCAGCCGATCGGATGGAGCACGTTGAAGCCGCGCATGCGCTTGTACCGCGCGACGATGTCGGAGGCGGTGTAACCCTCGGGGTGGCCGACGTGGAGGCCCGCGCCAGACGGGTACGGGAACATGTCGAGCACGTAGAACTTCTCGCCCGGGGCGGCCTCGTCGGCCCGGAACGTCTCGTTCTCGAGCCAGAACTTCTGCCACTTCGACTCGATGGCCTGGTGGTCGTACGTTCGACGGCGGTTCTTGGCGTCGGCGGCCATGGGATCGGCTCCGAACGGTTCGATACGATCGGTGGAAACGAAGCCGGCGATTCTACTTGTGCGCACAAACGGCGAACACGCCGAATTCCCCGCCCCGGAGGTTTCGCTTGCAAGACCCGGCGCCCCGCGCCTAGACTGCGCGGCTCGAAACAGACAACGCACGGGGCCTTAGCTCAGCTGGGAGAGCGTCTGGATGGCATCCAGAAGGTCAGGGGTTCGAGCCCCCTAGGCTCCACCAAGACATCGGGGTCCATCGGCGCGCCGGCGGACCCCGTTCTCGTCTCGGGGCTCCGCTCCGGACTCCGCTCGGAACTTCGCTGACCACACGAAGCCGCCCTCACGCGAGCCCGAGCCGCTCCCGCGCGTTCCGGTCGAAGATCCGTTCCTTCGCCGCGTCGTCCGCGCCCGCCGCGTCCAACGCCTCCCGTTGCGCGACGCAGAGGTCGTTGCGCCAACCACGCGGGAGCGTCGACGAGTCGGTGCCGAAGAAGATGCGCCGCGACCCGAACACGGCGAGCGCCCGATGGAAGACGCTCGCGAGGTCGGTCGGTACGGTCTGCGTGGACATCCATGCGTTCGACGACGACGTGTCGACGACGACGTTCTCGCACTGGCTGCCGGCCATGAGCGTCTCGCGGAACATCCCGGCGCCGAAGTGTGGGATCACGAACGTCGCGTCGCGGAACCGGTTCGCGGCCGGCACGACGAGCAGCGGATCGGCGAAGCGGAAGTCGAACGGCCGCGGCAGCCCGAGCAGGTCGCGCAGCTTCACCTGCAGCAGCCCGCAGTGAACGACCACCACCGCCGCGTGCGCGTTCGCGACCTCGAGGACCGCGCTCGCGTCGGGATCGCTCGCGTAGAAGTGATGCATCGCGGGGAAGAGGAGGATCCCGCGGAAACCCATCTCGCCGAGAAGCGCGTCGACCTTGCCGGAGGCTCCGTCGACCTTCGGGTTCACGAGCGCGAACGGGGTGAGACGCCCGTTCGAGAGCGCCTTCGCCTGGACGAGGGCGGGCACCTCCTCCGGCAGGCTCGCGAAGCTGACGACGTGGTCGACTCCGTGCGCGTCCCAGTCCTTCTGCCAACGCGCGTAGTGGGCGCCGACGTCCTTGTCCGGCAGCTCGAGGCCGGTGCGATCCGCCACCGACGCGAGCTTGTCGTCGATCGTCCCGGGGAGCGGCGACTGAGCCGCCAGCGTCTCGAAGAACGGTCGCGAGAAGAAGTGGGAGTGGAAGTCGATCATCGTTGATCCTGGAACTGACCCGCCGCGGAGAGGAACCAACCATGATACGTGGCGCTCGACGGAAGCCCCCATGGCTGCGTGCGATTCACGTTCCAAAGGCGAGCGGCCGGCTTCAAGTACTTGAGCCGGTTTCCCTTCAAGAGCAGCCCGGCGTCGACGAGCGGCGAGGTCGGCCAGAACGCCACGCCGTTCGTCTGGCTTCCGTCCCCGGCCTTGCGATCCGACTCGACCGAGTAGGCGTAGTAGAACCCGCCCTTCTCCTCGCAGTAGCCGCGGTCGACCAGCAGGTCCGCGCAGAACTGGAGCATCTCGAGGGCCTCGGCATCGTCGCGCACCTCACGCAAGTAGAGCGCGAGGGCGGAGGTCGCGACCGCGACGTGGAACGGGAACTCCCACTTCTCCTCACCCATGATGTCGCGCCGCGCCGGCTGCGGCACGAGCCCCGGGTGCTCGCCCTTCACCCACGACACCTTCAAGGAGCGGGTCATCCGCCGGAATGCGTCCAGGTAGCGCTCCTCGCCGGTCGCCTGGTACGCGCGGACGAACATGCGCGCCACCCACCCGTACGCCCGCGCCGAGTGCTGGTGCCGGCCCTCCTCCTCCGCGTACGACGTGGTCAGGAGCTGCTCGGCGATCAACACCAGGTCGCGCCGCGCGATGCGGGAGCCGAACATCATGTACGCCGCGAACAGCTCCTCGGCGTTCATGTGCTCGTGATCCCACCCGTTGTAGCCGTCCGCGTCGAACGCGGACTTGGGGAGCTTGCCACGACCGAACGAGGCGCGGCCGTCGCGGATGAGCGGGCGGCCCTCGACGAAGAACGCGGTCGGATAGCGGGCCTCGAAGAACGGCTCGCCGTTCGGTTCCCCCAGGTGGTAAGGGCGGCGGGCCTGGGCGTCGACGAAGTCCATCAGCCGATCGAGGTAGCGATCATCCTCGGTGAACAAGTACTTGACGGCCTGGACGCAGTGCCACCGATTGCGCGGCGAGCCGGTCTGGTGGGTGTTCTTGACCGGATCTGGATCGTCGGCCGCGTTCGCGTCGTCGAGCGAGACACCGGTGACGAGGTCCGGATCGGGGATCCCTTGCCGGTAGCGCGTCAAGAGGTCGATCCGAGGAACGAACCGCGGTTTTCCGCCGTGGAACCCGATCCCGGTCTCGTCCGCGAACGAACGGTGTCCCTCGAGCACGACGTCGCCTTCGATCGACACGCGATAATCGGCCTCGACCCGTCCGGGCGGGTCGACCATCGCGTCGTTCAAGATCTGCCCCTCGATGAAGCGGGTGCCGTCCGCATAGAAGTGCACGAAGAGGTAGACGCTGAGGCCCACGGACCCCGAGGTGCCGTCCGAGCGCCCCACCGCGGCGACCACGAGCCGCACGCCGTCGCGGGCCTCGGGCGTGAGACCGTACGTCTTCAGCCCATTCGCTCCGCCCGCACCGAGATCGAAGGTCGTAGCCTCCGCGCCGGCGACGTGGACCGTCGCCTGGAACCACGGTTCCACCGCGTCCGGCGCCTGCGGGGGAAGCACCAGGCCGAGAAGGCTGATCCACCAGAGCATCGGTTTTCTCCGCAAGCCGCCGTCATCGGTGCCGTCCAAGCGAGCCGTCGGTCCCGACGTCGAATCCGGATGACAATCGTTCGTTCGGCCGGAACTTGCAAGTTTGATCGTCGATCCGCCGGCTCTTAGCATCGTCCACTTCGCCGACGGGGGTGAACCCCACGCCGGGAATCGACACCCCGCTACGCCCGACCGAGAGGGCCCGACCGAGAGGGATGGAAGAGATATGCGCCGACCGTTGAGCGGAATCGTTCTTCCCAGCCTGCTCCTGGTCGCCTCGGGATGCAATGCCCCGGGCGCCCGCGACCAGAGCACCCCCGAGCTCGGCTACTTCTGCGCGCGTGGGATGGACTTCCTCGACATCCTCGAGTTCAACGTGGGCGCGGGGACCGGGCTTCACGCGTCGGCGGGGGTCGAGCCGATTCGCGTCGGTCTCGGCGGCTACAAGTCGACGAAGGCCGGCATGATGGGTCGCTCGATCGGCACGTGGGACGAGAGTCGGAACGAGCTGTTCATCGGGCTTCACGACCTCGTCTGCTGGGAGAAGCGACCTTGCTACGGAAACGGCTACCTCTTCACTCATGACGAGACGCACCGCCGCAACGTCCTTCCCGACGCCGACGAGACCGAGCGGCCGACGTTCTACGAGGACTGGGGCTGGGCCACGCGCTACGAGGACTGGGAGAAGCCGTGGCTCGACGTGAGCGCCGAGGTGCACCTTCTCTTCGTGGGGGTGGACGCCGGGTTCTCGATCCAGGAGACCTTGGATTTCCTTCTGGGCATCTTCGGGGTCGACTCGGTCTCGCACGACGACCACGAGCCGGTGCCCGAGGACTACGCGGGCGAAGAGATTGCGACCGAGTCCACCCCGGTGATCCAGCTCGACGGGATCGACTGATCGCCCGCGATTCGGCCGCCGCCGGAAGGATGCTCCTTGCACCGTTCTGGTCAGCCGCGTAGAACGCGCGGCCCGGAACGCTCCGCGAGGACGCCATGCCGATTCGCATCTCGGGCTCTTATCGCCGGTACCTGGTCGCCGATCTGCGACCATCGCCCGACGACGTGGCCTTCTATGAAACGATCCGCGAGAACCGCTTTCGTTCGATCGACGAACAGGCGGTCGCCGAGCCTTCGATCGGCTGGGTGACGGCGGACACGTTCTCTTCCTCCGACTTCCGGCCGGAGACCGTCTTCCTCGGGCGGACCGTGCGGCTGCGCATGCGGGTCGACGTGAAGAAGGTGCCGAGCAACGCGATCCGGGTGCGGCTGGCCGAGGCGCTTGACCAAATGGGGGGTCGGATCGCGCGCTCGGCGCGAGCCCAGCTCCGCGAGGAGATCGAGAAAGAGCTGCTGGGTCGATCGGTGCCGGCGACCGCCGTCTTCGACGCCCTGTGGCGCCCCGACGACGAGTCGCTCCTCTTCTCTTCGACGTCGAACGCCGCGCACGATCGATTCACGACGCTGTTTCGCGAGACGTTCGGCGTCACGCCGGTCCCCGCGAGCCCGACCCCGCTCGGCGAGAAGGTCGGCGCTCCGGAGGTGACGCGCGAACGCCTGCTCCGCATCGCTCCGCTCGTGCCGCGGGCGCTGGAGGCGTAGACCGATGGAGCGGAACACCGCGGACGACTTCGCGTTCCTCGGCGAGGAGTTCCTCCTCTGGCTGTGGTGGAACGCCGAGACGAAAGGTGGCGTCTTCGCGTTGGGAGACGACCGGCGGGTCGGCATCGCGCTCGATCGAGTCCTGGAGTTCAAGGACGACGCCAGCGACGTGCGCGTCGTCGTTCGCGGCGATGCTCCCACCCGCGCTCCGGAGGCGCGTGAAGCGCTGTCGCGCGGGATGCGCATCGAACGCGCGGGCTTGATCGTCTCCGTCGATCAGGAGAACGTCTTGCTGGTGCTCGACGGGCCGAGCCTCGACCTGCGATCGATCCGCACCGAGCGACCGGAGGGTGAGACCCCGGAGGACCGCGATCAGTCCGCTCTCGATACGGCGTTTGGACTCGTATCCGCGCTCGACGCCGTCTATCGGGCGTGGATCCGCGAGCGCGTCTCGTCGCGGTTCTCGACGGAGACGGCGCCGAGCCTGCTCGAGTGGGCACAGAACGCCAAGGCGAAGCGTTCGCCGCGCGTGGTGCGAGCGGCCGAGGAGGCGTCGGCCGGCGTCGGAGCGTAAGGCGTGCGTCCGAGACCCCGCTCGGGCGGCATCACCCATATCGCGACAGGCGCGAGAGAATAGAATGGTGCGCGAACCGTAGCCGACCGCCGTCGCGCGAAGCGCCGACGCCCAACATGCGAAACCGCCTCCGAGCCCGAATCCTCGCCCCCGCTGCCGCGGCGCTTCTCGCGTTCGCCGTCGCGGCGCCGGCCGTCGCGGCCGAGGACGTGGTCGTCGTCACGCAGATCGACGGGGAGCTCGCCGGGTCGATGATGGCCACGCTCGACCGGGCGATCCGGCGCGCCGAGGCGGAGAACGCGCGGGCGATCATCATCGAGATCGACACCCCGGGCGGCGAGCTGACCTTGATGGACCGCATCGGACGCCGGATCGAGCAGACCAACGTCCAACCGATCGCCTACGTCGTCAACGAGGCGGTCTCGGCCGGCGCGTACATCGCGATGGCGTGCGACCTGATCTACACGTACGAGCACGCGCAGATCGGCTCGTCCTATCCGATCGTGATCAGTCCGGTCGGCGTGCTTCCGGAGGGCCTCGTCGACTCGAATCAGCACGAGAAGATGCTCTCGTACCTTCGCTCCAAGTTCCGCGACCGCGCCCAGGCCCACGATCGGCCGGGCATGGGTGCGCTGGCCGAAGCGATGGTCGATCCGGAAGTCGAGGTCGTGCTCGTGGCCGATGGGCGCGAGCAGTACCCCATGAAGCGCGACGAGTTCGAGGAACGGCGGCGACAAGACCGCGACGCGCTTCGCGAGGTGAAGACGATCTGCCGCAAGGGTGAGCTCCTCAACCTGACCGCGCAGGAAGCGTTCGAGTACGGGTTCAGCGATGGGGTCGTCGCTTCGCGCGAGGAGGTCCTCGACGCGGCCGGCCTCGACGGCGCGCGGGTGATCGAGCTCCGTCCGTCATGGTCGGAGCGCTTCGTCGGGCTGCTCGATTGGTGGCTGATCGAGTGGTTCCTCTTCATCGGAGCGCTCGTGCTGATCTACGTCGAGCTGAAGGTCCCCGGGTTCGGGGTGCCGGGCGCGCTCGGCATCTCGATGCTCGCGCTGCTGCTGTTCCGGAACTACCTGGTCGGACTGGCCGAGATCCCCGAGATCCTGCTCGTGATCCTCGGCATCGTGCTGCTTGCCGTCGAAGTGTTCGTCTTCCCCGGCTTCGGAGCGGCCGGAATCGCGGGGATCACGTGCATCGCGCTCGGCGTGATCTTCTCGTTCCTGCCGTTCCTCGTGCCGGAGGGGCCCCTCGAGGCGAGCCTGCTCGCCGACACGATCCGCAGCTTCTCGGTGTCCGTCGTGCTCACGGTCATCGGCGTCCTCTTCCTCTCGAGGTACGTGCTTCCGAAGACGCCGTTCTTTGCCCGCATGATCCTCGAGCCGACCCCCGGGCTCGCCGGGACGACGGCCTTGCGCTCTCCGAACGACACGGCCGCCGCGGTCGCGGCGGGCGACGTGGGACGTGCCGCGTCCGATCTGCGTCCGGCCGGCAAGGTGATGTTGGAGGATGACCCGTACGACGCGGTGAGCGAGGGCGAGTACATTCGCCGCGGCGAACCCGTGGTCGTGGTTCGGGTCGAGGGCAATCGAGTCGTCGTTCGTTCCGCGAGTCTGGCCGGAGGAGCCGGGGAGGTCGGCGGCGGTGGAATCTCAGGAGTGAACGCCTGATGGAGTTGTGGTCGTTCCTGCTGCTTGGCCTTGGGCTGGTCTTCATCGTGCTCGAGGTCTTCTTCCCATCGTTCGGCATCCTCGGGACGATCGCGGCCGGCTGCATCATCGCGGGCGGCGTGTTCGCCTACCGAACCGAGAACGACGTGTTCCTGCTCTACCTCGTCCTCGCGTTCCTGCTCGGACCGACGGCCGCGATCATCGGGCTGAGGATCTTTCCGCACACGCCGTTCGGCAAGCGCCTTATGCTCGCGGGATCGACGTTCGCCGCAATCGAGGCCGCGGCCGGCGCCGACTCCGACTTCCAATGCCTCCTCGGCCGCTCGGGCGTCGCCCAGACCCCGCTACGTCCGTCGGGCAAGGCGATGGTCGACGGCCGCCGGCTCGACGTCATGACCCGGGGCGAGCTCATCGAGCCGGGACGGGCGATCAAGGTCGTCCGGGTCGAGGGTAACCGTATTTTCGTCGCCGAGAACCAGTCCGGCCCGTCCTGATGGGGCGCCCCGCGTTCTCTGGAAGGGAGTCATTCTTCGATGAGTTCGATTCTGCTCGCCCAAAGCCCCGGCATGATCGCCGTGTTCATCGTCCTCGGGCTGCTCGCGCTCGTCTTCCTGATCGTGCTGTTCAAGTACGTCGGGTTGTACGTGCAAGCGCTCCTGGCGAAGGCCGAGGTCGGCCTGCTCGACATGGTGGCGATGTCGCTCCGGAAGGTCCCGCCCGCGATGATCGTGCGCGCCAAGGTCATGGCGGTCCAGGCCGGGCTTCCGGTGGAGACACGTGACGTGGAAGCTCACTATCTCGCCGGCGGAAACGTGCTGAACGTCGTTCGGGCGCTGATTGCGGCGAACCGCGCCAGCCTGCAGCTCGACTTCAAGCGCGCAACGGGAATCGACCTCGCCGGACGCGACGTGCTCGACGCGATCCAGACCTCGGTCAACCCGAAGGTGATCGACTGCCCCGATCCGTCGAAGGGCCGCGACGTCGCGATCGGCGCCGTCGCGAAGGACGGCATCCAGCTCCTCTGCCGCGCGCGCGTCACGGTCCGGACGAACCTTCCCCAGCTCATCGGCGGCGCCACGGAGGAGACCGTCATCGCCCGCGTCGGCGAGGGCATCGTCGCCGCGATCGGCGCGGCCCAGACGTACAAGGACGTACTCGAGGCGCCGAACCGAATCTCGCAGACCGTGCTCGCCCGCGGCCTCGACGCGGGGACCGCGTTCGAGATCCTCTCGATCGACATCGCGGACATCAACGTCGGCGAGAACATCGGCGCCAAGCTGCAGGCCGACCAGGCCGAGGCGAACAAGCGCATGGCGCAGGCCCAGGCCGAGGTGCGCCGGGCCATGGCGGTCGCGAAGGAGCAGGAGATGCAGGCGGCGGTCATGGAGAATCGCGCCAAGGTGGTCGAGAACGAGGCGCAGGTCCCGCTCGCGATGGCCGACGCGTTCCGCAGCGGACGGCTCGGCGTGATGGACTACTACCGATTCAAGAACATCGAGGCCGACACAGAGATGCGCAGCTCGATCGCGGGCGCGGACTCGAGCGACCCCGACAAGTCGCTCGGGTAGCGTCGAGGCCCGCCGTGTCGTTCACATCGCTCCTCCAGGCCCAGAACCCGATCGATCAGCTCCTCGACAACCTCGGGAACCTGTTCTATCTCGTGATCTTCCTCGGCGCCGCGATCCTGCCGGCGATCAAACAGGCGCGCGACCAGAAGAAGAAGAGGGAGCGCGAGTCGAGGACGATCGTCATGCCGAAGGTCGAGCCGAGTCGGAGCCCACCGCGTTCCACTCCGCAGAACGACCTCGAGCGTCGCGTCCGCGAGTTCTTCGAGCAACAGAAGGCGGAGCGGCCTTCGGGGCGGGCGGGCCCGGCCCGGCCGGTCCCGCCCGCCCCGAAGGCCGCGAGCTCGCCACCATCGTTCGCCCCTCCATCGCGACCCGCGCCGCTGCCGCCGAAGCCGGCCGATGCGGTGGTGGAGGTGAAGCACCTCCACATTCCGATCGAGGGCCTGCACACCGACCTTCAGCACCTCGTCTCGGCTCGGCTACCGAGCCAGCAGAGCCGGCAACCGAAGCCGGCGCCGCGCCGGCTCGTGGTGGCGCGCTCGTCGCGCGGCCAGGCCGGCCTCGCCGCCGTCCTCCGGAACCGCCGCGCGATGAAGCAGGCGATCCTGCTCCGCGAACTGCTCGGTCCCCCGAGGGGCCTGGAAGACCTGGGCCGGTAGCGACGTCCGCCAGCGCTCCTCCGCCGCCAAGAGGCGCGGGCGGCGGGCTCTCTCGCTCCGTCGTCGCGGCGCCGGCGTCAGCGAGGCGCGAACCGAAAGAACGCCGCGGTTCGCTCCGGGTCGGCCGTCATCGCGTCGTGGTACCCGCCCGGGATCACGCGCGGCTGGAGGTCGATCCGCCGGTCGTCGTCCTCGCCACGCCGGCGACCGATGTAGGTTCCTTCCTGGTTCGGCTCGAACCGATCGAGCCCGAATCGATACCGCGTGACGACGCTCTCCGCGATGCGGGGCGGACGCGCGCGGGTCGGGAAGTAGCCCGTGATCGAGTCCCCGGGTTGCACGTCGACCGTCGCAGCCGGTCCGTCCGGATCGATGGACACGACCGTGCCCCAGTCGACGCCGGAGTCGGTCTCGATGCCGAAGTACGTGAGCGTCGCGTCGACCCGCGATCGGGAGAAGCCGACCCGGGTCAGCGCGGCGGCGGCCGGCGGGAGTTCGCGACCCACCACGTGCCGTCCGTGGAACTCCTCGAGTCCCTTGCTCGCGAGCCACCTCTCGATCGACTCCGGCGCGTAGACGCCACCGTCCTCCTTCAGGAGGTCCGAGATCAGCTCGATCACTCCGGTACGGCCCTGTTCACGCAGCGCCACGTCCAGGTGGAACGCGAGGAGGCAGCCCCCTTTGTAGGCGACCTCCTCGTTCGCACCCTCCCGCCACCGCACGCTCCGATCCGCGAACGACACCTTCCCGAACACCGGGTTCTGACGGAGCTCCTCCTCGATCCGCAGGATCCGCTCGGCGAACCACTCGCGCTCGACGAGGCCGATCGAGGCGCAGTGCCAGAGCGAGACGTAGTCGGTGAACCCCTCGACGAACCAGACGAGAGAGTCGTCGTCGGTCGTCAAGAACCCGCCGAGCCAGTCGTGGAACGACTCGTGCGCGATGAAATGGACGGTGTAGGGAGACGTGATCTCGGCGGGGTCCATCGCGCTCGAACGGATGCAGATCGCGCCGTCCGTCCGGTTGCCGCCGCTGCCCGCCTTGGTGACGACGAAACGCACCGGACGATCGATGCGACGGCCGGTGTTCTCGCCGTATTCGGGAACGAGCCGCGCGGCCAGGTCGAACAGCGTGGGGGTAACGTCGGCGCCGTCACCGAACTGCGCGATCTCGATCGTGACGCCGCGCCTCGAGCCGCGATGGAGCGCGCTCGGTTTCCCGAACGCGAAGAGCGTGTTGTCCGCGTCCTGCGCGATCGTGACGCGCTGGCGGTGCTTCGAGACGCCGCCCCATCCCGACACGATCGTCCAGTCAGGGGGGACGATCAGCTCGAGCGTCCGGTCGGCGAACACGATCGTCCCGTCCGCGCGGACGACGTCGATCAGCGTGTTGGCCGAGTAGCCGAGCATCCATCTCTCACCGCGATGGAACGCGGGCAAGAGTCCGTGACGCTCGTACTCGGAGGTGCCGACCTCGATGGTGGGGATCGCGAAGCGGAGGCGGACCGAGCCGTTCCATCGTCGCGGCGCGTCGACGAGGAAGCACTGCGGATCGTCCGGATCGCGTCGAATCGCTGGCTTCGACTCGAGGTCGACCAGGTAGCTCGGGTCCACCCGGGTCCACTCGCCCCAGTCCTGCAGCCGCAGCCGATCGCCGGCCGCGATCTCGTCGATCTCCACCTCGACGAGCCAGCGCGCCGGCCGAGAATCGGGATCGACGGCGATCCGATAGCGAACGTCCGGCCGCGCACCAGCCGCCGAGCCGAACACGAACAGGACGAGAAGAACGCAGAGAGAGTCGTGCCGTGACATGCTCACCACCGGATGACGTTGACGCGGCCCGGCTCGAGGTCGAGCGTCGAGGTTCAGGTCGAAGACTTCTTCGCACAGGGTCATCGAGTACCATTGACGCGACATTCGACGAAACGTCGCGTGCGAAATCCGACGTGATCGGGGAATGATCGGGGTTCTTCCCGCGCCGGGCGTCCCTCTATCGTTCCTCTTCGATCCTCCCCGCGTGCAGCGTGAGCACGCGACCGCCACGCTGCGCGAGGTCGCGGTCGTGCGTGACGAGGACGAACGTCTTCTTCGTCGTCTCGTTGAGCGCGAACAGGAGGTCGGCGATCTCGGCGGCGGTCCGCTCGTCGAGGTTCCCGGTCGGTTCGTCGCAAAGCATGACGTCGGGGTCGGAGACCAATGCGCGCGCGATCGCCACGCGCTGGCGCTCCCCGCCCGACAACTCGGTCGGCCGGTGGCGCAAGCGGTCCTGCAGGCCGAGGGCGGCGAGCTGCTCGGTCGCGCGCTCCCGTTCCGCCCGCCTCACGCGCAACCACTCGAACGTGGAGTGATCGAGCATCCGCGCCAGCAGGACGTTCTCGAGCGCGGTCAGCTCGTGGATCAGGTGATAGAACTGGAAGACGAAGCCGATGTGCTCCCGCCGGACGCGAGCAAGCTCGGCCGCCCGCACCCCCCCCATCGAGCGGCCGCGGAACAGGACCTCGCCACGGGTCGGACGGTCGAGCAGACCGAGCAGGTGGAGCAGAGTCGACTTGCCCGCCCCGGACGATCCGACGATCGAGAGCACCTCGCCGGCGGCCACCGTCACGTCGACGCCTCGCAGGACGTCGAGCGTCTCACGACCCATCACGTAGCTCTTGAACAGGCCCTTCGCCTCGAGAATCGGTTCACTCATAACGAAGCGCCTTCACCGGATCCATGCGAGCCGCCCTGAGCGCCGGCAGCAGCGCGCAGAGAACGGCGAAGAGGTTCGTCGAGATGAACACGACCACCACGAACCAAGGCTGGACGTCCACGGGGATCTGTCGGAACAGGTAGACCTCCTCGTTGAAGATCCGCTCGCCGGTGACGGCCGCGAGGGCGTCGTTCACGTGATTGATATTGATCGCGAGCAGCACGCCGGTCGCGCAACCGAGGATCGAGCTCGAGAACGACATCGCTCCGCCGCACCAGAGGAAGACGGCGAGCACGCCGCGGCGCGTCGCGCCGATCGTGTTCAGCACGCCGATGTCCTTCGTCTTGTCGGTCACCATGATCGTGATCGTGGCGAAGACGTTGAAGCACGCGACCGCGACGAAGAAGAAGAGCAGAATGCCGAGGATCGAGCGCTCGTTCTCGACCGCTCCGAGGAACTTGGCATTCCTGTCCTCCCACGTCTCGACCTCGACGTTCAGGTCGCTCGCGACCAGACGGGCTCGGAGCTCGCGTCGCACGGTCTCCACGTCCGCGTCCGGTTCGACCTGCAGACAGATCTCGCTCGCCTCGGTCGAAGTCTCGGCGAACGCGCGCGCGTCCTCGATCCGACAGAAGACGACCGACCGGTCGAACTCGAAATGTCCGGTACGGAACGCTCCGGCGACGATGAACCGCTGCGAGAGCGGGGCGAGCTCCTGGACGTTCACCTCGTCCGGCAGAGTGACCAGGGTGATGACGTCGCCTTTGGTCACGCCGTACCACTCGTACAACTTCTCGCCGATCAGGAGGGTCGGCAAGTCCTGGTTGCGGACCCGGGCCGGGACCTTCGCCGGGTCGACGTGGAACGGGTCCGATGGGTCGTCGGGCGGCTCGCCGGCCATCGGCAGGTTGCGGACGTAGTCGCCGAAGTCGGTCGCACTCGGCTCTAGCTCCGGGTCGACGCCGACGAGCTGGACGAAGTTCAGGTCGAAGTACCGCCGGTTCCCCTGGATGTCGGGCGAGATCTTCGCGTTGCGGATCAGCGCGGGACGAAGGAGGTGCGGGCTCAACCCCGCCACGCCCGGCGCGTCGTCGACGGCGGCGGCGACCTCGCGGAAGGTCGGGGCCGCCTTGGCGAGTTCGCCATCCTCGAACGTCCGCCGCGGCGTCAGCACGAAGTCCGACGTCGTGCCGCGGATCATCGTCCGCGTCTCGCGCAGGAACCCGGTCATGATCGAGATGGTCGCGATCAGCGCCGTGACCGAAAGCCAGATCCCGACCATCGAGACCCACGAGATCGGACGCGACCACAGGTACCGGAGCGCGAGGAAGATGCGATACATCAGTCCCCGTCGGGCGCGGAAGCGCCGGCGGCCTCTCGCCGCAGGAGCGGGAAGAGGACGACGTCGCGGATGCTCGCTCGATCAGCGAGCAGCATCACGAGTCGATCGACTCCCATCCCGATGCCGCCGGCCGGCGGCATCCCGTACTCGAGCGCACCGAGGAAGTCCTCGTCCACTTCCGGCGGATTCTCCGGGTCCTTCTCGAGCACCTGCGCCTCCAGGATGCGCCGCTGTTCCAGCGCGTCGTTCATCTCCGAGAACGCGTTGGCGAGCTCGAGCCCATTCACGAACAGCTCGAATCGTTCGGCACGCTTGCCGTCGCGCTCGACCCACTTCGCGAGCGTCGTGATCCCGCGCGGGTAGTCGGTGACGAAGGTCGGCTGGATCAGCGTCCGCTCGCAGAACTCCTCGAACAAGTCGTTCGCGGCCTTGTGGTGCGACTTGCCGCGATGATCGAGCCCGACCTCCTCGCACCGGCGACGGACCGCCGCCTCGTCATCGAGCTCCACGCCTGCGTGCTCCCTCAGGAGGTCCTCGTACCGGACGCGGGCGAACGGCGGCTCGAGGCTGATGTCCACCTCTCCCCACTTCAATTGGGTCGTGCCGCGGATGGCGCGCGCGAGGTGCCCGAGCAGGTCCTCCCACAACCTCATCACGTCCTCGTAGTCCACGAACGCCCAGTAGAGCTCGAGCATCGTGAACTCGGGATTGTGCCGGGTGTCGATCCCCTCGTTGCGAAAGACGCGGCCGATCTCGTAGACGCGCTCCATCCCGCCCACGAGGAGGCGCTTCAGGTGCAGCTCGAGCGCGATCCTCAGCGTGAGCGGCATGTCGAGCGCGTTGTGGTGGGTATGGAACGGCCGCGCCGCGGCGCCGCCGGCGATCTGATGAAGGACCGGGGTCTCGACCTCGAGAAACCCGCGGTCGTCGAGGAAGCGGCGCAGCTCGGAGACCACGCGCGAGCGGAGCTGGAACGTGGCAAGGACGTCGTCGTTCACCGCGAGGTCGACGTGGCGCCGCCGGTAGCGCGTCTCGACGTCCTGCAGGCCGTGCCACTTCTCGGGCGGCGAGCGGAACGACTTGCAAAGCGGCACGACTTCATCCGCGAACACCGTCAGCTCGCCCTTCTGCGTCACCGAAAGGACCCCGCGCACTCCGACCCAGTCGTTCAGATCGATCGCCTTGCGCAGCAGCTTGTACGGCTCGTCGCCAATCCGTTCGCGTTGCATGTAGACCTGGATCTTGCCGGTCTGGTCCTTGACGTCGAAGAAGCACGCCTTGCCGAAGTTGCGGAACGACGCGACGCGTCCGGCCACGATCGCGGGCCGCTCCTCGCCCTCGCGGTGCGATTCTCGCAGCTTCGCGATCATCTCGCGCGCTTCATCACGGCGCGGAAACCGCTTGGGAAACGGATCGATCCCGGCGGCCCGGTACAACTCGAGCTTGTTGAGACGCTCCTGGGGAATCGGATCGGCCATTTGCTGCTCCTTCGAACCCGGAAGCGTGGGACGGTGACGAAATTCCTGATCTTATGGAGTGGCAAACTCCCTTCAAGTGCACCGATTGGAGCGTATGCTTCCGACCCTCTGTGTCAGGGAGTCGAGAATGCGTCTTCGATTCGAGGGGCTCCTCCTCTTCCTCGTCGTGCCCGCCGCCCTGTATCTGCTGCTTGCGCAGCCGGTCCATCCTCTCGGGTCGATCGTGGTCGCCGTCCTGCTCCTGTTCGGACATCGTTTCCTGGCCGACCCGTTCATCGACCGAACGATCGACCGGCGCTGCCTCTGGACGGGCGCGGAGATCGCCCCCGGCTGCGGCTACCGCGTCGTGTCGGGCGGGACGGAGCGCGTCTTCCACTGCTACACCGACCAAAAGCGTGAGTCCGCCGCGAAGTTCCTCACCTTCACGCAGCGCTTCGCATGGCCGCTCCGCGCCATCGTGTTCGGGTCGATCGGCTACTACGTCGGCGCCGAGGTCGCGCGCACCCTCGACGTCCCGAACGCGGTCCCGCACGACGTGAACGTGATCATCCTCGAGGGCGTTCTCGGATTGACGGCGCTGGCGACCGTCGTCGCGTACCGGTTCGTGAAGCCGATCCCCCACCACGCGCCGGCGCCCGTCCGCTTCCCGTTCGCGGTCCACCACGTCGCGCTCCTCGGGATCTTTTGGACGCTCGTCGCGTACGGGATCGCGGGAGCGATCGGCGTGGGTCAGGCGACGACCGCCCTGATCGCGCGGCTCGGCGCGTCGAGCTGAGTTCCTCCGCCGACTTCACGCGGAAGGCAGGTCCTGGCGTGACGTCTACGAGCGCCCGGCCGCGGGCGCAACCCGCCCTCAAGGCGGCGGCGGCCGGAACTCGACCTCGACCAGCTCGCCCGCCACGACGTCGACGCGACGGGTCTCGCTGAACTCCCCGCCGTAGAGCCGGACGTCCGTCGGTCCCGCCGGCGCGATATCGATCGACGTCTGCCCGCGCAGGATCTTCGAGTCGCTCAACCGGGCGCCGCCGCGGAGGATCCGGTACCGGAGACGCTCGGGTCCGCCGTCGTAGCGGATCGCGATCCGGCCGCCGCGCTCGACCGCGAGCAGAAGATCGCCGTTGGTCTCGCCCGCCGCAAGCTCGATCCCTTCGAGGACGGCGACCCGGCCGTCCGGCGTGGCGGCGCGAAGGTCGAATCGACCCGGGTTCAGGTCGACGAAGCGGAACGAACCGGGCACGTCCGATCCCGTCGACGCGCCGAGCGAACCGTTCGCCATCAAGAGGTGGACGTGCGCCTCCACGGGACGCCCGTCGGTCGCGTCGACGACCCGCCCCGCGATGGCCCCGCCGAAGCCGAGCCGCAGCACGACGGCGTTCTGCCCGGCCTTCGCCACCACCTGGGTGGATATACCGAACGCGTCCGACGCCCACGTGCCGACCACGTACGAGCCGGGAGCGAGCGGACCGAGCCGGAACGCGAGCGACTCGCCCTCGGCGCGCGCTCGGACGTCTCCCAACCGATCACGGCTCTGGGCGTAGACGCCGACGTACGACGGGTGCAGCCCGGGGGGCGTCTCGACGGAACCGTCGATGTAGAGGCCGCGACGGCCGATGATCTCGATCCAGCGCTCAGCCTCGTACGCGACGATCACGACGCGCGCGGCGAGCGGAACGAGGTCGGCGTCCACGCTTTCGTCCCGCGCCGACGGCGGAGCCGGACCGATCCACCATTCCCCGGCCGCCAGCCGGCCGAGGACGAACCGGCCGTCCCGGTCGGACGTGGCGACGCGATGGGCTGCGTGGCGGTCGTCGCCGTCGAGGTGGCGCTCGACGCCGTCCTCGTGTCGAGGGAGGACGGGGATCGCCCAGAGCGCACAGTCGGCGATCGGCGCGCCGCGCTCGTCCGTGATCCGTCCCTGTGCGAGCGTGCCGGCCGCGACGTCGACGTCGATCCTCCGGATCTCGCCGGGCGCCAGCGTCAGCCGCTCCGGCGATTGCCACAGGACCTCGTCGCCGGCACGGAGGCACACGTCGAACGCGACGCCGGCGGGCAGACGCAGGAGTCGCGCGATGCCCCCCGGCCCCGACGGACGAGCCTCGCGGTCGAAGTCCCCCTCGAACACCCCGCTCCCGGCCGGCTGGACGAGATCGACCGCGGGGAACGACGCTCGGACGATGAACTCGGAACGTTCACGGTCACCGGACTCGACGTGCACCTCGAGCGCGGCGCCGCGCGCGAGCCGCACCTCGAACGGCCGGCTCGGGCTGGTCTCGACCCCGGAGAACGCGCACAACGCGGGGCCGTACTCGTCGTGCTCGACTTGCGCGTGACAGAGGCGCCACGACGCGAACGGCATCGCGAAGCACCCGACCGGGTTGGTCTCGACGGCCGGCACGCCGGCCGCGTCGTCGCCGGCCGCGGTCCAACGCGGACGCACGACCGCGCGTTCGACCGGCGCACCGTCCTCGTCGCGCACGACCCGCCCGTAGAAGACGAGATCGAGACGATGACGCAGCGTGACGACCACCACGTGCTCCTCGCCGGGTCGGAGCGGCTCGAGCTCGGCGACGTTGCGGTCCGTCAAACCGCCCGCCCGCGCCGCCGCGCCCGGCGTCACGGTCACTCGATGGCGCACGTCGCCTTGCACTTCGAAGGAGGCGCTCCCCGCCGCGTCCGAGGGCCGCGTGCGGCGGCGGCCGTCGACGCCGATCGGTTCGACGCGGATCGCGGCCCCCTCGACCGGCTCGCTGGTGCCCGCTTTCACGACGCGCACCGTCAGCCGACCCGCGGCACTCGGCGCCGCGCGCGCAGCGGCGGTTGTCGGCGACCCGTTCGAGGTCGCGACCTCGAGCTCGCGAACGACGTCCGGCCTTGCGTCGTCCCGGCCCTCGACGACCGGCTCGGTCCGCTCGGGCCCGCCGCGCTCGATCTCCGTCCGCGCGGAATCGCGGAAAGTCGACACGACCAGCGACGCGGCCACGATCATGACGGTCGCGGCGGCGACCACTTTCAGCTTGGTGCTCATCAGCAGAACTCCCGCCGTCGACGGAACGAGCAAGCTCGGCCCCGACCCGGTCCAAGGGACGGCTAGCCCGTTCCGAACCCGGTCGTCGCCGGAGCCGCGGACGAGGTGCGCCCGCAGCCGCGCGATTCCACGGTCGATCCTCGAATGGACGGTCTTCACCGGCGCTCGCACCCGCTCCGCGATGACTCGCGGTGGAAGGCCGTCGTAGTAGCGCAGCACGACCGCGGTCCGGTACGGCTCCTCGAGCGCGCGCAGCGCGTCGACGAGCCGCCGCTCGGCCTCGAGCCGCTCCGCCACGTCCGCCGCGGCCGGCGCGCACCGGCCGGCGACGTCCACGCCGGCGCGCCGCTCCCGGTCCCGGCGGCGGACGCGAGACCGGGTGTCCTGGCGCAGGACGTTGGCGAGCACGACGCGGAGCCACCCCCGCGCGGCCCGGGGCTCGTCCGGGCCCCGGACGAGCGCGGTCACGAACGCGGTCTGCACCGCGTCATCCGCCCGATCCCGGTCGCGCGCCAGCGCGAGCGCGAGCCGGCGCAGGCCGTCGTACTCCGCGGTCAGCGCGCGCGGAAGGGGGTCGGTCGATGAGGTCGGCATACCAAGGATCAAGGATGCCGCAGGCGGCCGGATTCCCGCCGGCTTTCTCGGGCCAGAAGACGTTCGATCGAGCGGCCGGCACCCGCTCCGCGCGCCTTGACCCGTCATCCGACCGGCCTAGAATGGCGCGTTTGGTTCCCCCTCCCGAAGTGCTGGATGCGACATGCCCACCGAGGTCACCGAGATCGGCCCCTGCACGCGACGGATCTCCGTCACGATTCCGCCGGCACAGATCCAGGACGCGCTTCGCGACACCTGGAAGGAGGCGCAGCGGAACATCCAGATCAAGGGATTCCGTCCGGGAAAGGTGCCGCGGCACATCCTCGAGAAACGATACGGCCAGGCGGTCCAGGACGAGGTGAAGCAGTCCCTCATCAACGATGCCTATCGCGAGGCGATCCAGTCGCATCGCCTCTCTCCGGTTCGCCACCCGCGGATCGATCCGTCCACGCTGACGCTCGAACCCGAGAAGTCGTTCGACTTCGAGGTCACCATCGAGGTGCGGCCGGAGTTCGAGCTCGCGGAGTTCAGGGGCATCGAGGTCGGGGCTCCGGTGGTGCAGGTGCGACCCGAGAACATCGACCGCGAGATCGATGGGCTCCGTAGCCGCGCGGCGACCTTCCAACCGATCGAAGAAGGAGTGGCGGCCAAGGGCGACTACATCACGGCGGACGTGTCGTATCAGATCGATGGGGCGATCGTGCTCCATCACGAGGACGCGGTCGTCGACACGAACCGTGACCAGGTCGACGGCTTGAACACGGAGGGCGGCACCGCCGCGTTCGCGGGCAAAGGAATCGGCGCAACGGTGTCCGTGCCCGTCCACCTCCCGCCGGACTTCGAGCCCCGCGGGTTCGCGGGCGCCGAGGCCCAGCTCCTCTGCACTGTCAAGCGAATCCGTCGCGTCATGCTCCCGGAGCTGAACGAAGAGTTCGCTCGCACCGTCGGCGCCGAATCGGTCGACGACCTGCGTGCGAAGGTGACCGCGCAGTACACCCGGCACGTCGAGAACGATCGCAACCGCTACATCGAGGAACGCGTCTTCGACGAGTTGATCCGGCGAAACGAATTCGAGGTCCCCCCCGAGCTCCTGAACCACGCGACGCACGAACGGATCCACCAGCTCCAGCACGAGCTGAAGGACGCCGGCCTCGGCGATGCCGAGGCGAAGGCGAACGTCGCCTCGCACACGGACAGAATCCGTCAGGACGAGGCGCGGCAGATTCGGGTCATGTTCCTCGTCGAGAAGATCGCCGAGCGCGAGAAACTTTTCGTCACCGAGTCTGAAATCGAGTCGAGCATCCGATCGCTGGCGGCTATGAACGGGGCAGATCCTCAAGCCGTCTACGACGAACTCGACGACTCCGGACGGCTTCCAGGTCTCCGTGCTCAGCTTCTCGAGAACAAAGTCCGAAAACGAATCAGAGAGTCGGCGAAGGTAACCGACGCCACACCCGAGCCCAAGAGCTCCTGACGGCCGAACGAGCCCGATCCAGCCATGCGTTCGCGCCGAACACGCAGGGCGGAGCCACGAATCGATTCCTGGTTGGGATCAGAGGACGAAACATGAACGCCAGCTACTACCACGTCCCGTACGTGATCGAGAAGACCGGTCGCGGCGAGCGCGCCTACGACATCTACTCGAGACTGCTCGAGGATCGCATCATCTTCATCGGCACGCCGATCGATGACATGGTGGCGAACGCGGTCATCGCCCAGCTCCTGTTCCTCCAGAAGGACAACAAGAGCCAGGACATCAACATCTACATCAACTCCCCTGGAGGTTCGGTGTCGGCCGGGCTGGCGATTTATGACACAATGCAGTTCGTCCAGTGCGACGTCGCGACCTACTGCATTGGTCAAAACGCGTCCATGGCCGCTCTGCTCCTGGCGGGTGGCACGAAGGGCAAGCGACATGCGCTTCCCAACTCACGCGTGATGATCCATCAGCCGTGGGGCGGCGCCGGCGGGACGGCGGCAGATATCGAGATCCAAGCGATCGAGATCCTGAAGATGAAGGCACAATTGAACAAGCTTCTCGCACTCCACACCGGCCAACCGCTCGAGAAGATCGAGGTGGACGGCGACCGCGACTACTACATGTCGGCGGAGGAGGCGAAAGCCTACGGACTCGTCGACGAAGTCGTCGAGCCGCTGAAACCAGCGGGAGCATGACGTGAGCGGACGCGGCACGCGTGATTCGGAACGATGCACTTTCTGCGACAAGCCGAAGCGGCAGGTCGCGAGTCTGATCGCGGGCCCGCCCGGCGTCTACATCTGCAACGAGTGCGTCGAGCTCTGCAACACGATCCTCTTCGAGGACACCGGCAACCGCCCGTCCCGCACTCCGGCTCGCACCGAACCTTCCCCGGCGCTCACCGGCAAGCTGCCGTCGCCGAGTGAGCTGAAGCGCCTGCTCGACGAGTACGTCGTCGGTCAGGATCACGCGAAGAAGGTCCTCTCCGTCGCGGTCTACAACCACTACAAGCGGATGACGGCCGCCGACCGCTCGAAGAAGAACAAGTCCGGCGACATCGAGATCGAGAAGTCGAACATCCTCCTGATCGGCCCGACGGGCTCGGGGAAGACGCTGCTCGCTCGGACGCTGGCCCGCATCCTGCGCGTGCCGTTCGCGATCGCCGACGCGACCACGCTCACCGAGGCCGGGTACGTCGGCGAGGACGTCGAGAACATCGTCCTGAAGCTGCTGCAAGCCGCGAACTTCGACGTCAACCGCGCCCAGCAGGGGATCGTGTTCGTCGACGAGATCGACAAGATCGCGCGCACCACCAACAACGTGTCGATCACCCGCGACGTTTCCGGCGAAGGTGTCCAGCAGGCGCTCCTGAAGCTGCTCGAGGGGACGATCGCCAACGTCCCTCCCCAAGGTGGACGAAAGCACCCGGAGCAGAACTACATCCAGGTCGACACGAAGGACGTTCTGTTCATCTGCGGCGGGACGTTCACGCACCTGACGGACATCGTCGCGCGCCGGATCGGTCGCAAGGCGATCGGGTTCATCCCCGATTCGCTCGGCGACTCTACGAATCCGATGTCCGGCATCGACGAGATCCTGAAGGAAGTCCAGACCGAGGACCTGATCGAGTTCGGGATGATCCCCGAGTTCGTCGGCCGGTTTCCGATGGTCGCCTCGTTGAATCCGCTCCGCGTCGAGGACCTGGTGGCGATCCTCACCGAGCCGAAGAACGCGATCGTCCGCCAGTTCCAGCGCATGTTCGAGCTCGAGAACCACCAGCTCGAGTTCACCGATGACGCGCTGCGGGCGATCGCCGAGATCGCGCTGCGCAAGGGAACCGGCGTGCGAGCGCTCCGGATGATCATCGAGGAGTGCATGCTCGACGTCACCTTCGGCCTCCCCGATCGCGAGGAACTGGCGCGCTTCGTCGTCACCCGTGAGTTCATCGAGCAGAAAGCCCCCATCACCATCGTCCCGCTCAGCGAGCGACGGCGCGAGAGCGCCTGAGGCGGCGCCGGTCCCGGTTCGCCCCCCGCTGACCGGGTTCGGGATCGACGATTACGACGCGCTCGCCGACGTCCCGGGAGCGAGGCGGTTCCACGCTCGTGCGATCCGGCGCTGGACGCTTGCGCGGGGCGTCGAGTCGTTCGACGCGATGACCGACCTCTCGAAACCTCTCCGCCAGGAGCTCGCCGGGCGATACCGCGTCCGCTCGTCTTCGATCGCGCTCGCGAACGACTCCGAGGACGGGACGACGAAGCTCCTGCTCCGCCTGGACGACGACCAGACCGTCGAGTCGGTCCTGATTCCCGAAGGCGATCGATTGACGCTCTGCATCTCCTCTCAGGTCGGCTGCGGAGTGCGCTGCGCGTTCTGCGCGAGCGGGGTGCTCGGGGTGGTTCGAAACCTCACCTCCGGTGAGATCGTGGAGCAGTTCCTGTGGGGACGCTCCCTCGCCGAAGCGCGCGGCCGCAAGGTGACGAACGTCGTGATGATGGGAAGCGGCGAGCCGCTGAACAACTTCGACAACGTGCGCCGTGCCCTCGACGTGTTGAACGCGGAGGAGGGCCTCGGGTTCGGGGCCCGGCGGATCACCGTTTCGACGATCGGCGTCCCCGCGAAGATCGATCGCCTCGAGGAGCTCGGCAAGCAGATCAACCTCGCCGTGTCCCTGCACGCCCCGAACGAGGAGCTGCGCGGGCGGTTGATCCCGGGCCTCGACCGCGTCCCGCTCGACGACGTGCTCGCCGCGACCGAACGCTACTTCCAGCGCACCGGCCGCGAGATCACGTTCGAGTACGTCCTCCTCGCCGGCGAGAACGATGCGCCCGAGCACGCGCGCGAGCTCGCGAAGCGGCTCGGTCCGGTTCGCGGCAACGTCAACCTCATCCCACTGAACCCGGTGGAGGGGCGACCGTTCGAGCGCCCGTCCGACGACGCGGTCCTCCGTTTCCGCCTCGAGCTCGAGGCGGCCGGCATCCGCACCACGGTGCGACGCAGCCGCGGGCGCGACATCGACGCCGCGTGCGGGCAGCTCCGCCGGCGCTTCCCCACGGGCCGGTCGTTGCTCGACGCGTCGGACCGCCCCTGATCGTCGTGCGTGCGAGGCTACGCCGCGACCGGCGGTTCGTTCAGGTCCCCGGCGGCGGAGCCGGTTCGGTCGGCAGACCGGTCTCGTGCGCGACGCGAAGGCGCGCAAACGATCGCTCCCATCCGGCCCTATGCTCGTCGGCCAGGGAATCACCCTCGGCCGACGCCGGGAACGGCCACTGCGTCACGAGGAGGCGCGTGAACGCGACGCCCGGCTGGAGCTCGAAGCGGATCTTGGTGGGACCGATCCGGCCGTACGGATCGAGCGACAGATCGAGCGACAGGTCGCTCCCCGCGAGCTCCCGGCCGGTCATCTCCAACCCCCGACTCGGCCACGCGAACCCGACCGCGCCGCTCGCATCGGTCCGCACCTCCTCGCAGAACCAGCGGACCAGCATCGGCCCCTCGGTGATCCACGGCCAGACCTCGCTCGGATCGCCAGTGAGGAGGACGGAGACGAGCAACTCGCGTTCCTCGGTGCCCTCCATCGCAAACACGCCGGCGTTCTGGATCGGCCCAGGCAGCGGATCCTCCGCGGACGTCGGCGTCATGCAGCCGGTCGCGGCCGCGAGCACGCAGACCCCGGCGACGTGTCTCATCATCCGTCCAGCTCCTCGAGTAGCTCGTCGACCTCGGCGACGGGGTCTTGATGGTCCTGGATCTCGGCCAGCCGGCGCCCCTCGAGCAATGCCGTCCGCGCGCCGCTCACGTCGCCGAGCGCCGTCAGCGACCGGCCCAGGAGGATGTGCGCCACCATCCAGTCCGGGTTCATTCGGGTGGCTTCGCGAAAGTGGTCGCGCGCCTCGTCGAAGCGGCCCGCGTCGAAGCAGGCCTTGGCCAAGGTGAAGCGGGCGAACTCGT
Organism: uncultured Phycisphaeraceae bacterium; assembly: GCA_964649825.1. Taxonomy (GTDB): domain Bacteria; phylum Planctomycetota; class B15-G4; order B15-G4; family JADJEK01; genus CAZYQW01. The sequence goes on along the minus strand of CAZYQW010000044.1, from coordinate 29,370 downwards.
CGTCCGGCGATGCCTCGACCGCGGACCTCCACTTCCTGATCTTGTCGTCGTTCATGACTGGCCGACGATCCTAGCCACGCGCCCGGCCCGGCTCGCGGAAAAAGCCGGACCGGGGCGTTGGTCGAACGTGCGGGTCAGACGCCCTTCGACAGGACGACCTCCGCCCCTTGTCGGACGACCGTCACCTCGACCAGATCGATCTCGCCGTCGTCCTCGGCCGCTCTCAGCGCCGCTGCCACGTCCGCCGGCTCGCCGACCGGCGTGTCGCCGACGCGCACGATGATGTCGTTCTTCCGTACACCGAGCTCCGCGGCGAGGGTGTCGTCGGAAACCTCGACGACGAGAAGCCCCATCCCGGGATCGAGCGCGACGTGCGCACGAATCGGGTCGTCCTCGTCGAGAACGCGGACCTGGACCCCGAGTCGGGGACCCGAGATCGAGCGCGGGGCAGGTGCCGCGAACGGCTGGAACGGGTCGCGCGGGTCGATGGCCCGCGGAACGGACAGACCGGGGAACCGGAAGCCGTGCGAGAACGGATCGAGGATCATCGGCCGGAGCGGGCGTCCGTCCGGCGGCCAAAGCTCCTTCGCGACCTCGGGATGGAGCTTCACGAGCTCGTCCATCGATTCGGCTTCGTACGACTCTTCCCGCGTCTCCCCGTCGATGGTCCGCTTGACGTGGAGCGTGACGCGACCCTCCTCGCTCACCTTCATCTCGTACGCGGTCGTGCCGTCGAGGTCGGTCCGGGATCCGCTGAACGAGCCTGCACCCAACGGATCGGATTCGGCTCGCGGCGGAATCGCGGTCCAGCCGCGTCCCTCGAGCATCTCGTTCATCCACTCGCCGAATTCCCGGTTCCAGTTCTCCAGGTCGCGGTTCCACTCCTCGACGCTCCCCTCCCACTCCTGTTCGTCCCGCTTCAGGAAGGGGAACGAGGGGAACGGCGGCGCCGACTCGCCCGGCGGGCGGCCGAAGCGGTCCTTGAGCCGAAGCGAGCCGTCGGGCCCCGAGCCCTCGCTCGCTTTCTCGAGGGCGAGCAAGAGACGCCGCACCGAGTCGCGCACGAGCGGATCGTTCGAACGAACCGCCTTCTCGAGCGCGGGGCGCGCGATCTCTCCGAACGTCCGCAGCGCCTCGTACGCGTCGTCACGTTCGGACGCGGAGTCGGAGCCGAGGGCGTCGATCAGCTTCGCGACCTTCGCCCGGTCGCCATCGTTCTCGGCGAACCCCACCTTGGGCAGCCCCGCCGCGAGCGCGAGGAGGGCAGGCAGGACGCCGATCCACCAAAGACACGGTCTGGAGTTGAGCATCGTTCGTACTCCGCTCGATTCGAAACGGACCGATCATCGTGCCCCGATGATCAGGTCGAGCGCGCGCCGCTCGCCCTCACGGATCACGACGACACGGACGCTCTCGCCGACGTTCATTCCACGAACGAGGAACCCGAACTGTTTGAGTCCGAGGACGGGCTGCGCGTTGAACTCGACCACGACGTCGTTCACCCTCAGGCCAGCCGCGTCCGCCGGCGAGTCGCCGTAGATGCGTTGGATCAACACTCCCTGGTCCGGGGCCAGGCGAAGCTGCGAACGGAGAGGGCCACTCTCGACTTCCTCGAGCCGAACGCCCAGCCACGGCCGCTCTCCCTCGCGCTCGGCTTGGCGCTGGGCGTGGGCGACGATGAGCTGGCGAACGATCGTTCGGGCCTTGTCGATCGGCAACGCGAACGAGATCCCGCGCGCCTCGATCCCGGGGCTCTCCTCGGCCGGCGCGCGGTAGCGGATCAGCAGCATTCCGATGACCCGGCCATCCAGGGTCGCGATCGGGCCGCCTTGGTCGCCCGGGTTCACGTCGATCGAGATCTGGAGCAGGTCGGACCACTCGTACCCGAGCGACTCGATGGTGCGGCCGGTGCCGGTGACGTGGCCGAACTGAATGCTCGTTCCGAGCCCGAACGGGTTGCCGACGGCGACGATCGGCAGCCCGGTCTCGATCGCGAGTCCTTCGGCGAAAGCCGGCGGCTCGCCGTCGAGCGCGCTCGTGCGGAGCACCCCGACGTTGGTCTGCGGGTCGTAGCCGATGATCTCGCACGCCGTGAGCTGGCCGTTCTCGTTCTCGGCCGAGACCAGGTCGGCGCCGTCGAGCACGTCACCGACGGTGAGGACGTGTCCGGCCTCATCCACGATGAGCCCCGAGATCCCCACGCGTTCCACGGTCGGCGGTCCGAGCATCGTGCGTCGGATCGATCGTTCGACCTCGATTCGCACGAACCCCCGCGTCACCTGCGGCACGACCCTTCGAAGGTCGGGTCCGGCCGGCGAAGGTTCCGTCGTCTCCTGACACGGCCCCGCTCCCGCCGTCGCCGTGAGCGTCAGGAACGAGGCGAGGAGCAGCCGGAGCGACCGGTTCGCGTCTCGTTCAGAAATCATCCTGCGAGATGGTTCGAAGTGCCGCCGGCGGAAAAGGCTCTGACCGTCGAAGCGACGCGGGTCCGATCGGTCGCAGCCTTCCCGAGCGAAGGACGGGCGGAATCACGAAGCTGTCCGATGAATCGATGCGGTCGGCGGGTCCGCTTCCACTGCCGTTGCGGTTGACGAAGACGAACGGAGCCGAGGTCTCGTCCCGGCTCGGAGCCACGGGCCGCTCGTTCGTCCTGCGATCGAAGACGTGGAGCCCGACGGACGCGACCACGACGAAGCCGGCCGCGAACGGAATTGTGTACCGGGCGAGCCGCGACGATCGCGCCCAGAGCGGGGTCGGATGCGGCGCGCGGGGACCCTCGACCCGCTCCTCCACGTCCCGCATGATCGCCTCGAACAGACCCGGCGGGGCGGACGGGGCGGACGGAGCCCGGAACGGTCCGAGCGCGTTCAGGCTGTCGCGGTACGAGCGGTAGACCCGGTAGCACGTCAGGCAACCCCGCACGTGCGTCGTGACGCGCTCGAGCGATTCGGCGTCGAGGTCTCCGCCGACCGCGAGCGGGAGCTTCTTCTGGATCCGGGTGCAGCTCATGAGGGCATCTCTCGGCGATCGGAGCGTTGCTCGCGTCGTTCCCACTCTTCCTTGAAGTACTTTCGCGCCATGTGGAGGCGCCAGCGGACGGTCGCGTGCGAGGATCGCACGATCCCTGCGATCTCCTTGCAGGACAACCCGTTCAGCTCGCGCAACACCATGACCGTGCGGTACTTCTCCGGCAACCGCGTCAGGACCTCGCGCACCTCTTTCGAGGTCTCATCGAGCTCCATCCCGCGTCCCGGCGAGAAATCGACGGACGGGGGCGAGGCGGGCTCGCCGACGTCGTCGAGCGCCACGCTCTTGGACTTCGAGAGCTTGCGGATCCGATCGATCGCCAGGTTCACCACGATGCGGTAGAGCCACGTGTAGAAGTTCTGGTTGAAGTCGAACCGATCCAGCGCACGGAAGACGCGCAGGAACGCGTCCTGGATGACGTCCTGGGCTTCCTCCTGGCTGTTGACCAGGCCGTACGCAACCCAATACGCCCGGCCATGATAGCGCTGTACGAGCTCGGCGAACGCGGATTCGTCCCCAGCCTGGCAGGCGCGAATCAGCTCGCCATCGGCCTTCTCGCCCGGGCGCAGCGCCTCGCTGCTTGGTGGACTCGTCGTCGAACTCGCGGCCGTGAGTGCAGTCAAAGGAACCTCCAGAGGCCGTAGTGGAGTGATCGCGGGGTCGCGCCCCCCACTCCTCGCATCCGGTCCCATCGGCGTCTTCATACGTTGATGCATCTGCGACTGTGAGTCTTCGGTTGATGGAGTTTAGCGTCAGAATCGGCCGACGTCACCGCCTGGAACGGCGGGTACCGGGTCAGGCGGTGTCGGGCGGGATCGCCGGGTCGAACGCCGCGGCCTCCGTCAGGCCGCCGCGGGCCCGCGCCGCCTTGACCGCAGCGACGAGTTCGTCACCGTCCCCGATCCATCGGTAGCGCTCGTAGCGGGCGGCGACCATGTCATCGACGCGAAGCCGCTTCACCTCCTTCAAATTGGCGAGGATCCGGTCGCGCAGCGAGAGGGCGGTCCGGAACGGGTCGCGGTGCGCGCCGCCGAGCGGCTCGGGGACGACCTCGTCGACGAGCTTCAGCTCCTGGAGGTCGCGCGACGTGAGCTTGAGGGCAGTCGCCGCCGCCTCGGCCTTGTCCCCGTCCTTCCACAGGATCGCCGCGCAGCCCTCGGGGGAGATGACCGAGTAGTATGCGTACTCGAGGATCAGCAGCCGGTCGCAAACGCCGATGCCGAGCGCCCCGCCGCTCCCCCCCTCTCCGATCACGACCGATACGACCGGAACCCGGAGCTTCGACATCTCCATGATGTTGCGGGCGATCGCCGACGCCTGGCCCCGTTCCTCCGCCCCGATCCCGGGGTAGGCGCCCGGCGTGTTGATCATGGTGACGATCGGGACGCCGAACTTCTCGGCGAGCTTCATCTTCTGGAGCGCCTTGCGATACCCCTCGGGGTGCGCGCAGCCCCAGTTCGTGGCGACCCGCTCTTCGGTCGTCTTCCCCTTGCGGTGCGCCACGAGCAGCACGCGCTCGTCGCCGAGGCGGGCCAGCGCGGTCATGATCGCGCGATCGTCCGCGAACGACTTGTCGCCGAACAGCTCGACCACGTCCTCGAAGATCAAGTCGACGTAGTCGGTCGTGATCGGCCGGAGCGCGTGCCGCGCGAGGCGGACCATCTGCCAAGGCGTCAGGTTCGCGTAGATCTGGTGGAGGAGCTTGTCCCGGAGCTCCTTGAGCGGCCGGACCTCGTTCGTGAGGTCCATGTGGGTCTGCTCCGCGAGCTCCTCGAGGTCGTTGATCTTCTGCTCGAGCTCGACGATCGGGCGCTCGAAGTCGAGCGCGCTCTGGAGAGGGTCGGGCTTGCGTGGGGCCATTGGCGTGTCTCGGCTTTCGGGCCGGAGTCGAAGCTGGGCAGGATAGCGGAGGCGCGCGGCGCGGACCAGGCTGGGAACCCGTCCGAGCCGTGGCATCGCCGCGCCGACGCGCGGGCGGGCAAGCCGTTCCGGGCGTCGCTTCCCGCGCCGCGATCGGCCCGGGACGGCGACTCCCGGCGCGTTCGACCGCGACCTCGCCGTTGAGCGGCGGGTCGGTGGGGACTAGATTCGAGGGATGAGCCAACCACGCCGGGATCCACAGACGTTTCGAATCGAGGTTCGGGTTCGCGACGGGCTCGCCGACGCGCGCGGGAACGCGGCACGAGCGGAGCTGCTGGCGGCCGGGCTCGCAAACGTGACGCAAGTTCGGAGCGTGCGCGGCTACGCCCTGGCGCTGCGCGACGGCGCGGACGCGGCGGCCGGCGTCGCGGCGGAGGTCCTCGCCGACGCGGTGACCGATCGCTTCGAGATCCGCGCCGCGGGCGACCCACCGGCGGCCGAGCCCGGCGTCCACCGGATCGACGTCGTGAAGAAGCGCGGCGTAATGGATCCCGCCGCCGACGGCGTCGCGCGCGCGGTGCGGTCGGCCGGCGTCGCGCTCGACGGCGTGCGGACCTACCAAGCGTTCCTCGTCCGGACGAGCGCCTCGGCCGACGAGGTTCGCGCCGCGGCGGCACGGTCGCTCGGCAACGAGGCGATCGAGACGATCGCCGTCGACGCCCCCCCCGAGGTGGTGCCCGTCCACGCGACGCGGGCGATGGCCATCGAGCGCGTCGAGGTGCCGCTCTCCGACGACGACGAAGCTCTGCTCGACGTCAGCCGCCGCGGCGGCCTCTCGCTCACGCTGCTCGAGATGCAGACGATCCGCGCCCACTACCGCGAGCAGGGCCGTGCCCCGACCGACGTCGAGCTCGAGACGCTCGCGCAGACCTGGTCCGAGCACTGCAAGCACAAGACGCTCGCCGGCCCGGTCGACATCGAGGATCGCGCGTACGACAACCTGTTGAAGGAGACGATCTTCGCGGCCACGCGCGAGCTCGCGCGACCGTGGTGCATCTCGGTCTTCGTCGACAACGCGGGCGTGATCGCGTTCGACGGCGAGGACCACGTCACGTTCAAGGTCGAGACCCACAACCACCCGTCGGCGATCGAGCCGTACGGCGGCGCGGGAACCGGAATCGGCGGCGTGCTGCGCGACACGATGGGGACGGGCCTCGGCGCGCGACCGATCGCGTCGACCGACGTCTTCTGCTTCGGGCCCCCGGACCTGGCGGCGGCCCGCGTTCCGGACGGCGCGCTCCATCCGCTGCGGGTGCTGAAGGGCGTCGTCGCCGGGGTCCGCGACTACGGCAATCGGATGGGGATTCCGACCGTGAACGGCGCCGTCCTGTTCGACGAACGCTACACCGCGAACCCGCTCGTCTTCTGCGGGTCGGTCGGCATCCTCCCGAAGGGCTGCGTCGAGAAGAAGGTGCAGCCGGGGGACCGCATCGTCGTCGCCGGCGGACGGACGGGGCGCGACGGCATCCACGGCGCGACGTTCTCGTCGCGCGAGCTCCACTCGGAGTCCGAGACCCTCGACTCCGGCGCGGTCCAGATCGGCAACGCGATCACCGAGAAGAAGGTGCTCGACGCCCAGCTCCAGGCGCGCGACCGCGGGCTCTATCGCTGCGTCACGGACTGCGGCGCCGGCGGGCTCTCGTCGGCGGTCGGGGAGATGGCCGAGGGCCACGGCGCGATCGTCGACCTCGAGGGCGTCCCGTTGAAATACGAGGGGCTCTGCGCCTTCGAGATCTGGATCAGCGAGGCGCAGGAGCGGATGGTCTTCGCCGTCCCGCCCGAGCACGAGCCGGAGCTGCTCGCGCTGTTCGCGAGCGAGGACGTCGAGGCGACGGTGATCGGCGAGTTCACCGGCTCGGGGCGCCTGCTCCTCCGGCACGGCGGCACGGTGGTCGGCGACCTCGACCTCGAGTTCCTGCACCACGGAGTGCCGAAGGTCCGTCGCCGGGCGCGCGTCCGCGACCCGGGCGAGGACGAGCCGAGCGTCGCGCCGCCGCCCGACTACGTCGCCGCGCTCGAGTCGCTCCTTGCCTCGCCCGACATCGCGAGCAAGGAGTGGATCGTCCACCAGTACGACCACGAGGTCCAGGCCGGCTCGGTGGTCAAGCCGTTCGTCGGCCGCGGGCAGCGCACCCCGACCGACGGCGCGGTGGTGAAGCCGAAGCTCGACTCCTACCGCGGAATCGCGATCGGCTGCGGCATCCATCCGCGCGCCGGAGAGATCGACCCGTACGCGATGGGTCTGCTCGCGATCGATGAGGCGGTGCGCAACGTGGTGGCGGTCGGCGGGCGCGCCGACCGCGTCGCGCTCCTCGACAACTTCTGCGCGGGGAGCTGCGATCGCGAGGAGATCCTCGGCGACGTCGCCCGCGTGGCCGAGGCGTGCCGCGACGCCGCGCTCGCGCTGGAGGCCCCGTTCATCTCGGGGAAAGACTCGCTGAACAACGAGTACCGCACCGCGGACGGCAAACGAGCGATCCCGACCACGATCCTGATCTCCGCGATCGCGCTCGTCGACGACGTCCGGCGCGCGACGACGAGCGCGACGAAGGCGGTCGGCTCGCATCTGTTGATGGTCGGAACGACGCGGGCCGAGCTCGGCGGGTCGTCGTGGTACCGTCTTCACGGGTTGCTCGGCCGCAGCGTCCCGCGCGTCGACCTGTCGCGGTCGCGCGACACGTTCGCGGCGATGAGCCGGCTGATCGCGGACGGCCGGCTGCTGGCGTGCCACGACCTGTCCGACGGCGGGCTCGGCGTCGCGCTCGCCGAGATGACGTTCGGCGGGGCGGCCGGCGCGGCGATCGACCTCGATCGAGCCCCGCGCGAAGCGGGCGGCCCGGGACCGGACGTGGAACGAGACGACGTCCTGCTCTTCTCCGAGTCCCCGACGCGCTTCCTGTGCGAGGTGAGCGACGACCAGATCGACGCGGTCCGCGACGTGCTCCGACTCGCGCAGGTCCCCCACGCCGCGATCGGCCGCACGACCGCGGAGATGAGGGTCGTCGTGCGCGGCCGCTCCGGCACCACGATCGTCGACGCGACCGTCGAACGGCTCGCGCGCGCGTTCCACACGACGCTCGACTTCGGCTCGCCGGCCGAGCCCGATGCCGGCGTCAGGAGGTCGTCATGACGCCCCGTATCCTCGTTCTCCGCGCGGCGGGGATCAACTGCGACCACGAGACCGCGTTCGCGTTCACGCGGTACGGGGCCGAGGCGGAACGTCACCACGTGAACCGGTTGCTCGACGGGAGCGTGTCGCTCGACGACTACGACGGGCTCGCGATCCCCGGCGGCTTCTCGTACGGGGACGATATCGCGGGCGGCAAGGTGCTCGCGATCGAGCTCCTCCACCATCTCTCGGAGCCGGTGCTGAGGCTGGTCGATCGCGGCGGCATCGTGATCGGGATCTGCAACGGCTTCCAGGTGCTCGCGAAGATGGGGATCCTCCCCGGCATCGGCGCGCGGATCGGTCTCCAGGAGGCGACGCTGACGGACAACGCATCCGACCGCTACGAGGACCGCTGGGTTCACGTGGTCGCCGAGACCGACCGCTCGATCTTCTGCAAGAAGGGCGAGCACCTCCACGTCCCCGTCGCACACGGCGAAGGCCGCTACGTGCCCAAGGACGACGCGACCCATCAGGCGATCGTCGCGGGCGGCCACGTCGCGTTCCGCTACGTCGCCGCGGGCGGAGGCGCCCCCGCCTACCCCGCGAACCCGAACGGCTCGGTCGACCACGTCGCGGGCCTCGTCGACGCGACCGGCCGCGTCCTCGGCCTGATGCCGCACCCCGAGCGAGCGATGTTCGCGGTGCATCACCCCGATGCGTCCGCGCGCGGAGTCGCGACGGCGGAGGACGAGGGGGATGGAGCGATCCTGTTCCGGAACGCGGTGGAGTATCTGCGGGGGTAGGCGCACGGTAATCCGTCGGTGCCCACGGCGCGGCCGCTTCAGTGCTTCGATCTCAATGCACCGATCGGCGTCGAACCGACTTCATTCCGCAGCTCAATCGATATTCGACCTGATGACGAGTGAGCCGGATTCGAGATGCGATCTCGGCGATCGTCAGTCCATCGATGAAGTGGAGGTGGAGCACGCGTTGGACGTCTTCTCGAACGAGCGCCCGAATCCGTTCGTACTCCTCGACGCTCGCCTGGGCTCGGCGCGCGGCGTCGCCGACGAGGCCTTTGTCGCAGTCGGCGAGTGCATCGATCGGCATCAACAAGACCCTCGCCGTCCGCCGCTCACGGCGCCTCCACGTCCGATATTGCCGGTGCGTCACTCCGGCGATCCACCCGCAGACGCCGGCGCGGGTCGCGATTCGAGTCAGTCCGCAGATGCACGCGTAGACCACGTCCACGCAGACGTCGTCCTCGTCCGCCGGCTGCATGCGATAGCGACGCAGCTCCGCGCGCACCCAGGGCTCGAGATCCCGCGGCAACTCCCGCGTCGCGTCCTCGGACCCCTCGTGCGCGCGCCACACCATCTTGACGAGCCGCTGCCGAGCGGCTTCTCGACGTGACGAATCGCAGTCGTTCACGGCGCTCCCCCTTCTCGAACTCGCCGCGCGTCTTCATCAAGACGATCAGGACGAGTCCGCGGTACGCGCTTCAGGATAGCGAGGCCCCGTCGCTCGGCGACCCCGACTTTTCGTCGAAACTCCCAGGAATCCTCCCGGCGCAGAGCCCTGAACCGCCACGGGCCAGACTGGAACCGCCGGGGTCCACTGGATCCGGCTTCTCAACGGTCGCCTGATTTGTCGATGATCTGGAAATAGATCGCACCCAGCGCCGTGGCCGGGAGAGGGAACAATGAGAAGCGCTATCAGCGTCGTGTCGCACATGCTCGCGTTGCTCGCGGGCGGAGGCGTGATCCTCGCGATCCAGCCGGAGAGCCCGCCCGAGCTCGGGTCGACCGCACCCGGGGTCCCCTGTATGTCGACCCCGACGACCGGCGTTCCTTCCACTCCATCGCTCATCGTGCGGAAGGAGCCGTGCGACCACGAGCACGTCATCGCGGAGCTCACCGATCGAGTGGCGGTGCTCGAGGCGGAGCTCGAGCCCCTTCGAGCGGAGGCCCGCGCGGAGGCCGACCGAAGAGCTGCGGCGACGCGAGTGCGCGCCGAATGGGGCGCGAGCCCTCACGCCACGATGCACGAGCGGATCTCCAGGTACCTCGACGACACGGCGCGGGTCGATGAGTTCGCCTTGGAGTTCGCGAACGCGTACATGACACTGGCGGGCGACGGGGACCTGCACGTGCTCGACGGATTGACCGACGATCATTGGCAGCAGTGGGAGGCGCGCTGCCACCTCTTCTCGCGCGGATTGGTCGCCCTGCGAGCGATCCGCAAGGCGATCGTCGCCAACGGCGGCCGGATCGAGCTCGGAACCCATCATGAGAAGGTCGCTGCCGCTTCGCAGCGAACCCGGGGGATTCTCTACTCCAATACTCCGGGGATACCTGAAGAGCTGAAGCTGGCGTGGGTCGGAGCGACTCGATCGCTGACCGAACCGAACCAGTAGCCCGTCGTCCATCGATCGTCGAGCCGACGACGGGATCGAGGAGAAGGTCGAGAAGAAGGGAGCAATCATGAGCACGAACCGAACGTGTCTCCTGAAGGTCGTCTTCTGTGCGGCGGCCTCGCTGGCCGGATGCCTACCCTGCGAAGGGTCCGGCGTGGGCGGCCCGGCGATCAGCGGCGAGGAGGGCGTCGTCGGGCCCGCCGATGGATGGGTCACCGTTCCTCCGAGCAATCTGCCTTCGTGGGTGCCGCGGAAGTCCGTGAAGCTGTTGGCGCTGGAAGGCGAGTGGCACTGGAAGACGAACACGATCTGGTTGTTCATCGGGCTGATCCCGATCCCGATCACCAGCGTCACCGCGGAACTCAGCCCCGGAGGATCCGGCGGCTTCATCGGGGACGACAGCGACATCACGGTGGGCGACGACGGCACGCTCGTCGCGGGTGGGAACAACAACAACATCTCGACGGGCGACGATACGGACGTCACGGTCGGCGGCGACGAGAACACGGTCGACTCCGGATCGAACTCCGGCAACACCGCCGACCTCGACAACGGCTTCGACCCCGCCAATGGCACGAGCGACGACAACGCGTACTCGGAGAACGGCAACGACAACTCGTCGACCGGGGGAGACGAGGGGACGGGCAACACGCACAACGGCGGACCCTGGGGCGCTTGATGGATCAGGGTGCGAGACGAGGCCGAGTTCCCACTGCTCGGCCTCGCTCTCGCGACGTGCCGAGACGCGGGAGGTTCGGGTGGGCGCGACACGACGCGTCGTCCGACGGGGAGACGACCAGCGGAAACCGCGCAACGACCGGCTCCGCGGCTCGACAATCCGATCGGGGAGCGGTCGCGGACCGTCCCGATTCGACCCGGAACCGACAGGAGCTCGCCGATGGCACGATGGGAGTTCGCGCAACTCGTGCGCCGCACGTTCAAGAGCGACGACCGCTGGGGCGCGCTCTACCTGCGCGACGCCGCCGACTCGAAATGGGAGCGGCTGTCGTACACGTACGAGCTGCCCTGGATCCAGGACGCGCGCGGCCAGTCGGTGAAGAGCAAGAGTCGCATCACGCTCGGCACGTACGACCTCTCGGTGCGGGCGGACGGGCCGAAGGGCTGGCGGCTCCAACTCGGCGGGACGGGACACCGCACCTACATCCAAATCCACCGCGCCGCAGCATCGATGGCCATCGAGGGCTGCATCTTGCCGGTTTCGTTCAACGACCTGAGCGCCGACCGCCTCGCGAAGGGAGACGCGCGGATCCAGTCCGAGTCGGTGCGGCTGATGGCGAAGATCAAGACGCGATGGGATCAGCTCGCGAAGGTGAAGACGGGGACGCCGACCTTGATGATCGCGGCCACGCTGCCGCCGCTGCACTTCACGCCCGGGTCGAGCCGGTTCGCGTAGCGCACACGACGGGGATGGGCGGCGCGATCGCCGGGCCGATTCGCGTCTCAGCGCGCGCACGCCACTCGACTACGGAATCACGAGTTCGACCCCGTTCGATCCCGCGGCCCCGATCCGGTTCCCCCGGATCGAGCACGAAGACCTGCACCGTAGCCGTCACGCCCGCTGCCGCCGGTGGGCCGGCCGGCGCGAGTCGCCGATGTCATCCGGCGCGGCGGCGCGCTATGCTCGCCTCCGCGGTTCACGCGCGGCGTGGTCTACGCGATGGGGGCGTCTCTGATGCGAATCGATCGCGACGAATTGGAGTCCGTGGTCTACGGCGCGCGCGGCGGCGGTCGCTTCACGCAGGACTCGCCGGTCATGCCGGACGTTTGGTTCGGCTACGGCGCCGACCCGAGCGCGCGGCTCGACCTGCTCATCGAGCCGTACCGCGGCGTCGGTCCGGGCGAGGTCTGTCGCGCGCTGCGCGATCGTCTCGACGACTCGAAGCTCGGGGGCCGACACGGTGGCGACGCGCGACTCGCGTACGACGAGAGCTACGTGGTCGTCGCGCTCACGCTCGAGGAGATGGTGCGGTTCGTGCTCCCCCTCACGCGATGGTGGGAGCGGCACGCGGCCGACGCGGCCAAGCTGAACGCGACGCGCGTCCGCGCGCGGTTGGAGTCGGCCGAGTCCGTGGCACCCGGGGCCACGACGAGCGGGGTCTGGTTCCTGCGCGTGGTCGGCACGATCCTCTGGGCGCGAGATCGCAAGGGCAACGGAGAGATCCGCAAGCTCCCCTCCCCGCTCCAGATCGCGCGCACCGTCGCGCCCCTCCTCGCGGCCGTCGTCGACGCGCCGGTGCCGCGGCCGCTGATCTGGTCGGTGAATCGCAACCGTCCTGCCACCGTGGCGATGTGGGACTCGCGTCGCACGGTCAAGGCGGACGCGGCGAACCAGATCTTCGGCTTGAACACGTCGCACCTCGCGTGGGCGATCCTCGACACCGGCGTCGACGCGAAGCACCCAGCGTTCCTGAAGCGCGACGCGGACGGCCGGCTGTGTGATCCGGGCGACGAGTTCTCTTCGACGACCCGGGTGAATGCCTCCTACGACTTCACCAAGGTCCGCGATCTCTCCCGGCAGGACGACGACGGGAAGCTCGACGGCGCCGGAGGGATCGCCGAGTTCCGCCGCCGGCTCCTCAGCGGCCGGGCGATCGACTGGGAACAGATCGATGCGCTGCTTCGGATCCCACACGACGCCGGCTACGTCGCGCCGATCCACCCCCACGGCACGCACGTCGCCGGCATCCTCGGCGGAGATTGGCGGCGATCGGACGCCGGCTACGACGCCGACGGCGAGTACGACATGCTCGGCCTGTGTCCCCAGATCCAGCTCTACGACCTGCGGGTCCTCGACGCGAACGGAGGGGGAGACGAGTTCTCCGTGCTCGCCGCCCTCCAGTTCATCCGCTACCTCAACTCGCGCAGCCATCAGCCGATCATCCAGGGTGTGAACCTGAGCATCTCGATCCCTCACGACGTCAGCAACTACGCGTGCGGTCGCACCCCGGTCTGCAACGAAGTGGAGCGTCTGCACGCGTCTGGCGTCCTGATCGTCGCGGCCGCCGGCAACGACGGCTACGTCCAGTACCTGACGCGCAAAGGCGAGTCGAACGCCTATCGCAACATCAGCATCACCGATCCCGGCAACGCCGAGTCGATCCTCACCGTCGGCGCGACGCACCGGTCCCGACCTCACTCGTACGGCGTCAGCTACTTCAGCAGCCGCGGCCCGACCGGCGACGGCCGCGTCAAGCCCGACCTCGTCGCGCCGGGGGAGAAGATCAAGGGGCCCGCGCCCGGGAGGTCGTACGCGCGTCTCGACGGCACGAGCATGGCGGCTCCTCACATCAGCGGGGCGGCGGCGCTGCTGATGAGCCGCCACCCCGAGTTCATCGGCGACCCGAAGCGCGTCAAGGAGATCCTCTGCCGGACGGCTACCGACCTCGGCCGCGAGCGCTACTTCCAAGGAGCCGGCCTCGTCGACGTGTGCCGGGCGATCCAATCCGTGTGACGACGTCACGACGGAGACACGACGAGTCAATCCAAGGAGAACTCGATGGGGAAACTCTTCACGCTGGAGGCGCTGGACGCGAAGCAGGGCGACGCGCTCCTCCTCCACTACGGCGATTCTTCGGACCCGCGGCTCATCGTCATCGACGGCGGCCCCGCCGGGGTCTTCGCCCGGTCGCTCGGCAAGCGTCTGGACGAGCTGCGCCAGTCGCGACACGACCCGCTGCCGATTCGGCTCGTGATGATCTCACACGTCGACGACGACCACATCCGCGGGATCCTCGACCTCACGGATCAGATCGAGCGACGCGCGGACCAGGGCCAGCCGCCGCGCTACGTCGTCGACGACGTGTGGTTCAACGCGTTCGACGACGTGGTCGGCAACGTCGAGGTCGCCGCGTTCCGGTCCGGCTCGCCGCCGCCCGCCGATCTCGGCGAAGGAGCGCGCGACGCCGCCGCGACCATCGCGAGCGTCGGCCAAGGTCGAACGCTTCGCGACCGCGCGAATCGACTCGGCCTCCGCGTCAACGGCGGGGAGCGGCTCCTCGTCGACGGCGTCCAATCCGACATGGGAGACGGACTCACGCTCCAGGTCCTCGGCCCGAGCCGGACGCGTCTGAAGGAGTTCCAGGCGGCCTGGGACGAGGAGGTGAGGAAGAAGGGCTGGGCGGTGGAGCCGTCGATGGCCGAGGTCGCCGCGTTCCTGGACGAGTCGCCGACGAACCTCGCGAGCACGATCGTGCTCGCGTGGTTCGACGGGAAGACGATCCTCCTGACCGGCGACGCGCGCGGCGACGACGTCCTCGAGGGCCTGCGGAACGCGGGGCTGCTCGGTTCGTCGAGTCTCCTCGTCGACGTGCTCAAGCTCCCCCACCACGGCAGCGATCGCAACGTGTCGACGTACTTCTTCCGCAAGGTCCGCGCGCGCCACTACGTCGTCTCCGGCAACGGCGAACACGAGAACCCGGACGTCTCGACGTACCAGATGATCCTCTCCGCGCGGGGAAACGCGAAGTACACGATCCACAGCACCTACCGGAACGGCGTCGACGGCCACGCCGCGCGGATGGACGAGTTCCTCGCCGGCATCGCCCCGGCGTTGCGCGCCAAGTTCAGTTTCCGCGAGGAAGGCGCGCTCGGCCTGCGCGTCGACCTCGCGGAGCCGATCGACGCGTGACTCGGCGCGTCCGCCGCCGCCCTTACGGCACGACGATCCGGGCGCCGTTCGTGGCGGAAAGACCACCGCTGGTCGGGAACGAGAACCCCTGCAGCACCACGCTGCCCGGAGGAGTCGCGGCCGGGACGAGAGCCGTGAACATGCGGCTGCCCTCGGCCGAGAGCGCGATCGGCCCGGCCACGATCGGGAGCAGCGGGCTCACGTTCAGCGTGCAGCCGCCGCCGATCGGGAGCGACGCCGCGTTCAGGCCGAACACCAGCCACGCGACGCTCCCCGGCGCCCCGTCCGTAATCGTGAACGTCAGGGCGCAGCCCGGCGCCGCACAGCCGTTCACGACGAGCGCCGGCGCCTCCGCGGCCAGCCCGGGACACCCTTGGCCGTGGACGTCGAGCGCACCGCACGCCGACGGCAGGTTCGAGACGACGTGGAGCACCTCGTCACCGGCGTCGCCGTCCGCGTTCCCGTCGGTCCCGCCTTGGGACGCCTCGCTGGCCCCGAACGCGAACGCGCCGCCGGCGGTTCCGCTCGGCACCGTCGACCCGGCGATGCCGAGGTTGATCGTCGTCCTCGTGGCCGGATCGAGCACGTGGAGGACGGCTTCGGCGGCATCGCCGTCCCCGTTCAGATCGACGCCCCCCTGCGCCGGCTCGGATACGCTGCACGCGACGTGGCCGCCGGCCATCGCGGGCCAGATGGCGGCGAGCCCGGTGTTCCAGAGCTCCCCGGACGCGACCGTGTAGACGTGCAGCACCGCGTCGCTGGCGTCACCGTCGCCGTTCAGGTCGCGTCCCTCGCTGAGCTCCAACCCGCGGAACGCGACACGGCCACCGTCGATCAAGATCGGTCCGAACTCCGGCGCCATCGCGACGCCGACGTTCGTCGTCGTTCCACTGGCCGCGACGTGGACGAACGGGACGCGGTCGCTGAGATCGCCGTCGCCGTTCAGGTCGACCTCCTGCATCCACTCCTCGACCATCACCGCGACGAAGCCTTCGCCGACGGCGATCGGCTCGAACGACGCGATGCCGAGATTCGTGACGACGCCGGCCCCCACGTCATAGACCGACACGACTCGATCCCACGTATCCCCGTCGCCGTTCAGGTCCACGCCCTCCAACGCCTCGTAGCGCCGCAGCGCGACGAGCAAGCCCTCGAGCGCGGACGTCTCCGCGGCGGCGCCGGCGTTCACCACGAACCCCGTCTGCGCGACGTACGTGTGCAGGACGTTGTCGGCCGCGTCCCCGTCAGCATTCAGGTCCACTCCCATCTGCCCCTCGGAGACGAGGAACGCAGCCCGGCCACCATCGACGGCGTTCGGATGCGACGAACCGAGAAACCCCGCGACCGAGAGGTTCGAGACCACGTTCGTCGTGAGGTCGATGGCGTGGAAGACGTGGTCGGTGGCATCGCCGTCGCCGTCGAGATCGACGCCGCCCTGCGCGGCCTCGGACACGGTGACCAGCCCCAGGTCCCCCTCCGCGTCGATCGGGAGGCCGGAGATGGCCATGGCAAGGTTCGTGAGAACGGCCGACGCGACGTCGTAGGCGTGCACGACCAGGTCGACGGCGTCACCGTCGCCGTTCCAATCGATGCCGTGATCGATCTCCCGCACCACGATCAGCGCGCGCCGTCCGGACGGAACCACGCGATTCTGCGCCGCGCTCGCGACGAGCAGCGTGTTGGCGACGGTCCCGGCGACGTGGTCGTAGACGTGCAGCACGTGGTCCAGGACGTCGCCGTCGCCGTTAAGGTCCGCGCCCTGGGCCGACTCGCGCACGAGGAACGCCACGAAGCGGTCGCCGACGACCGGTTCGAACGTCCCCGCGATGCCGACGTTGATCGTCGCTCCGGTCATGACGTCGTGGACGTGGAGGACGCGGTCGACGGCGTCGCCATCTCCATTGAGATCGACGCCGCCCTGATCGGCCTCGGCGACGACGAACGCGACGAGGTCGCCGCTCGCGTCGAAACCGCCGTCGTCGGGGAACGCCGCGGCGAGCCCGAGATTCTGCACCTGGGTCGGCGGCGGAACCGACGCCAAGGAACCGGGATGGGCGAAGGCGAGGGCGGAAAGGAACACAGCGACGGACTTCACTGGTCTCATTGGGGGCACTCCTCGTCGAGAGACCCGGGGGGGGACGCGTCATCTCGAACGCTCGTGGATACCGGAAGTCGGGAGGAGGGTAACGAGACCGTGTCCGCCCGTCGTCGCGCGCCGAGGCACCGAGTCGCGTGTCGCGAAAAGTCGCCCGCTCCGTTACGATTCGCGTTCGCCACGCTGCGCATCTTCTCCCACCCGAGACCGACCAGACCCATGCAAACGGCCCTGGAGCAGGACCTTCCCCGCGACTCCCGCGCGTTCTTCGCGAGCGCCCTCGCCCGCGTCCGAGCCGAAGGCGCGCGAGCGATCCCGGAGCTCCTCCCCTCCCTTCCCCGCCGGATCGGCGCGAGCCCCCTCGGCGGCGGCATCCGCGAGATCGACCTCGCGGAGGGCGACGTCGCGCGGATCGATCAGGACGCGTGGCGCCGCTGCGACGCGGCCGGCGCCATGATCATCGCCGCAGGACGGCCCTCCGACGACATGCTGATCGACCTCTACCTCCACGGCGACCTGGACGAGCGGATCATCGTCATCCGCGCGCTTTCCACCCTCTCCGTCACCGCCGCCACCGTCCGCGTCCTCGAGGAAGTCCAGCGCACCAACATGGAGCCCCACTTCCGGGCAGCGGCCAGCGGCACCAACCTCCCCGCCCGCGCCGCCCGCCACGCCGCCTTCGGACGGGACGGCTTCAACCGCATGATCCTGAAGGCCGCCTTCATCGACGTCCCCGTCTCCACCCTCTTCGATGCCGAGACCGCCGCCAACCCGGACCTCTCCCGCATGCTCCAGGACCTTGCCACCGAACGCGAGGCCGCCGGACGCCGCGTCTGGCCCGGCACCTGCCTCCTCGCCGCGCACGCCCCCACCGCCGGCTCCCTCGCCCGCATCATCGGCGGCCTCGAGCACGGCGACGACGAGCAACGCTTCTCCGCCGCGAGAGCCCTCCTCGTCCTGAACCGCCCCGACCTCGCCCCGTTCGCCAAGGAACGCCTCCCGCGCGAGCCCCGCCCCGAGATTCGCGCGGTCCTCGAACAGGCAATCGGACCATGACCTCCAGACCCGACGAACCACGCCCCGTCACGGGCAGACTCGCCGGCGCAATCCGGCACGACCCGACTCCGATCTCCACGTAGGCTCGCACGGGAGGGCGCCTCACCGCGCGAGCTCCACCGCGAGCGCGGCGAGCGACCGAGGACCGTCCCCGCGAACGCTGCTCCCAAGCGCCGAACCGTCAACGCCGACCAGACAACGAGACGACCCATGCGAATCTTCGAACCCCATGCCCACATGCTCAGCCGGATCACGGACGACTACCAATCGATGGCCCTCGCCGGCATCCGAGGCATCCTCGAACCCGCGTTCTGGCTCGGCCAGAACCGCACGTCCGTCGGCTCCTTCATCGACTACTTCGACACGCTGATCGGCTGGGAACGGTTCCGCGCGCGCCAGTTCGGCATCCATCACTACTGCACGATGGCGCTGAACCCACGCGAGGCGAACGACGACCGCGTGAACGACGCGGTCATCGATGTCCTTCCCCGCTACCTCGAGAAGAGCAGCGTCCTCGGCGTCGGCGAGATCGGACTCGACGACCAGACGAAGAAGGAGGAGAAGTACTTCATCCTCCAGCTCGAGCTCGCCCGCAAGCACGACCTCCCCGTGCTCATCCACACACCGCACCGCGACAAGAAGAAGGGGTTCGAGCGCTGCATCGCGATCCTGAAGGACATGGACTTCGACATGGGCCGGGTCCTGCTCGACCACGGCAACGAGGAGACGATCAAGCTGACCCGGGAGCTCGGCTGCGTGTCCGGCTTCTCGATCTACCCGTTCACGAAGATGGACGAGAACCGGATGGTGAAGATCGTCCTCGAGTACGGCGTCGACCGAATGGTCGTGAACAGCGCGGCCGACTGGGGGGTCAGCGACCCCCTGATGGTGCCGAAGACGGTGATCAAGCTGCAGCAGGCTGGTGTCTCCGACGACGACATCGCGACGCTCGTCTGGCAGAACCCCGTCTCGTTCTTCGCGCAGGGCAACCGCTTCGACCCGCGCGAGCTCGACTGCCCGGCGGACATCAACATGCTTGACACGTTCGACGGCAACTCGGTGCTGCGCGGCCAGGATCCGGACGTCCTGTAAGGGAGCCGCACCAAGAATGACCTCCCGTTCCGTGCGGCGTCGCGCCTTGCCCGGAACGAAGATGCCCCGCCCGAAACAGGGCCTTGTCGCGCGGACTCTCACCCCCGGACCGAAGAAACGGCCGCGAGCAGACTTGCGGCGTCTCCTCGGTCGGTAGAATCGACTCCCCTCGAACTCAGGAGGAGTGGCCATGGCCGAAGATCTGCTGAACCAGGACAACCCGCTGACCGAGCAGGAGTGGAGCATGCTCCAGGAGGTCGTGGTTCGCGTGGCCAAGCGCCGGCTCGTCGGCCGAAGGTTCATCGACATCTACGGACCGCTCGGCCCCGGAGTCCAAACGGTCAAGTACGAGAGCTACCAGAACGCTACGCCGGGCGGGATCGACTACACCGGCGACTCGGCATTGGGCGCGATCTCGGTCGAGGCCGCGAACTACGCGCCGATTCCGCTCATCTACAAAGACTTCCAGATCCACTGGCGCGACCTCGAGGCGGCGCGCCGCTTCGGGATCCCCCTCGACACGTCGGCGGCGGCGGGGGCCGCGTTCTTCTGCGCGCAGCGCGAAGACCAGATGATCTTCCACGGCGAGGCGGGCCTCGGGATCGACGGCCTCCTGACCGTCGAGGGCGCGAACCGGCTCGAGGTCGACGACTGGGTCGAGCCCGGCT
Organism: uncultured Phycisphaeraceae bacterium; assembly: GCA_964649825.1. Lineage (GTDB taxonomy): Bacteria > Planctomycetota > B15-G4 > B15-G4 > JADJEK01 > CAZYQW01. The sequence goes on along the minus strand of CAZYQW010000044.1, from coordinate 9,339 downwards.
CGGGCTTCGCGGACGTCGTCCAGGCGACCCGCATCCTGAACGAGGGCGGCCACTACGGCCCGTACGCGATGGTCCTGTCGCCGCGCCGGTACGCCGAGCTGCACCGCATCTACGAGCAGACCGGCGTGCTCGAGATCAAGACGATCCAGGACCTGATCACGGACGGGATCTACCCCTCCGACGTGCTGAAGGACGACGAGGGAGTGATCGTCGCGACCGGCTACGCGCACTTCGACCTGGCGCTCTCGATGGACCTCCGCGTCGCCTACCTCGGCGAGGAGAACCTGAACATGCGGCTCCGCGCGATCGAGTGCGCGCTGCTCCGCATCAAGCATCGCGACGCGATCTGCGTGCTGCGGGCCAAGGGCGCCGGCCGAAAGAGCAAGGGGTAGGCCGACGTGGGAGTCACCGCCGATCAGCAGCTCCTCCGCGAGATCATGATCCGGGAGATCGAGACGATCCACCGGTACCAGGACATGCTCGAACGCGCCGGGAGCGACGACCTGCAGCGCTTCCTCGCGCACGCGATCTACGAGGAGAAGGAGCACGTGGCCGAAGCGCTGCAGATCCTCCGCGCGCTCGACCCGATGCAGGATGCAGCGCTGAACGAGGACCACAGCGCACACTTCCGCCCGGGCGGTCCGGGTGAGCGCGCGCTGCAGGCCATCCTCCGGAACGGTCCGCCGGCGAGCGCGGGCGGCGGACCGTCCGCGAACCCGCCCGCGGCCGCCCCTGCTCCTCAGAGATCGGCCAACGAGAGATCGGCCAACGCCACCCCGTTCGGCCGGATGGCGCCGGGAGACGACCTCGCCCGCCCGACGATCGGCTCGCTCCGTCGAAGGGCCTGATCGGGCGAGCCGCGGCTCGCGTCAGCGGATCCCGTGACGATCGAGACAGGCCTTCGCGTCGCGGGCGAGCGGCGAACGTGGTGCCTTGCGCATCACGAGGCGAAGGATCTGCCTCCCGATCTCCTGCCCCGCCGGGGACTTGCTCAACACGTGCGCGCCGATTCGCGTCAGGTCGTCGGCCGTCATCAGCGTCTCGTGGCGCAGGAGATCGAAGAGCGCGAACTCCCCGCCGACGAGGCTCTGGAAGAGCGCGAGCGCGGGATCGTCGAAGCTCGACGCGGGCTCCTCGTGGGACGGCGTCATCTTCATCATCGCGACGGCCAGCTCGTAGCGCACTTCGGGGTCGAACAAGCCGTGCCGCTCCAGGATCCGCAGCGACAGGACCGTGTCCGCGAAGCGCCGGCTGCGCTTCTTGCGGCGCGCCCGCTCGAGCAAGACCTCGCGCGCCTTCTCCGGCGCCACGTCGGCGAGCAGGAAGACGAACGGCTCGTAGAGACGGCTCTCGTGGTCGAGGTGACGGACGAGCCGGTCTCCGAGCCGCATCAGGTGGTGGCGGGTCAACGCGTCGGGTCGCGATCGAACGAGACGGGCGAGCCGCCACGCGCGCTCCGCGTCGGTCTCGCCGACGAGGCGCTCGAACAGGGCCGGAGGCGAGCTCACGATGCGGGAGAGCGCCCGGCCGGCGACGTCGCGAAGCTCCGGCTCGGGAGCGTGCACGGCGTCGAGCAGCAGTTCGACCGCGCGAGGATGGTCGATGCCGCCGAGCTTCTCGAGTGCGAAGCGCCGCACCTCCATCGAGCGCGCGTCCAGGAGAAGATCGCGAAGGGCGTCGAGGTGGCTCGCGGCGAGCGGGATGGGCGCGAGCACGCGCAGCGTCAGTCGAACGACGCCGTCGTGATCCGAGTCGGCAAGGTAGGTGACGAGCTCCGACACTCCGGCTCCGCCCCGAGCCGGCCGCGGAATCGAGGCGAGCGCCATGAGCGCCGCGAGTCTGACCGCGGACTCCGACGTCGGGCGCGCGTGGCGAAGAACCAGCGGCCACGCGGCGGCGTCATCGAGGAAGCCGAGCACGCGCAGCGCGACCGCCGACTCTCGCGCCGAGCGCGGTTTCTGTCCCGACGTCAGGTAGGACTCGACGGCGGCTCGAACTCCCGCTCGTTCCTTCGCGCTCGCCGCCTTGAGCTCGCTCCGGACGATCGGAAAGAGCTCTTCGAGATGGTCGGCCGGCTCCCGCGCGAGCCCTTCCAACAGCCCGCGCACGGCGCTCGCGGAGCGCATCCGCGCCAGCACGGAGAGGGACGCGCGCCGTTCCGACCACGAACCGTCCGGGAGCTTCTGGACGATCTCCCGCACGGCCGGCTGCCCGAGGCCGGCCACCACCCGCACGGCCCGCTCGCGAAGCTCGTCGGGCCCGCTGAGCAGCGGCAGCACGTAAGGGAGCGCCGCGCGCGAGCCGATCTTCTCGAGCGCTTCGAGGACGTAGCACTGCACCTCGACGCCGTGTCCGTTCGCGAGGCAGCCCCCGAGGGCCTCGACGATCCCGTCGTCCGACTCGCGCAGTTCGCCGAGGACCAAAGCGGCCGCGCTCGTCACCTCCGCGCGTTCCTGGATCAGAAGCCCGCAGATGCGCTGTGTCAGTCGTTTCATCGCCATCGCGTCCTCCCGTCGGCAGACGCCGCCGCGTGGGAGTCCATTCGAGCAGAGGAACGGCTCCGGCCCGCCCAACGACTTGTGCAAAACCCTTGAAAACCTGTAGAAAGATGGACCGAGGCAACCCGTTAGGAACTGGAATTCAATGAGTTAGAGTTATCCACAGAGAGCGCACAACGACTGCGATTCCGACGAACTCTCGTCCGCGCGAAACGTGCGCCGAACCAACCGCAGCGGTCGTCGTTTAGCATCGAGCGGGTGATGTCGCGTGACGCACGCCTGCTCGTCTGACGAACGGACTTGATCGTTCCGTCTCACACCTCCAGGAGCTCGAATGCCGACTCGCGCCCGACCGACTCTCTCCTTGGCTCTGATCGCCCTGCTCGCCGCGCCCGCCTGGGCCAGCTTGAAGGACGTGATCTCGGACTCGGTGCGAGCCCTCCGCGCCGTGCAGAACGACGACGGGTCCTACGGAGCCGCCGCCGATCAACCGCTCGCCACCGCGCGCGTGCTCGAGGCGCTGGGACTCTGCCCCGACCACTACACGACGCAGGAAGGCCCGTTCGTGCGCAATGCCGCGCGGTTCCTGCTCGAGCAGCAGCAGGAGGACGGGAGCTTCCGCGCCCCGGCGGATCTCGACCGCATCGACGTGACGGCGGATTGTCTCGTCGCGCTGAAGCTCGTCGCGAAGACGGACGCGTTTCAGCCCGCGATCGAGTCGGCGACGCGCTTCTTGAAGAAGAACGGCGCGACGCGGAAGGCGGCCGCCCGCGCACTGGGGCAAGGCGCCGATTCCCTCGTCCACGTGCGACGCGCGCTCGTCGACGACGAGTCGATCGACGCGGACGGCCGCTGGATCGACACGGTGGGCGATCGACTCGGTCAGGAGCAGGTCCAAGCGCTCGAGAAGCTCGACCGAGACTCGGTCCTGTCGAGCGCGAACCGCCTGCTCGCCATCATCGAGACGAACGCCGCGACGAGCCGCGGAGGCGGCGGCAAGCCCGCCGCCTCCGCCGCCGCCAAGCATCGCGAGGCACCGGCGTCGCGAGAGGAGGAGTTCGCGCGCATCCAGAACGCGCTGCGCTACCTCGACGGCGCGCAGCAGGACGGTCGCTTCGGCTTCGGGTCCCACGTGGACGCGGGAATCACCGCGATCGCGATCGCCGCCGTGGTGACCGCGTGCGATCGCTACGAGATCGACCGCCCTGAGTACGTCGCGAAGGGGCTCGCCTATCTCGTGTCGCTGCAGAAGGAGGACGGCGGCATATACGACGTCGGCGTGAAGAACTACGTGACGAGCATCAGCGTGGAGGCGCTGGTCGCGGCCGGCGACCCCGCCCACCGTCCCGTCATCGATCGCGCGCTCGGGTTCCTCACCACCACCCAGATCGACGAGGGGGAAGGCTACTCCCTGGAGGAAGACCCGTACTACGGCGGGTTCGGCTACGGCAGCTCCGAGAAGCCCGACCTTTCGAACACGCAGATGGCGATCCAAGCGATGCATGTCGCCGGGATGTCGCCGCAGGACCAATCGTTCCAGAAGGCGGTCTCGTTCCTGAGCCGGTGCCAGAACCGCGCGGAAAGCGGCATTCCCTCGGTGCGCACGTGGGACGACAAGGAAATCGTGGCCGGCACGGACGGCGGCGCCGTCTATCGCCCGGGTGACAGCAAGGCGGGCACGGAGACGAACGAGGACGGCAAACTGGTCGCGCGCTCCTACGGCTCGATGACGTACGCGCTGCTGAAGTCCTATCTGTTCTCCGGCATCGACGGCGACGACGAACGAGTCGTCGAGGCGGTCGGCTGGATCTCGCGCAACTACACCCTCGACGTCAATCCGGGGTTCACGCCGAACGCGTCGAACGCGCAGTACCAGGGGCTCTACTACTACTATCTGACGATGGCGCGCGCTCTCGCCGCCTACGGAGAGGCGACACTCGAGGACAGCGACGGCAACGCTCGCGACTGGCGTCGAGAGCTGCGCGATCGCTTGTTCGCGCTCCAGGCCGAGGACGGCCACTGGATCAACGAACTCTCGAGCCGCTGGATGGAGGGAAACCCCGTCTTGACCACGTCGTACGCGCTCCTCGCGTTGGTCGAGACCGAACCGCCGCGCTGAAAGAGCCGTTCAAACAGACCAGGCGAAAGGCCGATCATCGGCTATAGTTCACGGCGACCGTCCGAAACCGAAACAAGCCGACGGACGGAACTCGAACTCCAGTGCCGACAACGAGATAGACCCATGCGCGGACCTCTCAACCGGATCTTCGCGACGACCGGCTCGCTCGCCACGCAAGCGAAGATCGCCCGGCGCTACCTCTATGCGCTGCTCCACCATGGGACGCCGCGGAAATACTGGAACTTCCTCCGGGTGGAGTGGGCTCGCTGGCGCGGCGCCACGGTGGTGAAGGGGTTCCCGTACGTCCTGAAGATCGAGTCGACGAACATCTGCAACCTCGAGTGCCCGTTCTGCCTCGACCGCGACCGGTCGCAGTTCAATCAGGACGGGATGCGCGGCTTCGGTCGCATGAAGGCGCCGTTCTTCAAGCAGATCGTCGATCAGCTCGCCCCCTACGCGTTCAACGTCAACATGTACGGCTCGGGCGAGCCGCTGCTCTTCCCCGAAGCGTACGAGATGATGCGGTACGCCGCCGACAAGAACATCGGCGTCCGCATCTCGAGCAACCTGTCGATGCGCGACTTCACGGACGAGCAGGCCGAGAAGATCATCGACTCGGGCATCGAGCACCTGATCATCTCCTGCCACGGCGCGAGCCAGGAGACGTACGAGAAGTACATGATCGGCGGCAACTTCGAGCGCGTGACGAACAACATGCGCAAGCTCGTCGCCGCGCGCAAGCGCCTCGGCCGGAAGCTGCCGTTCATGGACTGGCAGTTCCTGATCTTCCGCCACAACCAGCACGAGCTCGACAAGGCGCGTGCGATGGCGAAGGAGGTCGGCATCGACTTCCTGCGCTTGATCTATCCGAACATCCCGCCCGAGCACAAAGCGGAGTGGAAGCCGCGCGCCGAGGGCGAAGCGCAGGACTACCAACCGGTCGCGGAGTCGAACGGCGCGAAAGGGAACGGCGCGGCCGGATCGAACGGCCACGCGGCGCCGCCGCCGGCGAAGTCGATGAAGCGCATCAACGTCGAGCGCTGCTCCTGGCCGTACCGCTCGATCTACTTCAACTGGGACGGCGGCATCCTCCCCTGCTGCGACGGGACGACCCAGCCGTCGTTCGACCTCGGGAAGTTCGACGAGTCGATCAAGATCGAACAGATCTGGAACGGTCCGGACTACGTCAACGTGCGCCGCTACTCGAACTTCGATGTCGCCCCGCAGGACATGGACTCGCGCTACACGTGCGCGTCCTGCCTGAAGCCGCTCGCCCCGTTCCTGCTGCAGCAGAAGGGGATGCCGATCCACCCGAAGATCGAGAAGAAGATCAACGCGACGCTCGCCGGCGCCAAGAACCCGCCCAAGGAACCGGCGCTCTCGCGCTGATTCGGCCCCGACTCCGTCCCTCGCGATTTCGCGCGCCACCCTCCCGGTGCGCAGCGGTTCGTCTCGTCCAGAACGGTTCTTCCTGCCCTTCGGACGTGAGGTCGAACATGACGACGAACTGGGTCACCATCCCCCTGCTCCTGCTCCTGCTCCTCGCCGCCCCCGCCACGGCCAGCGCCGCCGACGTGCAAGACGGCGCGCGGCCCCGGCCGACCGCGGTCGAGATGCGCGTGCTCAGACTCTTCGACGCCAACCGTGACGGTCGGTTCGACGAGCATGAGGTGCGCTCGATGAAGAACGCCTTGCGAGCCCTGCGACGTCACGGCCGCCAGGCGCCGGAGCATCGCCGTGACCGGCTGCACACCCTGCGCGAACGCCTCGACGCGAACGGCAACGGCCGCATCGATCGGGACGAACGCGCAACGCTTCGCGAGCGCCTGAAGGAGCGCCGCGGCAAGGCGGGTGACGCATCGCGCGTCGACCGCCCGCGGCGGCGAGCCCCCACGCGTTCCTGAGCGGTCGAGATCGAGAAGACCCGCGACGGCCGGCGGGGCAAGAGGGTCGCCTAAAACCGGGAAGTGATTCTTGCTCGGGCCCTTACCATGACCCCCGTCGTCGTCCGGGACCCTCACCACAGGAGAGAATCCAATGCTTGATCGCGTCTTCACGGCGTCGGCGTTCGCAGCCGCCATCGGTGTTTGCTGCCCGACGGCGGACAGCCAGACCCTGTACGGCAGCGACGGCGGGGCGCAGACCCTCTGGGAGTTCACCACCACCCCCGGGGGACTCTGTCCGGCGCCGAACCCATTGTCGCTCTCGTGCAACTACCGCGTGTCGATGTGCGGCGTGACCGGTCCGCTTCCGGTCCCGGCGGGAAGCTTGAACGGCGACGTCGCCGTGAACTGCGCGACCGACACCGTGTACGTCACCGACGGTTTCGTCATCGGCGAGTACGTGGGAGACTCTCCGTGCGGCTCGCCGCCGCCGTGCACTCCGAACAACCTGTTCCGGATCCCGACGGTTCTCGCCGGCGCCGGATTCGGCCCGATCACCGGCATGGGAATGGACGAGACGGGCACCTTGAGCGGCGCAGTTCCGACGCTGTACATCACCGACGGGAAGATGCTCGCGGGCATCCAACCGCCGACCACGACGTGCGGCCTGTCCACGCTGGTGTTCGGTCCCTGCATCGTCCCCAACCCGTTCGGCGTGCCGTTCACCGACCTGACCTGGGACCCGCTCTCGACATCGCTCTGGGCATGCGATGTGGCGGGGTTCGTGCACCAGATCCAGAACTGCTTGGTCACGGCGTCGTTCAACGCGACCGCGCTCTGCGGCCTCGGGACCACCCTGACGGGAGTCGCGTTCGACGTCGGGTCGGGCCGAGCCCTCTCGGCGGGCGGACCCGCGCTCTACGTGACCGATGGCATCAGCGTCTCGTACCTCGACCTCTTCGGCGCGGCTGCCGCACCGACCTTCTACTCGCCCGTGACCTGCACCCCCGCGCCGGCGCCGCTGAACGGCCTGGCGTACGCGTCGCATGGAGTCTCGTACGGGTTCCCGCGCGTCTCCGCGCGCTGCGGGACGTTCGGTCAGTCTTGCGCGCCTGGTCCGACGTTCGGTCTGGAGTACTCCGGCGTGCCGCAGGGCCTGTTGACCGTGCTGATCATCAACACGAGCTTCCCCGGCCCCGGCTATCTCTGCCCGCCGCTCCCCGGCCTCGGCACCCTGTTCTGGGTCGATCCCACCGGCTTCGTGCTCGTGCTTGGCCCGTCGGCCCCCGCCTGCACCGCCTTGCCTCTGCCGATCCCGGCCGCCGCACCCACCGGATTGAACGTCTTCTTCCAGTTCTTGTTCCTCAACACCTCCTTCATCGCCGTCGACGCGACCGAAGGCTGCGAGTTCACGATCACGGCGCCGTAGACGGTTCGCCGCGTCGCTGGCGGCGGGATCGCAAGCCCGACCTCTCCGCCGGCGACGATCACGCACCGATCGAGTTCCGCCGCGTGATCGTCGCGGTCGCGGGACGGTCGCAAGTGCACGGGGCGAGTGCCCTGCGCTACACTTGCCTCCGCCAACAGCATGCAGCGAACGGCGTTGTGTCGCCGCCGCTGATGCTGAGCGTCGGGGCGTCAGTGGAGGCAACAGTGGTTTCCGAAAGCGGTAGACCGCGCCGTGCCAAAGAGGGCGCGACCAAAGGCAAGAGACCCGGGACGACCGCGAAAGCCGACGGCGACGCGCCCGCCCTCGCGGGTAGGAGGAGCCGTGAACAAGCGACCGGGATACCCGCGTCCCGGCTCATCGACCAGCGGATTCGCGACCTGGGGGGATGGCGCGGGCAAACCCTGGCCCGTATGCGGGCGCTGATCCTGCAAGCCGACCCCGACATCGTCGAGGAGTGGAAGTGGATGGGCACTCCGGTCTGGTCGCACCACGGGATTGTCTGCACCGGGGAGGCGTACACGAAAGTCGTGAAGCTCACGTTCGCCCGGGGGGCCAGGATCCCGGACCCATCGCGCCTCTTCAATTCCAGCTTGGAAGGCAACACGCGAAGGGCGATCGACATCCACGAAGGGGCCAAGGTCGGCGCGCGCGCGTTCAAGGCGCTCGTAAAAGCCGCGGTGGCCCAGAATCGCCCACCAACGACGAAGGCCAAGCCAGATGCGGGTGGGACCGAGCCGGTGAAACTCCTTTCAGGCGGCAATCCGCAAATCGCGAAGGCCGACGGCGACGCACCCGTGCAGGCCTACATCGCGGCGATGCCCGGCTGGAAGCGTGACGTCGGACGCCGCCTCGACGCGCTCATCGTGCGCACAGTCCCCGCCGTGCGCAAGGCGGTCCGGTGGAACTCGCCGTTCTACGGCGTCGAGGGCCAAGGCTGGTTCCTCAACGTCCATTGCTTCACGAAGTACGTCAGGGTGGCTTTCTTCGCCGGCACGTCGCTGCGTCCGGTCCCCCCCGGCGAGTCCAAGCACAAGGACGTACGCTACCTCGACATCCACGAGGACGGTCTCGACGAGTCGCAGATGGCGACGTGGATAGAGCAGGCCGCCGCCCTGCCCGGCTGGATTCCGTAGCACCGGGGACCGCTCCACCGAGCGAGTTCCGCGAGCGCCACCGAGCGAGGACTGTCTGAGCGAATGGAGCGCCCCCGACACGCTCCACCGCCCTCGCGCCGGAACTCCTCACCAGCCCATCCATCGGACGCCGAAGGCGCACCACCATCTTCTTCCCCACCCCCGAACCCTCCCCACCCCGTCCCATCGCCAGGCGGAGCGTGTCGGGACCGCTCCACCGAGCGAGTTCCGCAGCGAGCGCCACCGAGCGAGGACT
>CAZYQW010000043.1:0-13785 GCA_964649825.1 uncultured Phycisphaeraceae bacterium | reverse complement strand
TTGGTGGATTATCCGGAGGTCATCGTCGTCGCTGGCAAGGCGCGACGACGACCGCGTATTCGAGATACGTCGAGGAGGAGCAACGCAGCAAGCGATGACGAGGGCCCCGGAGAAACGTCAACAACTCTGAATCACACCACTTAGGATGCGACCGCTGACGCGGCCGGTTGCGAGGAACTCGAGGTCTTATGGACGTCACCACCTACAAAGTCCTGCACGTCGCGGGGGTGCTGCTCTTGTTCCTCTCGCTCGGGGCGATCCTGAGTTCGGGTTCCGGCCGCAAGGGCTGGGTGATCTGCCACGGCGTGGGGCTCGCCCTCCTTCTCGTCAGCGGATTCGGCATGTTGGCGAGACTCGGCATCCACTGGCCCTGGCCCGGCTGGATCCTCATGAAGGTCGCAGCTTGGTTGCTGCTCGGCGCGGCGGTGGCCGCGATACGGCGGCTGCCCGACGCCCGAGGCATCCTCACCGTCCTGGTGGTGCTGATCGGCGTCGCCGCCGGGTACGCCGCGCTGTTCAAGCCGTTCATCTGACGCGGTCGGCTGGCCTCCAAGCCCCGCGATCCGCACGAGACCGCGACATGACCGCCCGCGCGATCCCGATCCTGCTCGTCCTCATCTCGATCCAATCCTGCCGGAGGGACGAGCCCCCGGCCGGCCGTGTCCTCGAGCATCAGATCCGCGCACGGGCCTTGCTCGACGACGAGAAGTATCGCGAAGCCGAGCAGGAGTTCGAGCGGGCGATCACGATCGAGCCCGACAACCCCATCAACCGCTTCGGGCTCGCGGCATGTGCGCTGCGCGGCTCGCGCGACGCGAGGAAATCCGTCGAGTGGTTCGAGCGTCTCTTGCAGGACGAGCCGAACTCCGCGGCCGGACACTTCGGGGCAGCGATGGCGTACCGGCTGCTCGACGCCGCGAACTTCGAGGAGAACTACGAGCAGGCGCGCCGGCACCTCGCACGAGCTCGTGAACTCGCCGAATCGAACCCCGACGTGCACTACTTCCTGGGCGACACGCTGAAGAACCTCGACCGGACGGACGAGGCGATCGCGTCGTTCAACCGCGCCGCCGATCTCGACCCGACCGACCCCGCACCGATCAACGCGCTGGCGGGACTTTGGCGACGACGTGATCCCGAACGCGCCCGGGAGTATCGCGAGCGATTCGACGTCCTGTTCAAGGCCGATCCGGATCGGAAGAAGCAGGAATGGAGCGACCTGCTGGATCGGAGGCTCTTGCGCGTCGACGCCGACCCCACGCGCGTGGCGCCGTCGTCGATCGCGGTCGTGTTCCGCGATCGCACGCCGGACGCGGGGCTGCCCGATGCGAACGTCGCGGGGCTCGACGTGGCCGACGTCGACGCCGACGGCAACGCCGACCTCCTCCTCGCCGGAGGCGGGTTCTTCCGCGGCGACGGGTCGTTTCGTTTCGACGACGCCGGCGCCGCGTTGGGGCTCGACCCGCTCGGCGACCCGTTCACCGGCGTCACCGCGCAGGACCTCGATAACGACGGGCGGCACGACGTCTTCCTGACTCGCCCGGCCGGCAACCTCCTCCTCGTCAGCGCGCCCACCGGCGGCTGGACCGACAAGACGAACGAAGCCGGAGTCGCCTCGCCCGGCGCGTACGCCGCGCTCGCGTTCGACTACGACCACGAAGGCGACCTCGACTTGCTCCTGGTCGGCGCAAGCGGCGCCTCGAGCTTGCGGCTCCTCTCGAACGGGCTGCCGCCGCTTCCCCACGAGAGGGATGGCACCGACGCCGGTCCGCGCGCCCTCACCTATCACGACGTGACCCAGGACGCGGGAGTCGCCACGACTGGCGATGCGCTCGTCGTCGACGTCGCCGACGTCGAGAACGGCAACGACACCGATTTCGTCGTCCTCGGCGAGACGAGCCCGGGCCGGCTGTTCTCGAACCTCCGCGGCGGCCGCTTCGCGGAACGCGGCCGGGAAGCGGGGCTCGCCGACGTCCGTGCGTCCGAGTTGCTCCTCTTCGACGCGGACGCGGACAGTTTCCTCGACCTCGTCACGCGGACCCGCGCAGGAGACGTCCGCCTTCAACGCAACCGGGGTGACGGGTCGTTCGATGCCCCGGCGGCGCTTCCCGGCGTCACCGGCGCGCGTGCGATCGCATCGACGGACGCCGACAACGACGGGTTCCTCGACCTCGTCGTCGGCGCCGCCGGCCGTTTCGAGCTTCTCGGCAACCACGCCGGCCGATTCGCAGTCCGCGAGGCGGCGTTCGGCCCGGCGGCGGGCTTCGCGCGCCGGATCGTCCCCGGCGACGTCGACGGGGACGGGGACGAAGACCTCTGCGTGTTGGAGGAGTCCGGCCGCGTCCGCGTGCTCGACAACGACGGGGGCTCGCGGCACCACCGCGTGCTGCTGCGCCTCGTCGGCCACAAGTCGAACCGCACCGGCGTCGGCAGCAAGGTCGAGCTTCGCGTCGGCGACCTCTACGTGAAACGCGAGGTGCGTGGTTCCACCGTCGCGCTCGGGATCGGGGCGGCCGACCAGCTCGGACTCCTTTCGATCCTCTGGACCAACGGCGTGCGCCAGCCTTACTACGACGTCGACCTCACCGATCCACGGTGGACGACGGAGTGGCAGCGCCGCGACGAGGAGGCGGCGCCGTCGACGGTCGACGCCCCGTTCGCATTCCGCATCGAGCAGATCGATCGTGTCGGCGGATCCTGTCCATTGCTCTACGCGTGGAACGGGGAGCGGTACGCGTTCGTGACCGACGTGCTTTGCCAGTCGCCGCTCGGGTTGGACCTCGGCGGCGGCGTTCGTGCGATCCCGAACCCTGACGACTGGGTCACGATCCAGCCCGATCAGCTACGCCCGATCGACGGCGAGCTCCGACTTCGATTCACCGAGGAGCTCCGCGAGATCAGCTACGTCGACCGCGTCCGGCTGGTCGCCGTCGATCACCCCGACGACGTCTTCCTCACGACCGACAACGCGTTCGCGGTGCCGCCGTTCCCCGAGTTCGCGCTCCATCCAGCGCGCGAGCGGCGGCGTCCGGTGAGCGCGACGGACGACCGGGGCGTGGACGTGCTCGATCGTCTCCTCGTGGCCGATCGCAGCACGGTCGATACGTTCCGCGCGTGCGCCCCACCGATGCAGGGCGTGGCCGAGATGCACCATCTCGACCTCGACCTCGGCGACCTCTCGGACACCTCGCGCATCCGCCTGTTCCTGTTCGGCTGGTTCCTCTGGACGAACTCGTCCATCAACCGCGCGCTCGCCGAGGATGGAACGTGGGCGTTCACGCCGCCCCTCCTGGAGGTCGGCGACGGAGAAGGGGGGTTTCGCCCCGCCGGCGTCGTCGGCCTTCCGGCGGGAGGCGAGAAGATGGTCGTCTGCGACCTGACCGGGCGCATCGCGGCGAACGACCCGCGGGTTCGCATCCGCACCAACCTCCAGGTCTATTGGGACTGGGCGTTCGTCTCGACCGATCCGGAACCCGCCGCGCTGCCGACCCGGCTCACGACGCTCGAGCCCACCTCCGCCGAGCTTCGCCACCGCGGCTATTCGCGTCGCATCCAGCGTGGCCACGGCGCCCCGCTCGGCTTCGACTACCACGACGTGACCGAGGCGTTCGCGACGTACTGGGGCCGGCACACCGGCGCGTTCACGCGCTTCGGCGACGTGCTCCCGCTGCTGGACGAAGCGGATGACATGTACGTGGTCATGGATCACGGCGAGGAGATCGCTCTCGCGTTCGACGCGCGCGCGTTGCCGACCCTCGAGGCAGGGTGGACGCGAACGTTCGTGCTGCGCTCGATCGGTTGGGCGAAGGACGCCGACGCGAACTCGTCGTTCTCGACGTCGGTCGAGCCGCTGCCGTTCCTCGGGATGTCCGGTTACCCGTACCCGTCGAGCGAGCGATATCCGGACGACGCGGAGCATCGCGAGTACCTTCAGACCTGGAACACGCGCCGGCGCGTCGATCGCTCGCCGACGATCGACCCCGCCCGCTGACGAAGAGGCGTCGCGACGCGCGGCGGCGCATCCCCGTCACTGCGCGCCGTACGTCACCGCTCCTCGCGGAAACCCGCCCCTCAGCAGCTCCTCGGCCCGACGAAGGAACGGGTCGATCCCATCCTCCATCGCCTCGCCGTCGAACGCGACGATCTCGTTCGGCTCGACGCCGTACCCTTCGATCTCCTTGTCGGCCGAGAACGAGTCGATCGTCACCCTGACCGTCATCAGCCCGCTCGGGAGCTTCAGGTCTTCCTTTCGGCCCGACATCCCCGCGGTGGGAGTGGGGCCGATCAAGTAGCCGCGCTTGGTCGCCTTGAACCGACCCGCCAGCGTCTCCCCGGCGGACCTCGTCCCCGCGTCGACGACGACGACGACCCGGCCGGTGAAGTGCTCTCCGGTCTCGAGACCGCGCACGCCGCCGAACGATTCGCCCGGCGCGAGGAAGCGGCCGAAGAACGCGTCGTGATCGACGCCGCCACCGCCGTTGGCGCGGAAGTCGAGCACCAACCCCTCGACCGGACCGAGGCCGCGCAGGATCTCGTCCATCTGCTCGCAGAGGTTCTGCGGCACGTTGCGGAGGTGCGCGTACCCGAAGCCGCTCGGGAGCCTCCCGTAGCCGTGACGTTCGACGGAGGTGAGTTCCTTGGGAGGGAAGATCGGGCCGTTCGGAACGCCGTTCCCGCCGCCGCTCGCGCACGTGAGCGTGGTCTTCTTCGTGCCGCGCCCGCCGCTCTTCGCTTCGAACGACCAACTCGTCCCGGGCACGTCGGCCAAGCCATGGTGGCACGCGTTGTAGAGCGCGGCGTGGCGCGTCGAACAACCGTGGGTGTCGGCGAGACGGTCCGCGCGATCGTTCAGCCACTTCAACGCGGCGACGCCGTCGATGCTCTTCAGCTCCCAGCCCGACTTGAACCCCGCGGCGGCCGCCGGACCGTGGCAGTCCTTGATCAGCACCGTCTTCCCTTCGAGGCACAAGCTCATCCCCACCCCCTTCCGCTCCGCGGGTGTCTGGTCGTCCGGCCACTCGAAGTGGATCTCGACGATCCCCGCGTGTCCGTCGCGCAGGCTCGCGAGGATCCGTTGAACGAGCTGGAAGTGTTCCACGTCGGACTTGACCTTCTTCACCTCCTTGCGGAACCGCTTCTCGACGGCGTCCCACTTCACGCCCTTGCGGTCGAACAAGTGCCGGCACTTCTTCTCCAGCTCGTCGAGCAGGAACTCCACGTCGCTCCGATACGCGCTCGCATCGGACGCCCGCGCGACCACGGTCGCGCCACAATGAAGGACGATCAGGAGCAGGACCGCCGGCTTCACTGCGGTGGTCTCGTCAACCGGACGGCAACGTCGCGCTGGTCGGGCGCCTGCAGGTTGACTGCCTCCTTCGCCGCCTGGTGGTCCTTGGCGAGGATCATGATCTGGTAGTCGTCGGACGGGAGGTCCGAGAACTCGGCCCGGCCCAGGCCGCCGGTGGTGAGCGAACGATTCAGGTGCGACCGGACCCCGCGGAGGCGGACGCGCGCCCCGCGCAGGAGGAACCCGTCGTCGCCCTTGACCTCGACTCGGATCTCGCCGAGTCCGTCGATCGAGAAGTCCTGAACGACGCGATCGCCCTCGGACACGTGGATCGCGGCCGGCCCGGCGATCGGAGCCTTGGGGTCGCCGACCCCGATCTCGTAGGCGCCGGGGTCGGGCCCGTGGAATCGAAACTCGCCGTTCCGGTCCACGTTTCGACGCAGCACGTTCGGTTTCTTCTGCTTCGGTCCGGTCTCGAACGCGCCGGAATCGACCGCGGCGGGCCGCAGGAACACCGGCACCCCGGGGATGCCCGTCCCGTCGCGCCCGTGAACGCGTCCCTCGACGATCGCGACCGACTCGAGCTCGATCAGGACCGAGGTCGAGCCGAGCGCGGCGAAGTCGACCAGCAACGGTTTCGATTCCCGAAACCCCGTCGCCCTCGCGGTCACTTCGTAGGGCAACGGCTGAAGACCGCTCAGCAGGAACTCGCCGGTGATCGAGCGGAACGAGTCGCCGCGGGCGGATGGCCGCGCGAGCAGGTCGCTGAAGTCGCGCGCGTCGTTCGATTCCCCGCGCGGAGCGGCCGTGACTCGGAACGATTCGATCGGACGCCGCGTGCGGGCGTCGACGACCCGGCCGGTCAGGTCGAGGAGGCGGCGGAGCTCGATCACGACCTCGCGACCGTCGCCGGGCTTCACTTCGAACGCGTGGCGGCTCGAGAACCCCTCCGCCCGCACGAGGAGGACCAACGACTCGGACTCGTCGAGCCCGGTGAGCTCGAACCGACCGTCCGGACCGGATCGAGTCAGGGCGCGGAACGAATTCAGCTGCTCGTCCCCCGAGGTCGCCCGCGACAGGGCACGCGACTTCCGCGCGATGAACCGCTCCATTTCGCGTTCGCGGCGGCGGGTCGCTTCCCGCGCGCTCCGTCGCGCCTGGTCGTCGGTGCCCGCCGCGACGGTCGCGGCCGGCGAGTCCGTCGGTGGAGGGACGTGGAAGTCGTCATCGATCGCGAACGCGAGGAGGAGCGCGTCGTCGATCGGCGCTCGGCTCGAGTCGACCACGATCCCGGCGACGACCGCGCCCTCGTCGAGGACGAGCGTGATCGAGTGCTCGCCACCGGCCACGAGAGGAAGCTCGACCGGCACCGCGACCGCCTCTCCGCGGCGAGCCGACAGCCGAATCGAGCTTTCCGGCAGCGACCGCAGGATGAAGCGTCCATCCTCGCCCGTCAGGCGCAGCGGGGATTCCCCGAGCGCCCGCCACACCGGCGACGGTACGTCCTCGACGCGGACGTGGGCGAATGGCACGGGACGCCCCAGTGCGTCGGCGACCAGCCCCTGCACCGTCGCCCCGGGCGCAAGGCGGAGCACGACGTCATCACGAGCTTCTCCCTCCACGAGGACGACGTTCGACAGGGAGGCAGGGGCAAGCGCACCGGCCGAGTCGACGGCGACGAGGGCGTGCTGGACCTCGGGAGGGACGCGGTCGAACGTGAACGAGCCCGCCGCGTCGGTCTCGATCACGTGGCCGGTCGGTCCGGACAGACTCACTCGGGCTCCCGCGATCGGCGCGTCGTCCACGTCCACGACGCGTCCGGCGAGCGCGCCGCCGCGCGCGAGGTCGATCACGAACTCGTGTTCCTCTTCGTCCTCCTCGATGCGCAGTCGCTTCCGCCCGACGGCGAATCCGTCCGAGACGACTTGAACCTCGACTCCGCTCCGCGGCGTCGGCTCGAAATCGCAGCGACCGTCCGCGTTCGTCGTCGCCTCCTGCGAGAAACGCTCGGCGACGTCATCGTCGACGGCGTTCACCGTCACCGTCACGGTCGCGCCCACGATCGGCTCACCGGAGGAGCGGGCGATGACGCGCCCGCGAACGCGGACGCCCGCCCCGAGCCGCAGCTCCAGTCCGCTCGACCCGCCGTTCCCGACGATCCAACCGTCCTCCCGCGCGCGGTCGTAACCGGGCGCGACGGCACGAATCGCGTACACCCCGCGCGGCAGGCCGTCGACGGTGAACCGCCCGTCCGCGCCGGTCTCCGTCGAGGTCGCCTCGCCTTGACCGCGCGCGTCGACGATCGCTCCCGCGATTTCGTTCCCCGTCTCGTCATCCACGACCCGCCCATCGAGTCGGTACGCGGGCGCGAGCATCACCGACACGTCGTCGCCCGGAACGAGGGGGCCGATCGTCTTCGCCGCGAAGCCGGGCTTCTCGGCCCGCACGGTGAAGACGCCTACCGTCGGCACGGCCAGGTCGACGATCCCCTCGCCGTCGGTCGACGCCTCGGCCTTGAACTCGGCGAACGGGACCGGCACCGAGGCGCGGTCCGTGAAGCCCGACTCGAGCGCGAGTCGCACTCCCTCGAGTGGACGGTGAAGCTCGGACTCGACCCGAACGCGGACCTTCGCGACGACGAGCTCCGGCGGCGGCAGGTCGGACGCCGGCTCGATCTTCGCGTCCGCGCGCTCGCGGATCGAGCTCGGCCCCGGGAGCGACCCCTCCGCGCCGGCCTCCGTCGAGTTGGCGTCCTCGTTCGCGACGGTCTCGACTCCGCCTCGACCACCATGCTCGAACGGTTCCGTCACGTCCGCCGTGCGCGGTGCATCGTCATCCGCGAAGACGAAGAACCCGACCGCGGCGAGGACGGCGATGGACAAGACGATCGGCGCGACCTTCATGGCTCTCCCGCGTATGGATGAGAATCCGAGCCACCATCTTAGTCGGCCGGCGCGCTCGGTCGTGTCACCGGTTCGTCACCGCCGCCGCGTCGCGTCGAGGAGCCACTGCTCAGCGGCGGTGGACAGACCGACGAGGAGGAACTCATCGCCCGCGCCGGCGTCGACCCGCGCCGCGACGCCGGCCTCCCGACCGGCCACGAAGAGGACGGTGCGACCGGCCGCGTCCGCGAGCCAGGCATCGACGGCGGTCCGCCGGTCCGCGCGGACCCGAAGCCGCACGACGCCGGGACCGGCGGCGTCCCGCGAGATCGCCTCGAAGTCATCCAACGACGGCGCGCCCGCGTCGGGCCGCTCGCGGAGGAGGAACCGACCGGAATCCGTCGACACGACGCCCGGCGCGTGAAGGCCGGCGCGAACCGAGACCCACTCGAGGCCGTCGGGCGCCGGGAGGACCGCCGCTCCCGACGCCGCGAGCTGGGCCGGCCCGTCCGGGCCGTCGAGCCAATGCGCGACGACGCGGCGTGCGCGCTCGAGATCGCCGGATTGCGTCGGGTCCGTGCCGAGGGAGAGAACGATGGACTCCCCCCCGGCCGGTGTGCGCGGCCCCGCCACCGGGAGCAACACCGCCTCGGAGCGGCAGGACAGCGCGCCCAGCGCGACGAGAAACGCGATCGGTCCGGTTCGGTGCCAGGGGGTCAAGGGGACGGTCCTTGAGAAAGGCGGGGCGTCTCGGCTAGAACCTACGGTCCGCATAAAGTCGTGTCACGCACCACGCGCCCGCGGACGGTCGGAGTGCCGAGACCTGACATCGTGGCATGGTGACACGAACAAACGGCAATCGAGGATTCCATTCATGAAGTCGAGTCTGACCTTGTTCGCGCTCGTCTCCATCGCGGTCGCCAGCCTGGCGCTGACCGAAGGAGACACCACTGCGAAGAAGCCCCGCGTCGAAGTGCCGTTCTTCGGCAACAAGGACTGTCCGCTGCAGGCGAAGAAGGCGCGCGCCGACAAGTTCGTCGAACAGAACGGCGAGCGCGTGTACGTCTGCTGCAACATGTGCCGGGGCAAGGCGAAGGCGGACTTCGACACGTACCGCGACGCCGCCTACCCGGCCGAGCAGATCATCGACGTGAAGAACGATCGCTGCCCGATCATGGGTGGCAAGACCGAGGGGAGCGAGTCGAGCACGGTCTTCCAGAACTACCGGGTCCACTTCTGCTGCGACGGCTGCGACGAGAAGTTCCGCCAGGATCCACGCCGCTACCTGACGCTCCTGACGAAGAAAGACGTCGTCGCGCTCGGCAACAAGCACTGTCTCGTGATGGCCGAAGAGAAGGTCGAGGCCGACCACTTCTTCATCTACGACGGCGTGCTCATCGATTCGTGCTGCGACGATTGCCCGGAGATGTTCCAGCAGGAGCCCGAGCGCTACCTTGCCGACGCCGGCGTCGATCTCGCGAAAGTGAAGGCGGAGGCCGCGAAGAAGCGCGAGGCGGCGAAGGCGCGCGCGGAGACGAAGGACGGCGAGGACGACGGCCGGTAGGGGCATCCACCGCCTCCCGCTCGCGCCATACGGCCGTCGTCCCGCGGGTCCGCCCGGGACGACGGCCGGCTACATTCCAGCGCCGATCTCCGCGACGTCCGGTCCGGCCCGCATCAGCAGGTGACGAAGGACGTGGGTCGCGGTCTTGCGGCCGTTCGCGATGCAGTCGTTGACCGACGCGCCGCGGTACGCGGCGCCGGTGACGAACAGGTTCGGGTGACGGCGTAGTTGAGCGTCGACGGCGGCGAGCCGCGCCTGGTGCCCGAGTCGATACTGAGGGATCGCGGCGTGATGCGCGAAGACCCGGGCGTCGATCGGCTCGCCGCCAACGCGAAGGATCTCACCGACCTCCCTCGCCGCGATCTCCACGATCTCGCTCGAACCGGCCGCCACGACGTCGGGATCGAGCGCGCCCCCGAGCATCACGCGAAGGCTGACCATGCCGTCAGGCGCGTGCCCCGCGAAGATGCTCGACGCGAACACGCAGCCGAGCACGCGGCGGCGCTCCGACCGCGCGCAGAGGAACCCGAACGCCTCGGTGTCGACGCCGACGCGGTCGCGCGGAAAGACGAGGCAGACCACGGCGACCGGAGCGTACGGAATGGTCCGGAACGTCGCGGCGAGGTCCGGGTCGAAGCGGTCGGCGAGCCGTGCCGCGGCGTGGCTCGGCGCAGCGAGCACGAGGACGTCGGCGCGCAGCGTCTCCGTGGCGGCCGCGGCTTCCACGTCGAGCGCGTAGCCGTCACCGTCCCGGTCGATCGAGACCACGTCGACGCCGCCGCGGTACGCGTCGCCGAGGTGCCGCGCCACCGCGTTCGTGAGCTCGCCCATCCCGGTGGGGAACGAGCACAGGGTCGGAAGGCGCCGCGGAGCGCCGGATCGACGCCGTTCGCGGGCCCGGCGGGCCATCGCCCGCAGGAGGCTCCCATGCTCGCGCTCCATCTCGTGGAGGCGCGGGAACGCGGAACGGAACGAAAGCTGCGCGGCGTCGCCCGCGTGGATCCCCGTGACCAGCGGTTCGACCAGCGCCGGCACCACCGCGTCGCCGAACCGTCGGCGCGCGAACGCGGCCACCGACTCGTCGTGTGCCTCGATCCGCTTCACGAACGGCTCGCGCAGGAGCCGCAGCTTCGCGGCGGGCGGCAACAAGCGCGTGCCGATCATCCCGGCCAGCGAGTGCGGCACCTCCTCGAGACGACCGCCGACGAGGATGAAGCGCCGCCGTGCCGCCAACCGGCTCTCGATGCGTCGGGACTCGAGCCCGACGCGATGGATCAAGTCGAGCGTGTCGCGGCCGTCGTCAAGGAACCCGTGCGGCCCCCACTCGTGGACGAATCCTTCGGTGAGCTCGCTCCGCACCTTCCCGCCGGGCACGCCGGACGACTCGAGGACGCGGACGTCGAGCTTCAGGTCGGGAGGCGCCGCGTCGCGGAGGAAGGTGGCGGTCGAGAGTCCGGCCACCCCGCCTCCGACGATGATGACGCGGGTCGTCATGAGGCGGCGTTCTCGTCGGTCGCGCCGCGGAGCCGGCGTGCCTGCTCCTCCGGCACGTGCGCGACGACGAGATCGGCGAGGAGGCCGATGAACTCGGGATCGGCGTTCGGAGTCGGGACGCGCCGGAACTGCTTCACTCCCGCCTCGACCGCCGCTTGGTAGAGCTGGATGTCCAGGTCGTGCAGCGTCTCGAACGAGTCGGTCACGTGGGACAGCGGGACGACGACCAGCGCCTTGACGCCCTCCTGCGCTCGTTCTACCGCGAACGCGCCGATCGCCGGCGCGAGCGTCTTGGCCGGTCCGCCGAACGACTGGAAGGCGACGGCCGAGCGCTCCTCGCCGTACCCGACGGCAGCCATCACCGCCTGCGACGTCGCCTCGGCTTGGGCGAGGAGGTGCGTCTTCTTCAGACGCGCCTCCGGGGGAGAGTGCATCGCGAACAGAAGGAAGGCTTCCCCGCGCAGGTCGGGCGGGATCAGGTCGAACGAGCGCCGCGTCCGTTCGATCAAAAGGCGCTGGAACCGCAGGCGGTCGAAGAACGGCGGCACGACGCCGAGCGGCGTGGTGAAGCCCTTTTCGCGCGCAACGCTTCGCAGATGCTCGCGGCACAACCCGTTCGTGCTCGGGTCGTCGTGCGGGTAGAGGGGGATCGCTACGACGCGCCGGACCCGCGCCCGCGCCAACTCGGCGAGCGCGTCCTCGATCGTCGGTCTTCCGAACCGGGTCGCCGCCGCGACTCGCGCCGGCCCCGGCGCCGGCGCCGCCATCGGCAGCCGCCCGGCCAATCGGTTCTCGAGGGCAAGGGCCTGGGACTGCAGCAGGTCGGAGACCGGGGATCGCCCGCCGATCAGGTTGTACCCGCGCTCGCGGACCGCCTTCTCGGCCGCCCACGCCTTCGCCGCCGCCCGCTTGGTCCAGATCGACGCGAGGGAGAGCGGCGCGACCGCGGGGTCGCTCCACAGGTCGAGATGGAACCGCTCGACGTCGTCCAGGTCGGCCGGCCCCCCCACGTGCAGGAGCACGACGCCGATCTCGGCCGGCGACGCCGGCCGCGGGACGGCGAGATCATCGAGATGACGGCGAACCTTCAACTCCACCTCAGCCGACGATGCGAACCACGTGGTAGTTCTTGCGTCCTTTACGAAGGACGAAGACGCGCCCACCGATCGCCTGATCGACCCGCAGGGTCGCGTTCGCCTCGGAGACGCGCCGGTTGTTGACGGAGACGCCGCCTCCCTCGACCGATCGCCGCGCCTCCTTCTTGCTCGGCATCAACCCCGACGAAACGAGCACGTCGAGAAGCGGTGCACCGTCTCCCTCGAAGGTCGCCCGCGGAAGCTCCGCGGACGGAACGTCGGCGAAGACGTCGAGCACGTCCTCGAGAGCGAGGTCCCCGAGCTCGCCGCCGAAGAAGACCTCGGTCGCCCGGCGCGCGCGGGTCAGCTCGGATTCGCCATGCACAAGGCGCGTCGCTTCGTCCGCGAGGCGCCGGTGCGGCCGCCGTTCGCCGGGAGCCTGGGCGTGCTCGGCCTCGAGTCCGGCGACGTCGTCCTCGTTCAGGAACGTGAAATAGCGCAGGTACTTCATCGCGTCCGCGTCATCGCTGTTCAGCCAGAACTGATAGAAGCGATACGGCGACGTCCGCTTCGGCGACAACCAGACCGCTCCCTCCTCGGTCTTGCCGAACTTCACTCCGGACGACGTCATGACCAGGGGCCACGTCAGACCATGGACCTTGCGCTGCAGCTTCGATCGGACCAGATCGATTCCCGACGTGATGTTGCCCCACTGGTCGCTCCCGCCGAGCTGCAGGACGACGTCGTGACGGCGGCACAGCTCGTAGAAGTCGTACGCCTGCAGGATCAGGTAGCTGAACTCGGTGAACGAGATCCCCTGGTCCGAGCCGAGCCGCCGTCTCACCGACTCCTTCGCGATCATGCCGCTGACCGTGAAGTGCTTTCCGACCTCGCGCAGGAAGTCGACGATGCGGAACTCTCCGAGCCAGTCGAGGTTGTTCACGAGGACGGCGGGGTTCGACTTGGCGTCGAAGTCGATGAAACGCGAGATCTGCTCGCGAATGCCCGCGACGTTGTGCGCGAGCTGCTCCTCGTCGAGCAGGTTCCGTTCCTTCGACTTGCCGCTCGGGTCGCCGATCATGCCGGTCGCGCCGCCGACGACGGCGAACGGACGATGGCCGGCGCGCTGCAGCCGCATCAGGGCCACCAGCGGCATGAGCGACCCGACGTGAAGGCTGTCGCCGCTCGGGTCGAATCCGATGTACGCGTTGATCGACCCGCCGCGGAGGAGATCCCCGACGCCTTCCGTGTGATCCTGGACCAGCCCCCGCCACTCGAACTCTTCGAACAGTCCCATGCCGTCTCCAATGGCCAGCCCACGCGTCGGGCCGTTCAGGACCGCATCCTAGTGGTGTGATTCAGAGTTGTTGACGTTTCTCCGGGGCCCTCGTCATCGCTTGCTGCGTTGCTCCTCCTCGACGTATCTCGAATACGCGGTCGTCGTCGCGCCTTGCCAGCGACGACGATGACCTCCGGATAATC
>CAZYQW010000042.1:0-9462 GCA_964649825.1 uncultured Phycisphaeraceae bacterium | reverse complement strand
TCTGGTCGAAGAAGGCCATGTCCTCCTGCCGCTCCTCGAGCAGGGCGGTGTAGATGTAGCGGAGGTACTCCTCGGCGAGGTCGGCATTGGCGCCGAGATCGGCGAACGCGACTTCGGGCTCGATCATCCAGAACTCGGCGAGGTGGCGGCTCGTGTTCGAGTTTTCCGCGCGGAACGTCGGCCCGAACGTGTAGACGCGCGAGAGCGCCATGCAGTACGTCTCGACGTTGAGCTGCCCGGACACCGTCAGGTGCGCCTCGCGACCGAAGAAGTCCTTCGTGAAGTCGACCGATCCATCCTCGTTGCGCGGCAGGTTGACGAGATCGAGCGTCGAGACGCGGAACATCTCGCCCGCGCCTTCGCAATCGTTCGCGGTGATGATCGGCGTATGGATCCACAGGTAGCCGTTCTCGTGGAAGTAGCGATGCACAGCCTGCGCGAGGCAGTGGCGGACCCGTGCCACCGCGCTGAACGTGTTCGTGCGCGGCCGGAGGTGGGCGACCTCGCGCAGGTACTCGAACGTGTGCCGCTTCGCCGACACGGGATACGTGTCCGGGTCCTCGACCCAGCCGACGACCTGGACGCTCGACGCCTGGACCTCGTACTTCTGCCCCTTGCCCTGCGACTCGACGATCTCTCCGGCGGCGATCACCGCGCACCCCGCCGTCACGTGCTGGATCTCGCTGGAGTAGTTCTCGAGCGTGCTCGGCGCGACGACCTGGATCGGATCGAAGCACGATCCATCGTGCACCTGGACGAACGAGAGCCCGGCCTTCGAGTCGCGGCGCGTCCGCACCCAACCCTTGATCGTCACCGCGGAACCGATGGGGATCCTCCCCGCGAGACAGTCGGCGACGCGTGTTCCGAGATCGACCACGATGTCCTCCAGGTGGTGAAGAAGAGGCCGGGAGAAGCGTCAGTATCGCCGCCCACCGTCGCGAAGCAACCGCCAACCACCCCGGCGCTCGTCCTTCCAGGGTTGATGTCGACCGCGCGACCGGGAATGATGCAAAGCGACTCGAAGCCACCTCGAACCTCGCGCGAAGGGTGACCGCCATGCAGTACCGCCGACTGGGTTCCTCCGGGTGCAAGGTCTCCGCCGTCTCCCTCGGGTCGTGGCTGACGTACGGCGAATCGGTCCACCAGGACGCCACCAACGCGTGCGTCCACGCCGCGCTGGATCACGGCATCAACCTGTTCGACAGCGCGGACATCTACAGCGGGGGCGCGGCCGAACGCGCGCTCGCGCGGGCGTTGGACGGCGTGCGCCGCGAGAGCTACGTCCTCGCCACGAAGGTCTTCTGGCCGGTCGCGCACGGACCCAACGATCGCGGCCTCTCGCGCAAGCACGTCATCGAAGGCTGCCACGCCGCGCTGAAGCGACTGCAGACCGACTACATCGATCTCTTCCAATGCCATCGCTTCGACGTCGAGACGCCGGTGGACGAGACAGTGCGCGCGATGGAGGACCTGATCCGACAGGGCAAAATCCTCTATTGGGGCACGAGCCTCTGGTCCGCGAGCCAGATCACCTGGGCGTGCTCCGAGGCGGACCGTCGAAGCGCGTACCGGCCGGTCTCGAATCAGCCGGAGTACAACCTGCTCGAGTGGTCGATCGAGCACGAGGTGATCCCGACGAGCCACGCCCTCGGCCTCGGCCAGATCGTCTACTGTCCGCTCGCGCAGGGGATCCTGACCGGCAAGTACAAGAAGGGAAAGATCCCGTCCGGATCGCGGGCCGATACCGAGGCGGGAGCGCAGTTCGTGAAGCCGCGGTTGAACGATCACAACCTCGCGATCGCGGACCGCGTCGCCGACCTCGCGAGGAAGATCGACCTGACGCCGGCTCAGCTCGCGCTCGCGTGGGTGCTGCGGCGCTGCGAGGTCTCGTCCGCGATCATCGGCGCGACCCGGCCGGAGCAGGTGATCGAGGACGTGAAGGCAGCGGAGGTCGTGCTCGATGCCGGGGTCGTGGAACAGTTGGAGAAGTGGAAGACGGGACAGGGCCTCTAGAGAGCGGCGGCATCCTCGCGAGGTTCATGGTTCCACTCCGTTCGTCGCCCGCCGCTCGCACCCTCATCGAGCCTCGTTTAGACTCGCGCTCGCTCGAAGTCACGACTCGCGTGTCCCCGGAGAGATCCATGCGCCTGTCCCACGCAATCGTCGCTCTCTCGTGCCTCCTTTCCAGCGCCCTCGCGGACGAGGCGTCCAAGCCCGAAAAGGAAAAGCTCGATCCGAAGACCGCGGAACGAAAGGTCGAGAAAGCCCGGCGTGACATCGACCTCGCACGGCTCGAGCTGCGCATCGCTCAACTCGACGCGCGCATCGAGCAGAACTCGGCGAAGGACGCTCTGTACGCGGCGGAAAGAAAGCTCGAGCAAGCCAAGCGCGACCTGGAGCATTTCCGCACGGCCGAAGCGAAGGTCGACCTCGAGAAGGCGCGCATCCGACTCGACCGCTCCGCGAATCGAGCCGAGCAGGCGAAGGACGAGCTGGCCGAGTTGGTAGCGATGTACGACGCCGAGGAGTTCGCCGAGATGACGAAGGAGCTCGTGCTGAAACGCGGCCGCCAGAACCTCGAGCTGGCGGAACGCGACGTCGCCGTCGAGACGCGTGCGTTCGAGATGATCCAGGACCACGACCATCCGAGGAAGCTGCGCGAGCTCGAGGAGAGCCTCCGGCAGGCGCAGAACAACCTCGAAGCCGGGACGCTCAAGCTCGAGAAGGCCGAGCTGAAGGCGGAGCACTCGCTGCAGAAGGCCCGCGATCGAATCCACGAACTCGAGCTCGACCACGAGACCGCCACGACCGAGCTCGAGAAGGCGCGAGCCGGTGACTCCGAGGAAGCAGGACGCCCATGAAGCCGCCGGTCGCCCTCGCGCTCGCGATCGCGGTCGGCGTCGCGAACGCTCAAGAGGTCGAGCGCGGTCGTTTCCAGCCCGAGGGAACGCGGGCGAGGGGTTTCCCCGTCACGCTCGGACCGGAGGAGGCGAGGGCCGGCCTCGACCGCGCGATCGACTTCCTTGTCACGACCCAGAACCCGAACGGAAGCTGGGCGAGCGGCGCGATCGAGGGGTTGATCGACACCGGCTACTCGGTCGCCTCTTTCTTCGACTGGCAGTTCGGCGCGCACTCCCTCGCGCTCATTGCGCTCGCCGAGTGCGACGAGACGCCGTCGCGGCGCGCCGCCCTCGATCGCGCCGTCCGTTGGTTCTGCGAGGTCCGGCGCCCACGCCGCGGGAGCGATTGGGACAACGACACCATCTGGGCCGCGCTCTACGGAATCGTCGCGGCAGTGCGCCTGTTCGACGACCCCCGATGGACCGACGACGAGCGCGCCGCGATCGAACGACGGGGCCGAGAGCTCCTCGCCATCCTCGTGGCGAACCAGGTCCCGACCGGCGGTTGGGGCTACTATGACGACCCTCCGTACAGCCGCCGACCGAAGTGGGCCACCAGCTTCTCCACCGCGCTCGTCATTCCGGCATTGGCGGCCGCCGAGGAACTACGATGGCTCACCGATGGAAGAGTTCGTCAGCGCGCCATCGCTTACGTGCACCGGTGCGCGTTGCCGAATGGTGCTTACGAATACGACCTGAACCCGATCCCACGCGCGCCGGCCGGCGAACACATCAATCAGTTGAAGGGCTCGCTCGGTCGAATCCAGGTCTGCAACTGGGCGCTCTCACGATCCAACGACCCTTCGGTGTCGGCGCAGAGGATCCGCGAGGGCCTGACCGCGCTGTTCGAGCACCATCGCTTCCTCGACATCGCTCGAATGCGCCCAATCCCGCACGAGGCGTATTACGCGAACGCAGGGTACTTCTACTTCTTCGGTCACTACTACGCCGCACTCGTGATCAACGAGTTGCCGACCGAGGAACGCGAAGCATGGCACGCCCGCCTGCGGCCGCACGTCCTCAAGACCCAACGCGAGAACGGCTCGATGTGCGATTTCCTCGGTCAACGATACCTCGTCGTCGCCGACACCGCGTTCGGCGCGCTCACGTTGAAAGCAAGCCTTCCCCGCGACCCGTAGTCGACCTCTCGCACGTACTTTCCTTGGTCTCCATCTGTGGTGCTCACCGGGACACGGGCGACCACGGCCGGCTATCGGTCACCTGATCCCAGCACAACGCTGACCCAGATCTGCTCTGGGTGGATTATCTCATCCGCCGGCCCTCGACGACACCTAACCTGAATGTGGGCCCATCCTTACGACACTCGATTGATTCGTACCATATCTTTCGGTCGCTACGAAAACGCCAGGAACGCGATCGCAGCGGGACGGTTCATGTTCATCGCCGGACCCAGCATGAACTCGGGGGAACGGATGCGCAGAGAAGCAGAGCCAGGTCGCCGCTCTCCGTCGGAGAACAGGTCGCCGACGCTGCGCGCGGGATGCGTGGCGTGTTGCGAGGAGCGAGGCTACACAATCCCGCCGGGGATTCTTTCCCAGGCGATGTGCGACGGGAACGGGGGATTCGTGCAAGGGGGCGCGCTACGTACATCTGGCAGCGTAGACTGTCGAAGCACATCGAATGACGAACCCATGGAGGCATACCGTGCGATCGATCATCTTCGTGCTCGTTGTCGCATCGTGCACATCCGTCGGGGCAAACGCGCAGGTGTCGAAGGCGTCCCACGACGGAAGCGTGGCGGGAAGCGGGTTCGGGTCGCGGGTGGCCGGGATCGGCGACGTGGACGGGGACGGGCACGGCGAGGTCGCGGCCGGCGCGCCGGGGACGGTCGGGAATCCGCTCGCGTTCACGCCGACGGTCGTGATCGACGGCGCCACCGGCGCCGTTGCGTACACGGTCGGGCCGCCGAGCCCGGTCGCGCCGATCGCGCCGCTTTGCGACGTGTCGGGGGACGCGGTGCCCGACTTCGCGTGGAGCGACAGTATCAGCGTGTCCGCGCGCTCGGGGGTCGACGGCGCGGCGCTCTGGACGATGTCCGGACCGTTCCTGTTCACGCCCTATGCGGCCGACCTCGTCGCGGTGGGCGACCTCGACGGCGACCTGCGGTCGGAGGTGCTGATCGGCGCGCCAGGCGGCGTGATCCCCTCGTCGCCGGCTACGATCGACGTGCGCTCCGGGGCGACCGGGGCGCTCCTGCTGCGCGTTTCGCCGCCGGGCGGCGTGTTCTCGGCGAAGGAGGTCGGCGCGCCCGGGGACGTCGACGCCGACGGGTTCCCCGACCTCGCCTGGCAGGTGAGCGGCGGCACGGTCGCGATCCGATCGGGGTTCGACGGCTCGTCCCTGTACGACTTGACCGGGAGCGGCGTGACGTTCGGGACGGCGATCGCGGGCGTCGGCGACGCGAACGTGGACGGCTTCGACGACTTCGCGATCAGCGCGCCGGGAGCCGACCCGATCGGCGTCGGCACCGACGCGGGACGCGTCACCGTCTACTCCGGCGCGACCGGCGTGTTCCTATGGACCTCGACCGGCGAGGCGGGCGACCTCTTCGGCACCGCGCTCGACTCGAGTCCGGATTGGAACGGCGACGGCGCGCGCGAGCTCATCATCGGGGCACCGGGCGCGGCCGGAGGCGCGGGCGGACTCAGGGTGCGGACCGCGGCGGGTGGGGCGCAGATTCTCGCTTGGGACGGCACCGCCGCGGGCGGCCGCCTCGGCAGCGCCGTCGCCGACGGCGGTGACGTCGACGCGGACGGCTTTCGGGACGTGCTCGCCGGCGCGCCGCTCGCGGACCCGGGTGGCCTCGTTGACGCGGGTGCGGTGCAGGTGGTCTCCGAGTTCGGCGTCCCCGCCGGATCGGCGTTGTTCGGCGCCGGTTGCGCCGGTGTCTCGACCGGCCAGGTGCCGGGGATCACCGCGTCCGGCGGCCTGCCGTCCATCACCGGCGGCAATCCCGACTTCGAGATCCACTTGTCCCACGCACGCCAAAACGCGCCGGGACTCGTGCTCGTCGGGACTTCGAACTCGCTGCTCGCCGGCTCGGTTCCGCTCCCGCTCGCGCTCGCCCCGCTCGGCGTCCCCGGCTGCACGCTCGACGTCTCGCTCGAGCTGATCATCGCCGTCGTGTCGAACGCGGGCGGCACCGTCGCCGTGCCATTCCCGATCCCGTCGAACCCGGCGTTCGCCGGCGTGCACGTCTACTTCCAGGGGTACGTGAGCGATCCCGGTCCCGCGCTGCTGCCGGGAGCCATGTCGCGGGGACTCGACGTGCTCCTCCATTGACGAGCCGCGATGCGGGCGCGGGGGCTGCGCGAGCGGCGTAGAGATTCGCCCAGCGGTCGGGGATCAGGTCGCCGACGCTGCGCGCCGGATGCGTGGCGTGTTGCGTAGCGCGGCCCCGTGACACCACGCCTCGTCGCGCGCAGCGTGACACGGCGCGCTCGGCCGGTGGCGACGCGCCATCGCGCCCGCCGGCCGACCGGTCGTCGTCGAGCGCGCGTGCGCGGGCGAGGGAGAGGAACGAGGCGAACGGCTCCTCCACGTCGTCGGGCACCGGCGGCACCTCGTGAGCCGTCAGCAAGGCCTCGAGGTAGCGGGCCGCCGGCGCGTAAGCCTCGATCTGGCCCATCACGTCCAGGTCGGCGCGTCGCTCCGGGTCGAGCGGGACGCGCCGGCGTCGCACGTCGAGCACCGCGTCGAGCACCGTGTGCGGGTCCAGGTCGACGGCTCGAATCAGGCCGACGACCTGCTCGAGCATTTCGCGCCGCGGCTGGGCGACCTCGTCCGGCACCCACGGCGTCTCGCCGCGGGCGATCGCCTCCGCCACGGCTCCGAACGCCGCGGCCTCGCCCCCCTGCCCGCGGAGCGCGTCGAACGCCTCCACCAGGTCGCCCGGGATCGCGCCCGCCTTCCGCGCCTGGATCGCGGCCGTGAGGAGAGCCATTGCGGGGTCCCCGTCGGTGGTCGTCGCGCCGAGCATCTGGTTCAACCGCGCGAGCAGCGGATGGTCGGGACACGTGCGTTGGAACGTCGACTGCGCCTGGCGGAGGAGTTCGAGGCCCTCGTCGCGGCGGTCCATGCGCACGAGAAGAAGCGCCAACGGAACCAGCGTCTCCGCCGAGTGGTACTGATCGAGTGTTCCGTAGCACTTCGCCTCGATCGTCAAGACCCGCCGGTACGTGACTTCGGCCTCGCCGAGCGCCCCTTCCGCCTCTTGGATCGTTGCCAGCGTGTGCAGCGACGTCGCCACTTCCGGGTGCTCCTCCGTTCCCAGCACCGACTTCGTGATCTTCAGCGATCGCTCCAGCCTCTCGCGCGCTCCTCGAAGATCCCCTTGTGCCTGAAGGATCGCGCCAAGCTCGAACAAGCACGCGGACTGAAGACGAGCGTGCTCCGGCGCGGACAGGACCGCGACCGCGGTCTCCATCCGCCGCCGGCCTTCGGCATGATCACCGAGCTGTCGGAGTACAGTCGCCACTTTCTGATTCAGCCGAGCGATCTCGACCGCGTCGGCTCCGCGGGAGCGGGCGATGCGCTCCGCCGTTTCGTAGGCCACGCGGGACGCGCGCGGGTTGCCACGCTTGGTACAGCGCGCGGCCGCTCCACTCGTGCCCGGCGCCGCTCTCCGGGAACACGTCGACGTGTCGCGCCGAGAGCGTCTCGCTCTCCGCGAACAGGCTCATCGCGTCGAGGGAGCGATCGAGCACGGCCGCGCTCTGGTCCGCGACGTCCGGCACGCGGCCCTCGATCGCGTGCTCCCAGGCGATCCTTGCCAGGTCGGGCGGCATCGCCCCGCCCGCCGCGAAGAGCCGACCGAAGAACCGGGCCGCGAGGGCGTGCCAGCGCGCCGGATCCTCGGCCGTGAACTCCGGCTCGATCAGCGGGCTGACCCGGTACGCCATCGCCTTGCCGACCGACGCGCGCTCGAGAAGGTTCAGGTTCGCGAGGGCGGGGAGGTGACGCGCAAGATCGACGGCGAGGCCGGCCTCGAAGCCGTCGAACGCCTCGGGAGGGACGGGGAGCTCGTAGACGCGCGCCCGCTTCAGGAACTGGAGCGCGTCCTCCCCTGCGATCTCGCGCGCTCGGTCGAACGCGATGTGGCGCAGGAACAGCTCGGCGAGACGGCGTTGCTCGGACTCGTCGGGGATGCGCTCCTGCCAGCTCGGGAGCTCATCGACGGCGCGGTCGACGAGGCTCTCGATCTCGTCGGACGTCTGGCCGGCGAAGAGCCGCCGCGCCCAGTCGAGGACGCGGGCGTTCTTGCCGAGCCGTTCGGCGAGCCGCTCCCAGCGCGCCGGCGGGACGTGCTCGAGCTCCTTCCCACGGCCGCGGTGCCAGAGCTTGCGGACCGACGCCTCGTCGAAGCCGCCGAGCGGGACGGCGGCGAGCGCGCCCGCGAGCGCGGGGGGAAGCGCGAAGCTCGCGGTGGTCGTGACGACGACCTTCGGGCGGTGGCGGCGGCAGGCGGGCAGGAGCGCGGCGAGGAGGTCGGCGGCGCGGGGCGACAGGAGCGCGTCGCCGGCGGGGCGCGCTTCGAGGTTCTGCTCGAAGTCATCGAGGACCATCACGATCGGGCGCTTCTTCCACGGCCCGGCGAGGACGCGCCCCACGCGCTCGGCGAGCGGGAAGGCACCGTCCGACAGGAGCGCCCGAGCTCGCTCCTCGCCCGGCTCGCGCGCGATCTCGTCGAGCGCGGCGAAGAGCGCGGTGTCGTCGATCACGCCGTGGACGACGACGACGCGCGCGTCCGGATGGTCCTGCGTGAAACGGTCGTAGGCGCGCGCGGCGAGACACGACTTGCCGACGCCCTTCATGCCGACGATGACCGCGCCGGCCACGGCGCCCTCGCGGCCGCGAAGCACGCGGATGATCCGCTGCAGCTCGCGGCGGCGCCCGACGAACCCCTCCTGCAGCACGCGCATCTTCCCCAGCTCGCCGAGCGTCTTGTAGACCTCGGCGCGCGCGGGAGCGTCGTCGTCCGCCGCCTTCGCGGCGGGATCGAGGCGGAACCCAGCCGCGTTCCGCGTGACCAGGTGGAACGTGCCGGCCGCGAGCGACGGATGCGGCGACTCGCGGTCGCGCTCGATCAGCGTGTCGCGCGCCGCCGCGATCGCCCGCGGCAGCGCGTCGCCCGCGCAGAGGCGCTCGTACAGGGTCCGCGCGCTCTCGGTCGCGTCGTCGTCCCGTACGGGACGGACCCAGCCGACGACCGCCTCGGTCCCGCGCGCGACCAGACTGGTCGCGAGGCTCGGCAGATCGGCGCGCGCGCCGGCCGAGTGGCAGGACGCGACGACGACGAGGCGAGGCGGGATCGCCGCCTTCTTCAGCACCGCGAACAGACGCGCGGAGTCGACGTCGTCACGCTCGCCCTCCGCGTCCTCCATCAGCAGGTGCCCGCCGGTCGGTCGCAGCTCGCCGTGCCCGGAGAGGTGGACGACGTCGTACTGCCGCAGCTTCAGGCGGCGCTCGAGCTCCTCGAGCGAGCCCTCCTCGACCACGTCGATCCGCGCGCGCTGCTCTTCGATGAACGGTGCGAGCGAGG
>CAZYQW010000041.1:0-13464 GCA_964649825.1 uncultured Phycisphaeraceae bacterium | reverse complement strand
ATCGAGATACGATCCATAGGTAATCATGACGGCCATCGCACTACCGATCGAGAAGAACGCCTGGCCGAGTGCTACGAGCATCGTATCCGCGGTAAGTCTTGAGAAGTCCGGCGTCAGCATGAAGCGCACGGCCGCGGCCATGTCGCCGACGGCCCAGGCATAGCCGACCATGATGATGACAAACAGAAACAGCGCGGGCATCAGCAGGTTGACGGCCTTTTCGATGCCGCCATGAATTCCTCGCGCATTGATATAGACGGTGAGAATGACAACAACGGTGTGCCAGAAGGCCAGCCGCCCCGGATTTTGCAGCAGTGCCTCGTAAGTCGCTTTCGATGTGATCGCGTCGATTGCATCGAAGGTACCGGTTGCGGCAAGGACGAAATAGTCCATCGTCCAGCCGGCGATTACCGTGTAAAACGTAATCAGCATGAATGCGGCGAGGACCGCCATACCGCCGACATTGCCCCAGTGTCGCGAGACTCCGGCCTCGCCGGCGACGGCGCGTATGCTGCCGGAGGCCGACGCCGCGCGACTGCGGCGGCCGATCGTCCACTCGGCCATGACCAGCGGCACGCCGATGCCGAAAGCAAACAGCAGGTAGATGAATATAAACGCGCTGCCGCCGCTTTCGCCGACGACGTAGGGAAAACGCCAGATATTGCCGAGGCCGACGGCGAAGCCGACGGAAGCCATCAGGAATGTCAGGCGTGACGTCCAGTTCTCGCGCGGGCCGCCTGCAACCGGTGCTGTCATGAATGTTCCCCCAGGTTTGTCGTAAAGTTATTGAGCGAGTACGTTATCCACGGCGCGCCCGGCGTCGCGTACGATACGCGTGACATCGCGTTGCTGCGCCTTGCCGAGCGGCGCAAGCGGCGGCCGTACCGGACCGCCGGGCCGTCCGTGGAGCTCACACGCAAGTTTGACGCTTTGCAGGAATGCGCCGCCGCGCTCCAGGCACTGCATTAGTGGCAGCAGTTGCTGCATCAGCAGCCGGCCGGCCGCGAAGTCGTTGCCGAGTACGCAAAGTTCGTAAAGCCGCACGGCTGCTTGCGGCATGAAGTTGGCGATCACCGATACCCAGCTGCGCGCACCCCAGGCAAAGAACTCGAGAACCAGGTCCTCGGCGCCGGCGCTTAACTGCAGTTCGGGAAACTCTTGCACCAGTAAATGAATGCGTTCGATACTGCCGCTCGATTCCTTGATCGCGCAGATTTTGTCAATGCGCACGGCTCGTCTCAGGAAATCGGCATCCATGTCGACGCCGGTGCGCGCCGGGTAGTTGTAGAGAATCATTGGCAGGCCGGCAACGCGTTCGATGCGGCGGCAGTGCGCCGCAAGTTCGGCGGCACCGGGCAGCGAGTAGGGCGGTGCCGCGACCAGCAGGGCGCTCGCTCCGGCGTCGCGAGCGGCCGCGGCCAGGTGTTCAGTGCGTGTCGCCAGCAGGTCGTTGACGCCGGCAATCAGCGGTACGCGACCGTCGATCCGGCGTGCGGCAAAATGCAGCTGCTCAATACGTTCGTCGGTTGTCAGTGCATAAAATTCGCCGGTTGAGCCGCCGACAATGACGCCGTGCACGCCGTTGTCGATCTGCCAGTCGAGGGCGGCGCCGTACGCGTCATAATCCGGTGACAGGTTCCGGCGAAACGGGGTTATAAGCGGCGTGTAAATGCCCTCGAGCTGCATTTATGGTTGATCCGTCGGCTGCAGGACAGGCCGGTCATTATGCGTGGCGAGGCCGCCGCCGACAATGAGCACGGGACGGGGGTGTGCAGGCCGAGAAAAAAGCAGCAAAAAAGCGTGCGGAAGCAGTACTATGCGGCTCATGAACCTGCGCGATACCGCGCAGTTAAAAGATTGAACCGGACAGAGACGAGCGGTCTCGGGGGGAATTATGGTGACGTCACAATCAGCGGGCCGGATAGTTGCGATACTCGCGTTGCCGGGCCTGATGGCCGGCAACGCGCTGGCCCAGAGCCAGATCGAAGAAATAGTGGTAACGGCGCAGAAGCGCGAGCAGAACATCCAGGACGTACCGGTGGCGGTGACCGCCTATACCGGGCGCATGCTGGAGGAATCGGCGATCAAGGACATTCGCGATCTCGCGGCAATTGCACCATCCCTGATTTCCAACCAGAGCCAGAACGCCACGACGTCCAGTTTCTCCATTCGCGGCATCGGCACCAGCGCCCAGAACTTCGGCCTCGAGTCGTCGGTCGGGCTCTACATCGACGATGTCTATCGCGCGCGGCCCAGCTCGGTAATCAACAATCTCGTGGACATTGCGGCAGTAGAAGTACTGCGCGGCCCGCAAGGCACGCTGTTCGGCAAGAACACGCCGTCGGGTGCCATCATCATGCGCTCGGTCCGGCCCGGACACGAGCGGAACGCGTTCCTTGAAGTGACGGCCGGCAATTTCGGGCTGTTAAACATCGCCGGCGCAACGAACCTGTCGCTCGTCGACGATGTGCTGGCGCTGCGCATTACCGGCTTTTCAGGGCAGCGCGACGGTTACGTTTCGGACCTGAATCTGGGTGACGACGTGATCAACGACCGCGATCGTGCCGGTGGCCGCCTGCAGGTCCTGTTCACGCCCAACGACCAGCTAGACATTCGCCTGATTGCCGATTACGCGGAAATCAATGAAATCTGCTGTGCGGCGCTGACGCGCCAGGACAACATTACGGCATTCGGGCGCACGGACGGCATGGGTGGGCCGGTGTTCGGGTCCGATGCCCTGCTGCTGGGTCTCGGCGGCACGGTGATCACTGGCGATCGGTTCGAAGATCATGTCATGGCGCTGAACCGCCTGCCGCAGTCGACAAACGAAGATACCGGACTGTCGTTGGAACTGAACTACGATTTTGGCGGCACCACGCTGACATCGATCTCCGGCTATCGTGCATTTGACAGCTTCGACCAGATTGACGCCGACTTCAGCAATGTCGATATCCTGACCGACACCAACCGCGCCGAGCAGAATTCGTTTTCGCAGGAACTGCGCCTGACCGGCGGACTTGGCGACAGGACGACGTACGTCGCGGGTGTCTATTACTTCTCACAGGATCTGGATAATTCATCAACGCTCGATCTCGGCCCCGCAACCTCACCGTTCTTGTCGGCGAATCCGCTGCTTGCACAGGTCATCAGCAGCATCAACCTGTTCTCGCCGCCGTTTCCGCCGGTCGCCGATCCGTTCCCGTCGACGGCATTCGCCCGTGACGTCATGCTGCAGCAGCACGAAAACTGGGCCGTGTTTGCGCAGGCGGATTTCGAGCTGAGCGATGAGTTCGTGGTGACGGCCGGCCTGCGCTACACGGACGAAGAGAAAGAGCTGCGCGGTACGTTCGAAAACAGCCCGCTCGGGCCGCCGCCGGATTTCACGGAAATTGTTACCGTGCTGACACTGATACAGATGGGCTTGCTCGACCCGACCAATCCGGCCAACGCACCGAGATTGATGGCTGCGTTCGGACCTACCTGGACGCCGGGTTGGGGCATGTACACGCAGCCGCCGCTGGCGCCGCAGGCTCCGTTGAATGAAAACCTCGCAGACGACCAGTTGACCGGCACCGTCAAGCTGTCGTGGTTCGCGACCGACACTACGTTGTTCTATGCATCCTTTGGCACCGGCTACAAGTCGGGCGGCACAAATACCGATCGCATCAACCCGATTTTCTCGCAGACGTTCGGGCCCGAGACGTCGGAGGCGTTCGAGATTGGCGTGAAGGCCGATTTCCCGAGCCAGTCCATGCGACTGAATGTTGCGTTGCATAACACACAGGTTGAGGACCTGCAGTCCAACGCGTTTACCGGCAACGGCTTCAACCTGCAGAATGCCGGCAACGCCGACACTTATGGCGGCGAGATCGAGCTCTGGTGGTCGCCGGTCGAGACGTTCAACCTGCAGGCGAACTACGTGTATTCGATCGCCGATTACGAGCAGTTCCTGAACGGTACCTGCTGGCGCGCAACGCCGTTCCATACCGGCACCGTCGATCCCGGTTTTGACGCCTCGTCCGGGCCTTTTGACCCGACGGCCAGTGTCTGTGACAGGTCGGGCGACCGCATTCCGAGCAATCCGGAGAATTCGTTCTACCTGGGCGCGACGAAGAGTTTTGTCGTCGGCAATTCGACGGGTGTCTACGTGCGCGGTGAGTACACGTATATGTCGGACACGATGACCGATGGAAACAACGACCCGCTGAAGCTGCGTTCATCGTTCGACAACCTGAACGTCATGGTGGGCCTGACTTTTGAAAGCATCAATGCCGAACTGTCAATCTGGGGCCGCAATATCACCGACGAGCGTTTCTACGAGACGGTATTCGACGTACCCGTGCAGGACGGCAAGCTGATGGCGTATCCGCACGAACCCAGGACATGGGGCGTCACTTTCCGGAAGAACTTTGATTAGGACTACGGCGGAATCAGCGCTTAATGACGGCGAGAACCAGGCGCCGATAAGGACGGGCGACGAATATATCCGGAGCCTGCGCGGCCGTGGCCTGACGGTGTATCTTTTCGGCGAGCAGGTGGAGGAGCCTGTCGATCACCCGCTGATCCGGCCGTCGATCAACGCGGTCGCGCGCACGTACGACCTCGCCGTCGAGAACCCTGAGCTCGGGACCGCGTTGTCGCCATTTACCGGCGAGCGAGTCAACCGGTTCCTGCACATTGCGCAGTCCACCGAGGACGTCGTGATGCAGAACAAGATGCAGCGGCGGCTCGGTCAGCTTACCGGCACCTGCTTCCAGCGCTGCGTCGGCATGGACGCGCTCAATTCCCTGTATTCAGTGACATTTGAACTAGACGAGGAATTCGGCACCGGCTATCACTCGCGTTTCCGCGAGTTTGTCGCAGCCGCGCAGCGCCGTGGTGCTGTGATCGGCGGAGCCATGACCGACGTCAAGGGCGATCGCAGCCTGCCGCCGCACGCACAGGACGATCCTGACATGTTCGTGCACGTGACGCGGCGCACCGACGCCGGCGTGTTTATCACCGGCGCCAAGGCACACCAGACGGGCTGCCTGAACTCTCACTGGCTGCTGGTCATGCCGACGATGCGACTTGGCCCAGAGGACGAGGATTACGCAATTGTTGGCGCGATCCCGGTGGAGGCAAAAGGCATTACGTACATTTACGGCCGCCAGTCGTGCGATACGCGCGCGATGGAAGACGGTGACCTCGATGCCGGTAATGCGCGGTATTCCGGCCAGGAAGCAATGGTAATTTTCAAAGACGTGTTCATACCATGGGAACACGTCTTCATGCACGGCGAAGTGTCATTCGCTGCAATGCTGGTTGAACGCTTTACGTGCTACCACCGGCGCAGCTATGTGTGCAAGTCGGGTGTCGGTGACGTGCTGATCGGTGCGGCGGCGGCGATTGCAGACTACAACGGCGTTGAGAAGGCGTCGCATATTCGTGACAAGCTGGTCGAAATGACGCACCAGAATGAGACGATCTACGCTACAGGCATGGCCTCGAGCTACCAGTCGCATCCTACGCGCTCCGGTGCGTACATTTGTGATGACATGCTCGCCAATGTTTGCAAGCACCACGTCACGAAGATTCCCTACGAGATCGGGCGGCTTGCCCAGGACCTGGCCGGCGGCCTGATGGTGACATTACCGTCACAAAAGGATCTGCGGCACCCGGAACTGGGTGCTCTGCTTGAGAAATACCTGAAAGGACGGAACGAGATACCGACTGAATCGCGGCTACGCATCCTCCGCCTGATCGAAAACATGACGCTGGGCCGCAATGCCGTCGGATATTTGACCGAGTCGATGCACGGGGCCGGATCGCCGCAGGCGCAACGCATCCAGATCGCGCGCCAGATGCAGCTCGATTTCAAGAAGGCGCTGGCCACGGAACTCGCCGGTATCGACGAAGTTGCACTCGATGAACTGCACCGGAATTTCGGCGATTACTTTTCGCGTGTTTTTGCGCGGCCGGACAACGGCTCCGCGAACCGTGGCGAAGAATCCGCGGACGATACCTGAAAGACTCAACTGCCGCGCAGGCAGGCGACCGTACGGCCGGGCAGCAGCCAGTCACCTGGCTTCCCCGCGTGTGATGAAATGTCACTGCTGCTCCACGCTATTTGCCAGGGCCGATCGGCCCTGTAGTTCGCGAGACTGAAGCAGGCGGCCGTCGGTGCACTGTTAAGCAGCACGGCAAGCGCGGTTATCCTGGTGTCCGGCCCCGCCGGCGAACGATCGGCCAGCAGCAACGTGAACGCATGGCAATGAGCCCACTCGGCGTCATGCAGGCGCCGGCCGGACGGGCTGAGCCACAGTATATCGGGCCAGCCCGGCCGGACCTGGTGCTCGGCATGCGGATACTCTGCGAGTTTGAGCAACGGACAGTCGCGCCGCAGTCGTATCAGCAGCCTGACTTGCTCCTGGAACGCGGGATCGTGTTGCAATCCGCTCCAGTCCACCCAGCCGGTTTCGTTGTCCTGTGCGTACACATTGTTATTCCCGCCTTGCGAATTGCCAAATTCATCACCCGCCAGCAGCATCGGCGTGCCTTGTGACAACAGCAGCGACGCGAGCAGGTTTTGCCGCTGCCGCCGCCGGAGTGCATTGATCGCCGAATCGTCGGTTGGGCCCTCGATGCCGAAATTCTGGCTGTAATTGTGACGGTGCCCGTCCCGGTTGTTCTCGCCGTTGGCCTCGTTGTGCCGTTCGTTGTAACTGACGAGGTCATACAGCGTAAAACCGTCGTGGCTGGTGATGAAGTTGATGCTCGCCGAAGGCGGCTTGCCGCGGTGCTCAAACAGGTCGGCGGAACCGTGCATGCGGCGGCCCAATTCGGCGGCGACATTTGCGTTGCCATGCCACCAGCGCCGCATCACATCACGATAGCGGTCATTCCATTCGGCCCAGCGAGGCGAAAAATTGCCGAGCTGGTAGCCGCCGGGTCCTATGTCCCAGGGCTCGGCGATCAGCTTGCACCCGGCAAGTACCGCGTCATCCTGGATGCCGAGCAACAACGGATGGTTTGTGTTGAAGCCGTCGGCATGCCGGCCGAGTATCGGCGCGAGGTCGAAGCGGAATCCATCAACACCCATGTTACGAGCCCAGTACCGCAGGCTGTCGATGACCAGGTCCTGCACGGCCGGGGAGTCGGCATTGATCGTGTTGCCGCAGCCGGTGTCGTTGACGGTTTGCATCCTGTCATGGGATTCCAGGCGGTACCACGATTCATTGTCGATGCCCCGATACGACAGCGAGGGACCCAGCGCGTTGCCTTCCGCCGTGTGGTTGTAGACGACGTCGAGGATGACTTCGACGCCGGCGTCATGAATCGCATTGACCATGTCGATAAATTCGGTGCGTGCGTCGGTCTCGGCATAGCGGCCGGCAGGTGTGAAAAAATTTAAAGTGTTGTAACCCCATAAATTTCGCAAACCACGTTCACGCAGGAACTGCTCATCGATGAAGCTGTGCACCGGCAATAGCTCGATTGCGGTAATACCGAGTGCTTTCAGGTAGGCAATGATGGCGCCGTTCGACAGTCCCCGGAACCGGCCACGATCCGCGTCGCCGAGCTCCGGATGACGCATCGTGTAGCCGCGCACATTGAGTTCGTATACGACTGTCTGTTCCCATGGTATGCGCGGACCGGCGGTTGCCGGCTGCCCGTTGCCGGTGACCACGCATGCAGGCATCCACGGCGCGCTGTCGTCGGTGTTCAGGCTGGCATCGGCCGGATTGCTGCCCTCAGCATAATCGAACAGCGCGGGGTGCCAGGCAAACGTGCCATCGAGCTGGCGCGCATACGGATCCACGAGCAATTTGTGCGGATTGCAGCGCTTGCCCGCCGCCGGATCGTACGGGCCGTGCACCCGGTAGCCGTAACGCTGGCCGACTGCGCAGCCCGGCAGGTAACCGTGCCACGTGTCCCCGCTCTGTGCCGGCAGCGCGATGCGGGCGGTTTCGGTACCCGTGGTATCGAACAGACACAGGTCCACCTGCTCGGCAACCGACGAGCGAAGCGCAAAGTTCACGCCATCGCCCTGCCACGTAGCGCCCAACGGGGAGGCTTCGCCGCGCTCGATCGGGGCGAGCCCGGACATCTCAGCGGGGTGCACTATAGTTCGATCGTGTCCAGCTTCCATAGGTCGTTGTTGTAGTCCCGCATCGTGCGGTCTGTCGAAAAGCGGCCGGATGCGGCTGAGTTCATGATGCTCATCCGGGTCCAGCGTTCGCGGTCGGTAAAAGCCTTCGCCACGCGCTGCTGTGTATCGATGAAGCTGCGGAAGTCGGCGGCCGTCATCCAGAGATCGTCCGGGCTCCGGATCGCGTGCAGGACGCCGTCAAATACGTGCGGCTCATCCGGGTTGAAATGGCCATTCTCGAGCAGCTCGATGACGCGCCCGAGATCCTCGTCGCCATCGATGATTGCCGCCGGGTCGTACCCGTCACGCATCTCGGCGATCTGGTCAACCGTCAACCCGAACAGGAAGAAGTTGTCGTCGCCGACGGCATCGCGTATTTCGACATTGGCGCCATCGAGCGTGCCGATAGTGATGGCGCCGTTCATCATGAATTTCATATTGCCGGTGCCGGAGGCTTCCTTGCCGGCAGTTGAAATTTGTTCAGACAGGTCTGCGGCCGGACAGATGATCTCCATCGCCGTGACATTGTAATCAGGGAAAAATACCAGGCTTAAACGGTTCTGCATCGCGGCATCATCGTTGATCACCGCGGCGACAGTATTGATTGCCTTGATGATTTGCTTGGCCATGACATAGCCAGGCGCTGCCTTGCCGCCGATGATGACGGCCCGTGGCACCAGTGCGTCACCGTCACCGCGGCGGATGCGATCGTACAGGTGGACTACGTGGAGCAGGTTCAGCAATTGCCGTTTGTACTCGTGTATCCGCTTGACTTGCACGTCGATCATCACTGCTGCGTCGATCTCGATGCCAGTGCGCTCCTGGATCGTTCGTATCAGGCGCAACTTGTTTTCGGCATGCACGCCTCGCCATGCACGCCGGAAGCCTGCGTCATTGGCAAGCGGCGCCAATGCCCCGAGTTCATCAAGCTGCGTCACCCATCCGTCCCCGATTCTTGACGAGATCAGCTCCGCGAGTGCCGGATTGCAGCCGGCCAGCCAGCGGCGTTGCGTGACGCCGTTCGTCTTGTTGTTGAATTTCCCCGGCCACAACTCGGCGAAATCGCGGAACAGCCCTTTCTGTAGCAGCTTCGAATGCAGCTCGGCGACGCCGTTGACCGAAAAGCTGCCTGCGACGGCAAGATACGCCATGCGCACGACCGGCTGGTCGCCGTCAGTAATCAGTGACATCCGGCTAACCCTGTCGGGCTCGCCCGGCCAGCGTTCACTGATCTCGTCGATGAAGTGCGCATTGATCTCACCAATGATTTCCAGCAGGCGAGGGAGCAAGCGCCCGAACATCGATACCGGCCACGTCTCCAGCGCTTCCGGCAGCAGCGTGTGGTTGGTATACGCCATAGTGCGGCGGGTTATGTCCCAGGCTTCATCCCATGTCAGGTAGCAGTGATCGAGCAGCAGGCGCATGAGTTCCGGCACGGCGAGCGCCGGATGCGTGTCATTCAGCTGGAAGCAGAACTTTTCCGCAAACATGTCGAACTCGTCACCATGCCGCTGCTGCCAGTCGCGCAGTACGTCCTGAAGGCTTGCAGATACGAGGAAGTACTGCTGCCGCAGCCTTAGCTCATGCCCGCTTTCGGTTGCTGTATTCGGGTACAGAACCATCGTGATGTTCTCGGCCTCATTCTTGGCGGCGACGGCGTCGGTGTAGCTGCCCGCATTGAACTCTTCGAGGTCGAAGGCATCGGTAGCCGATGCCGACCACAGGCGCAGCGTATTGACAATATCGTTGCGGTAACCGGGGATCGGCACGTCAAACGGTATCGCCAGCACATCATGTGTATCGACCCAGCGGCGCCGTGGACGGCCCTCGTGATCATCAAACATCTCCGTGCGGCCGCCAAAGCGCACGGTTTGTGCCAGTTCGATGCGTTCGATTTCCCACGGGAAGCCTTCTCTCAACCACGGATCGGGCTGTTCGACCTGGTAACCGTTTTCGATGCGCTGGTGGAACATGCCGTACTGGTACCGAATGCCATAACCGATTACCGGCAATCCCAACGTGGCGCAACTGTCCAGGAAGCACGCGGCGAGGCGTCCGAGGCCGCCATTGCCGAGTCCGGCATCGTGCTCACGGTCATAGACATCCTCGAGATTCTGGCCCAGTCGGTTCAGGGCCTCGCCAGCCCGGCCATCGATGCCAAGATTGAGCAGGGCATTTCGCAACAGCCGACCCATCAGGAATTCCAGGGACAGGTAGCAGACGCGGCGCTGGTCGTCACGTTCGACGGCAATGTTCGTCCGGTTCCAGCGTTCCATCAGGCGGTCGCGGGTCGCGTAGACCAGTGCCTGGTACACAAACGGCAGGTGCTTGCGAATCGTGCGCCGGCCAAGGGTACGGCCGAAATAATGGGTGAAGTCATGCAGTATGGCGTCGGCCGACATCTCCAATGCCGGTATCTGCAACAATTCGATGTCACCGATGCCGGTTTTATTATCCATTCTGAAATTCACCTGCAAAACTCCGATTTATATGGCCGGCGCAAGTATAACGGTCGCAAGCGGCGGCAGGGTCAATCGTAATGACTGCGCATGCGCATGCGCCGGTTCGGCGCGAGTCGGGATCGTGCCGCCATGGTGGACATTGCTGCCGCCGTATACGCCGGCATCGGTATTTACCAACTCCCTGTAACGTCCGTCATGCGGTACGCCGACCGTATAGTCGTCACGGACTACCGGCGTGAAGTTGCTGATGCAGACGACATGACGTCCGTCACCGGCGCGCCTGATCCAGCTAAGCACGCTCAAGTCCCGGTCCGCCCAGTTGATCCACGCAAAACCGTCGGCATCGCAGTCAAGCTCATGCAGTGCGGGCGTATCGCGGTACATCCGGTTCAGTTCACGAACCAGCGTTTGCACGCCCCGGTGCGGAGCCTGTTCGAGCAGGTGCCAGTCCAGTGCGCGGTCATGGCTCCATTCCCGCTCTTGTGCGAACTCGCCGCCCATGAACAACAGCTTCTTGCCCGGATGCGCGTACATGAAGCCGAGGTAAGCCCGCAGGTTGGCAAAGCGCTGAAAGTCGTCGCCGGGCATGCGGCCGAGCAATGAACGCTTGCCGTGTACAACTTCGTCATGCGACAGCGGCAGTACGAAGTTTTCGCTGAAGGCATACATCGGGCCAAACGTCATCTTGTCGTGATGGTAGCTGCGGTGCAGCGGATCTTCCTGCATATACCGCAGCGTGTCGTTCATCCAGCCCATGTTCCACTTGTAGGTAAAACCAAGTCCGCCGGCATAGACAGGCCGTGAGACGCCCGGCCATGACGTCGATTCCTCAGCCAGCGATATCGCGCCGTGGGCATGGACGATTTCATTGAACTGTTTCAGAAAGGCTGCTGCCTCAAGATTTTCGTTGCCGCCATGCTCGTTGGGTATCCAAGCCCCGTCCTTGCGCGAGTAGTCAAGGTACAGCATCGATGCAACAGCATCGACGCGCAGGCCGTCGACATGAAAGTCATCGATCCAGTGCATGGCGCTGCCCAGCAGGTAATTGGCGACTTCGCGGCGTCCGAAGTTGAAGACCAGCGTGCCCCAGTCTGCATGCTCGCCCATGCGCGGATCGGCATGTTCGTACAGGGCCGTACCGTCGAAGCGGCTCAGACCATGCTCATCTTTCGGGAAATGAGCCGGAACCCAATCAACGATGACGCCGATTCCGGCGCGATGACACGCATCAACGAAGCCGCGAAAGTCATCCGGGTCGCCGAAGCGCTGGGTTGGCGCATACAAGCCGATGGGCTGGTACCCCCAGGAGCCGTCGAACGGATGTTCACTGACGGGCATCAGCTCTATGTGCGTGAACCCCATCGACGTCACGTAGCCGAGCAACTCGTCCGCCATTTCCTGCCAGGTCAGGAACCGGCCTTCAGGCCCGTTTTTTCGTCGCCACGATCCGGGGTGCACTTCATAAATAGTCAGCGGCTGGCCGAGGTCGTGATCGCCGCGCCGCTGCTGCATCCAGCCCGCATCCTGCCACTGCCAGTTACTTTCGAAGACGATCGACGCATTGCCCGGCGGCGCTTCGAAGTATTGTGCAAGCGGATCACTTTTCAGCGGCAACAGTTCGCCGGCACCGTCCAGCA
The DNA here is from genome assembly GCA_964649825.1 of uncultured Phycisphaeraceae bacterium. Classification (GTDB taxonomy): domain Bacteria; phylum Planctomycetota; class B15-G4; order B15-G4; family JADJEK01; genus CAZYQW01. The sequence continues at coordinate 1,234 of CAZYQW010000041.1, read as the reverse complement.
ATTCGTACTTATACAAGGCACCGTGACCGACGGCCGGCAGGAATATTTCCCACAGGCCGTTGCCGGCATGGAATCGCATCGGGTGGCAGCGGCCATCCCAGCCATTGAAGTTGCCGACGACACTGACGCGTGATGCGTTCGGCGCCCATACGGCAAAGCGGGTGCCGCGGATACCCTGGAGCTCGGAACAGTGGGAGCCGAGCACCCTGTTGATATTCAGGTGCGAGCCTTCGCCCAGCAGATGACGGTCCAGTTCACCGAGGACCGGGGGAAACCGATAAGGGTCCTCGATCAGCATACTATTGCCGTCGGCGTAGCCGACCAGCAGCTGGTAGTGCCGCAGCCGTGGCGGCATGTTGCCTGCAAAAACGGGGCTGTCACCAATGCGCTTCAGTTCCGCCAGGACAGCTCCGTCACGATCTGCCAACCGCACAGTGCTCGCGTGCGGCTGCAACGTGCGGATAATGCGCTCGCCGTTTGCGTAATGCACGCCAAGCACAGCAAACGGATCAGAATGCCGGCCGCGCGCGAGCAGGTCGATGTCGTGCATCACTATCGTGTGAAGTGCAGGTGCTGGCCAAGCATGTCCGGTGTTACCAGTGTGATGCCGCGACTGGTAATGCGGAAGCCGCGCGCGCGGTCGGCTTCCGCGTCGACGCCGATTTCCGTGCCTTTGGCGATCGAGGCACCGCGATCAATGATGGCACGGCGTATCGTGCAGTTCCGCCCGATCTTCACATCCGGAAGGATGACGGATTCCGAGACCGAGCTGTACGAACTGATCTTGCAGTTCGAGAATAGTACCGAGTGTATGACGGATGCGCCGGATACGACACATCCGGCCGAGACCATGGACTGGATGGCCTCGCCGCGCCGATTCGGGTCGTTGAATACGAACTTGGCCGGTGGCAGCTGGGTCTGGTGCGTGAATATCGGCCATGCTTCGTCATACAGGTTCAGCTGTGGCGTGACTGATATCAGTTCCATGTTGGCTTCCCAGAACGCGTCCAGCGTACCGACATCGCGCCAGTAAGCCTGTTTTTGCGTTTCCGGGTCGCGGAACGGGTAGGCGTAGATCTGGTAGTTGTGGATGATTGACGGAATGATATCGCGGCCGAAATCGTGGCTCGATTCGGCCGTGTCGGCATCCTTGATCACCTGTTCGTAGAGAAATTCCGTGTTGAAGACATAGTTGCCCATGGAAGCGAGGCAGACATCGTCCCGGCCGGGAATC
>CAZYQW010000040.1:0-32334 GCA_964649825.1 uncultured Phycisphaeraceae bacterium | reverse complement strand
GACGTTTCTCCGGGGCCCTCGTCATCGCTTGCTGCGTTGCTCCTCCTCGACGTATCTCGAATACGCGGTCGTCGTCGCGCCTTGCCAGCGACGACGATGACCTCCGGATAATCCACCAACAATCTGAATCACACCACTAGCGATCGAACGACGATGGAGATCCCCCCTACCGCATCGGCCGCGAGGAGCGGTGCCGCCCGCGGCCAATCGGCGATCGGCGATTGCGAGCCGCGTCGCTCGGCACGGTCCAACGCCGACCATGAACGCAAGGAGCTTCGGTTGAACGCCGCCGCAACCTTCCGCCTGTTCTTCGTTTCCGCGCTGGTCTCCGGCATCCCGCTCGGGGCACAACCCGTCCCCTTCGATTTCACCTGGCCGATCTCTTCGACGATCGACACGTCGGGCGGGGTCACCAGCATGGCGACCGGGGACTTCAACGGAGACTGGATCGCCGACGCGTTCGTCGTCATCGACGGCATCGCGTACTTCGTCCCCTGTCCCGACGTCTTCTCGTCGCTCTTTCCGATCGATGACCTCGACGCGGTGGACGTGGCGACGCTCCCCGCCGCCGGCTGGAACGGCATCGACGCGGTCCTGGTCGTCGGTGCAGACGGCCTCCACGTCGTGCAACGAGGCTCGACGACTTCCGCGATGAGCGCGACGCTCCTCGCGTCGGGGTGGACCACCGTCGTGCAGCTCTGCGTGGCCGATGTCGACGGAGACGCGAACGTCGACGTCCTCGGCCTCGACGGCGACGGCACGACGCTGCGCCGGCTGGAGGCGAACGGCAGCGGCTGGGACTCGTCCACGAGCTCGTTCACGCAGCTCGGGGCGAGCGCCGTGATCGAGATCGACGTGCTGGATTGGAACGGGGACGCCGACCTCGAGGTCGCCGCCGTGCTGAACGACGGGTTCGCGGTCTACGACCTCTCGATGACCCGGCAGGCGATCTACCAGGGCGCGGCGGTCGTCGCGGGCGTGACGGCCCAGCCCGTTCGCCACGCGTCGGGCGGGAAGGATCGCCTCGCGATCGTCTACTGGACCCCGAGCGACACCCAGTGGTTGAAGGAGATCAGCTCGAACCACGAGTCGGCGGGGCTCGGGCTCGGGATCCTCGGCGTCGTATCGAGAGGCACGGCCGCGGCCGACCTGCTGCCGAGCATGACGACTCCACGGGGAGACGACCTCGTGCTCTCGCACACGTTCTCGCCGTGGCAGCCCGTCCTGTTCAACATCTCCACGACCACCGCGACGTCCGAGCCGTTCTCGGATTCCGTCGGCGCCGCGATGGAGGTCCAATCGTGGAACTCCCCGTCGTCCGCGAATGCGGCGACGCCGGGAATCGCCGACCTCGACAACGATGGCGACCCGGACGTGCTCATGGCCTGGGCGGACGCACCCGCGACCATGTACGTGGTTCGCAGCGTGGACACCGACGAGGAGTCGCGCAAGATCTACGTCGGCTCGGAAGAGTCGCTCCTCAGCGCGCATCCGACGATCCCGGGACGGAACCTCCTCACGATCACGCTGGCCGAGCCTGCCGTGCACCACGGAGATGAGCACTACGTGGAGCTCGTCGTCTGGCACCGCGGCGTCGACCTGCAGGGCGAACCGCTCGCCGGGGTCGATCCGACTCCGCAGTCGTACTACTACGACGTCTCCGGCGGCTGGGAGGACGGCCGGCTCGAGGCGACGATCGACGTCTACGAGGACGTCTTCCCGACCCGAGCGCAGTACTTCATCCTCGCCCGTCACGTGAACGTCGACGAGTCCGGCGCCTACCTCGAGGTCGGGCCGCACGGGATGAACGTGTGGGTCGGCGATCAGGCCGAGTTCCAAGGTCACGTCCAGACGTTCGAGGAAGACACGGAGACGGACTCCGAGGGCAGCCCGACCCCTCCGTTCAAGAGCGGCGGAATCCCGGTCGGCGGCACCTGCCCCACTATGGTCCCGATCGACCCGTTCGACCCGGCGAACGGCGAGCCCGATCCGCCGACGAGCGGTCCGCCGTTGGGCGGCGGCGGAAGCCCGTGATCCAGGGTCTACCGCCCCAGCACATGCAAGAGGGAGTGGCAGCTCGGGTGGTCGAGCGACTCGGCGAGCGCCACGCGCGCCGCTCGAAGCGCGTCCGCCGGTCGGTCGCCGCGCGCCACGCCCTCGAGAAACACCTCCAACAACCGAAGCGTCGCGTCGAGGTCGAGGTCGGCGCGTGAGATCACCACGGTCGTTGCGCCGGCGAGGAGGGCTCTCCCGCCGAAATGCTCGACGCCGTCCTCACCGCGACGCCGCGGTCCGCGCTCCGCGCCGCACGACGCGAAGACGATGATGCTCGGACACCGCCAATCCCCGAGATCCGCCACGCGCAGGAGGCCGTCCTCGTCCGGCGACGACGGCTCCATCACGAGCGCGGCGCACTCCCGCTCGATGTCGAACACGCCGTGACCCAAGAACACGAGGACCCGGGTGTCCTCCGGGCCGATGGACAAGAAGCGCCTGCGACCCACTGGTTCGTCGCACGCCACCTCGACCCGGCTCGGATCGAATCCCCGCCCGAGCGCCGCCAGCCGATCCGCGTCGAAGTCGAGCGGGCGGAGCTCCGACCATCGCGCGGAGACGCCGCTCGAGATCCTCCGAGGCGCGAGCACGATCAGGTCTCGCGCCGGCGTTTCGGACGGTGCCGTCTTCCGTGCGAGGCCGAGCGCCACACCGACGGAGGAGGCGTACCGAATCGAGTGCGTCAGTCCGAGCGGCCGCCCCCGCGGCGGAACCAGCGCCTCGAGCGGGACTCCGTTCAGATCGTCCGCGCCCACCACGAGGACGCGGTCCCATGACAGCACCCGGCGCATGATCCCGGCCGGAAGGAGCCTCCGCCCCACCGCGCGGCCCACGTCGATCGCCCGCTCGCGTTCCTCGTCATCCACCGTTCCCGTCCGCGTGATCCGCGGGGCCGCCGACACCGTCGCGATGAAGTCCGACAGGTCCGCGCTCAGGTCCTCCTCGGCTTCGATGGTCGCATGGACGACGGTCGCGCCGTCGACGGCGAAGACGTGGGACGCCTCCGGCGCGGGGAGGAACACGAGCAACCCTTCGCGCGGAGCGAGGAGCTCCGATCGAATCGCGGCCAGCGAGGGCGTCTCCAGGCGGCGGGCCGTCGCGATCGATCCCAGGGTCTCGAACCTCAGCACCGATTCGAACGCCTCGCCGAGGGCGGAGCCGCCGCCGACCGCCCAGTGGAGATTGACGAGTTCGGCCAGCATCCGCCGATCGCCGCTGTACTGAAGGGGGCTCCATGCCTCGGCCGTCGCGGCTCCGCCCGCGGCTCTGCCCCGAAGCTGTTCGATCCGGCGGCGGTAGGCGGCGTCCAGCTCATCGAGCGCCGCGCGGAGCTCCGCCACCGGCGCGCCGCGGCGACGAAGCAGGCTTCCTCGGAGCGCGAGCGCGCGCAGCTCCTGGGCCACGTTCCCCTGCGATCGCGCCAACTGGAGCGCCTCGCCGAGCCGCGCCTCCGCGAGGCCGAAGCGGCGCTCGATGACGTTCCTCCAGCTCACCCAGAGCAACGCGATCACACGGTCGGGACCGACGAAGCCGGCGCGACCGAGCGCGCCCTCGAGGACGGCCACCGCCTCGGCTTCCCGCGCCCGATCCGACATTCCCAGCACCGCGAGGGCCCAGCGATGGTCCAACCGGCGGTCGAGCGTCGGCTCGGCCACGAACAGCCGTTCCGCCTCCCTGGCTCGCTCGATCTTCCGGACCGCCGACTGGAAGCGACCGGCGCCGAGCAACACGTCGATCTCGAGCGTGGTCATCTTGACGGCGGCGATCGCGTCGAGGCCGTCCAGGTCGACGGTGCGGAAGAGGGCGGCGGCGCGGTCCGGCGTCCCGGCCGCGATCTCGACGTTGATCTCCTCACGGAGGATCTCCGTCGCCAACCCTACGTGCGCCCGGTGGGCAGTCAGCTCCGCTCGCGCGCGCGAGAGAGACCGCCGCGCCTCCTCGACGTCCTGCCGGCACCGGCTGACCTTCGCGAGCCCGAGGTGCATGAAGGGATACATCCATGAGTACCGCAGCTCGAGCCCGCGGAGGAACGACGCCCGCGCCTCGTCCAACTCTCCCATGCCGACGCAGAGCTCCCCCAACGACTGCACCATCAGCGACTCGGCCACCGTATCCGGGAAATCGCGCGCGGCGTCGCGGGCGGCGCGGAAGATCCGCCGCACCTCCTGCGGATCCCCTCGCAGGCCGGGCATCGAGTCCGAGATCTGCTTCGCGAGGCGGACGAGCTCCATCTTCTCGTCCTTGTCGAGCCCGCCGACGCCGCGACCGACGAGCGCGAGGGCCCGGGCACGTATCGCGGCCGCCGCCTCCTGCGCCTCGATCGCTTCCTGCGTGAGTGGACGGCGCTGGATCGCGGGAGCACGCACGGGCGCAAGGGACGACACGTCGATCATCGCGAGCCGCGCGGCCACGAGCAGGAACAAGGCCGCCGCCGCGACGTGGACGATCAGCGCCGCTCGGCCCGCTTCTCGTCGAAGCCGAGCTCGCTGCCGGCGACGTCCTTCATCACCACGCGCCAGCGGAGCCGTCCGTCGATCGCCCGGCGCTCTGCATCGGTGATTCGATAGCTCGGCTGCTCGAGCTCCGTCGCTCGGAACAGCTCCCGCCCGGACTCGCCGTCGTAGACGATCAGCTCGAAGTATCCGCCGGCGGGGAGCTCTCCCTGCCAATGGAACTCCTCGATCACGTCGACGGTACCGATCGGGCTCGAACATCTCACGGACGATCCTAGTCGGATCCGCTCGTCGTCGCCCGCGGGACGATCCGATTCGCCGCCGAACCGGCCGATCGACCAGGCGCTGACGGCGATCAGGATTCCGGCCGCCGCGAGCAGCGTCGGTCGGCTCCAGAATGGACGCACGAGGACCGCGGGTCCGTCTGACGCGCCGGCCGCCGCCACCGTTCCGCGCGTGATCGCGCGGAACGAATCGATCAACTCGTCCTCGGCCGGAGTCGCACGGTGCCGCGAAACCTCCTCGAGCACGCGCTTGCGCTCCTCCTGCTCGCGCGCCAGTAGCTCCTCGAGGTCGCGATCCTCATCCCGGCGAGACGCCGCGTCGTCGGTCATGTCGGTTCCCTGCCCTGGAATCGGGGAAGGAGAAGCTCCCTCAGCTTGCTCAGGGCTCGATAGTAGCGCGACTTCACGGTGTTGACCGGCTGGCGGGTCGACTCCGAGATCTCGTCGAAGGAGAGTTCGCCGAACTGTCGGAGCCGAACGATCTCGGCGTCGTTGCGCGAGAGCCGATCGATCGCCCAGTGGACCAGCGCGGTGTCCATCGACTCGTAGCCGTTGGAGAACGAGTCCTCGACGGCGTAGGCGCCGGCATCGCCCGAAGCGGCGGATGCGGCCCGCCCCTGCTTGTCCCGGGCGCGGTTCAGGAACGTGAGCTCGCAGAAGTGATACGCCCAGGTCTCCAACGACGCCTCGCCCAGGAAGTCCGGGAGCTTGGACCAGATGAGGATGAATACGTCCTGCGCCACGTCCTTGACGTCGTCGTCGCTCAAGGGGCGGCCCGCGCGACCATTGCGATGGCCGAGGATGCGCGGAACGCATCGCATTCTCTGAACGAACGACTCCACGGCGGACGGACTCCCTCGGAGGACTTCGCCGACCAGCTCCCGGTCTGACTGCCGCTGCACGTGTCGAACCACGAGGATTGGTGTCCGTACTTCACCGCGAGTTGCGACGGTTCCAAACGAGGTCGCGCATGATGGCACAGCGGTTCGGTGGGCGCAAGCGACCCCGAGCCCACCGGAACGATGACGTTCCGCTCGAGAACGACTCCTCTTTCCCGCAACTCTGCATCGCTCTCGCGTGCGCGGTCGCCTGCACGCGACGCGTCGACGATTCGTCGCGCGCGGCCCGCGTCGAGCTCTCCGCGGACGGACGGCCGCGGCGATCGAGCGCGGACCGGCTCCGTTCGGCGAGGCCACGACGCTCGCGCCGGCCGAGCGAACCCGAACGAACTTCTTTCCGGCGCGGAAGGCCGATACGATCACGCGGCCTTTGCGATCCGAGTGACGGCTCGCCTACTCGCCTACGTGCGGAACTCCACGAGAAGAAGATGTCCACGGACGCCGTCCTCACCTTGGTGGTGCTCCTGGCGGCGACCGCCGCGCTGATCTTCGAGTGGCTGCCGGCCGGCATCGTGGCGCTCTCCGCGCCGCTCGTGCTGGTCGTGACCGGCGTGCTCGAGCCCGACAAGCTGTGGGCCGGGTTCGCGCATCCGGCCGTGATCGCGATCGCGGCGATGTTCGTCGTGTCGGCGGGGATCTCGCGCACGGGCGCGCTCGGCTTCCTGGGCGAGGAGCTCTCCAACACCGTGGCCGCCCGCGGCCAGCGCTACATCCTCCTCCTGATGATGTTCAGCGTCGCGCTGATCTCGGCGTTCACCAACAACACGACGGTCGTGCTGGTCGGACTGCCCGTCGTGCTCTCGATGTGCGAGAAGATCGGTCATCCGCCCAGCCGCTACCTCATCCCGCTCTCGTTCGCGTCGATCTTCGGGGGGATGACCACCCTGATCGGTACGTCGACCAACGTCGTCGTCGCGGAGGTCGGACGGAAGGTCGTGAAGGAGACCTACGGGGCCGACCTGTTCAACCCGGGGATGTGGGACTTCACTCCGATGGGCGGCGTGTTCGTGGTCGCCGGCGTGTTGTACATGGCGTTCCTCGGCGTGCGGCTGCTGAAGGACCGCGTGGCGCTGTCGATGACGCTGTCCCGCGGCGTGCCGAGCCAGTACGTGACGGAGGCCGAGATCGTCCCGGGCTCGTCCTTGATCGGCCGCACGCTCGGCGAAGTCGCGCGCAAGTACGAGATCCGCGTCATGCAGCTCGTCCGCGACGACGTCATCGAGATCCCGAAGACGGACACTCCGCTCCAGGTCGGCGACGCGTTGATCCTGCGCGGAGCGCCGAACCAGATCGTCCAGCTCGGCGAGACCGGCGCGTCGCTCCTGGCCGGCGCCGAGTCCGAGGACGTCCGCACGCGTGGGATCGACGTGACGCTGGCCGAGGTCATCGTCCCGCCCGGATCGCGCTGGATCGACCGGCGCGTCTCCGAGATCGGACTGCGCTCGCGCTACGGCGTCTCCGTGATCGCGCTGCAGCGTCATGGACACCACGTGCGCCAGAAGGTCGGCGACTTCCGCGTCGAGTCCGCCGACATGCTCCTCGTGCAGGGCACGGTCGAGAGCCTTCGCAACCTGCGAGCGTCGGAGAACCTCATCCTCGTCGAGGGGGTCGAAGGCGAGGTGCAGACGCGGACGAAGGCGCCCGTCGCGCTCGCGATCCTGCTCGGTTTCGTCCTGCTCGTCTCCACCGGGTTCCTCCACCTCGCGACCGGCGCGGTCGCCGCCGCCGCCGCGATGGTGCTCTTCCGCTGCATCACGCCGCAGCAGGCCTACAACTCGTTCGACTGGAACGTGCTCCTCCTCCTCGCCGGCTTCCTCGGGATGGGCACGGCGATGGAGCAGGTCGGCCTGGCCGCGAAGGCGGCCGAGGGGCTGATGGCCGTCCTCTCCGACGCGCCGTTCGCCGTCGTGGTGATCGCGCTCTACTCGTTGACCGCGTTCTTGAGCGACGTGCTCACGAACGCTGCCGTGGCCGCGCTGATGACGCCGATCGTCGTCCGCGCCGCCAAGCTCATGGAAGTAGCGCCGGAGCCGTTCCTGATGACCGTCGCCTTCGCCGCGTCGGCGGCGTTCCTCACGCCGGTGGGGTACCAGACGAACCTGCTCGTCTACGGCCCGGGCGGCTATCGGTTCCAGGACTTCGTTCGCGTCGGCCTCCCCCTGCGGGTTCTCTTCATCCTGCTCGCGGGAATCCTGATCCCGATCTTCTATCCGCCGTAGGCCACCGCCGTACTCGCTCGAACGCATCTCAAGTCGACGGTCCAGGTTTTCGAAGAGACGTTTCGCCCCCGAACTTCGCTTCCCGCGCTGGTCGCAGGAAGTCGCCCTCGCCCCACGACGTGGTTACCATGCTGCTCCGGCCCGACGTTTCGAGGTCGACGCATGTCTCAACGACGAACGTTCTTCCTGTTCCGCGCGCCGTTCGCGCTCGGGTTCTCCTTCTTCATCTCCGCGTCGGCCTTCGCGTCGACGATCACGAACCTCGGGCTCGCCGCGAACGACCGCGACGGCTTCGACCTCCAGGAGGCGATCGCCGCGTTCGGCGTGCCCGAGGGCGACACCGACTGGAACGGCGACGGGGACACGAACGACACCGTGCTCCACGTCCGCGATCTCGCGATGGGCGTCACCGTCAACGTCGGCGTCGCGCTGGAGTTCCAGACGATCTTCTGCGACGTCGGCCAGCGATCGGTCGTGGTCGACGCCGGCTACGTCGTCTGTCTCGTGTCCGAGGCCGGCCAGTCGCAGGACCTGAACGGCGACGGGGACACGAAGGACGGCGTCCTCCACGTCTACGACTCCGCGACCGGCCTGCTCACCAACCTCAATCGCGCCGCGAACCAGTTCGGCGTGAAGGATGGAGTCGTCGGCTTCATGGTGCGCGAGCAGGATCAGGGCGCGTCCGACCTGAACGGCGACGGCGACGTGAACGACGTCGTCGCGCACGCTCACGACCTGGTCGCGGGCGTGACCCAGAACCTCGGCGTGGCGGCCTTCGTGGCGGCTTCGGCGCCGCGCGCTCCCACCATCGGCGGCGGCCGCTTCGTGTTCCTCGCCGTCGAGCAGGCCCAGGGCGCGACCAGCCTGAACGGAGACGGCGACGCGGCCGACCTCGTCCTTCACGTCTACTCCCTCGCGAGCCACTCGGTGGTGAACCTCGGGGTGGCGGCGGCGAGCAATCGACCGCTCCGGCTCGTCCAGGACCGCGTCGTGTTCGGCGTGCCGGAGCTCGCCCAGGGCGCCACGGACATCAACGGCGACGGCGACGCGGCGGACGTGGTCGTCGCGCTGATCGACCTGGTTTCGGGCGCGCCGCTGAATCTGGGCCTGGCGATGATCCACTTCGATGCGGGCGACGACTTCATCGCGGTCTGGGCGTCCGAGGGGGCCAACGGTCAAACCGACCTGAACGGAGATGGAGACGCGCTCGACTCGGTCGTGTTCGTCCACGAGCTCTCGTCGGGCGTGACGCGCAACCTCGGCCTCGCGGCGCCCGCGAACTTCCAGCCGCCGCCCGCCGCCGTCTACGCGGCGAAGGACGTGCTCGTCGTGCCGGTGCACGAGAACAATCAGGGCAAGGTCGATCTGAACGGCGACGGCGACGCCGCCGACTCGGTCCTGCATCTGCATCGCGTGGCGGCGAACTTCACCGAGAACCTGCGCGTGGGCGGCGGGGCCCAGGTGCTCGTCGCCACGCCGGAGCGCGTCTTCTTCGGCGTCGAGGAGGCCGCCGAAGGGGTCGACCTGAACGCGGACGGGGACAAGTCGGACGTCATCCTCCACGTCCTCGATCCCTCCGCCGGACTCCTCGCGAACGTCGGCTACGCGCTGTTCGAAGGCGTCGACTTCGCCGGCTTGCGAGCGGCGTTCGTGGTGCCGGAAGGGAATCAGGGCTCGGACCTGAACGGCGACGGCGACACGCAGGACTTCGTGCTGCACCTCCTCGACGGCGTCGGCCACGTGCTGCAGAACGTGGAGCTCCCGCTGCGCGGATGCCTCGCGGTCGACGCGGACCGAGCGCTCGTCTTCGTGGCGGAGCTCGGCGGGATGGACCTGAACGGGGACGGCGACACGAAGGACGCGGTCGCCCACGTCGTCACGTTCGGTCCGACCGAGTGCCGCCCGATCGATTCGTTCGGCGCGGGCTGCCCCGGGGCGAACGGAGCCGTGCCGAAGCTCGGGCTCGTCGGCTGCGCGATGGCCGGCGGCACGCTGGTCGGATCGATCTCCGGGGGCGGCGCCGGCGCGGTCGTCTTCCTCACGTTCAGCTCGACTCCGACGTTCCTTCCACTCGGCGGCGGATGCGTCCTCTACGTCGACCCGGTCGGCATGACGATCACCGGGCCGTTCCTGGCCGGCCCGACCGGCTCGCTCGTCGCGCTGGTCGAGCTGCCGCCGGTGCCCGCCGCGTTCGGCGGCTTCGGTCAGGCGTTCCTCATCGACGTCGTCCCGACGCTGCAGCTCTCCGTGACGAACGGAGTGGGTTTCGCCTATCCGTGACGTGAGCGCGCGTCGCCGCCGCCGCGATCTACCGAGGAGGAGGCGGCGGCGAGTGGCGCGGGCTCGACCGCGGTCGTTCCCGCGTCCCGCCGAACCGCAGCCACCCGAGCCGCGCGAACAGGAGGAGCAGCGTCGCGGTCACCGCGCCCGCTACGCCCCAGAACGCGGCATAGCCGAACGACCAATGGAGCTCCGGCATCCGGTCGAAGTTCATGCCGTAGACGCCGGCCAGGAACGTCAGCGGGATGAAGATCGTCGCGATCACCGTCAGCACGCGCATCACGTCGTTCGTCCGGTTCCCCACGCTCGACAGGTAGACGTCGATCAGGCTGCCGGCGAGCTCGCGGTACGTCTCCACCACGTCCACCACCTGGTGGACGTGATCGGTGGTGTCGCGCAGGTACGGCACGACCTCGGGTTCGATCAATGCATGTCGATCCCGAACGAGCTGCCCCAGCGTGTCGCGGAGCGGCCAGACCGCGCGCCGCAGCGTCATCAGCTCGCGCTTGATGCGGAAGATGTCGGAGATCGCGTCTCGCGTCGGGCTCCGGATCACCGCCGCTTCGAGCTCCTCGAGCTCGTCGCCGAAGCGCTCGAGGAGAGGGAAGTAGCCATCGACCACGGCATCGATCACCATCGCGGTCAAGTAGTCGGGACCGGACGCACGGACGTTGGACCGCCCCTGCCGGAGCCGCGCTCGGAGCGGTTCCAGGCAGTCGCCGGGGCGCTCCTGGAACGTCAGTACGAAGTGCCGGCCGAGGAAGACGCTGATCTGCTCCCAGTGGGTCGAGCCGTCGGGCTCGAGCAGGCCCATCCGGACCACGCAGAACAGGACGTCGCCGTAGTCCTCGACCTTGGGGCGCTGCCCCGTGTTCGCCACGTCGGCGAGGGCGAGTCGATGGAGCTGGAGCCTCTCGGCGAATCGACGCAGGACCGCTTCATCGGCGAGACCGTACACGTCGATCCAGGTGACGTGGTTCTCGCCGACGAGCGCGGCCGCCCGATCCGCGTCCGGCGGATCATGCTCCTCCAGCCGGGCGGCGTCATAGGTGAACGCGTGGATCCGCGACGGGTGCGCGTCCGTCGCGACCTCGAACGCGCCGGGCGCCGAACCCGGGGGCGCGTACCGGCGGAGCAGCCACCTGCGTCTCTTCACACCCAGGCTCCTTGTCCGCGCCCTACGAGGTCGAGAGGAACGTCCCGGCCCCGACTCTACCGCCGCGAGGATCGTTCAGGCGCGCCGCGTTCGCGAATCGCTGGGGCTAGACTGTCGCAAGCCATGCCCCCCATCCGCATCCCCTACCACCGGCTCGATCTGGACGACCGCGAGCTCCGCGCCCTCGAAGCGGTCTTGAAGAGCGGCTTCGCGGGCGGCGGCGGCCCGTGGCTCTCGCGTTGCGAGGACGCGCTCCGACACCGTCTCGGCGGCGCGACGGTGCGGGTCGTGACGTCCTGCACCCACGCCCTCGAGATGGCGATGATGCTGCTCCGGGTCGGACCGGGCGACGAGGTGATCGTCCCCGCCTTCACCTTCTCGAGCACCGCGACCTGCGTGCTGCGTCAAGGCGCGCGGGTGGTGTTCGCCGACGTCCGCGAGGACGACCTGAACGTCGACCCCGACGACGTGGCGCGGCGCGTCGGGCCGCGCACGCGCGCCGTGATCGCGGTGCACTACGGGGGCGCGGCGGCCGACGTCGACCGGCTGCGCGAGCGGCTTCCCGCCAGCGTCGCCGTCGTCGAGGACGCCGCGCACGCGCTCGACTCGCGCTACAAAGGACGCGCGTGCGGCACGCTCGGGTGGGCCGGCTGCCTGTCGTTCCATGGCTCGAAGAACCTGGGCTGCGGCGAGGGCGGCGCCCTCGTGCTCTCGGACGACGAGCTCGTCCGGCGTGCCGACCTCCTGCGGGAGATCGGGACCGACCGCGCCCTCGCTCGCCGCGGCGACGTGGACGAGTACTCGTGGTGGGACGTCGGATCGTCGTTCATTCCGTCGGAGCTGCAGACGGCCGTCCTCGCCGTACAGCTCGAGAAGGCGGACGGGATCCTCGCCGCGCGGCGAGCGCGGTACCGACGCTACGCGGAGCTTCTCGCGGACCTCGAGCGCCGCGAACGGCTTCGCCTCCCGCGAGTCGCGGCCGACCGCGACGTGAACGGTCACGTCTTCCACGTGCTTCTGGCGGACGAGATCGAGCGTGAGCGCGTCCGACGTCGCCTGCTCGACCAGGGCATCCAGGCGCTGTCGCACTATCTCTCGCTCGACGCCACGCCGTTCGGCCGCACCCTCCTCGAGCCCGGCGACGCCCCATGCCCCCGCTCCCGCGACGTGGCGGGCCGGATCCTGCGCCTGCCACTCTTCGCCACGATGACGGACGCGGAGCAGGACGAGGTCGTGGACGCGCTGGCGGCCGCGCTCCGGACGAGCTGAAGGGACGATGAGCGGCGCGCGACGACCTTGTGCTCCTCCATCAGCTCGTCCTTGGAGAACCTGAAGGGCAAGACCCTGTTCCTCGATCGGTCCGAGGTGGAACAGCTCCTCGCCGTCGCCCGCACGCGGGACGACGGATTCGGCGCCGACGGGGAGCGCGTCGCGGAGGAGCTCGTCGCACTCGGCGTCTTGAGCATCCGTCGCGACGGGCGGTTCGACGTTCCGGACCTCTACCGATATGGCTTCGGCATTCGGCGGAAGGGTGGAGTTCGACGCCCGCGATGATCCTGTCCGGCCGCGGCCCCATCCGGACCGCGGTCCCGCCCCCTACAGCGGCCCTCCGTTCCGCAGGATGTCCTCGTTCCTCGGATCGATCGGGCTGCGGTGGATGTACCCGCCGTTGATCTGGATCCGCTCGGTCGGCCGGTCGGGCGCGCGGTAGTCGAAGTCGTGATGGTCGGCGTTCGAGTAGTGCGAGACGTACGACTTGCGGGTCAGGTTGCGGTTCACGGCCGGCGAGCCGCCGTGGGCGAGGGCGCCGTGCCAGATGAAGACGTCGCCCTTCCTCGGCGCGAAGCGGACGACCTGCTCGCGATAGATCTCGGCCACGGCGTGGATGTAGCTCGCGAACTGGCTCTCGTTGCGCGTCGAGTGCTGCGTGCGGAAGATCCCGTCACCCCACTCGAACTTGGGCAGCGAGTGCGAACCGGGGATGTACATCAGCGGCCCCGCGTCGGGATGGATGTCCTCGAGCGCGATCCAGGTCGCGGCGAGCTGGCTCGGCACCTTCGCGCGGACGAACGCGTAGTCCTGGTGGATCTCCTGCTCGCTCCCCTTGAAGAAGGTGAGCGACTGGATCGCGACGACGGGGCCGCGCAGGATGTGGCCGAGCACCTCGACGATGGTCTTGTGGAGCGACAGCTTCTTCGCCGCGGTCGAGTAGTTGTGCAGGTCGTTGATCCGCAGGTGGACCGTGCCGCGGTCCTCGCGCAGCTCCTGGATGTAGCGGTCCTCGATCGTCTTGATCGGCACCACGTGCGCGACGTCGCAGTCGACGAAGACGTTGTGCTTCCGGTGGTCCGCGAGCAGGTCGTCGACGTCCTGCAGGAACGCATCGATCAGCGCCGGCTCGATCGCGCGCTCGAGGACGGTGAAGCCGAACTGCATCCAGTGGACGAGGTGCGCGCGCAGCTCCGCCTTCTTCGCGACGGTTGCGTCGAGCTTCGCGACGTAGCGGTCGATCTCGGCGCGGCCGTGGTCGAGCCACGGGAGGGTCTCGAAGTCGAAGTCGTCGTGGCAGGTGTCCTTGAGGATGTCCGACATGTTCCGTCCCAGTAGATGCGGCCGCGCGGGCCCGAATCGCTGCCATTCCAGACGGAACCGGACGCGATGGCAAGCCCGCCCCTACGGCTCGCGCGGGTGCTCTCGATAGGCCGCGACCGCGGCCGGCGAGCGGATCACGTCGGACAGGCGCCAGAGCAGCATCTGGTCGCCGATGGTGATCCCGACCCCGCGGGTCGCCGCGAAGTCGTCCCGCAGGAAGTCGATCGTCAGCAGACCGGCGAGGAAGTCGGCGATCTCGAGGGGGTGGAGATCGAAGTCGAAGCCAGCCGTCACCGCGGTGGTGGAGAACCCGACCGCCCAGTAGTCGCGGAAGTCCTGGTACAGCGGGATCGTCGGCCGGTGGAGGTCGAAGATGCCGTCGGAGCCGGCGTAGATCCCGGACGTCCCGGCCATGGCGCCGGCCCAGGCGGACGTCCCCACCGCCGGGATCACCACCTCTGCCTCGCTCTGGGCGAGGAAGCCGAGCGAGCGGTGATCGTGCCAGCCGATCCCCGCCACCGCGCGCGCCCCCGCCCCGAGCTGCACGGCGCGCGTGAGGTGGACGTTGACGAGGACGCCCGGTCCCACGTGGACATCGAACGACAGCACGTCGAGAAGGTCGAGGACGCGGTCGGGGAGGTAGAGCAGGATCCGCGCCCAGAGCGGCCGTTCGGTCGGGATGCGCACCGCCCGATTCGACCCGAGCAACGGCTTGTGGAACAGGTCCTCGAGC
This sequence comes from uncultured Phycisphaeraceae bacterium, assembly GCA_964649825.1. Classification (GTDB taxonomy): domain Bacteria; phylum Planctomycetota; class B15-G4; order B15-G4; family JADJEK01; genus CAZYQW01. Next base: position 17,663 of record CAZYQW010000040.1, on the reverse strand, counting down.
TCCGGCGAGTCGGACCGGACCACGGCCAGGAGCTCCCGAGCGTCCGGCCGATCCGGATCGATCTGCTGGACCTTGGTGAGGAACTGGTACGCCTCGATCGAGTCTCCGTCCCGGTGGAGCCGCCGGGCGCGCTGCATCGCCGCGTCGAGGTTCGCGTCGATCACCTCCGGCGACAGCCCGGTCGCGCAGCCCGACGCGACGACCACCAGGCACCCGAGCTGCAGACGCGCCTTCATCGTTCACCCTCCTCGACCCGCCCGATCGGACGACCCGCAGACCGTAGCACGGCGAGCCCGCGTTGCCACGCCGTCGCGCGATTCGATCTTCGAGTCGCTTGACCGCGGCGGCCGGCCGGGGTCGACTCCGAGCATGAGGTGCGCGCTGCCCGATTCGTTCGACCACATGTCGGCCGAGGACCGCCGCGAGCTCGTCCGACGCCTCGCGCGGCTCGGGGTCGACGCGGACGAGGTCGAGGGAGCGCCGGACGCGGAGGCCGAGGTGCTGGTCGTCCACAGCCGGTTCGCGGTGAACGCCATGATGCTCGCGCGGCTGCCGAGGCTCCGCCTCGTGGTGACCGCGACCTCCGGGCACGACCACATCGATCTCGACGCGACCGAGCGGACGGGTGTCCGCGTGGCGCGTTGCCCGGTGGCCCGGCGCGACGCCGTGGTCGACACGTCGCTCGCGATGGCCCTCGGCCTCCTGCGGCGCCTGCCCCGGTTCCAACGGCGCGCCGCACGGGGCGAGTGGGCGCGCCCCGAGATCCGCCGCGAGGCGATCCCGCTGGTACGCGAGCTGTCCGTCGCGATTCTCGGGCACGGCGTGATCGGGCGGCGCGCGGCCGACGTCTGGCGCGCGCTCGGCGCGAAGACGATCGTCGTCGATCCGGCCGAGCCCGGCACGGCGAGGCTTGACGACGCCTTGCCGCGCGCGGACGTCGTCACGCTGCACTGCTCGCTGACGGAGTCGTCGCGCGACCTGATCGACGCCGCCGCGCTCGCCCGCGTGAAGAAGGGCGCGGTGCTCGTCAACACGGCGCGCGGAGAGTGCCTCGACCTCGACGCCGCACTCGGGTGCGATCGCCTCGCCGGGCTCGGACTCGACGTCTTCGCGACCGAGCCGTTCCCGCGTCTCCCGGAGCTCGCGGCGCGCGACGACGTGCTGCTCCTGCCGCACTCGGCCGGCTACCACGCCGGGCTCGGCCGCGCGCTCGCGCGCGAGGTCGCGGCGACGGTCGAGTCGTTCCTCGCTCACGGGACGATGACCCACGAGGTCGTGCGCGCATGAGCGCCGCGACGCGGCCCGCCGTCGGTCACGTCGTCCTTCCCTACCTCTTCCACACCGGGAGCTGGATCCACCGGCCGCTCGTCCGCCTCGAGCGCGTGCGACCCGTCGTGCTGACGCATCGCACCGAGAACCTCGACCAGTTCCCGTTCCCCGCGGTCCACGCCGCGAGCACGCTCGGATCGGCGAGGAAGCTCTGGCTGGCGCTCCGCGCGCGGGGCCGCGCCCGGATCCTCGACGAGTACTTCGCCGACGTGATTCGCCGCGAGTCGATCCTCCTCCTCCACGCACACTTCGGCACCTGCGGGTGGGAGCGGCTCGCGCTCGCAGCGCGGATGGGGATCCCGATCGTCACGTCGTTCTACGGCGTCGACGTCTCCGGAACACCGCGCGACCCGACGTGGCGCGAGAGGTATCGACAGCTCTTCGAAAACGGAGACCGCTTTCTCGTCGAGGGTCCGTTCATGGCCGACGCCCTCGTCGCGCTCGGAGCGCCTCGAGAACGCGTCATGGTCTGGCGGCACGGCATCGCCCTCGTGCCACCGCCGGCACGCGAGGAGCACGGTCCGCTCCGCGTCCTCGTCGCGGGGACGTTCCGCGAGAAGAAAGGGATCCCGGACGCGCTCGCCGCGGTCGCGCGGTGCCGCGAGTCGGGAGTCGCGATTCGGGTCACCGTGATCGGAGATCGCGGCCGCCGCGCCGGCGACGACGAGGAGAAGGCGCGCGTCCTTGCCGCGATCGAGCGCCTCGGGGACGCGGTGGAGTGGCTCGGCTCGGTCTCGCACCGCGAGTTCCTCGCGGCCGGCGCGACCCACGACGTCTTCCTCGCGCCGAGCCGCGCCGCGGCGGACGGCGACACCGAGGGCGGCGCGCCGGTCGCGATCCTCGAGGCTCAGGCGCTCGGGATGGCGATCGTGGCCACCACCCACGCCGACATCCCGAACGTCGTCGATCGAGAGGAGGGTGCGTTCCTCGCGCCGCCCGGCGACGTCGCCGCCCTGGCGAGCCACCTCCAGAGCTTGGCGGCCGACCGCGACCGCGTACGCCGGATGGGTCGCGCCGGGCGGCGGTTCGTCGCCGAGCACCACGACATCGAGACCCAAGTCCGCCGCCTCGAGGAGATCTACCTCGACCTGCTCGACGGACGGTGACGTCGGGCCGCCCCCGCGGCGCGACGGCGGCCGGGGGGAAACGGTCGTGGTCACGCGCGTCTTCCGTGGAGTCGGGATTCGCGAACGGGACGCGGGTCGGGATAGGATGCATCGTCCCTCTTCCTTTGCCGCGGAGTCGTTCGTGGGTGTCAAGTCGGTGGTGTTCGTCGGGTTGTTGGTGTTGACGGCGGGATCGGTCGCGGTGCGCGCGGCGATCGGGGACGGGGAGGAATCGGCCTCGGTGGTGAAGGTCGACGGGGTCGAGGGCGGGAAGGCGAAGTCGTTCTTTCCCGATCTGCCGGACGAGGCGAGCCCGTCGAGCGGCGCGGCGCCCTCGCCGGAGTCCTCGCCGGAGTCCTCGCCGGTCGCGGACGCGTTGCCGTACGTGACGGAGGGGAGCTTCTTCGCGATGATCGGGTTCGCGCTCGGGTACGCGTCGCGGAAGGTCTTGAAGCTGCTGATGATCGTGGCGGCCGGGTTCTTCCTGGTGCTGCAAGGAATGTCGTACGCGGACGTGGTGACGGTCGACTGGGGCAAGGCGGTCGATCTGGTGAACGACCTCGTCCTCAACCTGAAGGAGAACGACACGATCGGCCAGGTCCTGAAGGACCGAATCCCGACGGCGGGAGCGCTCGTGACGGGGTACGTGCTGGGGTTCCGCAAGGGCTGAGGCTTCTCGTTGGGCTCGAATACCGGGTGGATCGGGATAGGATCGCGCCGATGAGAATCATCCTTCTCGGCCCTCAACGACACGTTCGCACGGTGTCGGACACCTGCCGCGACCTCGGGGTCGAGGGGTCGATCGCGACGATCACCGCGGGGTGGGAGGAGCGAGAGCTCGAGGACGAGGAGCTCGACCTGCACCTGGGCGGATGCTGCACGAACCTGCAGCTCTGGGAGCGGTGCGAGAAGGTCTTCGAGCGCGATCCGAAGCTGTTCCGGGGCCTTCGCGCGCGACACGACAAGACGCGGGCGATGCAGCGGCTGTATCGCTTGCGTCTCGACCATGCGACGGCGGCGGCACGCGAGCTCTACCGGATCGAAGGGGAGGATGACCTCGTCCGTCCCGAGCTGGACGCTGCGATCGAGGCCGTGCGGACGATCGATGCCGAGCATCAGTCGCGCGTGCGCGACGTGCTGGAGCAGTTCGAGCGCGACTTCGAGCCGAAGACGCGCCCCGCCATCGTGCGCGAACGTCGCGAGATCGAGGGCGTGGTGGACGGCGCGGCCGCGATCGCGTTGGCGGGCGGACACGTCGCGGTGCTCATGAACCGGTTGCGCCTGTTCGACTTTCCTGCGCTCATCGGGGTGCGCCCGATCATCGCGTGGTCGGCCGGCGCGATGGCGCTCGGCGAGCGGATCGTCCTGTTCCACGACAACCCGCCCCAGGGCCGGGGCAACGCGGAGGTGCTCGAGGCCGGGCTGGACCTCTACCATGGCCTCATCCCGTTCCCGCACGCCCGACATCGGCTGCGGCTCGACGACGCGGAGCGGGTGGCGCTCCTCGCACGGCGGTTCGCGCCGGCCGCGTGCGTACCGATGGACGACGGCGATCGCGTGGAGTGGGACGGCGGCACGTGGAGATTCGCTCGCGGCGCCCGGACGCTCGAGCGCGAAGGAATCGTCCATGAGGTGACCGCGTGAGCCCCGCCCTCGAGGAGCTGATCGCGCGTGCGGCGCCGGAGGACGAGGTCGAGGCGTTCTTCACGTCGAACGAGTTCCCGCTCGTCGACGGTGATCACGTGACGTTCGTGTATCGCGGCGAGGCGGACGCCGTCAACCTTCGCCACTGGATCTTCGGACTCGAGTCGCGGCAGCCGCTCGTGCGGCTGCGACGTACGGACCTCTGGACGAGGACGATCGAGCTGCCGCGCGGCTCGCGCGTCGAGTACAAGTTCGAGGTCGTACGGGACGACAACGTCCGCTGGCTGCTCGATCCTCTGAACGATCGGCGCGCCCACGACCCGTTCGGCTCGAACTCGGTCTGCTACGGCGCGGGGTACGAGTCTCCCGACTGGGCGCTCGAGCACGAGGCGACGCGCAAAGGAACGATCGAGACCCTCGTGCTGCACAGCAACGCGTTTCGCGACGAGCGCGTGGTTCGGCTCTACCTGCCCGCGCGCTTTCGCCGGCGGGCGCGGTATCCGCTCCTCGTGACCCACGACGGGGACGACTACCTCCGGTTCTCCGGGCTCCAGACCGTGCTCGACAACCTGATCCATCAGCTCGAGATCCCCTCGATGATCGTCGCGATGACGAACCCGCGGGATCGGCTGACCGAGTACGCCGACGACGAGCGGAACGCGACGTTCCTCGTGGACGAGCTGCTTCCGTTCCTCGGCAAGAAGCTGCCGCTCGTCGACAACCCGACGGCGCGCGGCCTGGCCGGCGCGAGTTTTGGCGCGGTCGCGACGCTCTCGTGCGCGGTGCGACGCCCCGGCGTCTTCGGCAAACTGCTGCTCCAATCGGGATCGTTCGCGTTCACCGACATCGGTGAACATCACCGCGGCCCGGCGTTCGACCCGGTCGTGGCATTCATGAACCGATTCCGCGCGAAGCCGTCGCGCACGGCCGACCGGATGTTCGTGAGCTGTGGGATGTACGAGTCGCTGATCTACGAGAACCGATCGATGGTCCCGCTCCTGCAGCGGACCGGCGCCGACGTGCGGTACGTCGAGGCGCGCGACGGCCACAACTGGGAGAACTGGCGCGATCGGATGCGCGAAGGGCTCTCGTGGCTGTTCCCCGGTCCGCTCTGGATGGTGTATGAATAGACGCGCCGCGCCCGTTCCATCGGTTCCATCGGTTCCACTGGGTCCATCCGTTCCACTGGGCACGCCCCCATTCCCCTCGAGGAAGTGATCATGGGCACCGTCACCCGCCGCATCGGCCTCTCCCTCGGCGCCGACATCTGCTGGCCCTACTGCTTCGAAGAGCTCGTCCGCCGACTGGAGCTGAGGATCCCGTGGGACGGCGACACCGTGCGGGTCGAAGTGAATCGGGTCACGATCGAGCCGTTCGACCTCCGCCAGCCGTGCCGCTACGACGTCGTCCTCGATCGGCTCACTCACTGGTATCACACGAGCCGCGAGTGGATCAAGAAGGCGGTCGTGATGGACGGGCTGTACGTCCTGAACAACCCGTGGTCGATCCAGTCGATGGAGAAGCAGACGACGTACTGCGCCATGATGCGCCTCGGGCTGCCGATCCCCGAGACATGGCTGGTCCCGCCGAAGGAATACGAGAAAACCGCGGACCTGCAGCCGACGCTCGAGCAGTACGCACGGTTGTTCGACCTCGGCGAGGTCGGCGAGAAGCTCGGCTACCCGATGTTCATGAAGCCGTACGACGGCGGCGCGTGGGTCGGAGTGAGCCGGATCGAGAACGAGCCGGCCCTCCGCGCCGCGTACGAGCAGAGCGGCAAGAAAGTGATGCACCTGCAGCGCTCGGTCGAGGGGTTCGACCTGTTCGTGCGCTGCATCGGCGTCGGGCCCCAGGTGCGCTTCGTGAGCTACGACCCCGCGGCGCCGCTGCATGACCGGTACAAGATGGACCGCGGCTTCCTCTCCGCCGATGACGAGAAGACGCTCCGGAACATGACGCTGACGATCAACAGCTTCTTCGGCTGGGACTTCAACTCGTGCGAGTCGCTGCGCAAGGACGGCGTCTTCCACCCGATCGATTTCGCGAACGCCTGTCCCGACTCGCAGGTCACGTCGCTCCACTACCACTTCGCGTGGCTCGTCCTCGCGAAGCTCCGCTGGGCGGTCTTCTGCGCGGTCACGCGACGTCGGTTCCCGCTGAACCTGAACTGGCGCCCGTACTACGAGATCGCGGACGGCGACCGCCCGCTCGACGAGAAGCTCGAGGCATACGCCGCGCTCGCCCACGATCGATTCGAGACCGAGAAGTTCGAGGAGTTCTGTGCCACGCACCTCTCGCACCTCGACGAGGTCGCCGACGAGTTCTTCCAGTCGGAGACCGCGCGCGACGCGGTGCGGCAGAAGGTCACGGCGCTCTTCCCGGCGCACGAGGTCGACGAGTTCACGGGGCTCTTCTTCGATCGGATCCAGAAGTGGCGGAAGGCGGAGCTGAACGGCTCCTGATGACGGACGGCGCCGGGAGCGAGGCGCGCGGCTAGGAGTGTGTCCGAGTACTCGCGCGGGCACGGGGAGAATGTCGGTGACGGGGTCGGGCGGGCGAAGCGGGTCGATCGGGCCGCGTTCGCTCAGACAGTCCTCGCTCGGGGTGGGGCGAGGGGGTTGGGTCGGGGTGCTTTGGTCGCGGTAGGCGTGGGCGGCTCGCTGCGGAACTCGCTCGGCGCGGCCCGATCGACCCGCTCCGCCCGCCTGGGGGCCACGATGCGTGCGTGGGCTCAGGGGGTTGAGAAGAAGAGAGAAGAAAAACAAGGTGGCGCTGCGCGCTCTCATGAATCGTCGGGGCGTACCGCGCGAGCTTTCGCCAGTATTCCAGATTCGCGCCGAACCTGGCCCTCGGCGGCCACCCGTCCGAGTTCAGCGCCGCCGCGTCGATCCCGGCGGCTGGCGGTTCGAGTTTTCTTCGCGATCTGCACCGTTTCGCTGATGCACCCGCGCGCGGTTCGTGGCTCCACCTCGAAGCGAGGCCGCAGGCCTCGGACGAATCCACGTCATTCGAGGAGCAGACTCATGAACCGACTTCCCATCTCCCTGTCGTTCGCTCTCGTGGCCGCTGCCGTGGGCCGGGCGCAAGTCCAGGACGGAGTGATCCCCGGCGTTGCCGCCCAGGACCGCACGGGTGCGGCGCTGGTGGCGATCGGGGACGTGGACAAGGACGGCCATCCGGACTTCGCCGCCGCGTCGGCGAGCCTGGCCGGTCTCGCCATCGGCGTCGTACGCGTCCATTCCGGCATCGATCTGCACGTCATCGCGACGATCAATCTGAACGTCCCGTACTCCGCGGTCGACCTCACGCTGGGAGGGGGCACCGACGTCAACAAGGACGGCTGGCCGGATCTGTTGGTCGGGATGCCGTACACGTTGTCGTCGTGGAACAACACGCCGATCGGCAGCGTGAACGTCTACTCCGGAAAGGACTGGTCGATCCTCGCTCATCTCAGCGGCAACATCCTCGGACAGAGCCCTCCGGGGCGGTTCGGCTACCAAGTCGCGGGGCTCGGCGACGTCAACGACGACGGCTTCGGCGACTTCGTGCTCAGCGAGCCGTCGTACCTCCACGGTGGTCTACCCGTCGGCCGCGTGGTGGTCGTCTCCGGCTCCACGAAGGGGACGCTGCATCAGACGCTCGGAAAGACGGCGGGCGGCGAGTTCGGCGCCTCGTTGGCCGCGCTCGGCGACCTCAATGGCAACGGCAAGGCGGACTTCGCGGTCGGCGCACCGAATCAGACCGAAGGCGGCAAGGTGGGCGCGGGCTGGTTCGGCGTGTTCGACGGCAACGGGGGGACGCTCTTCGCCGTGGGCGGATCGGTCGTGAACGGTGCGCTCGGCGACGTGGTCGCGGCGGCGGGCGACGCCAACGGCGACGGGAAGCTCGACGTCGCCGTCCACGCGAAGGTCGCCAACAACGTCTCGAACGTGACGCGCGTCTTCCCCGGCCCGTACGGCGGCGCGCCGATCCTCCAGTTCGGCGGCTTCGGCACTCGGATCGCCGGCGCCGGCGACGTGAACAAGGACGGCAAGGACGACCTGTTGCTCGCGGACCCCGGCGCGCCGCCCGCAAACAGCGGCAACGCGTACGTCGTCTCCGCGGTGGCCGGGGCGATCCTCTGGCACGCGATCGTCGGCACGAGCATCAACGACCGGCTCGGCCATGCCGTCGCACCGCTCGGCGATCGCGACGGCGACGGCTGGCTCGACTTCGCGCTCGGCGCACCCAACTACAACGGTCCGACCGGAACCTCGACCGAGACCGGGGCCGTGCTCGTCTACCGCGCCGTCGTGCAGCAGCCCGATGAAGGGCTCGGCGGTCCCGGGCCCGCGCGCCTCGCGGTCTACGGCACTCCGCTCGGTCTCGGCGGCGTCGCCGACCTGAAGGTGACGAAGGCTCCGAAGAACGCACCGATCTGGCTGGTCGCGTCGACGCAGGCCGTCGCCCTGCCGTTCAAGGGCGGCTTCCTCCTGCCGAACCCGTCGGCCGGCCTGATCCTGCCCTTGGTCACGGACGCGAACGGTGAACGGTTGATCGCCGGGATCCCCGGCGGAGCGGCGGACGCGGTCGTCCACGTCCAGGCGATCACGCTCGACCCGACCCTGCCGCAGGGGTTCGGTCTCACGAACGCGGTCGGAGTGACCATCTCGGCCTAGGAAACCACGTTCGAGCCCGGACGATTCACGCCCGTCCCGCGACAAACGGAGCGACGCGGGGGCACAACCCCATACTTGGACCAACAGACCGGTTGACAAGGATTGGAGCGAGCTTCCCTGGCGGAGTCATCGTCGCGAGATCGAGGGGCGAGGAGGAGATCGACCCGGTTGGGTTCTCGACGACGAAGGACGCAGAGATCGGCGACGAGCACCCGCCCGGCGCGGGACGGGCGGGAATCGTTCGGGTCGAGGACTCGGCTACGGCGCCGACACCCGCCGCCGGAGCGACGCGGCCCGTGCCCGCCACGCGTGGGCCGCGGCTTCCAGCTCGGAGGGGACGTCCGGCCAGCCGTCGAGGGCGGCGACGCACTGTTCGAAGATCGTCGCGGCGGCGGCGGCGTTCACTTCGTCGTCGAACGCGGCAGCAAGCGCCTCGGCCGCCTCCGCCGCCGCGGCCGGGTCGTCGAGGGCCAGGAAGGCGCGCGCCGTGTACTGGTATCGCAGGGACTCGAGGTGACGCTCACGCACGCCGCCGGGAGCCGCGGCGAGCGCGCGCGCGATCGACGGCGCCGCCCGCTCGTAGGCATCGAGCGCGTCGCGGTGGTGCCCCCGCTTGAGCAAGTGCGTACCGAGGTTGAGCCGGACATGCGCCAAGTCGAGGACGACGGCTGGATCGTCGTGCTCGGCGAGGATCGCCTCGTCGACCGCGATGGCGCGCTCGAACACGGGCGCGAACTCCTCGCGCGGCTGCGATCGCGCCAGGATGCCGGCGTACGCCCCGAGCGCGCCGCCGAGCAGCTTGCGGGAGGCGTGGTTGAGCGGCGAGGATTCGACCAGCCGCGCCAGCTCATCCACCGCTTCTCGCGCGGCGGCGGCCGCCGCCTCGAGCTCGCGCTCGTCGAGCGCGAGCATCGTCGCGAGCGACGAGCGGCTCGCGGCCCGGAGCGCCTGGAACTCGACGTTGCCGGGCACGATCTCGATCAGGCGCGAGCCGGCGTCGATCGCCCGGCGTTCGAGCGCGACCGCCTCGTCGATGCGCGCGGCGTCCTTCCGGATCGACTTCGCCAGGTTGTGGCCGATGATCAGGACTCCGCGGAGGACCTCCGGCGCATCCGGCGTCACGTCGAGCAGGGTCGTCTCGAGGTCGAGCGCCTCGCGCAGCAGCGTTTCCGCTTCCGCGTCGGCGCCGTCCGACTGCCGCGCGGCCGCCAGGTCGAGGAGCGTCGCCGCGGTCATGTGTCGGAGCTCGATCCGATCCGGATCGATCGAGGCTCCAGCGCGACAGAGATCGAGGGCGCGCTCGTGCACGGACCGCCGCTCGGAGGGATCGATCGCGATGCTGCTCAGGCCCTGGTAGGCATCGATCGCGCCCAGCATCCGGTCCAGACTCGACGGCTCGTCCCGCAGCAGCTCCTCCGCGAGATCGATCGCGCGAACGTACTCGAGGCGCGCCGCCGAATGATCGCCGAGCTCCCGATGGATCGCGGCGAGTCGTCGCCGCGCGAGCGCGACCTGCATCCGCCGCTCCGGCCGGTGCGGCCGCTCGCGCAGGAACTCCTCGAACGCTTCCACGGCGCGCGTCAGGTGGTCGCGGCGCAGCGCCTCGCTTCCCGCCACGCCCGCGAGCCCCGCGATGCCGGCGGTCGAGTCCTCGAGCGAACGCGTCGCCCGCTCGAACGCCGCGTCGGCGCGCCGCTCGGCCTCGCCCACCGCCCGTTCCGCGCTCCGCTGGGTCGAGACGAGCGACCCACCCGCGAGCACGAGCACCGCGACGCAGACCGTGACGGCCGGGTGGCGCTGCATCCAGCGTCGCGCGCGCAACCACGGGCCGCGACGCCGAGCCCGGATCGGCCGCCGCTCGAGCAGGTTCGTCAGATCCTCGGCAAACGCGGCTGCGCTTGCATAGCGCCGGTGGCGATCGACGTCCATCGCGGTCAAGCAGACCGTCTCGACGTCGCGCGTGACGGCCGGGTTGTGCGCGCGCATCGCGGCCGGCCGGCCGGCCAGGACTCGAGAACGGATCTCCTCCGCCGTCTCGCCCTCGTAGGGAACATGCAGCGTCAGCAGCTCGTACAACGTGACCGCGAGCGAGTAGACGTCGCTCTCGGGACCCACGCCGTCGCCGCGGGTCTGCTCGGGCGACATGTACGCGAGCGACCCGACCTGCGTGCCGCTCCGGGTCAACGTCGCGCTGCCGTCGGCCCGTGCCAGCCCGAAGTCGAGGAGCAGCACCCGACCGTCAGGTGTGACCATCGCGTTGCTCGGCTTGATGTCGCGGTGGAGCACGCCGTTCTCGTGCGCGTGCTGGAGCGCGCCCGCGAGCCGGCGGACGATGACGAGGCACGCGCCGATCCACGTCCCGTCGAAGAGGCCCGCCGCGCCGTCGCCGCGCGCGGACGACGCGCCGCGTCGCGCGCCGCGGCCGTCCGAGGTCGCCGCGAAGCGGTCGACGACGGCCCGCAGGTCGCGGCCCGTGAGCCCGGCCGGACCGCGGTCCCGCAGCGCGAGCACGACCTGCGCGAGGCTGGCGCCGCGGACCCACTCCATGACGAAGTACGGGACGCCGCGATCCTCCCCGACCGTGTAGACCGATACAATCCCGGGGTGCTGCAACCTCGCCACCGCCTCCACCTCGCGTTGGAACCGTTCGCGCGCCATCGGGAAGAGGAGCTGATCGGGACGGATGAGCTTGATCGCGACCCGCCGCTGCAGCCGCTCCTGCTCGGCGAGGTAGACGACGCCCATGCCGCCGCCGCCGAGGCACGGGCCGAGGAGGAACTCGCCGAGCTTTTCCGGGACGCGCTTGTCCGCCGTCGTCGCGGAGCGCTCCTCGAGCATTCCCATCTCGTGAAGCGCGGCGAAGCGCGCACGGATCTCGTCGGAGTCCGCCGGATGCTCGCGACAGAACGCCTCGACCCCCGCCGCGCCCTCCGCCTCGTAGCGGGCGAAGCAGGCGTCGAACCACGATTCGAGCGGGTCGTCGTCCGTCGACATGCGGATGCGAAGTCTAATCGCCCGCGCGAGGTTCACTTTCCTCGAACTCGTGGGGGTCGGCGGATCTCGACCGCGCGGCGGCCGTCGCGCCTGGCCGGGAACGGCGATGCCTCGCCCAACCCGGGCACCTCCGGCCCGGCGGGCCAAGACCGGGACGTCCTCCGATGACACCAGCGCGGCGACCCTCCGGCGGCGAGGTTCCTCCCGGCCACGCCGGCGACCCGTCGCGGATCCTCGCCGGCCGCGCCAGCGCCGGCGACGCCCACGCGATCGAGGAGCTCCTGCGCATGCACCTGCCCCAGCTCCGCGCGTACGTCCGCGCTCGATGCGGACCGGCCGTTCGCGCGAAGGAGTCGGAGAGCGACATCGTGCAGTCGGTCTGCCGCGAGGTCCTTGCCACCGAGCGCTTCGAATACCGCGGGGAGGGTGCGTTCAAGGGCTGGCTGTTCCAAGCCGCCGCGCACAAGATCGCGGACCGTGCCAACCACTGGCGCGCCGCGAAGCGCGACGCGGCGCGGGAAGAGCCGGTCGACGTCGGGCTCTCCCGCGCCGAGGCCGAGCTGCTCGGCGCCTATGCGCGCGCCGCGTCGCCGAGCGAGGCCGTCGTCGGCCGCGAGGCGCTCGAGCGGCTCGAGGCCGCGTTGATCGAGCTGAAGGACGAGTATCGCGAGGTCGTCCTCCTGTCGCGCATCGTCGGCCTCTCCCGCGCCGAGATCGCGGCCCGGCTCGGCACGACCGAGACCGCGGTGCGGCTGCGCCTCACGCGCGGGCTCGGCCGCCTGAGCCAGATCCTGCGCCGCCGCGAGCCGGGCGCGCCAGACGCCGGATGAGGCGGCGCACGACGGATCCGCGGGCGTCGAGGCGTCGACCGGGAACGCGTCCCCCCTTCGTACGGGCCGCCTCGTTCCGGCCGTCCGCTACCATGCGCGGATGAGCGAGTCCCGGATCGAACGCATCGAGGAGCTGTTCCATGCCGCGTCGGACCTGACTCCGGACGAGCGCGAGGAGTACCTCCGCCGGACGTGCGACGACGGCCCGACGCGGGCCGAGGTCCTCGCGTTGCTCGCCGAGCACGACTCGCCGAGCCGGCGGGTCGAGGAAGCCGTCGAGCGCGGGGCCGTCGACGCCGTCGCGCCGCCCCCGCCGCTGCCGGAACGGATCGGCCACTACCGCGTGCTGCGCCGCATCGGCTCGGGAGGGATGGGGACGGTGTTCGAGGCCGAGCAGGACGCACCGCGACGACGGGTCGCGCTCAAGCTCGTGCGCGGCGTCCTCCACCCCGACGCGGAACGTCGTTTCCGCGAGGAGGCGGAGATCCTGGGCCGGCTGCGCCACCCCGGAATCGCGGCGGTCCACGAGTCGGGCGTCCACGTCGAGGGAAGCTTGCGCGTGCCGTACCTCGCGATGGAGCTGGTCGAGAACGCCCGCACGATCACCGACCATGCCTCGCAGGAAGGGCTCTCGACGGCCGCGCGAGTCACCCTGTTCCGATCGGCCTGCGACGCCGTCCACTACGGGCACCTGCGCGGCGTCATCCATCGCGACCTCAAGCCCGCCAATCTCCTCGTCGACCGCGACGGACGACTGAAGGTGATCGACTTCGGCGTCGCCCGACTCGCCGACGACGACCCCGAGCACACCCGCCTCACCGCCGCCGGCCAGTTGGTCGGGACGCTCGAGTACATGAGCCCGGAACAGCTCGACGGCGTCGAGATCGACGTGCGCACCGACGTCTTCGCGCTCGGCGTCGTGCTGTACGAGCTGCTCTGCGGGCGGCGCCCGATCACCCTGGAGAACGTCCCCCTCTCGCGGGCGGTGCGGCTCGTGTCCGAAGCGCGGCCGACTCGACCCCGCTCCCTCGTCCCGGCCCTGGCGAAGGACCTCGAAGCCGTCGTCTTGATGGCTCTCGAGCCGGACGCGGATCGCCGCTACTCGTCCGTGGCCGATCTCTCGGCGGACCTCGAGCGACACCTCGGTCTCCAGCCGGTGCTCGCGCGCCGCCCCAGATCGCTCGAGTCGGCGCTGTTGTTCGTCCGCCGTCACCGGGCGCTCTCCGCCGCGGTGGCGGTCGTGATCGTCGTGCTCGCGTTCGCCACCGCGGTCAGCGTGCGGTTCGCGCTCGACGCGGACCGCTCCGCGATGCGGGCCGAGCGTTCGGCCCGGGACGCGTTCGAGGCCGCCGCCCGCGCCGAGCTGGAGTCCGACACTCGATACCGCACGCTCTCGTTCGTGCTCAACCTGTTCCGGTCGAAGGATCCACGGCGCACGAACCTCGAGGAACAACGGGTCAGCGAGCTCTTGACCGGACTCGGCGACCGGATCCGCGACGACCTCGCCGGCCAAACCGACGTCCAGGGAATGCTCTTCTGGCAGTTCGCGGCGCTGTTCGAGGCGCGCGGCCGCCGGACCGAGGCGCGACACATGATCGAGCAGGCGCTCGAGATCGCGCGACGGACTCCGAACTGGCCCGCTGACGACATCCCACGCATGCTCCACCTCCTCGGCCAGACGACGGAGGATCCGGCGGAGAAGGAGAGGCTCTACCGCTCCGCGCTGGAGGGGACGCCGCCGGACGATCCGGCGCGGGAGGCGATGCTCCTCGATCTCGCCACGGTGCTCATCGCGGCCAATCGATGGAAGGAGGCGGAGCCGATCCTCGAGGACCTCTCGTCTCGCGCGGAGATCGACGCTCAACCGTTCGGGACGTCGTACGTCATGTCGCAGTTCCGCATGAAGCAGGGGAACCTCGGCGAAGCGCTCCGGCACGCTGAACGGGCCCGCGCGGCGATCGAAGGCGAGGGTCCTTCGCTCGATCTTTGCGCGGCCTGGAACCAGATCGGCCTGGTCCACCGGTTCGCGGGCGAGTCCGAGGCGGCCCTGGCCGCGTATGGACGCTCGATGGACCTTCTCGAGGAACTGTCGCCGGACGACCATCGATCGATCGCGGTGGCGCACGCCAACGTGGCGCGGCTGCTCGCGAGCATGGGCCGCGAGGAAGAGGCGCTCGGTCACTTCGTGAAGGCCGGCGACCGGTTCGAAGCGGCCCTCGGCAACGGCGTCCGGCCGACGATCGATGCCCGCTATCAACTGTTCGTGCACCTCGCGAACATGCAACGGTTCGAGGAGGCGGAACGAACCGGACGCGTCGTACTCGAGACGATCCGGACGAGCATCGCGCCGGCCGGCATCGAGGCCGGCCGGGCGATGTGGCATCTGGCGCGTTGCCGGCACGGACTGGGCGACCCCGAAGGCGCAAAGATGCTCCGCGAGGAGGCCGAGGAGATGCTCGCGTCGATCGATCCCAACGGGCTCGTGACGTTCTGGTTCCAGGTCGCCGAGTTCGACGCTGCCGCGAACCGCCTCGACGACGCGTGCGCGCTGCTTCAACGAGCGCTCGAGTTCCTCGAGGGCCAGGATCCTCCGGACGCCAGCCGCACGGGAGCATGCCGCACCCGGCTGGCGGCGACGCTGTCGAGGCTGGGGCGGGACGAGGAGGCTCTCGATCAGCTTCGGACCGCCGCCGATCGATTGGCCGAGCAGCACGGCGACGAGCACGCCGACACGATCGGAGTGCGCCTCCAACTCGTCCAGCACCTCATGAGGCAGAAGGGCTTCGAGGAGGCCGAGTCGCTCCTGCGGCGCCTGCTCGCGGCGATCCCCGTCGTGGCCGGCCCCAGCGGCGAGCCGGTCGGACGCACCCTCGCGTTGCTCGCCGAATGCCGCCGCGGCGTGGGAGACGAGGCCGGAGCGAAGGCGCTCGACGCGGAAGCGGCGAAAATCCTCGCGCGCTCCCCGCAGAAAGACTGAACGTCCGTGCCTCTTGCTCCGGCCACCGGCCGGCCAATGACGTTTGGACCGCCGAGGAGTCCGTTCGACGCGGGCCTCGACCCGCGGGAGCCCGCCCGCCGCCGGCTCGCGATCGCTCTCCGTCAGCTATGCTGTCGCTCCCTTGACGTGAGTGCGCACGCGCCGGGGAGCCGAGAAACCGAGGAGTGGCTGAATGGGCACGAAGGCGGACGTGAAGCGCGTGTTGAGCGACCTTCAGGAGGGCCGCGAGGATGCTGCGGCGCGCATGCTCGAGCTCGTCTACGAGGAACTCCGTCGCATCGCGGGCCGCCGCCTCGACCGCGAACGGGCCGACCACACCCTGCAGCCGACGGCGCTCGTCCACGAGGCGTGGATGCGCCTCTTCGCGGAGACGCCGGCGCGGTTCACGTCCCGCGTCGAGTTCGTGAAAGCCGCGTCGTCTGCGATGCGTCGCGTGCTGATCGATCACGCCCGGCGCCGACAGGCCCTGAAGCGGCCGCCCAAGGGGGCGCGCGTGTCGGTCGACGTCGACGCGTTCGCGCTCGATTCGGACGACGACCTGATCGAGATCGATCACGCGCTCGAGCGGCTCGCCGGCGAGGCGCCACGCAAGGCCCTCGTTCTCGAGATGCTGTACTTCGGCGGCGCGACCATCGACGAGATCGCCGAGGCGGTCGGGGTCTCCGCGCGGATGGTGAAGAAGGACGCCGCGTTCGGCCGCGCGTGGCTGCAGCGCGAGCTCAAGCGGGGCGGGGACTGACGGAAGGGCGGCTCCGGCGCGGCTCGGCGGTTGACGTTCTCCGTCCCGAGCGTGACGATGATCCGATCATCCCGCTGAATCAGGAGCTTTCCGCATGAGAACCATCGTGGTGCCGCTCCTCCTCGCGGCGATGGCACAGATCGCCGTCGCGAGAGAGGGACCCGTCATCGAGGAGAAGGACCCCGGTCTCGCCGCCGTCGAGGCGTTGAAGAACGAGTACGACGCGGCTCGGAACGCGTTCTTCGAGAAGTACCAGGCGGCGGAGTCGGAGGAGGAGAAGCAGAACCTGTTCCAGACCGACTACCCGCAGGCCAAGTCGTACACCTCGCGCTTCCTCGAGATCGTGAAGCAGTATCCGGGACAGGCCGCGGCTCGGGAGAGCCTGGTCTGGTTGGTGCATAACTCGAAGGGCATGGACGCGAACCGGCGGAACGCGCTCGAGACGCTTGCGACCGACTTCATCCAGGACGAGGAGCTGGCCGACGTCTGCGCCTCGCTGCGCTACGAGTCGTCGGCGGAGGCCGAGGAGTTCCTGCGCAAGGTCTACGCCGAGACCCCGCACCGTGGCGTGAAGGGCAACGCGTGCTACACGCTCGCGCACGTCATCGCCTCGCGGGCCGACCGCGCGCAAGACGACGAGGCGGCCGCGATGCGCAAGAACGCGAAGGCCCTCTTCGTGGAGGTCGTCCAGTCGTTCGGCGACGTCGAGTCGCGCCGCGGCACGCTCGGCGACTCCGCATCGGGCGACATCTTCGAGATCGAGCAGTTGGCGATCGGGTGCGAAGCCCCGGACATCGAGGGAGTGGACCTCGACGGGGTCGTGTTCAAGCTGAGCGACTACCGCGGCCAGGTGGTGGTGCTCGACTTCTGGGGAGACTGGTGAGGCCCCTGCCGGGCCATGTACCCGCACGAGCGGTCGCTCGTGGAACGCTTGCGAGAAAAGCCTTTCGCGCTGCTCGGGGTCAACTCCGACTCGAGCCTCGACGTCGTGAGGAACGCCGTGAGCAAGAACAAGCTCACCTGGCGCTCGTGGTTCGACGGCCCCGGCACGCATGGCCCCATCGCCACGGCCTGGGGCGTCACGTACTGGCCCACGATCTACGTGATCGACGCCGCTGGCGTGATCCGGCACAAGGACCTGACAGGCACGGCGCTCGACCGCGCCGTGGATCGGCTGCTCGGCGAGATCGAGCAGTAGCCTGACACGGAGTCGCATTACCGTCTGGCGCTCATGTGAAACGCTCTGCCTGAGGCCATTCCGTCGCCCAAAGAGCCCTGAACCCGCGTAGTGCCCGAGCCCGTGCCCGTGCCCGTTCCTGGGTTGCCCAGGAGTCCGTCAAGGGCTCTACCGCGCCGGGCGCCGGC
>CAZYQW010000039.1:0-4473 GCA_964649825.1 uncultured Phycisphaeraceae bacterium | reverse complement strand
ATCCGGATTTTGGAACAGTTTTTCGGTTTCGCCGAATTCAATGACATCTCCCGTGTAGAGAAAGGCGGTGTAATCGCTGGCACGGGAAGCCTGCTGCATGTTATGCGTGACAATGACGATTGTGTACGTCTCGCGCAACTCCCAGATCAGATCTTCGATGGCCGCGGTTGAGCGCGGGTCGAGAGCTGAGCAGGGTTCGTCCATGAGCAACACCTCGGGCCCAATCGCAATGGCCCGAGCGATGCAGAGACGCTGTTGCTGGCCACCCGAGAGGCTCAGGGCGGAATGGCGCAGGCGATCTTTCACCTCGTCCCAAAGCGCTGCGCGGCGCAAGGCCCATTCCACCAATCCGTCCATTTCGGTTTTGGAAATGCGCATGTGCATGCGGGCGCCAAAGGCGACGTTCTCGTAGACGGACTTCGGGAAGGGGTTGGGCTTTTGAAAGACGATGCCCACTCTGCGGCGCAATTCAACGACGTCCGTGCTGCGGGAGAGCACATCCACGTCATGCATCGTCAGAACCCCATTGGCCCTGGCGCTCGGAATCGTATCGTTCATGCGGTTAATCCAGCGCAGCAAGGTACTTTTTCCGCAGCCGCTGGGTCCAATGAAGGCCGTGACACGGTGCGTGGGCAAGCTCAGATTGACATCTTTGATCGCGAGAAAGCTTCCATACCAGGCATTAAAATCCTGGAAATGAATAGCTGTCGTCTTGTCGTTCGTCATCGTCTGCTCACTGCGGTCCTCATGGCTATCGCCACGCTTCAAATCCCGCCGTGTTCCCTGGGTGAAGGATAGTGGGGTATCGCCAGATCGTCGCTGCCGCGTTGCTGCCGGGTTGACGTTTCTGTCGTTCATATTGTTACTCTGCTTGTTGTTATGATAAGGGTTTGTGGAGTTTTTGGCGAATGAACACGGCCACGCCATTGAAACAGAGTAGCACGGCCAATAAAACGATGATGCCACTGGCCGCAATGTCGTGGAATTCCCGCTGCGGTCTTTGGGCCCAATTGAAAATTTGTAGGGGCATGGCCGTGAAGTCATCCATCAAGTTACTTGGGGGATTGGAGATGAACACGATCCCCGCGATCATCAAGAGGGGGGCTGCCTCCCCGATGGCGCGGCTCATGGCCAGAATGGCGCCCGTCATGATCCCTGGGAGAGCGGCGGGAAGGGTGACGCGCCGGACCACTTTCCAGCGCGTGGCCCCTAATCCCAGGGCGGCCTCGCGTAGGGAATTCGGTACGGCGCGCAGGGCCTCCTGTGCCGAGATAATCACGATAGGTAGAATGACGAGCATGAGTGTGAGCGCACCGGCCAGGACGCCCCGACCGAAGGGAATCTGGACATAATACCACGTGCGCTCGTTGATGCGTCCCGACAGGGCATTGTTCCTGAGCGTGCGTCTCGACAACGCCGGGTCTTGTGGCCACGGCGCGTCGAGATCGATGGTATGGACCATGACCGTCCGGCCCTCTGGCGTCAGAGCCTGCATGCCTTCCTCCGGTTCCACATAAGGCGCATCAGGGCCGCTGACAGGAACGAGCAGCACCTGGTCTGCTTCGTTGAAAAACTGGTCATAGTAGGCCACGCCCCATTCCAAGGCGGGATTCATCGCCCCGCCGAAAATTTGGAACATCGAGACAAAGGCAGTCAGCCCGACGATGCCATAAACCACCGAGGGTACGCCGGCCAGATTGGTGATATTGGTCTGCACAAAATCGAGGAGGCGATGAACAATGGGCTGGCGGGGCTGGAATTCTTCAAGCAGAATAGCGGTGGCCACACCCATCGGCAGGGAAAAGAACGCCACCAGAACCAGTAGCCAGACCGTGCCCCAAATGGCCGGGTGAAAACCCGCCTCCTGAGCATTTGGACTGGGCGGATGCGTGAGAAAGTCAAGCGAAAGGGTCGGCAGGCTTTGATACAAAATGGCCCCTAGAAACACGCAGAGGAGGAGTACGGAAAAGCTGGCAACCGCAAAGCATAGCCAACGAAACCCGCGTTCCACCAGGTGTCGCCTGGCGACGGGGCGATGGGCCTGGCGCATGCGGTCAGGACTGAAAATGACGACAGGTTGAGAGACGGCGGTCCGGTTCATTCATAGACCTCGCGATAGCGCTTACGGATGATGGCCCCGACAATGGTGAGCGCAAAGGTAATGACAAATAAGGTTGCGGACACGGCGTACATGGAGAAATATTCGACGCCAAAATTCGATACATCCCCCAACGCCATTTGCACCATGAAGCCGGTCATGGTCTGGATTTCCTCGCGCACATCCAGCGTCAGCTTCGGCGTGCTTCCGGCCGCTAGCGCGACAATCATCGTCTCGCCAATGGCGCGAGCGGCGGCCAGAAGAATGGCGGAAATAAACCCGGAAAGTGCAGCCGGGAAGACCACCTTTGTAGCCGCGTCAAACGGCGTGCCACCCAGTCCATAGACGCCATCGCGGAGGCTCTGCGGTACGGCGCGCAGCGCGTCCTCCGAAAGCGAACTGATAATGGGCAGGATCAAAATGCCGACCGCAATGCCCGCCGCTAGCGCGTTGTAAGAACCAAAACCTTCATGCAGCATCTTCAGGCCCGGCGTGAGGAGAATCAAAGCGAAAAAGCCATAGACGACCGTTGGGATGCCAGCGAGGATTTCCAGGGCAGGCTTCAGCCCGGCGCGCACGCGAGGATTGGCGTATTCACTCAGGTAGATGGCGGTGGCAAGGCCCATGGGGACGGCCACGAGCAGGGCGATGCCGGCCACTAGAAACGTGCCGCAGACGAGCGGCCAAATACCAAAATGTTTTTTGGAACCCAGCAGCGGATTCCACTGCGTCTGGCCAAAGAACTCGCCCAGGCTCGCCTCCTCCTGCTGGAAGAAATGCGTGGTTTCAAAGCCCAGAATGAAGATGATCGAGAGGGTCACCAAGACGGAGAAAACCGTGGCGCTGATGAGCGCACCGACAATCCCGGATTCCTTGACGCGTTGTGTGCGGTGCGAGCGCAGCCGGTTTCGCCTTTCGAGCAGTTTTGCTGGCGACACCCCTGCGTCTGGATGTGCGTGTTCCATGACTTCAACCTTGATGGGCGTCCAATCAAATGCCCCCGCCTTACCGTTAGACGAAGCGGGGGAATGTCCTGACCCGGTGGCAACGTCATTTCGTATCCAGGAGGTTCTCCTGTTTGTAGACCAACCGCAGTCCACCTTCGGACTTCGCCATAGCCTTGGTGACATAGGTCGAGCCGGTCAGACGTTGTTTGAGGAACGCCTCGGCATGGGCACCGACATCTTCCGGCACCGCGACATATTGGACCTGGGTGGCGAACTTCGCATCGTGTTCAAGGTAGAATTCTACAAACCGGCGTACCTCGGGGCGGCGTAGTGAGTTGTAATTGACATAGATGAACAGCGGGCGGCTCAGCGGGGCGTAATCGCCATTGATGACATGCTCCGGTGCGGGGAGCACAGCCTTGCCGGTCGAGGGATTGATAATGGGCACCGCTTTCACTTTGCTCTCATTTTCGTAATAATACGAGGCGCCAAAATAACCAATCGAATACCGGTCGCCCGCCACGCCTGTCACCAACACGTTGTCATCTTCGCTGGTCGACATGTCCGGCCGAAAACTCTTGCCTTTGGGAACGACCACCTCTTTGAAGTAATCGAACGTGCCAGAATCGGTGCCGGGCGAATACACTTTGATGGCCTGAGCTGGCCAATCCGGGTTCAGGTCGCTCCACTTGCGCGCGCTGCCGTCTTCGAGGTAGATCGCTTGCAGATGCTCAATGGTGAGCTGGTCAACCCAGTCGTTTTGCGGATTGATGACGACAGAGAGACCGTCCAGGGCAACGGGCAGTTCAATGAACTGTACGCCGTGTTCCTTAGCCGCTTGAAACTCCTTCGGGGTGATGGGACGGGACGCGTCCGAAAGGTCGGTTTCGCCTTGGACAAAGCGTTTGAAGCCGCCACCCGTGCCCGAGATCGCCACCGTGACATCGACATTCGGATAGTCTTTGCGAAACGCTGCCGCGGCCGCTTCGGTGACAGGATACACGGTGCTAGAGCCGTCCACAACAATTTTTCCGCGCAGCGCGGACGTCTGTGCCTGCACATCATCTGCATGGAGCAGAAAAGCCGTCAGGAATAAAAGGCACACAACCCACATGACCTGCATGGTTCGAACCTTCACTTAAATGTATCCTTCATAGTTCCTTGTTGAGTAAATCTTCACTATGGTAGAATAGATACAGAGCCTCTTCCTCATAGCAAAAGACAAGGCATACACATAAGAACAACTTCATTCATAGTTAATCACTCTATATCCTAACCAATAATGAAGTCAAGTTAAGAATTGGTTAAGAATTGTTCTAAGTGTCTTGTAAGCTAATCCTACCCGCCCTGGGGACTGTGTTGAAACCACCCTTGCGAGCGTTGACAAACACGTACGAGCATCAGCATCACAGGTACTTCGATGAGAAC
>CAZYQW010000038.1:0-166580 GCA_964649825.1 uncultured Phycisphaeraceae bacterium | reverse complement strand
TCACCTCGATGACTCGGATCGCCGGGGTCACGGCTAGCCGCCCGTGGTGAAAGTGCTTGCGAAGCGAGGCGAGGTCATCGCGACCGAGATCGAGGCGCAGGACCGCAGGCGTACTGCCTGTACGTCGAGGATCCTGCAACGAAGAGATCGGTCGCGAGGGCCCGCCGCAGCCGGAATGACTTTCGCCACGGGCTGCTAGAATCGGTCGACCTGCCGTTTGTCGCCTGCCCGCCTTTTTCGCCTGGAGGAGATCCTCTCATGCGCGTCGGTTCGACGATCCTCGCCCTCGTCGTCATCGCCGGTGGACCTGCGGGTTCCGCCGCGCAGGACATGTTCGCCGTCTCGTGGACCGGCCTGACGTACTCCCTCGACTCGGCGACCGGCGCCGGCGCGTTGGTAGGGCCGACCGGGTTCAGCATGATCAACTCGATGACGATCGATGCGTCCGGCACGGTCTACGCCGCGACCAAGCAGCACATCGTGACGCTCGACAAGTCCACGGGAACCGCCGTTCCCATCGCGACGATGACGTTGGACGTACGCGGCATGGCCATCGACGCGAACGGTCTCATCCACCTGGTCGTGGACGGAAGCCCGGACGTGCTGTGGACGTTCGATCCCGCCACGCTGGCGCTGACCATGATCGGCGGCATCCACTTCCTCGGGATCCAGGCGCTCGCCTTCGCGCCGAACGGAACCCTCTACGCGTGGGACGTCGGCGGCGGGTCGGGAAAGGGCGACGGACTGCTGACGATCCATCCGGGGACCGGCGCCGGGACCGACGTCAACCCGGGGGTCGGAAGCGACGCGAGCGTCGCCAACATCCAATTCCTCTCGGTTCGTTCCGACGGGACCATCTTCGGCGGATGCAACGAGCTCTACACGATCGACGCGACGGCCGGCACGACGACGCTGATCGGCAGCGGCGGATACGCCGACCTGCGCGGTGGGGACTTCAGTGGTCCGTGCCCCGCGAGCGCGGGGAACTACGGCGACGGCTTCCCGGGAACGAACGGGATCCCGGGTCTGTCGCTGAACGGCAGCCCGGTGATCAACTCCCTCGTCACGCTGAGCGTCGGCAACTCGTCCGGCGCCCCGACCCAGGTGTTGCTGGTCGCCGGGTCGACTCCGGCCACGATCCCCGGCTTCTGGGGCGGCGACCTGCTCCTCGTGCCGCTGGTCGCGGTGCAGCTCCCGCTCGCCGGCCCGGGCTTCGTGCTGCCGGTGACGATCCCGAACGATCCGCTGCTGTGCGGCGCCGTGCTGTACGTGCAGGGGCTGCAGTCGGACCCGGGTGCCGCGAGCGGCGTATCGTCGTCGCGTGGACTCGAGATCCACTTCGGAATGTGAGGTGGGAGCTCACGGTTCGGCCGGGCGCTCGATGGGACGCGCCGCGGGGGTTGCGGTCTGCCTGGGTCTGCTTGGCTGCTCGGCCTCCGAGGACGAGCCCCGCCCGAACGTCGTGATCGTGCTGATCGACACGCTGCGGGCGGACCAGCTCCCGTGCTACGGCGCCGTGGACGGCGTGGCGCCGTTCCTCTCGCGGCTCGCCGCGTCGGGGGTCGTGTTCGAGAGCGCGTGGTCGACGTCGTCGTGGACGGCGCCGGCCACCGCGTCGATCTTCTCCGGCGTGTACCCGTTTCAACACGGAGTGCTGACCGGCTTCTTCCGCACGCTGGAGAAGTCGAACGACCACGCGCGGATCCGTATCAACACCATCCCCGGGTCCGCCGAGACGATTCCCGAGCTGCTGAAGAGGCTCGGCTACCGGACGTTCGGGATCGCCGACAACGTGAACGTCCGCGAGGAGCTTGGTTTCCACGCCGGCTTCGACGCGTTCGCCAGCTTCAACTACCGGACCGCGGAACGGGTCAACGAGCAGCTCGCCGACTGGGCGGACGAGATCCGGCGGAGCGACCCTTACTTCGTCTACCTGCACTACATGGACATGCACACGCCCTACCGACCCCGCGACGGCGTCGAGGTGCCGCGCGTGTCGCTGCCGCGGCCCGACATCGGCGCCGGCGACCTCGCGCACCCGATCCGCCAGGGGATGGACCTCTTGGCGGAGGGGTTGGCGAGCGGCATGGAGACGGCCTTGGAGGCGGCGTGGAACGGCGTGTCGGAGCGCGAGAAGCGGGCGCTGCGACGCTTCGTGAGCACGGTCGCCGACGGCGACGGATCCGATCGCGCGGCTCGGGATTGGCTTCGGGCCCGCCTCCACGACTACGTCGCCGAGCTCCAGTACCTCGACGCGCAGATCGAGGAGGCGTTCGCGATCCTGGGCGTCGACGACGACGACCTCGTGATCCTCCTGGCGGACCACGGCGAGGAGTTCGGCGACCACGGCAACATCACCCATCCGTTCCAGCTCTACCCGGAGCTCTTGCGCGTGCCGCTCGTCGTACGCTGGCCCAACGGCGGCATCGAGCCGGGCCGCGTCGAGGATCCCGTCAACACGCTGTCCGTCCTTCCGACCCTTCGCGACCTGCTCGGCGAGAAGCCGTCGCGAGCCTTGCCGGGGAGGAGCCTCGTCCCCGCCCTCTTGTCCGGAGATCGACTCGAGCCGAAGCCCCTCTTCGCGATGCGGCAGCGCCGATCGGGAGCGTACCTCGAACGGCTGGTCGCGGTCGTGGATGGGCCGCACCTCCTCGTGATGCAGGACGGCGTCGAGAGGCCGGACGAGCTGTACGACGTCGTCGCCGATCCGCTGGCGCAAGACGACGTCGCCGCGGAACGTCCCGGGGTGGTCGGCGCGCTGCGCGATCAATGGGATCACTTCGAGGCGAACGCGCGACGCTACGAGCGGGAGTTCAGCGATCCGTTCGAGCTCGACCCGGAGCTCGAGCAGCACATCCGGGAGCTCGGCTACGTGGGCGACCGCTGAACCGCCGATACGGGCGCCGTCGCTCCCCGTCGCCGAGGCGGACGAGGCCGGCGACGTGACGCCGCCGGGATCGTCAGCGGCGTCGCGGGCCGCGGCGGCGCTCCGGTTCGGTCGGCCTCGACGCGGCGGCGGTCAGGTCGCGGACCTCCTCGGCGGAGAGCAGACGGTACGAGCCGGACGGGAGACGCCCGAGCTGGACCGGGCCGATCGCGATGCGCGTGATCTCCTTCACCGGGAAGCCGACGCGCGCGAAGACGCGGCGAATGTGCCGGTTCTTCCCCTCGCGGAGCGTCATTCGCAGGATCGAGAGGTTGCGGGTCCGCTTGACCACCTGCACCCGCGCCGGCGAGGTCTTCCCCTCGGAGAGGTGGATCCCGTGCTGGACCTCGCCGAGGACGTCGCCTTCGACCTTGCCGTGCACCACGACGCGATACGTCTTCGCCACGCCGTAGCGCGGGTGGGTGACGAGGTTGCAGAACTCGCCGTCGTTGCTGAGGATCAACGCGCCGTTCGACTCCTCGTCGAGCCGGCCGACGCAGAAGAGACGCGGCCCGCCCCGATCGGTGACCAGGTCGACGGCGGAGCGCTCGCCGCGGGTGGGGCGGTTCGTGCAGACGAAGCCCTTCGGCTTGTTGAGCAGCACGTAGACCGGTCGTTCGAACTCCACCAGGACGCCGTCGACCGTCACCTCGTCGGCCGCGGGGTCGACGCGGACGCCGGGCTCCGACGCGACGACGCCGTTCACCTTGACGCGCTTGGCCGCGATGAGCTCCTCGCAGCTCCGCCGCGAGCCGAGCCCGCCGCGGGCGAGGACCTTCTGCAGACGTTCGATCACGGCACGTGGATCCGTACGGCATGGAGCGGACGGTCGGACGCCGGCGTCACGGTGACCGCGTCGATCGCGCCGGGGACGAGGACGAACCGGCCCGGCTCGACGTCGGCGTGCTCGCCGTTCGCCGCGACCCGGCCGCGGCCGTCGCGGCAGAACCAGAGCTCGGCGCGGCCGGCCGCGCACGCGACCGTCGACGGGGCGGTGCAGGTCAGGTCGCCGACCACGAACTTCTCGCAGCGCAGGCGCTCGCGGACGACGTGCCCGTCGCCGGCCCGCGCGGGAGCCCCGTCCGCCCGACCCGCGCCGGCCGCCGCGCGGATCGCCCGCCGCGCCTCGGCCAGGTGGAGCTCGCGCCGCGGCTCGCGGTTCCAGTCGTACACGCGGAAGGTGGTGTCGCTGACCTGCTGCGTCTCGAGGATCACGAGCCCGGCCCCGATCGCGTGGACGGTGCCGGCCGGCACGAAGACGACGTCGCCGACGTCGGGCTCGAGCGACTCGAGCAGGGGCGACACGTCCTCGCCGCGCTCGGCGCGATCGAGGAACTCGTCCGGGGCGACCCCGTCCTTCAGGCCGAGGAGGATCCGCGCGCCCGGGTCGCGGGCGAGCACGTACCAGGCTTCGGTCTTGCCCGACGCCAGATCCATCTCTCGTGCGACCGCGTCGTCGGGGTGGAGCTGGACCGAGAGGAACTCGCGCGCGTCGATCACCTTGACGAGGAGCGGGAAGCCGTCGGTGGGTACCCACCACTCGCCGGTCGGGGCGCCGTCCTTCGCGGCGAGGCCGAGCTCCGGCCGGCCGAGCCCGCCCCAGGGCCGCCGGACCGCCTCGGCGTCGAGCCGTCGTGGTCCGCTCATGCGTCGTCTCCGGCCTGGTGCAGGAGGGCACGCGCCTCCTTCCGGGTGGTCGTGTCGACGTGCGCGCCTCGCATCATCGTCGCGATCTCCGCCTCGCGTTCCCGGCCGGTCAATCGCTCGGCGAACGCCTCGGTCCGGCCCTTCTCCGTCCGCTTCGCGATCCGCACGTGGTGGGCGGCGTACGCCGCCACCTGGGGCAGATGGGTCACCGCGATGACCTGGCGGCCGCGGGCGATCTCGCGCAGCGTGCGGCCGACCGACTCGCCGAGCCGGGCCCCGATCCCCGACTCGATCTCGTCGAACACGAGGAGCGGGATGTCGAGGACGTCGCCGAGGGCGGCGTGGAGCGCGAGCGACACCCGCGCCGACTCGCCCCCGCTCGCCACCTCCGCGATCGGGAGCAGCGGGTGGCCGGGGTTGGCGGCGAGCAGGAACTCGACGGCGGACGGACCCGATGCGTGCGAGCGGCGCAGGACGTCGTCGTCGGCGTGAGGGACGAGATCGATCTCGAAGCGGGCGTGCTCGAGGCCGAGCTCCTCCAGCGTGCGGCGCATCGATCGCACCAGACGAGCCGCGCATTCGGTGCGCGCCGCGTCGAGCTCCCGGCCGCTCGCGTCGAGCTCGACGTCCGTCCGCGCCACCTCCTCACCCGCGCCGGACAGGTCGTCCTCGTCGCGGCGCAGCCGGTCGAGCTCCTCTTCGACCCGCTCCCGGCCGGTGAACAACGCGTCCTCCGTCGGGCCGAACCGGTCGAGCAAGCGCCGCAGCAGGTCGAGCCGCTCCGCCACTTCCTCGCGGCGCACCGGGTCTACGTCGATCCGATCGAGCGCGGCGCGATACTCGGCGACCGCTTCATCGATCTCGCCGCGTGCCCGCGCGAGCGCTCCGTGGGCGCGCGCGAGGATCTGGCCCGCCGCCTCGGACAGGCCGGCCGCGTCCCGCTCGAGTGCCGCGAGCCGATCGACGATCGCGTCGTCGCTCTCGTAGAGCACGTCCAACGCGCGGGCGCACAGCTCGCGCAGCCGATCCGCCGCGTCGATGACCGCGAGCTCGTCGCGCATTCGATCGTGCTCGCCCCGCGCGGGGTCGACGGCGTCGATCTCGCCCTTCTGGTACAGCAGGAACTCGTGCCGTCGACGCCGCTCGTGCGCCTCGTCGGCGAGCCGTCGCTGCCGGTCGCGCGCGGCCCGCGCGGCCTCGCGCGCGGCGTCGTAGCGCCGCTTCGTCGCGGCCAGTCCGCCGAACGCGTCCAGGAGCTCGGCCCGCCGCGCCGGGTCGTCGAAGCGCCGGGCCTCGCCCTGGGCGAGGACGTCGACGAGGCGCTCGCCGATCGTGCGCAGCACGTTCAACGGGATCAGCCGCCCGTTGGCGTAGCACCGGCCGCGCCCGTCCGCGCCGACCGAGCGGGTCAGGAGCAGCTCGCCGTCGTCGATCGAGATCGATTCCTCGTGCTCGCCGAGCCGGCCGGCGGCCCGCCCGTCGACGCCCTCGTCGATGCGGAAGAGCGCGCTGATCCGGGTCTCGCCACGCCGCGTCTTGTCGCTCTCCAGCCGGCCGCCGCGGACCAGTTCGAGCGCGCGCAGGACGAGCGACTTCCCCGCCCCGGTCTCGCCGGTCAACGCGTTCAGGCCGGGGCCGAACGGCACCCGGGCCGTCTGGAACAGGGCCAGGTTCTCGATCTCGAGCTCGAGCAGCATCGATCGCGACCTTCTCTCGGAAAACGAGCGGACCTCCGTACCGTGGAAACGGTGCGGAGGCCCTCAGGATACTCACCGGCCTGTACCGGCCTCACCGGTTTGTGGGAGTTTGCGTCTGGCCCGGTTCAACCACCGTCGTTCTCGGTGGGCGTCGTCGGGGTCGCGGTCGTCGCGGTCGTCGCGGCCTTCGTCCCGGCCGGGGTCGCCGGACGCGTCTCCGGGATGATCTCGATCATCGTGGGCCCGATCTCGATCATCTCGATCGGCTCGATCGTCGGGGTGGTCGTCGTGATCACCGCGCTCGTCGTGGCGCCCGTCACCTCGGTCACCTCGACCGGCGCCATCTCCATCGTCTCGGTGGCGCCGACGTGCTCGACGACGGCTGCCTGCATCGGCGGCTTGCCCGTGTGCTCGCCGCGCATCGCCGCCGAGCGGTGCGCCGAACGGGGGTACTCGAGGTCGAGGCGCGTGATCTTGGTGATCTCGATGAACGGATGGCCGCCGAAGATGCTCTGCACCGTGCCGATCGCGCGGAAGCGCTGGAACTTCGTCAAGTGGACGAGGTTCTCGATCTGCGCGCCGTGCCGCCGGCCCATGTACAGGAGCGGCCAGTTGTCCATGAACCCATCGTGGGTCGAGAGCGAGTTCCGCACGTCCCACGCCGAGAAGTTGATGAACGAGTGGTCATCGAACATCGTGAAGAACGGCTGATAGATCGACCCGAGCTTGTCGAATCGGCCCTCGAACTCGAATCGAGTCTTCAGGAACGCCTTCGGGTTCTCGCGCACCGCGTTGAGCGTGGTCTCGCAGATCGCTTGATGGGCGACCGCGTCCATCGGCGGCGCGAGCAACAGTGCCGCGAGGGTCCAAGTCCACTTGTTCATCGTCTTCCTCCTTACATCAGCCATCGTTGGCTAGCCGGATTGAATTTCTCGAAGGATCATCTCGAAGGCGGTTTCGAGCCGCTCATCCGTGATGTAGGTGTCCTCGCGGACAGCCTTCTTGATGCGTTCGATCTTCTCCGCCCGTGACTGGGCGCCGGAGATCCCGAACAGGGACTCCGTGATTCTCGAGCTGTTCACAGGGTGCAGTCTCCAATGGTGTAGTCGTCAGGGCTCGAGCGTCGGTCTGTGTCGAAGTCGGTCGAGGACCTCCTTCCTCGCGGCGAGGCGAGGTTGGTGATGGCTCCGAGACCGGAGCCGCTTCGTCAGTCTCTCCTAAGATCGACCGGTCGATCGTTCGGCTTGAGGCGTGTCGGAGGTCGGCTCGAGAAAGTGGAGGGCGGTCTCGCCGTAAATGCGGGAATCGACGGGGGTCAGGCCGGCGACGGCGGGGGTCTCGACGCCGGGAGGAGACTCGATCACGAGGGTCGCGGTGGGGGTGACGAGGGCGTGGAGCCGATCGAGGACGGCGTACAGCTCGCCGCGCTCCTCGCCGGTGAAGCAGCGGTACGGGGCGCCGACGAAGACGAGGTCGAACGGCCCGTCGGCGGGGCTCGCGACGTAGGCGGCGGCGCTGGCGGGCCGGAGCATCACGCGGCCCGCGAGCCGGAACGTCTCGATCGAGCGATGGATCGCGGTCTGCGCCGGGCGCGCGTTCTCGACGAGGACGACGCGCGCCGCGCCGCGCGACGCCGCCTCGAACCCGACCGATCCCGCTCCCGCGAACAGGTCGAGGAACGTCGAGCCCGGCACCTCGTCGGCGAGGATGTCGAACAGCGACCGGCGCACGCGCGTGCGGAGCGGCCGGGTCGAAAGCCCCTTCGGCGTCTGGATCGCGCGGCCGCGGAGCTCGCCGCCGATGATCCGCGGCGGCTGCATCAAGGTCGTACCTCGGCCGGCGTCGCGGCGGAGACGCAAGACGCGGACGGGGGAAGCAGGATCTCGTTCACTCGGATCTTCATCGGGCCCACGTTCGTCGCCAGGTGCATCCCGAGGTGCATCCTAAGGAGTCGGTTCGGAGCGTGTCCTGGTGCAGATATCGGACTCTCGACGCGCGGATCGCGAGTCGGCGTCCGCACGTCGTTCGACTGGACGCGCGGATTCACGAGAACTCGAGCGGAGCGACGGCGCGGCTCGCGCGATGGAGTAGACTATCGGCTCGGACAGTGAGGGACGTGTCGCAGCAAGCCTTTTTATGGGAGGCGACGACATGATCCAGCGGAAACTCGTGCGGCTCGCGGTTCTGGCCGCGATCGCGACACCGAGCGCGGCGCTCGCGCAGAACCACACTCTCCTCTTCTGCCTCGACAGCGACGAGGTCACCCTCGACAACGGCAACGGCCACGTCGAGGTCGGCCGGATCGGTGAGGAGGAGGTCGCGTCGGTCACGCCCGGGACCGGGTTCTACTCCGCGCGGCCGTTCCTGCCGCGCTCGGCGCAGTGGGCCTACCTCGGAGACGCCGACGCCGACGGCCGCTACGCGGACGCGTCGGAGGGTTCGCCGGGCGGCGACATCGACTGCCTGTTCGTGCGGAACGCGGTCCCGATCGCCGCGCCGTTCAACCCGCGCGACGTCTTCATCAGCAAGGAGGGCGACGCCGACATGGCGAGCGGGTTCGAGGACGGCGACGTCTTCCGCTACGCCAACGGAGGGATCGAGGTGTTCATGACCGAGGCGCAGCTTCGCACCGCCCTCGGCGTGGTCAGCGCGAGCGTCGACCTGAACGCGCTCTGCCAGACCGCGGCGGGCGACCTCTACCTCTCCATCTCGCTCGACGTGGCGCCGTACACCGATGAGGACCTGATCCACATCCCCGCGATGTCGATCGCGTACGACGTGGACGGGTTGATCACGACGATCACCGCGAGCTCCGCGGTCGTGGTGGCGAACAAGACCGACTTCGACGCGCTCATCACGAACAGCGGGTTCCGCACCTCGGTCGGCGGGACGCTGAGCGCGACCAGCTTCACCGACCTCTCCGCGCTCGAGATCGACCCGAACGGTGGCACGTGGACGCCGACCTCATCGGCCGCGACCGTCCCGAACCTGTTGTTCGCGTGGACCGGCTTCTCGAACGACGGCGGCATCATCAGCACGCGGAACGGGGGCGAGATCGCGACGATCAACGGCATTCCGATGGCGAGCCAGGTCGCCACGCAGGGGACGCAGATCGGGGTCCTGCCCGGCAGCACCGGCATCTTCGGCCTCGAGGGGATCGCCTTGATCCCGTTGGTCCCGGGAGAGGTGCCGGTCGTCGAGAACTACCCGGTCGATCTCCACACCGCCACCTCGACCGACACGTCGTGGCACGAGTTCGAGCTCGCGAGCATGACGCCGAACTCCTTCGCACATCTCTTCGTCGCCGTCGGACCGTCCACGCCGGGCGGGTTCGTGGCGTCGCTGCCGTACGGGTTCGTCACGAACGAGTTCTTCACCGGCGTCGCGTTCGCGCCGGTGATCGCCGTCCCGACCGACGCGCTCGGCTACGGGGCGGTCTCGTTCCTCATCCCACCGTTGGCGGTCCTGCCGGGGGTGAACGTAACGATCCAGGCGATCGACGTGACGACCCTGAAGGCGTCGGTGCCCGCGGCGCTGCAGTTCATCTGACGACCCTTCGGGCACGAAGCAGAGGCGAGCACGAAGCAGGGGCAGGGGCACGGGCAGGACGTCCGTGTCCCTGCCCCGTCGTCGTCTCGCGGGCGGTTGCGCCGCGCGACCCGGACCGCGACAATGTCCCGCGCGGGAGCGCCGATGGACGACGCGCCCGACTCGAAGGTTGGGGAGAGGGCGATGCCCCGGTCACGACGCGTCTTCATCTCGTACACGGGAGTCGATCTCGCCGCGCACGCGAATGCCGCTGCGCACGCCGTCGGCGCGAAGGAGTGGGTCGCGGTCGATCACTCGTACTGGCCGGCGTCGGGACGGCCGAGCCTCGCGCAGTGCCGCGAGAAGGTCCGAAGCTGCGACGTCCTCGTCGTTCTGATCGCGCATCGATACGGCTCGATCCCGACGCAGAAGCAGGGCGGCGACGGCGAGAAGAGCTTCGTCTGGCACGAGGTCGAGGAGGCCTGGGACGCGGGGCTCGAGGTGCTGCCGATGTTCGTCGACCCGAAGCATCCGTGGTCGCCCGAGCTCTTCGAGGCGCTCTCCGACCCGCTCGCGGGCGAGAGGCTGAAGCGGTTCAAGGCAGTCCTGGGAGACCGCGCCGCCGCGACGTTCACGGACGAGCGATCCGTCGAGCTCGAGGTCTCGCAAGCGCTCGATCTCGCCGGTGCCCGTCTCCGCGAGCGCGAGCGCTCGGATGCGCCGCGGCCGGCCGCGGCAGCCTCCGACGACCCGATCGCGCGCCACCTCCAGCGCATCGAGGAGACGTTCTACCGCGTCCGCCTCCTCGGCTTCGGCGAGCAGTTCCAGGTCGACCTCCCGATCGACGCGCTCTACGTCCCGCTTCGCGCGATGATCCGCCGCTCGCTCGCGCGGGACGACGTCGACGACCTCGGCACGTTCGAGCACCGGAAGCTCCGCGACACCGAGTTCCGCGATGAGGACGTCGCTGTCGAGCAGGCGTTCGCGGTCGCCGCGCGCTTCGACCTGCGCGGGGTGGCCTCGCCGGCCGTCACGCGGTGGCGATCGGCGCGGCCGAGCTCCTGGCCGAGCGGATCGGATCGAGCTGGTGGAACGAGACGATCCTCCTCGCGTTGGCCCAGGCCCCGGCCGTGTTCGCCGAGTCGTTCTTCCGGCGCGTGCTGCAGGCGGACCTGTTCGGGCGCGATCGCACCGTGCTGGAGCTCGCGGTGCTCGAGACGCGCCATCATCCGGACGCGGCGTTCTTGGCCGTGCTCGAGGAGAAGGACGTCGACGCGGCGCGATTGCTGTTCGCGCTTCGCAACGTCGTGGAGCGGAAGTCCCCCGAGCTCGTGGAGCGCGCACGAGCGCTCGTCGATCACGCGGACCCCGCGGTGGCCGTCGCCGCCGCCGAGGCCGCCGGCGTGCCCGTCCCGACGCGAAGCGGAGGGACGCGGCGAGCCGCGAGCGCGGGCCAAGCTCGCGTCGTCGGTCCGGCCGAGATCGAGATGGTGTCGATCCCCGGGGGGCGCTTCCGGATGGGGAGCGAGGACGTCACGGCGGATGAGAAACCGGTGCACCCGGTCGACGTCTCCCCGTTCTGGCTCGCGAGACATCCCGTCACCAACGCTCAGTACGCGCGGCTCCTCGCGGCGAACCCGAACGCACCGCGGCCGGCACACTGGAGCGATCGGCGCCTCAATCAGCCCGACCAACCCGTCGTCGGGGTGTCGTGGCACGATGCGAGGGCATTCTGCGAGTGGGCGGGGCTGCGACTCCCGAGCGAGGCGGAGTGGGAGTCCGCGTGTCGCGCCGGAACGACGACGACGTACTCGTTCGGGGACGACCCAGAAGATCTGCTGGACCACGGGTGGTTCTTCCAGAACTCCGGGACGGAGCGGCTTCCTTCGAGCACGAAGTGGGATGCCGCGAAGCTCGGGGACTGGGGGTGCACGTTGCAAGCCGTCGGCCAGAAGCAGCCGAACCCTTGGGGCTTGCTCGACATGCATGGGAACGTGTGGGAGTGGTGCGAGGACACCTGGCACGCGAACTACCAGGGTGCGTCGACGAATGGATCCGCGTGGGTCGATCGGGCCTCCTGGTCCCGTGTCTGCCGCGGCGGGAGCTTCCGGCACTCCGCGAGGAGCGCGCGCTCCGCGTATCGCACCCACTGGCACCCGGCCGGCCGCGACGACGACCTCGGCTTTCGCCCCGCACTCTCCACTTGATCCCCTTTCACCTCTTCACCACTCTTATCCGTGAGCCGACGTCCCGTGAGCTGATACCTCCCCGTGAGCCGGCGCCGCCTCGCACGCCGACGGGAACGCCGACGCGAGCGAGCGCCCGGGCGAAGCGCGCGAGCACGAGGAGCTCGGGTCCAGCGGGGCGGGCCGGCGGGCGCGGGCTCGGCAGCGTCATGACGTGGTCTCCGGCGGAGGCGTCGGACCGTTCGGCGGCGTGGTCTGGAACCTCGCGAGGATCTCGCGGCCGTACCGCTCGACCTTCTTCGCGCCGATCCCCGGGAGCGCGGCGAGCGCCGATGGCGTCGCCGGTCGCGCGCGGACGATCGCAAGGAGCTCGCGGTTCGTGAACACGACGTACGGCGGTACCCCGTCCTTGCGTGCCCGCGCGAACCGCCACTCGCGGAGCTCGCCGAAGAGGACGCGCTCGCGCGGGTCGAGGTCGGCGAAGGGCGGGTCGGACCGAGGTTCTCGCGCGCGCGGCGCGGCTCCGTTCGTCGCGCGCGCGGCCGCGGTGGGACCCGGGTCCTGGTACGTCAGCAGGCACGCGACATGGGGGAGGTCGTGGACGACGAAGAAGTGCTCGCGCACGGCGAGGATCTCCTTGTCGCGGACGAACTCGGCGAGGGGCCGGTCATCGAAACCGCCGAGGCTGGGCGAGAACGAGAGGGTGATGATCTTGACGCGCATGAAAACCCCTCCTCCCCAAACCCTCCGTCACGCCGCCGCTCAAGACCTTTTTTTAAGATTTCAGTCGATCCACGTCGGGGTAGGAAGGCGACGCCAAGAAAAAGAGGTGAAGAAGTGAAGGAGTCAAGGGGTGATGGGCCGGGCGGGGCGAAAGCCGAGGTCGACGTCGCGGACGTCCGGGAGCCAGTCGATGCGAAACGCGGAGCGCGCGTACCACGCGGGGTCCCGGAAGCAGCCGCCGCGGCAGACACGGGACGCGGAGGCCGCATCGACCCACGCGGTGCCATCCGCAGGTGCTCCCGCGTAGTCGCCGTGCCACGTGTCCTCGCACCACTCCCACACGTTTCCGTGCACGTCGAACAGGCCCCACGGGTTCTCCCCCTTCTCTCCAACGCGATGTAGTCGACCACCGGAGTTGTCGTCGTACCAGCCGATTCGTCCGAGGTCCGCTTTGCGGTCGCCGGACCAGTACGCCGTCTTCGTTCCCGCCCGGCACGCGGACTCCCACTCCGCCTCGCTCGGCAAGCGCGCTCCGCGCGCCGCCTCGCAGCGGGCGTCGAGGTAGCGGCAGAAGGTGACGGCTTCGTACCACGACACGCCGACGGCGGGGGTTTCCGGATCGTCGTCCGAACCTCCGTGCTCGGGATCGAACCAACGATACATGCGCAGCGTGATGGGCACGGAGGCCATCTCGAATGGCCGGGAGAACGTCACGGGGTGGACCGGTCGTTCGCCCTCGAAACTCCCTTCGTCGTGCCCGCCCATCTCGAACGACCCGGCCGGAATCTCGCGCCAGAACGGAACGGATCCCGACGCGGTCGGCACGCGCTCGAGCGCGCCGGCCGGCGGCGGATCGATGTGATCGAACAAGCTCCGCCGGAGCCGCCGGGCGAGCGGCGCGAACTCGGGATGATCGGTCGCCGCCGCCGCCAGCGCCTCGGCGATGAAGTAGAGGTCGTTGCCGTCGCGCGTGTCGCGGCGCATCCGATCGAGGAGGAGCAGGCCGCGCTCGACGTCGCCGACTTTCTCGACGATCGATCGAAGGACCGCGCCCCGTTCCTCGATCTCGCCGGTCCACGCGAGCACCTTGGCGATCGTCTCCGGCTTCACGCCTTCGGCCGTCGCGAGCGCGCGCAGCCCGAGCGCGGGCGTCGCCTCGCAGAGCGCGACGATCAGCGCGTCCGGCTCCGCGATCCGCCCCGCGAGGAGCGCGTGCGGCTCGGCCCAGCGCGCCTCGTCGCCGTGCACCGCGCGCGCGGAGTCGAGGATCGCGGCTGCACCACCCGACCGGTAGCGCTCCTCGAGCTGCTTTGCCGCCAGGGCCTCGCGGAAGCTGCGGTGGCGGAACGTCCAGTCCGCATCCGGGCCGTCGTGCGGGCCGAGGACACCGGTCTTCGCGGCCACGTCGTCGAGGAACCGGAGCGGGCTCGACCTCCACGGCGCGTGCTGATCGAGGAGGCGGCGGACCGGCTCGGCGTCGAACAGGCGGGCCTCGAGCGCCCGGCGCGGCTCGCCGTCCTCGTTGGCGACGGTCAGCTCGTAGGCGAGGTGGCGGAGCGCGGCCTCGACGCCCTTGCGGTGGTCGATCGGCGTGGGTGGGTCGCGATGCTTGCCGTCCAGCAGCAGGTCGAACACCTGGTCGTACAGCTTCGCGCGCCGCTGGTCCGGCGTCTCGCCGCGCTCGAGGAGGAGCGCCATCAACGTCAGGTAGAGCGGGTTGCCCGAGAGCGTCGTCGTCGATTCGTGACGCTCGAGCACGGCGAGCGCGTCGTCGGCGCGGCCGACGTCCGGCGCACCGCCGCGCCGGCCGAACCACTTCGCGAGGAACTCGCGCTTGGTCCCGCGCGCGAGGTCGAGCAGCTCGACCTCGCGAAACGTCGTGCCTTCGAGCCCGCGGTAGCCGATCGGCCGGCTCGTCACCACCAACGTCGCGTCGGGCCAGCGCGTGCCGAGGTCGCGGATGAGCGACTCCGCGTCGGCGCGTTCGTTCTCGCGCTCGTCCGCGCGCAGCTCGTCGAGCCCGTCGAGGAGCACGAGGAGACGGCCCTCCTTCCCTTCGTGATCGAGCGCGGCGGCGAGGCCGTTCGCGTCGTGGGCGCGCGCGAGCCGCTTCTCGAGCCCCGCGAGGAACGACCCGTCGTGGCGGACGAGGGCAGGAAGGCTGGCGTAGATCGGGACGCGCGTCTCGGTCCGCGGGTTCGCGAGCGCGGCGGCGGCGACCTCGGCCGCGAGGTGGCGCAGCAGGGTCGTCTTGCCCGAGCCGGGGTGGCCGAGCACGACGAAGCGGCCGGTGATCCACGGATGTCGCGTGCGATCGAGGGCGAGGAGCTGCTCGATCGTGAGGCGGTCGGGGATCGCGGGTTCGCCATCGTGCGGCTCGGCGGCGCCGCGGGCGCGGGCCCGGAGCGGCACCCGGACGCGGGCGAAGGAGACGCCGGCGATCTCCTTGCCGACGAAGCGGAGGCCGGCGCCGTCGCGGACGACGCACTCGAGCCAGGTCACGAGGAGGTGCGAGCGGCCGGTTCCGTGTGCGGCGGACTCGAGCTCCTTGCGAAGGGCGACGATCGCCGCGACGTCGGCCGGGAAGTCGTCCCGGCACTCGCGCTCGATGCTCTCGAAGAGGCGGATCGTGCCCGCGATCGGCTCGTCGGACGCGCACGCGAGCACGAGGGCGGCGGAGGCGGTGCATGCGCGCGACGCGTGCCCTTCGAGCCGGCCGCGCTCGGCGCCGAGCCACGCGCAGAGGGCGTCGCGCTGGACCTTGAGCCGGGCGAACGGTTCGATCGCGGTGACGGCGCGGTCGCGGAATCCGGCGTCGAGAGCGGGTGGCCGTTCGGTGGGGAGGTCGACGTGGCGCGGAGGATCTCGTTCCACGCCGTCGAGCGCGTGCATCAGCCGCGCGAGCGCGGCGCGGTATCCGGCCTCGCCGGCGCCGCGGAAGTCGACCGGAGTCAGGCCCGCGAGGAACGGCGGCAGCGGCGTGTCGGCGAGCTGCACGAGGATCAGCCTCCCCGTCCGCTCGTACGCCTCGTTCCTCCCCGCGAACGCGTCCCACTCCCGCTCGACGCACGCCGACGCGATCGCCTCCGGCGTCACGACGAGGATGAGCTTCTCCGCGTCGGACAACGCCCGCTGCATCGGCCCGCGCCAGGTCCGGCCGGTCGGGATGCGCTCCTCGTCGAAGTCGACCGACCCCTTCCCGAGCGCGGCCTCGAGGTTCGCGTGGAGCACTCGCGCCCAGTCCTGGTCGCGGTGCGCGTAGCTGAGGAAGTACCGGCATCCCTTCATCGCGCCGCGGTCGTCGACGCGTCGAACGCGTGGGTCAGGTCGACCACCGTCCACGCCGGGAACGGGGCCGGCGCGCGGCCGCACGCGGGAAGGAGCGAGAGGAGGACGAGGAGGAGAAGGTATCCGCCGGACCGCATCGTCACCTCCCCGGGGGATCGTGGTAGCGCGCCGCCTCGGCGGCGTCGCCGGTCGTGGTGTAGAGCCGCACCAGCTCGGCGCGGAGGGGGCGCGTGTCGTCGCCGTCGACGCCGAACGCGGCCGCCGCCTTCTCGAACGCACCGAGCAGGACGCGTTCGGCCTCGTCGAGACGGCCCTCGTCGATCAACGCGGCGCCCATCGAGGCGGACGCGAACGCGGTGCGGTCGATCGGCTCGGGCCGCTGGCCCTCGAGGATCGGAAGCAGCTCGGTGAAGAGGTCGATCGCCTCGCCGTTCGCGCCGCGCCGGCGGCGCACGCTCGCGAGGTGGAAGAGCGCGTCGGCGCGCCGGGGATCGAGGGGCTCGAGCCGCTCGCGTTGGATCAGGACCGCGTCCCGGTAGAGTCGTTCCGCGTCGTCGGCCCGGTCCTGCTTGCCCGCCACGTGGCCGAGGAAGAGGAGCGCGGTCGCCGTGCTCGGATCGCGCTCGCTCGTGGTGCGGCGGTGGATCGCGAGGGCGGTCTCGAGCGCGGCCCTCGCGCCGGCGAGATCGCCGAGGCGGAGCCGGACCGAGCCGAGCGACTCGGCGACGAGCGCGACGCGCGGGTCGGAGACGCCGAGCGCCTGCTCCTGGATCTCGAACGCCTCGCGCAGGGCGGCCTCGGCCGCGGCGAGGTCGCCTTTCGCGCGATGCAGCTCGGCCAGCCCCTGGAGCGTGTACGCGAGGTCCGGATGGGTCGGCGGCAGGAACTCGCGCTGGGCCCGGAGCGCCCGGTTCAGGAGCTCCTCCGCGAGGCCGGCGTCGCCGCGGTCGCGATGGATCATCGCGAGCAGGTTCCAGACCGGCGCGAGCGACACGTTCTCGGGGCCGAACCGCTTGCTCATCGAGCCCTCGGCGGCGTCCGCGAGGGCCAACGCTCGATCGATCCGACCCTTCCGACGCAGGACGAACGCGAGCTCCACCTTCATGTGGGTGACGTTCGGGTGATCCTCCGGGAAGCTCGTCCGCGCGATCGCGAGCGCTTCCTCGAGGAGCGCCTCGGCCTCGTCGAGGCGCGTCCCCGGCGGGTTCGCGAGCAGGTTCGCGAGCTCCGACATGGTGACCGAGCGGAGATCGTGCTGCATCCCCGTCGCCGCGCGTCGCATCGCGAGGACCTCGCGCAGGAGCGCTTCGGCGCGCGCGACGTCGCCGCGCGCCTGCGCCAGGACGGCGAGGCCCGACAGGACCGAGGCGAGCGGCTCGGGCGAGCGATCGTCGCCGAGGCACCGCAGCGCCTCGTTCAACTGCACCTCGGCCTCCTCGAGCTCGTTCTGATGGAGCAGCACGCGCGCGTCGAAGGTCAGGTACGAGGCGAGCCGCGGACTGCCGTCGCCGTAGAGGACGCGCGCGCACTCGAGCGCGCGATCGAACTGCTCGGCGGCGACCGCGATCTGGCCGAGGCCGAGGTAGCTGCGGCCGAGGGTGACGCGAAGCGGCGCCTCGAGGTGGGGGCGGTCGCCGAGCTCGTGCTGGATGCGCAAGGTCGCGTCGTCGAGGAGCTCGCGCACCGTCGCGTCGACGCCGAGCTGGCCCGGCTCCACGCTCGACAGCATGCTGTTCAGGAACTCGTTCAGCGCGGCCGCGACCTCGAACTGGCGCTGTGCGACCCGGGCCTGGGCCTCCGCGCGCCGGCCCTCCGCGCGCGCGCGCTCGGCCCACCAGAGGACGCCGGCCGCGCCGGCGACGAGCGACAGGAGGAGCGCGACCGACAGCGTCGCGCCGATCGGGTTGCGCCGCGCGACCTTCAGCGTGCGGTCGAGGAGCGACGCGCGCCGCGCGATGACGGGGCGGTGCGCGACGACGTTGCGCACGTCGTCGGCGAACTGCTGCGCGGAGCCGTAGCGCCGGGCCGGGTCCTTCTGCATCGCCATCAGCACGACGGTGTCGAGGTCGCCCGTCAGGCGCCGGCGCAACCGCGGGACCGACGTCCCGCGCCGGCCCGCGACGTCGGCCGGCGCCGGGTTCCGATCGGGGGGGCGGGCCGCGAAGACGCTGGTCCCGCGGCGCAGCCGGCTGCTCGGACGGGCCGGGTCGGTCTCGCAGACCGCACGCTCGAGATCGAGCAGCGCGCCGTCCGGTACGCCGTACGGTTCGTGCCCGCAGACGAGCACGTAGAGGAGCACGCCGAGGGAGTAGACGTCGCTCGCGGTGGTGACGGCCTCGCCGCGCACCTGCTCGGGGCTCGCGAAGCGCGGCGTCATGAGACGGAGACCGGCGTGGGTCGCGTCGAGCGAGCTCACGCGCCGGCGGTCGTCGAGCACCTTGGCGATGCCGAAGTCGAGCAGCTTCGGACGGCCGGCGTCGTCGACCAGGATGTTGCTCGGCTTGACGTCGCGGTGGACGACGAGGTTCTGGTGCAGGTGGTGGACCGCGTCGCAGACGGCGGCGAACAGCGCGAGCCGTGCCTCGACCGAGAGCGCGTGCTCGTCGCAGTAGCGGTCGATCGGGCGCCCCGACACGTACTCCATCACGAGGTACGGGAGGCCGGTCTCGGTGCTCCCCCCGTCGAGGAGCTTGGCGATGTTGGGGTGGTTCAGCATCGCCAGCGTCTGGCGTTCCTGATGGAACCGCTGCAGCAGGGCCGGCTCGTTGGCGCCGCGCCGCAGGACCTTGATCGCGACGGTCTGGTCGAACTGCAGGTCGGCGCGGGTGGCCCGATAGACCGCGCCCATGCCTCCCTCCGCGATCCGATCGACGACCTGATAGGCGCCGAGGCGCATCCCGGGAACGAGCTCGCTCGGGGGCGGCGGAACGATCGGCGCCATCGCCGCGGGCGGCGGCGGCTCGAGGAATGCACTCGCGTCCTCGAGTTCCCCGACCATCGTCACGAGCTCGGCGTGGAGCCCGCGGTCCGTCTCCATCAGCCGGTCGAGGAAGTCGGCGCGGCGGGCGGGATCGAGGTCGCGGTACTGATAGAATGCCGCCTCGAGTCTCTTCCAGTGGTCCGGTCTCAAGCGATGATCGGGCGCCATCGTTCACGCGGTTCCGGCGGACATGACCTCGAGCGACGTCACTCGACTACTTGCGGACGTTCAAGGCGGCGACGCCGGCGCGCCGGAGAAGCTGGTTTCCCTCGTCTACGCCGAGCTGCGTCGCGTGGCCGAGAACCAGCTCCGGCGCGAGCGCGTCGATCATACCCTTCAGCCGACCGCGTTGGTCCATGAGGCGTATCTTCGTCTGGTCGATCAGCGCGAGCAGAACTGGCAGAACCGCGAGCAGTTCTTCGCGATCGCGGCCACCCTGATGCGACGCGTCCTCCTCCGTCACGCCGAGCAGCGTTCGGCCCAGAAGCGCGGCGGCGGCGAGCCGCGCGTCCCGCTCGTCGAGGGTCTCGACGTCTTCGAGGAGCGCGCGATCGATCTTCTCGCGTTGGACGAGGCGTTGGAGCGGATGGACCAGGTCGATCCGGAGAAGCGACGGATCGTGGAGCTCCGGTTCTTCGCGGGGCTCTCCGTCGCGGAGATCGCGCGCGTCCTCGACGTCTCGGAGCGGACCGTCGAGCGCGGCTGGAGCTTCGCCCGGGCCTGGCTCAAGAAGGAGATCGCCGGGTAGCCGGCCCGCCCGGCCGGGCGGCGCCGAGCCGAACTCTTCTTCGGCGCCGCGGGAGAAGTGGCCTGGACAGGCTCTATACTCCCCCCGCGACCGCGATCTCGGAGGTGCTCGTTGGCGTCCCTGCAGGTCAACATCGATCACGTGGCGACGATCCGCCAGGCACGCGGCGCCGACGAGCCGGACCCGGTCCACGCGGCGGTCCTCGCCGAGCTGGCCGGAGCCGATGGAATCACCGTGCACCTCCGCGAGGACCGGCGGCACATCCAGGACCGCGACGTCGACGTGCTGCGCGAGACGATCCGCACGCGTTTGAACCTCGAGATCGCGGCGACCGACGAGATGATCGGGATCGCGATCGAGCTCGGCCCCGACCAGGTGACGCTCGTTCCCGAGAAGCGCGAGGAGCTGACGACCGAGGGCGGGCTCGACGTTCGCGCCCACCGCGACGTGATCGAGCGCGCGGTGCGGCGCCTGGTCGACGCGGGGATCGCGGTGTCGCTCTTCATCGACGCGAACCGCCCGCAGGTCGAGATGGCGCACACGATCGGCGCCGGCGCCGTCGAGCTCCACACCGGCCCGTACGCCGGCGCGAAGAGCTCCGCCGCCGCCGAGCACGAGCTCGACGCGATCCGGTCGGGGGTGGCGCTCGCGTGGGAGCTGGGTCTGGAGCCGCACGCCGGGCACGGCCTGAACTACCGCAACGTCGAGCCGATCGCCGCGATCGATGGGATCCTCGACCTCAATATCGGCCACAGCATCGTGGCGCGCGGCGTTCTGATCGGCATGGAGCGGGCCGTACGCGACATGGTCGCCCTGATCCGGGCCTCGGAAGGGGCGGAAAGGTAGGAACCCTTGCCCATGTGTCACGTCGGCCGACGTCGCGAGTATAGTCCGTGTCCGAGGTCCCGGTCGGCCCTCTCCGGCCGCCCGGGTTCTCGACGCAAACCTTGAGGTGATCGAGCCTTTAGGTCGATCATGAGAGCATGACGGACGAGACGCCGAACGCCGACTCCAGCTCGCCGCCGGCCGCGGTCGACCGGGATCGCGGCACCGCGACGCAGACCTGGCGCATCGTGCTCCACGGGCGGACGTTGCCGCTCCCCGTCCTCCGGCCGATCACGATCGGCTCCGACGACCGCAACGGAATCCAGCTCTCCCATGCTTCGGTTCGTCCGTTCCACGCGCGCCTTACCCGTCGCGCGGGCGGCATCCTGGTCGAGCGGCTCGACGACGAGGGTTCTCTGAAGGTGGACGATCGACCGGCGCGGCGCGTGCTCCTGAGCGGGGGCGAGACGCTGTCGATCGGCCAGCTCACCGTGCGCGTCGAGCGGGGCGAGATCGCGCCGGCCGTGGTCGTCCGCGCCGACACGCCGGCGTCGTTCGAGGAGGAGTTCTTCGGCGCGTTCGTCCGCGAGCTGAAGCGGACCCCCTGGTTCGCCATCTCGATCGTGGTGCACATCGTGCTCTTGACGTGGGCGGAGAGGTTCATCCAAGAGGATCGGGCGAGCCCGGAGAACATCATCATCACGGCCGACGTGCAGCGGGACACCTCGATGCCGGCCGAGGTCGAGGAGATCGCCCTCGAGACCCCCCCCGAGCTCGAGGAGGAGACCGACGACCTGCCGGAGATCGAGCCGGACGACGTCGACGTCCCCGATCACCCGTACCTCGAGGACGTGCCGATCCAGGCGGTCGGGATCGACGCCCTCAGCAACCTCGGCACCGGTCAGGGCGCCGAGGGCGCGGGCGGCTTCGGCAGCCGCGGCATCAACCTGCGAGGCGTCGATGGGCCGCTGAAGGGTGCGCTCGAGGACTACCGCACGAACGGGCTCGACCTCGTGTTCTTGATCGACACGACGTCGAGCATGGACATGTTCCTGCGCGCGGCGAAGGCGACGGTCGACCGCATCATCACCGACCTCTCCGACCTGATCCCGAACGTCCGGCTCGGCGTCATCGCGTACCGGGACCACGGCGACGAGTACGTCACCTTGGCGACGCCGATCTCGACCGACCGGTACGCGATCTTGAACTTCCTCGAGTCGCTCCACTCCGACGGCGGCGCCGACGTGCCGGAGGCGATCCTCGAAGCGGTCGAGCACGCGCTCGACGAGCTCACGTGGCGGCCGCGCGCGCACCGCGTGCTGTTGATCATCGCCGACGCGCCGCCGCATCCCGAGGACATGGCGAAGCTGCGCATGCGCCTGAAGTCAGCGTCGCGCTCGCGGGTCGGAAGGACCACGGTGAGCACCCTCTTCACCGGTCGCGGCCAGCTCTCGTTCAACCGCCAAGGAGAAGCGGAGAGCGCGTTGCGGGAGATCGCGGAGGCGGGCGCGGGCGAGTTCTCGTACCTCGAGGACTCGAACCAGGTGACCCAGCAGATCGTCAGCATGACGCTCGGCACGCGGTTCCGTCGCTCGGTGGCCCAGCTCCTGTCGGAGCGCCGCGCCTCGCCCCGCCACGTGCTCGTCGCTCAGAAGGTCGAGGCGCGCGACCTCGACTGGCTGTTCCGCAAGATCAGCATCGCGCCGGTGGAGCCGACCGTCGTGGAAGGGTTGATCCGGATCGGCTCGCCGGCCGTGGCGCTCCGCTCCCACGACATCGTGGCGGACATGAAGCGGCCGCGCGGCGTGCGCGAAGCCGCCCTCTACATCTTGAAGCAGATCACCCGCTACGACGGGAACCTCGACTTCACGCGATCCCTCACGCTGCAGCAGAACGAGCTGAAGGGGCTCCAGGAAGCGCTCGAGCGCGCGTACCGCCAGAAGCGCTGATCCCGGCTCGCCCGCGCCGCCCCGGACGCGTCCGCCGGCGCGGCCCACGACGTGCTCCGACCGCCTTCCTGTGCGCTTTCGAACGCTCGACCGATCGAATCTTCATGATTCCGCGCGCCTTCGCACGAAACTCGGTTACCTCGCCGGGAAGTGGGTCGTTTACGAGCCGCGGTGACGGCTAAGATCCTCCGGATCTATTTCCAAGGTAGGTCGAGCGTGTCGGTTTCCCTCTCCCTGCGTGCGGCGTTGCTCGTCACGACCGGGGCCGCGGCGGTCGGTTTCGAGATCG
Organism: uncultured Phycisphaeraceae bacterium; assembly: GCA_964649825.1. Taxonomy (GTDB): domain Bacteria; phylum Planctomycetota; class B15-G4; order B15-G4; family JADJEK01; genus CAZYQW01. The sequence goes on along the minus strand of CAZYQW010000038.1, from coordinate 143,794 downwards.
CGCTCGTGCGCGCGTTCACGTCGCGATTCGGAAGCACGGTCGAGGCGGCGGCGATCATCGTGGCCGTCTTCCTGGCGGCGCTCGCCGCGGGCGCTCTCCTGCTCGGCCGCATCGCCGACCGCGCGGCGCGACCGGTGCAGTGGTTCGGATGGGCGGCCATCGCCGGCGGCGTCTTCATGCTGCTCGCGATCCCGATCCTCGCCCGCGTCGCCCCGCTGTTCTTCGACTGGACGTTCGACGACGCGGCGTGGATCCACGCCGCCGGGCTCCTCGCGATCGCGGTGGCGACGGTGGCCGTGCCCGGCGTCTGCCTCGGAGGAACGGTGGCCGCGCTCGTCGATCGCCGCGAGGGCGCGCGCGAACCCGGCCTGCTCTACGCGGCGAACACCGTCGGCTCCGTGGCGGGAGCGCTGCTGGTGGGGATCGTCCTGATCGAGTCGCTCGGGGTCCGAGCGTCGGTCCTTCTGTGCGGTCTCGTCGCGCTTGCGGCCGGCGCCGTGGGCTTGGCCCTCGCGCGCCGCGTCCCCGCGCGCGAGCCGTTCGGCGCGGAGGACGCCGCCCCGTCGACGCGGGTCCCGCTCCACGTCGGCGTCGCGGCGTTCGCGGCCGGGTCCTGCGCGCTCGCGGTCGAGCTGCTCGCCACGCGCCTCCTGATGCAGTACCTGGAGTCGTCGCCGTACTCGTTCACCGTCGTCCTCGCCGTGTTCCTCCTCGGCGTCGCGGCCGGCGCCGCGCTCGGCGCGCGGTTCCTCACGCGAGTCGACCCGACCGTCGTCCTGCCGTGGCTGCTCGCCGGGCTCGCGGCAGCGGCCGCGACCACGGGCGCGGCGATCCGATGGGTCGCGGAGGGGTTCGACGTGGAGGTCGCACGAGCGATCTCGACGCAGCTCGGCCTCGCGCTCCTCGTGCTCCCGGCCCCGCTCGTCTCGGGCGCGATCTTCTCGGTCCTGCTCGGCGACGCGTCGGGCCGCGTCCGGCGCTCGAGTCACGTGGGACGGATCACGCTGATCAACACCGCGGGCGGCGTCGTCGGATCGCTGCTCGCCGGGTTCGTCGCCATCCCGGCGATCGGCGTGAAGAGCTCGCTGCTCGTCGCGGCCGGCGTGGCGGCGCTCGCGGCGGCGTTCGTGCCGGCTCGGGGACGCGCCTTCGCGGCGGCGGGCGCCGGGCTCGTGGTCGCGCTCGTCGTGCTCGGGCCGGTCGACTTGCGCGCGATCCCCGCCGACCCGTACTTCACGCGGCTCCTGCGGTACGAGGAGGGGCCGGTGGCGAACGTCTGCCTGCTCGAGGCGCCGGGCGAACGCCGCCCGGTCCTGTTCATCAACCGTACGACGCGGCAGGGCGGCGGCGAATCCGCGAAGGTGATCGAGACGAAGCAGGGATTGCTGGCGGCGCTCCTGCACGAGCAGCCGCGGAGCGCGCTCGCGCTGGGGGTCGGGACCGGGGCGACCGTGAACGGGCTGCTCGACGCCGGCGTGCAGTCGGTGCACGCGGTCGAGCTGATCGATTCCGTCCTCGACATGCTGCCGTACTTCGCGGACGACGGACAGAACCTGCTCAACCATCCGAGGGTCCAGGTCTACCGCGACGACGCGGTCTCGTTCGTCCGCGGGACCGCGCTGAAGTATGACCTCGTCGTCGGCGACCTCTACTTCCCGTGGCTCGACGGCGCGGGATCGCTCTACAGCGTCGAGCACTTCACGGCGGTGCGCGACCTCCTGGGCAGCAACGGCTTGTTCTGTCAGTGGATCCCGATGCACCAGCTCCGCTGGGAGGACTTCGGGATCGTCGCGCGCACGTTCTCCCGCGTCTTCCCGCAGACGTGGATGTTCCTCCTCGACGTGCAGAGCCCGCACCCGCTCGTGGGCCTCGTCGGCGCGGTCGACGTCGTCCGGATCGACGTCGGTCGGGTGTCGCGGGCGCTGCGGTCCCCGCGGTTCCAGGCGACGTACGCGGCGGCGGGATGGAACGAGCCGTTCGACGTCCTCGAGCTCTACCTGGGGGACCAGTACACGATCGAGGGCGTGTTCGGCGGCGACACCGCGGTGGGCGAGCAGGACCTCGTGAACACCGTCGACCGGCCGATCCTCGAGTACCGCGCCGCGCGCACGACCGAGCCGGAGGCGGTCCTCGCGCTGACCAACCTCAACAACATCGCGCTCCAGTTCGGCTCGTCGGTCATGGGCTACCTCGAGTTCGACGACGACCTGTCCGAGGCGGAACGGATGGAGTTCGAGGGCAACCTGAACAAACGGGCGGCCGCGCTCACCCAGTACCTCACCGGGCACTACTGGGGGCTGCGGGCGACGGTCGACCCGACCGACCGCGAGGGGCTGGAGGAGAAGGAGGCGGTGCGCTACCTGGCCGGCCTCGCGTTCGACGCGAAGCATCCGGCGCTGAACCAGGAGGTGGCGGCGTTGAGCGCGCGGCAGCTCGCGAGCCGGCGCTTCGCGGACGTCGTGTCGTTCGCGGGCCGGGTCTTGACCCTCAATCCCGACAACGCGGAGGTGGCCCGCAACCTCGGCACCGCGCACCTCCTGCTCGGGGAGGGCGCCAAGGCGGTCGCGGCGCTCGACCACACCGTGAAGCTGGACGACGTGGCGGCCAACCTGATGCTGCTCGGCATGGCCCACTACCTGAACGGCCACGACGAGGCGGCCCGCGCGAACCTGGAGAACGCGTACGCGAGGTCGCGCGACGGCTTCTCGAGCATCGCGGCCGCGATGGTGATCGCGCTCGACGGGGATCCGGCGCGCGCGACCGAGGTGGCCGCGCCGCTCGTCGACCACGAGGTCTGGGGCGTCCTCGCCCGGCGCGCGATCACGCGTTTCCAGCAGCAGGCGGAGTCGCAGGAGAACCGCGGGTGAGCGTGACGCTCGCGTTCCTGCTCGGCTTCGTCGCGCTCGGCGCCGAGGTGATCGTGTCGCGGATGGCCGAGGCGATCCTCGGCAACACGAACGTGACGGTCGCGACCGTGCTCGGCGCGTGGCTGGCCGGGCTGGCGCTCGGGAGCGTGTGGATCGACCGCCTCGCGTGGCGCTCGCCGTCGCCCGGGCGGCGGGCCGCCGAGGCGTTCCTCGCCTTCGCCGGCGCCGCGCTGCTCGGGGCTCTGGTGCTGCCTCGCCTTCCCGTGTTTGCCGTCTTCCTGAGCCCCGGCGGCGAGTGGGCGCCGGTCGCGAAGTTCGCGCTCGTCGTGCCGCTCGTCCTGCTCCCCGCCGTGGCGGCCGGCGCCGCGTTCCCGCCTCTGGTCGAACTCGACGCGGGCGGCCGCCGGGCGGGGGTCGCGGCGGGACGGATCTACGGCACCGAGATGATCGGGTCGATGATCGGCGCGAGCGCGGCCGGCTTCTTCCTGCCACGGGCGTTCGGGCTGACCGCGAGCCTGGGCGCGCTCGCTGTCGTGGCGGCGGCGGTCGGGCTCGGGCTCCGGGCGCGGGCCCCGCGCGGGCTCGACGGCCCGGTCGCGAACGAGGAAGGAGAGGCCGGGATCGGTCCGCCCGCCGCGGCGGGGCGATGCCTGCTCGCGATCGGCCTCGCGGGGGCGAGCGTGCTGGCGTTGGAGCTGGTCTGGACCCGGGTGCTGCTCTTCTTCGTGCCCGGCCTGATGAGCGCGCTCGCCGCGTCGCTCTCCGGCATCCTGATCGGCGGCGGCGCCGGCGCGTGGATCGGCGCCGGAATCGCGCGGCGGGGCGGAGGTCGCACGGCGGCGAGCTGGGCCCTCGCGTTCGCCGCCCTCGCCGGCGGGCTGTCCGTCGCGCTCATCCCCGCCCTCGCGCGGTTCGCGGCGCTCTTTCCGGGCCATCCGCAGGGCGGGTATCACGCGGGGCAGGAGCTCGTGGTGGCGCTCGCCGTCGCGGCGGCGCTCGCGGCGCCCGCGACGGCCGCGTCGGCCGCCGCGTTCCCCCTGCTCGTCGGCGCGTTGTCCGGCGGCGCGCGACGTCGGAGCGCCGTCGGCTACGCGGCGTCGTCGCTTGGATCGGTCGCGGGAGTGGCCGCCGCCGCGTTCGTCGCGGGGCCGGTTCTCTCGGTGAAGGCGTCGATCGTCGCGTTCTCGACCCTGTTCCTGCCCGCGGCGCTCGTGCTCTGGCGGCGGGTCGACGGATGGGCCCTCCCCGCCGTCCTCCTCGCGTTGGCGGCCGGCCTGCCGTGGGTCCGTTCGGACGCGCCCCTGCTCGCCGAATCGGTCGAGTTCACCAAGGACTACGCCCGCGAGCGCCGCGTGCTCGACGTCCGCGAGGACGCGCACGTCGTGGCGAGCGTGGTCGACCTCGGCGGCGATCGCGGGCTGGCGCTCTACACGAACGCGTTCCTCGCCGCGGGCACCGAGTCCCACTACGGCTACATGCGCATGCTCGGCCATCTGCCGGTGCTCCTCGCCGCCGATCCGCGCACGGTGCTGGTCATCGCGTACGGCACGGGGACCACGGTCGGGTCGATCTCGCTGCACCCCGGCGTGCGGCGGATCGAGATCGCCGAGATCTCGCGCGCGGTGATCGGCCTCGCGCCATGGTTCGAGCCGGTGAACCACGGCGTGCCGTACGCGACCGACGCCGGCAAGGAGGTGCGCGTCCGCTACGGGGACGGCCGCTCGGCGGTCGAGCGGCCGGGGGATCCCTACGACGTCATCACGCTCGAGCCGCTGCCGCCGAACACGCCGGCCGCGGTCCACTTCTACACGCGCGAGTTCTACGAGGGGTGCCGGCGTCGCCTCTCTCCAGGCGGCGTCCTCTGCCAGTGGATCCCGATCCACACCTCCTCGGAGCGCGAGTTCGGGATCCTGCTGAAGACGTTCGCGGCGTCGATGCCGGCGACGTGGCTGTTCCTCTTCGATCAGTGCGCGCTCCTCGTCGGCGCGCCCGACGCCGCGGCGCGGATCGACGTGGCCGCCGTCCTCGAGCGCTCGCGGGCGCCCGCCGTCGCGAGGGACCTCGAGCGCGCTCGCATGGAGGACGCCGTCGCCGTGCTCGGCTGCTTCGTGGCCGACGGCGACTCGATCCTCGCCGCGGCGCCAGAGGTCGCAGTGATGACGGACGATCGACCGACCGTCGCGTTCGAGCTGGCGCGACCATCGGTGAGCATCCGCGAGCAGGCCCCGGGGAACGCCCGTTTCCTCCGCGCGATCGCGAGCGACATCGGTCCGTGGCTCGACACGAGCCGCCTCTCGCCGGAGGAACGGTCGGAGCTCGCCCGGCGTCTCCCGGACGCCGTGAAGGCGAAGCGGCTCCTCCTCGACGCGCGCGCCGCGCCGGACAACCTCGCGGCACTGGCGCAGCGGGCGCTCCTCGTCTCCCCGTCCGACCTCGAGGCGCGCGCGTTCCTCGGCCTCGCCGGTCCCGTCGTGCCGGCGCCGCCGAAGGGGACGGAGCCGCCGTCGCGCGACGTCGAGGCCGTCCTGCGCGCGGGGGGGGCAGAGTCGGCGGAGCTCGAGCAAGCAATCGACCGGGCCGGGCTCGACCGATCGATCGACGCCCGCTTGCTCCTGGCGTTCCTCGACCACGAGGCGCTCGCGATCCGCGTCCGCGCGATGGTCGCGCTCGGGCGGCGCGTCGACGGGCTGCAAGCGTATGACCCGCACGCGTCCGCGACGGCGCGCGCGGCCGCCATCGAGGCGCTGCGTCGCCGCCTCGGCGGGTGACGCGCGCACGGCGTGATCCGGAAAAACGCCGCGCCTCGGCGGCGGATCGGTCGTACCGTGAGAGATAGAGGTGAGCAGCCATGATGCGTCGAATCGTTCTCGTTTCCCTCTTTCCCGTGCTCCTGCTCGCGAGCGGTTGCCACTCGGCGACGGGGACCGGGGCGTGGACCGGCGCCGCGTTCGGCACCGGAGCGGGCGCGCTGATCGCCGACGCGGCCGGCAAGAGCATCGGGGGCGGCGCCCTGATCGGAGCCGGCGTCGGAGCGCTCGCGGGCGCGATCACCGGTCACGCCATCGATCATCACCGCTACGGGGTCTCGTGGAGCGGACCGGGGTACCACGCACCGGGCCCCGTCTACGTCGGCCCGCCCGTCGCCTACGTCGGATCGCCCCTCGCCTACGTCGGGCCGCCGCGCGGCGCGTACGTGCGGCCGCCGCCCGCCCCCGTGTATCGCTGCGGGAGTTGGAGCTGGAACGGCTTCAGTTGGGTCTGGGTCGACGGCTGATCGGGGACGGCTCCGCGTCGGCTCGTCGCCGCCGCGCGGGTCCACCCGGCCCGCGCCGGTCCCCTTCGATTCTCGCGAACCGGAGGTGAGAGGAGCACCGCTGGATCGGTAGCATCGGGCCCGACGGCGGCGGCGCTCGCCGCGGACGGGACACGCCGGTTGGATTTCTTCGACGCGCTTTCGGGATTCCTGCTGGAGCACGGCTACCTGGCTGTGTTCGTCGTGTTGATGCTGTGCGGGCTCGGCCTGCCGATCCCGGAAGAGCTGACGCTGATCGCCGCGGGGCTCGTCGTGTATCGCGAGCAGGCGGACCTCCTCCTCATGATCCTGGTCACGATCGTCGGCATCCTCGGCGGCGACAGCCTGCTCCTGTTCCTGGGGCGTCGCTTCGGACCGTCGCTCCTGGCGCGGCCGTTGTTTCGCAAGCTCCTCCACGCCGACCGGATGGTGCGGGTGCAGAAGCAGTTCGATCGGCACGGGGTGAAGGCGGTCTTCTTCGCGCGCTTCTTCGCGGGGATCCGCCCGTGCGTCTACTTCACGGCGGGCACGCTCGGGATGCGGTACCGGACGTTCCTCCTGCTCGACCTCGCGGGCGCGCTGCTTTCCGCCCCGATCTCGGTCTGGCTCGGGTATCGCTTCGGTGGCGAGATCGAATCCGCCCTCGTGTACATGGCGCGGGTCGATCGCGCCATCATCGCCATCGGGCTCGGATTGGTCCTCTGGCTCGTGATCCGCGCGGCGGTCCGCCGTTCGAGCGCGAAGCGATCCGCCAGCACGTGAGAGGGCGCGGCGGTCCGGGTCCGCCGGTCAGTCGAACCCGATCCGGAACGGCCCCGCGCCCGACTCGACCTCGAGCCGGACTTCGCTGCCCCGGCGTCGCGCGGAGAGGTGGAGGGTGGACGGCGGCGGCCGGGGCAGCGTGAAACGGCCGGCCGCGTCCGTGACCACGACGCCGCTCGACCACTCGGTCGCCGCGGCGTCGCCGAGCCGTACGTCGAAGCGGACCTCCGCGTGGGGGACGGGGCGGCGGCGCTCGTCGACCACCTCGCCCGTGATGCATCCGCCTGCCGCGAGCTCGAGCGGGTGCGCGACGAACCGGCGCTCGTCCTCCACCGCCACCGGCTCGGAGACGAACCCGACGCGATCCGCCCGCGTCGCGGCCAGCCGGTAGCTCCCCGCGGGCAACGGGCCGATCAGGAACGTCCCCGTCTCGTCCGAGCGGGCGGCCGGGCCGGCGAAGCGGAGAAGGGCGGCGTCGAGGGGGTCGGCTTCGACGGGCAGGACCGTCACTCGGACCGCGTCGAGAGGCACTCCGTCGCCGTCCTGGGTGACGCCTTCGATCTCGCCGCCGGGCCGAAAGGTGAGCGCGATCCCCTTCCGCGACCGATCGGCGTCGAGCGTGAACGGGGTGGTGCGGACCGGCGCGGAGCCGGCGTGGGCGGCGAACAGCACGCACGGGCCGTTGCGGATGCCGCGCAGCGTCGCCTGGCCGGCCGTGTCCGTGCGGCCGCGCACCGCGTCCGGCCAGGCTGGCCACCCGCCGGCGAGGGGGACGGCCGCGACGCGGGCGTTCGACACCGCGGCGCCGTCCGTGCGTTTGACGCGAACGTGGACCTGGCCGCCGCGGGAGAGGACGAGCCGCACGCGGTTCTCGTCGCGCAGGCGCACTTCGACCGGGAGCGTGGCCGCAGATCTTCCCTCGGCGCGCGCGCGGAGCTCGACCGGGCCGGGCGGCAGCGGCGCCAGCGAGAACCAGCCGGCCGCGTCCGTGACCGCGCGCGCGAACGGGGACGCGTCGACGATCGCCCCGGGGACCGGCCCTGCTTCGTCGACGACCACGCCGCTCGCTCCCGCCTCGGAGAAGAGCCGGACGGGATGCTCGGCCCCGAACGACGCGACCGGCACGCGCTCGCGGTTCGGGGCGAAGCCGTCCGCCTGCACCACGACCCGAGCCGACCCGATCGGAAGGCCCGCGAGCCGAAAGCCGCCGTCGTCGCCGGTCGTCGCCTCGATGGTCAACGCGCCGTCACCCTCGCCGCGGGCAGCGACGCGCGCCGCCGCGACCACCTCCCGGTTCGGGCCGCGCACCGATCCGGTGATCGCTTGGCCTTCGTCGAGCTCCAACCGCACCTCGCGGTCCGGATCGAAGGGGACCGGCCCGAAGCCGCGCGCCACGATTCCGTCGCCGCGCGCGAAGACGAAGTGGGGGACGGCCGCGAGCGCGGGGTGACCGAAGAAGCCGCCCGCGTCGGAACGGGTGACCGCGGCCGACGGCTCGTCGTCCGCCGGGTCGCCGCCGACCAGCACCACGTCCGCTCCCGCCACCGGCGCGCCGGCTCGACTCAGGCGGCCGCGAGCGGGATCGCCGTGCTCGAAGCGAAAGTCGAGCGCGGCGTCGTCGTGCCGCAGGTCGACCCACGAGAACGCGCGGCTCGCGTACGGGGGACAGAGCGCGTAGGCGACGACGGGGATCGCGGGGAGGTCGGCGATCGCGAACCGGCCTTCCGCGTCGGCGCGGACCGAGGCGAGCGGCGTCGAGAGGAGCGCCTCCGCGGTGCGCCGCGCGAAGGCGAGAGGGCTGTCGCTCGGACGGTCGGGCGGCGCGGCGAAGACGGTGACCAGCGTGTTCTGGGCCGGAGCCCCGTTCGGCGCCCGGGCCTCGCCGCGGACCGCCCGGATCGGGTCGAGCGCGACGAGACCAAGCTCGATCGTCGACCTCGCCTCGCCCCGCAGGCGCGGAAAGAGCCGTCCACGATGACCGGGGGCGTCCACCCGCAGGCCGAACGTGACGCCCGGCGGCAGGTAGTCGACGGACAGCCGTCCATTCGGCTCGACCTGCGCCGTCGGGTCGGCGATGTCGGCCACGTAGAGCACCTCGGCGACCGCGTCCGTGATCGGGGTGCCGGTCGCGGCGTCGCAGAGCGAGGCGTGCACGCTGACCATCCGTCGGACCGCCTTCGGGCGCAGGTCGTCGCCGGGATGCGCCGGAGTCTCGGCCTCGTCGGGATCCGGCTTCGGTTTGGCGTGAACGACCGGACGACCCGTCGCCTCGTCGAGCGCGGGGCGGAGCACGAACGTGTAGAGCAGCCCCGCCGCGACGAGGAACGCGACCAGCAGGACGAGCGCGTTGCGTTCCTCGCGGATCATGCGACTTCGGGGGTCCTCGCCGTAGGCGGCGCGCGAAGCGGTTTCAAACGGGAACGACGGCGGGCTCGCCCTCCACCTCGATCTCGGCCTCGGTCTGCTTGCGCACTTCGTCGACCGAAACGCCTGGCGCCAGCTCGAGCAGGCGCATGGGCCGGCCGGGCCGGACGTCGAGGACGCAGAGGTCCGTGATGACGCGGTGGACGACGCGAACGCCCGTGAGGGGCAGGTTGCACGCGCGGAGGATCTTGGGCTCCCCGTTCCGGCTGACGTGCTCCATCGTGACGACGACGCGCCTCGAGCCCGCGACGAGGTCCATCGCGCCGCCCATCCCCTTCACCATCTTGCCAGGGATCATCCAGTTCGCGAGGTCGCCGTCCTGCGAGACCTGCATCGCGCCGAGGATCGTCAGGTTCACGTGACCGCCGCGGATCATCGCGAACGACTCGGCCGACGAGAAATAGCACGTACCGGGCATCTCGGTGATCGTCTGCTTGCCGGCGTTGATGAGGTCGGCGTCGACCTCCGCTTCGGTCGGGAACGGACCGATGCCGAGCATGCCGTTCTCGGACTGCAGCACGATGTCGATCCCGGCCGGGATGTAGTTCGCCACGAGCGTCGGCATGCCGATGCCGAGGTTGACGTAGAAGCCGTCCTCGACTTCGCGCGCCGCGCGCTGGACGATCTGCTCACGCGTGAGGACCACCGTTCACCTCCTTCAGGACCGCGTCGTCCGCTGTTCGATTCGCTTCTCGTAGCGTTCACCCTTCAGGATGCGCTGAACGTAGATGCCGGGCGTGTGGATCTCGTCGGCCGCGAGCTCGCCGATCTCGACGATCTCCTCGACCTCGGCGATCGTCACGCGACCCGCCGCCGCCATCATCGGGTTGAAGTTGCGCGCGGTCTTGCGATAGACGAGGTTGCCGTGCGCGTCGCCCTTCCATGCCTTGACCAGGGCGAAGTCGGCGCGCATCGCGCGCTCGAGGAGGTACTCGCGCCCGTCGAAGACCCGCGTCTCTTTGCCGTCGGCGATCACGGTGCCGACGCCGGTCGGCGTGTAGAACGCCGGGATCCCGGCGCCGCCGGCGCGGATCCGCTCGGCGAACGTGCCCTGCGGCACCAGGTCGACCTCGAGCGAGCCGTCCAGGAACTGCTTCTCGAACGTCTTGTTCTCGCCGACGTACGTCGAGACCATCTTCTTGATCTGACGGGTCTGGAGGAGCAGCCCGAGGCCGAACTCGTCCACGCCGGCGTTGTTCGAGATCGCGGTCAACCCCCTCACGCCCGACCGCACGAGAGCCCCGATCAGGTTCTCGGGAATGCCGCAGAGACCGAACCCGCCGACCATCAGAGTCGCGCCGTCTGGAACGTCGGCGATCGCCGCGTCGGCCGATGCCACCACCTTGTTCATGTCGAACCTCCACTCGAGCCGGCATCATAGCGGCGCGGGAACGCCGAACCCAAGCACGGGATCGATGGGCCGCTCCTTGCGCGTCAAACGATGCCGCGTCGATTCCTCAGGTAGTCGACGAGCAGGAACGAGCCGAGGCGATCGGCGGACGAGTAGTACGCGCGACCGCGGTTGGTTCGCGTGAACTCCTCGACGAAGCGGACGAGGTACGGATCGTCGGTCAACATGAAGGTGGTGACGACGATGCCCCGGCGCCTGAGGATCGCCGCCTCCTCGAGGGTCTTGTTGACGACCACGTCGTCCAGACCGAACGGGTTCTTGTAGAGGCGGCCGTCCTCCATCGTCAGTGCGGACGGCTTGCCGTCGGTGACGAGGAAGATCTGCCGGTTCTGGTGCTTCTGGCGCATGAGAAGGCGCGCCGCGAGGCGCAGGCCCTCGCGCGTGTTGGTATGGAACGGCCCGTTGGTCACGTACGGGATCCGGGGGATCGGCACGCGGACGGCGTCGTCGCCGAACAGCACCACCTCCACGTGGTCCTTCTTGAACCGGGTCTGGATCAGCTCGACGAGAGCGAGCGCGACCTGTTTCGCCGGGGTGATGCGGTCCTCTCCGTAGAGCGTCATCGAGTGCGAGACGTCGATCGCGATGACGGTTGCGCAGGACGTGAGCGCCTCGGTTTCGAAGACCTCGAAGTCCTCCTCGCGGAAGTCGAGGTCGAGTCCGGAGCGCCGGACCGCGTTCCGGACGGTGGCGCGGAAGTCGATGCTCGCCGGGTCGTCGCCGAACGCGTACGGCCGCGTCTCGGAGAGACGCTCGACGCCGCGGCCCTCGCCCGTCGTGCGGTGGTCGCCGTCGCCGTCGCGCGCGAGCGACGAGAAGATCCGTTCGAGGGCATCCCGGCGCAGCGCGATCTCCCCGCCCTTCGTCAAGCGGAAGCCCGCGCCGCCGGGTCGTCGCTCGATCAGGTCTTCGCGTCGGAGCCGGGCCTGGAACGCCTCGCGCGTGAACTCCTCGTCGAAGAAACCGTAGCGGGCGTCGAGGCGATCGAGCCACTCGAGCGCCTGATCCACGTCGCCGTTCGCCATCAGCACCAGGTGCTGGTAGACGCCCTTCGCGTGCTCGTACCGTTCATCGGTCGAGCGTCGTTTCGGATCGTCGTGGTGATAGATCCACTGGACCATCGGGATTCAGTCCGGCCCTCTCTTGAACTCGCGCGCCATCGCGTCGAGCGCGTCCGAGTAGGAAGCGCCGGCCAGGCTCCGCTCCTTGCCGAGGATCGATGCCTGGTGGAGCCCCTCCAGGATCATCTCCATCGCGACGCCGCGGCTCTCCGGGTCGTCGTCGCCCGGGAAGAAGTTTCGCGCCAGGACGTCCAGCTCGGGCACGCGGGAGAGGGCGGCGACGTACGCGTCGGGCGCGGTGCCGTCCGACACGACGACGTGGTTGCCGGCGCGGAACCACCGTTGGACCTTGTCGTAGACGCGCGCGCCGCGATCCTCCGCGTACGGATCGGGCATCGCGCGATCGAACACCGCCTTGATGGCCTTGCCGAGGATCGCGTGCGCGACCGACGTCGGGCCCTCGCGTTCGCCCTCGTACACGAGCTCGATCTTGCCGGTGATCGCGGACGCCGCGCAGAACAGGTCGCCGATCCGCGGGACGGCGCGCGGCAGGCCGAGCGTGATCGCGCGGCGCTCGGCGTTCGAGACGACGTTCTCGATCAGGGCGATCGTCATCCGCGCGGAGACGCCGGAGTTCTGATCGACGAACGAAGACGTGCGCGCCTGCACCGCGGTCTCCTCGATGATCTCTTCCATCCAGCGCGGCACCTGGACCTCCGGCGCGTGGCCGCGGTCGACCCACGCCTCCTGGCGCGTGATGCGCATCCCCTCGTCGAGCGTCATTGGGTAGTGCGTGTGGATCTGCGATTCGATCCGGTCGCGCAACGGCGTGATGATGTTGCCGCGGTTCGTGTAGTCCTCGGGGTTCGCGGTGAAGACCAACAGGACGTCGATCGGCAGCCGGATCGGGAACCCGCGGATCTGCACGTCGTTCTCCTCGAGGATGTTCAAGAGCCCGACCTGGATCCGCGTCGGAAGGTCGGGGAGCTCGTTCACGCCGAAGATGCCGCGGTTCGTGCGCGGGATGATCCCGAAGTGGATCACCTCCTCGTCCGAGAGCTCGAGCCGTCGCGCCGCGGCCTTGATCGGGTCGACGTCGCCGATCAGGTCGCCGATCGTGATGTCGGGGGTGGCGAGCTTCTCGCGGTACCGTTCCGCGCGCGGCAGCCAGCCGATCTCCAGGGAGTCGCCTTGCTCCTGGACGAGGCGCCGCGCCGCGCTCGAGAGCGGGGCGAACGGGTGGCTGTTCAGCGGGCAGCCGGGGATGACCGGCGTGACCTCGTCGAGGAGCGCCGCCAGCGACCGGATGATGCGTGTCTTCGCCTGCCCGCGCAGGCCCAGCAGGATGAAGTTGTGCCGCGAGAGGATCGCGTTCGCGATCTGCGGGACCACGGTGTCATCGAAGCCGATGACGCCGGGGAAGAGCGGAGCGCCGCTCCCCAGCTTCGAGACGAGGTTGCGCCGCATCTCGTCCTTCACCGACTCGTGCCGATGACTGCTCTTCCTCAGGTCGCCGAGAGTGCGGACGCGCTTCGTCGGGTTCATGCGGTTTCTCTTGGGGTGCGCCGGCCTTCATTAGAATGGCGGGCGCCCGTAGATCCACGCCGCTGGGGCCACGTATGCGAAAACATTCCCGGCTCGAGGCCCTCGCCGTCTCGATCGTAGCGGTCGGTTCGGCCGCCGCCGACGCGTTCGCCGCGAACGGGACGCGCTACGCGTTCGTCGGAGTGCGCGTCTTCACTGCGTCCGAGCGCGGAACGATCGACGACGCGACGGTCGTCGTCGCGGACGGCCGGATCGCGGCGGTGGGACGGAGCGACCAAGTCGAGGTTCCAGACGACGTGACGCGCGTCGCCGGCGACGGCCGCACGCTGATCCCGGGGCTGTTCGATCTCCACGTGCACCTCGGTGGATCGTCGTCGCGCGCCGACCGTCCGAGCCCCGCCTCGGCGCGACTCGCGGCCGAGCAGACGATCGCGTGCGGCGTCACCGCCGTGCTCGATCTGAACGGCGACGAGTCGATCATCTTCGACCTGCGCGAGCTCTCGCGGACGTCGTCCGGGCTGCCGCGGATCTTCGCCGCCGGTGCGGCGATCACGGCCCCCGGCGGGCACGGAACGGAGAGCGGCTTCCCCGCCCGCATCCTCGCCGGCGCCGACGCGATCGAGCCGCTTCTGGCGAGCCTCGCCGAGCGGCGGCCGGACGCGTGCAAGCTCATGGTCGACGCGGGGGGATGGGGCGGCCAGCCGGCGCGGCCGACGCTCGCGCCCGACCTGTTCGTACCGCTCGTCGCCGCGGCGCGGGCCCGCGGGATCAGGACGGTCGCGCACGCCGTCGACGTCGAGTCGTGCATCGGGCTCGTCGCGGCCGGCGTCGACGCGATCGCGCACCTGCCGTTCGACCGGGTGACGCCGGACGGGATGTCGGCGCTGATCGAATGCGCCGCCGGATCCGGCGTCACCATCATCACCACGCTGACTTCTTTCGAAGCCTTGTTCCGCGCGGTCGAGCCGTCCTGGATCGACGATCCTCTCACCGTGCGGTTCGTGCCGCCCGCGGTGCTCGCCGGGTTCCGCGACGACGCCTGGCGTTCCCGCGCGGCCGGCTCCGACCTCGCCGTCTCGTTTTGCGATCGTTTCCCCACGATCCTGGCCGACGTCGCTCCGTTGGTGCAGGCGGGGATCTCCATCTTGCCGGGCACGGACGCCGGGATTCCCGGCGTCTTCCACGGCGTCGCGCTGCACCGCGAGCTCGAGTCGTTGGTGCGAGCCGGTCTCGACCCCGCGGAGGTGCTGGCGAACGCGACCATCGACGCGGCACGCTTCCTCGACGTCGACGCCGAGCTTGGCTCGATCGAGACCGGCAAGCGCGCCGACCTCGTGCTGGTGGAGGGCAACCCCCTGCGGCGCATCCGTGACACGCGCCGCATCGTGATGGTCCTGCGCGATGGCGTCCTGGTGAGCCGAGACTCGATCGCGGAACGGATCCAAGCCGAGCCCCCCGCCCGCGCGGGCGCGGCGGACCGCTCGTTGTTCGACTTCGAGGGCCCCGAGCCTCCCGCCCACGAAGTGCGGACCTCGCGCGGCGACGGCGAGGGACGGGTCCAGATCGTGCGAGACTACGGCGACGAGAACCCGAGCGGCTTCCTGCGCCTCTCCGGGTCGTTGCCCGAGGATGTCTCGGGGCGCGGGTCGATCTCGCTCCGGCTCGAGCTCCCACCCGACGCCCGCGACTGGTCCCAGCACGCGCGCATTCGGTTTCGCGTGCGCTCCACGGAGAGGGTCGAGTTCCGCCTCGTCATCGCCAGCGACGTCGTGCGCGACGGAGACGACTTCGGCGTCCGGTTCGTCGCCGACCCGCGCTGGCGCACCGTCGAGGTCCCCCTCGAGGACCTCGCGCAGATCGGCTTCGGCAAGCGCGTCCGTTTCGAGTCGAGCCGCGTCATCGCCGTCGAGTTCCGCACCCGCGTCGGGTTCTCCGGCACGTTCGATCTCGACGTCGACGACGTCGCGGTGGGGCGGTAGGAGTGTGTCCGAGTATTCGCGTGAGACGGGGAGAATGTTGGTGACGGGGTCGGGCGGGCGGAGCGGGTCGATCGGGCCGCGTTCGCTCAGGCAGTCCTCGCTCGGGGTGGGGCGAGGGGGTTGGGTCGGGGTGCTTTGGTCGCGGTAGGCGTGGGCGGCTCGCTGCGGAACTCGCTCGGCGCGGCCCGATCGACCCGCTCCGCCCCCCTGGGGGCCACGATGCGTGCGTGGGCTCAGGGGGTTGAGAAGAAGAGAGAAGAAAAACAAGGTGGCGCTGCGCGCTCTCATGAATCGTCGGGGCGTACCGCGCGAGCTTTCGCCAGTCATTCCAGATTCGCGCCGAACCTGGAGACGACTCGATCGATCGAAGCGGCATGAGCGAGCGAAAGCTCCGGACCAAACGCGGGAAAACGATCTACGCGAGAAGGAAGGCGATCGTGGAGCCGCCATTGGGCCAAATCAAAGCGGCGCGAGGGATCCGGCAATTCCTTCTTCGCGGTCTCGAGAAGGTCAAGGCCGAGTGGACGTTGATCTGCACCACGCACAACCTTTTGAAGTTGGTACGCGGCATGCGCCAAGCGTGGGCAAGATGATCGGAACAACGACGAGAATCACCGGATTCTCGTGGCCTGGCGCCCGCCAACCCCACCTGACCGCATTCGAAGTCGAACTTCGCGCTCCGCGTTCCATCCCCGGCTGAAACCACCGGCACGCTCTCGTCTTGCTCGCAGTGCGGGATCTGCGCGCGACAGCCGAGTACTCGGACACTCTCCTAGCGCGAGCCGCCCGGTCGATTCGCGGCCCCTTGCGGGAGGTTCGGCGGAGGATTACGTTTGAGCGATGCTCGAGTCCGTCACCGTCCGTAACTTCAAGGCTCTGCGCGACGCCACGGTTCCGCTGTCGCGATTCACCCTGCTCATCGGGCCGAACGGCTCGGGCAAGACGACGGTCGGCGACGCAATCTTGGCCGCAGCGGGGCGTCGCACGATCGATGCACAATCGATTTCGGCGGGAGTTGCTCGCACGGCGGAGATTCGAGTCGATCTTCACTGGGGGTCACCGTTCGACGGAGTTCGATCGGCGTACCGAGTTAACGATGGATCAATGTCGCATCTGCGTGGCGGTGGAGGGGTCTCGGACGAGGAATCCACTGAGCTGGTCGCGCGCCTGCGTCGTCTGCGCGGATTCAACTTGGACGCCACCGCGATCATGCGCCCGGCGCGGCTCACGCCAAGGGCGGAACTCGGCGATCGAGGCGAAGGGCTCGCGATCGTCCTCGATCGGCTCAGGGATGAGAAACCGGAACGCTTCGAGGAGCTCAACGCGCAGCTCCGCTCGTGGATTCCGGAGTTCGATCGGATCCTGTTCGACGTGCCAACAGATGGTGGCCGCGCGATCAGCTTGCGAACGAAAGAGGGTCAGCACACGATTCCCGCCGATCAGCTCTCCCACGGCACCGTGCTCGCGCTCGCCCTGCTGACGCTCGCGTACGGTCCGGTGGAGCACGGCCTCGTGATCCTCGAAGAACCCGACCGCGGGATCCACCCGCGCTTGCTTCGTGACGTAGTCGCCGCCCTTCATCGCCTCAGCCACCCGGAGGAGCGAGCGCCCTGACATCGACGCGATCCTCGCAGAGTCGGAAGCCGACGAAGCCGCGGTACGGATCTTCGTGGACGCCTTGCTCGGAGCGAAGACCACCGACGTCTCCCTCTCTCTCCGGAGCCGCGGATGGCCCGCGACCCTCCAAACGACGCCCGCCGTCGTGAGGTCGCTCTGCTCCCCAGGCGCCCGCGGACGCACTCGCCATCGTCGTCGACGCCGATCGAAGCCCGCCGCACCGCAACGAGCACGACGGGGCTCCGGATCGCGACTGCCGGTATTGTCAGATCGTGTCGAAGGTGCGAGAGACGATCGCCATTCGGGACCCGCGCCGCCGCATTTGCGTCGCCGTCGGACTGGCGGTTCCATCGATCGAAGCCTGGCTGCTGTGGCGGCCGGATGCCGACGTGGGTGAGGCGAGCCTGGACGAAGTGCTTGAAGAAAGGAAAGCCTCGCTACACGGTTCCTGACCTGAAGCGGCGCCTCTACGGTACGCCCCGCCCAAGTTTGAACGTCGCGAAGCGCAGAATGGTCGAGGCCGCGAAGCGCGTGGTGCTGGATCTCGATTCGCTGACCACCGCGTTCCCCGACGGCTTCGGCGCGTTCGCGTCGCAAGTCCGAACGCTCCGATCGACCCCCGCACCGTGACGCGAAGACCAATCCCGCTCATCGAGGCCGCCGGCAGAACAGGTGAGCCAACTCACTCACGCCCAACCAGATCCCCGCGACACTGCCCCAACCCATCCATCGGACGCCGAAGGCGCACCACTTCTTCCCCCCCCCCCGGAACGCCCAAGGATCGTCCCATCGCCAAGGCGGAGCGCGTCGGGGGCTCTCCGCCGAGCGAGTTCCGCAGCAAGGAGGCTCGCGTAGCGAGCCCCCGCAGCGAGGACTGTCTGAGCGAACGGAGAGCCCCCGACGCGCTCCGCCGCCGTCTCGCCGCATCCACCATCGACCCCACGCGCGTTCAACGCCCCGCGCAAGCGGCAGCGCGAGCGCCCCTGCGCAGCAGCGAAGTCCCTGCGCAGCAGCAAGGCTACCCCGAGCCCGTCTCCTCCGGATAGACCCCGCGCCACGATTCGAACCCCCCCGACATGCTGTAGACGTCCGCGAACCCGCACTCCATGAAGTACGCGGCGCCGCCGAGGCTCGAATTCCCGTGGTAGCAGTAGACGATCACCGTGCCGGACTTCTCGGTCTCCTCGACGAACGACTCGACGTTCCCGTCGTTCACGTGGAGCGCGCCGGGGACGTGGGCCGCGCGGAACGAGCTGGGGTCGCGCACGTCCACGAAGATCGCGTCGCCGCGGTCGAACCGCTCCTTCGCCTGGTGGATGTCGAGTTCGCGCACTTCGTCCATCGGAGTCTCCTCGAGGGTTCGTTCGACGTCAGCCCGATCGGCCGACCTGCTCCACGTGGCCGAGAATCGTCGCGTCGACGGGGACGAACGTCCGCTCCAGGGCGAGCGCCGCCTCGCGACCGCCGATCCAGTAGACCAGGTCGCCGGGCCCGGCGGCCACGGCGTCGCACGCGACGATCGTCGCGCCGGTCGGTTCGAGCGCGTCGTCGAGGGGTTGCAGGAGGAGCAGCTTCACTCCCTCGAGCCCTTCGTAGCGGACGGTGGCGACGACCCGTCCGGTGACGCGTCCGAGCCTCATCGCCGCGCGTCCGTCGGCTCGACGGCCTGCTGCTCGGAGTAGACGAGCACGCCGTCGACGTCCCACGAATCGATGATCGCCATGATCACCGCGTCGGCGGGGCGGCCGTCGGTCACCGCCGTCTGGCGGGCCGACGATCCGGACGCGTAGAGGACGCGGTCGCCGTGACCGGCTCCGACCGCGTCGACGGCCACCACGTACTTGCCGGTCGATCGGTTCCCGGCGTCGACCTCGCGGACGATCTGGAACTTCAAGCCGGTCAGCTTCTCGTCCTTGCGCGTCGCGACCACGGTCCCGACCACTTCGCCGATCTGCACGCTCGACCTCCGAAACTCGTTTCGTTCGCTCCGTCAGAACCTTCGTTCGATCTCGACCCGGCTGCGGAGGTCCTGGAACAGGGCCGCCGCGGCGTGTTTCTTCACGTCCTCCTCGATCTCCTCGAAGCCTGGCGGCGGCCGACGCGCCGTGACCTCGACGAGGTAGACGCCGTCGACCGTGCGCACCGGGCCGATCGGATGGTGGTCGCGCGGCTCGGCCAAGGCGGCCGCCGCGACCTCGCCGAGTCGCGGCGTCGAACCGCGAATGAAGCCGATGTCGCCTCCGCGGTCGCGCGAACGCTCCTCGGAGCGGCGCCGCGCCAGCTCCTCGAACGACGCGCCGCCGTCCAAGATGCGCTCCTTCAGCGCGTTCAGCTCCTTCTCGGCGTCCTCGTAGAGCCGCTGCACGAACCCCTTCACGACCGCGCCGGTGTGACCGGCGCGGAGGAAGATGACGTTGACGCGCACGGACGGCCCGTGGCTCTCGTCGAAGACGTCGCGGTGGGCCTCGTAGTACTCGCGCAGTCCGTCGCCGGGGTATCGCTTCTCGACCAATCGTTCGACGAGGACGCGATTGCGGAACCGGCTGCTCGACTTCAGCATCTCGACCGATCGACCCGTCTTCTCGAGGACCTGCTCCAACGTGACGCCCGCGTACATCGGATCGCGGGCGATCGCCCGGCGTTGGTCCTCGATCGCGGCGTCCATCGCCGCGTCGATCGCCGTGACGCCGCTCTCGCGGGCGGCGTTCTCGATGATGCGCGTATCGATCAGCTCGGTCAGCAGGTCGCTCCGGCCGGTGCCGCGCGGCGACTGATCGTCGAAGTAGCGGCGACCGAACTCCTCGTGGGTGATCGCGACGCCGTCGACCCGTGCGATCACCTCCTCGCCGAGACCTCGGGTGACGACGGCGACGCGTCGCATCAGGTCCTGGAGCCACACGTTGGTCTTCTCGTACGGGACGTCGGCGCGCGTCGAGAGTCCGAACTCGAGCCGCGCGAGCTCCTCGGAGAGCAGGGTCGCACGCAGCCCCTCGAGGAACTGCGCGCGCGAGATCCCGCGCTCCTCCAGCACGTCGATCAGCGATCGACCCGACGACTTCTCGCGGGTCTCCGCGTCCAGGCGCGCGAACCGTTGCTCGAGCGCCTCGTTCGAGGCCTCGATGCCGCGGTCGCGGGCCGCCCCGCGGATCGCGGTCTCCTTGATCATCTGCTCGAGCAGGTCGCGCGCCGGCTCGTCGGAGTGGAACTCGCGGCCGACGAAACGGAAGAACTCGCGCTCGCCGATCGGAGTTCCATCGATCGTGGCCACCACGCCCTCCGGGAGCTCGCCGGCCGACGAGCGCGGCGCGCCGTCGCCGGGCCCGCACACAAGGACGAGCGCGAGTTGGAGCAACGGGGGCCGAGTCCAGGTCATCGTTCCTCGCTTCATAGCTTCGCAATAGATGCAAACGAATCGCAAAGGCTACCAAAGGCGCTCCGACTCGGTTCCTGCCTTGAGCTCCGAATCGTCGGATTCGCGATCCCTTCACGCGATCAGAAGCGCCGTTCACGGCGTGACTTCCGCTTGGAGCAGCGGACAGTGCCGACGAATTTGCGGACCGCCCGTACGGGCGGAGACGAAAAGAAACACCGTGAAGCACGGTCCTCCGCCGAACGGGCACGGCGCGGGGGCAAGGGTCGGCGGGCGGTCCGCCGACCCTTCTTTCTTTTTTCGGCTCGGCGGTTCCTCCCGACGCGACCGGCTTGAGAGCGAGCGGGATTTCTTCCACGCGGCTCCGGTCGTCGCAACGAAACGGCCGCGAAGCGGTTAGCGCGCCAGGGCTCGGGACGGGGCCGCGCCTCGGGAATGGTCCGAGACGCGGCGGACGATAGGAGTGCGACGACCAGCCGGCTCGCGGCGGGCCGTTGGCTCAGGACGCTGTGAAAGGCATGTCGGACATGAAAGAACGCGCCTCGATCTCCCACCTCGTACCCGCGGCCGCGGCCGCGGGGCTCGTCCTCATCTACGTGGCTGGGGGCGGTCGCGAGCCCGCGAAGCCGGAACCGGCCGTGCCCCCGAAGACGTCGGCGGGGAGCTCGTTCGACGAGCGGCTCGCGGTGCTCGACGAGGAGAAGGAGCAATGGAGGCAGCAGCACATGCCGTCGGTGATGGACACGGGCGACGAACGAAGCGAGAAAGAGCTCTACAAGCGGATGAAGGTGCTCGGAACGTCGCCGGTCGAGTTCGTCGACGATTCGAACGGGAAGGGTGGTCTCGTGATCGGCAAAGACGAGGGTTCGTTGGAGGCGTTCATCGCCGCCGGCGGACGGTACTCAGGTCCCCTGCCCGAACGGCAAGAGCAGCCGCTCCCGGAGAACAACCGATGAACAACGAGAAGGGTCTTTCCCTCGTCGAGATCACGATCTCGGCCGTCGTCCTCGCGACTGCGTCGATGGGAGTCGCGGCGACGATGATGACCGGCCTGGCCGCGAATCGCGTCTATCGCGAGAACACGCTCGTGCTGGCGCGCGGGCAGCACTACCTCGAGACGATGTTCAACCTGCAGATCGGGACGTCTGCCGACGCCGCCGCGGACGACGACGATCTCGACGTCGTCTTCTCCGGTGATCCCGAGATCGGCCAGAACCCGCCGAGCCTCTACGCGCTGGCGAAGAAGATCGACACGCTGCCTGGCTTCTTCTTCGAGTTCACGCCCCCGAACCTCGGCTTCGCCGGGTCGTTCCTCGTGCGCGTGACGAACAACGTGGCGTCGATCCTCGACTATCCGCCGAGCGTCGACGCCGACGGCGACGGAGTTCCCGACAGCGGCGTCGCCAGCATGACGGAAGGGACGTTGCTGCCTCAGTTCATCGCCGGATGCTACGAGGACGACGACTCGGACGATGGTCGCGAACTGTTCGCCATCGAGGTGTTCTATCGCGCACCGACTCCGGTCGACGCGGTTCCGCGTCTCGTCCTCCGCGGCTTCCGTGCCCAGGATCTCTAACCAAAACAACTGTGCCCAAGCGCGGGAGAGTCGCTCGATGATCCATCATGTACAGCCTGATCGTGAGAAGGGCACTGCCCTGATCATGGTCGTCGTTTTCGTGTTTCTCGCGATCGCGGGAGCGTCGCTCTTCTTGAGCCGCACTCACGTCGAACTCGCGGACTCGACTCAGAAGCGCGCCTCGGTGCGCGCGCTCTTCTCGGTGCACTCGGCGCTCGGCCGGGCTCACGCGGTGATCAACGAGAGCATGAACTCGACGGAGTCGCTGTCGTTGAACCAGAACGCCGCCCTGGTCGACCCGGAGATGGATGATGGCGTCGCGTACGTCCCGAGCACCAACCAGGCGGTCCGGGTCCGCACCGTCCGTCCGGCCAACGACTTCGACTTCGATGGGAACGAGATCGCGCCGGTGGCCGGCTACGAAGACCTGCCGAACGGCTGGTACGTCCTCGAGTCGCGGATGTTCGAGCCGCTGTTCACGCTGAGCGACGGCTCGCGGCGCGGCTCGCTCAAGCTGGTGCGCCAGTACGTGCGCGACGGCACGCCGCTGTCGAACAACTTCGTGGCGGTCGTGGCGGACGATCTCGGCCTCGGTGGCTCGCCGGTCAACCCGGGGAAGCCGGCGGAGGGCGAGATCCACACGAACGGCCACCTCTTCATCATGACGGCCAACCCGTACTACGCGAACCGCCTGCTCTCGGTGAACGGCGTCTCCTACACGGCCGGCGCCACCGAGTCGGGAACGGTCTACCTGCATCCCGACAACAACTTCAATGCGGAACCGATCGAGCTGCCGCTCCCCGACTCGCTCACCTCGAACCCGTCGAACCCGGACGACACGCTGAAGGCGTACTCGCTCGGATCGAGCCCGACCTCGGTCGCGCTCAACTCGGCGAACGTCGACTACACGGTGACGATGAACGGTGTCACGGCGGCGAGCGAGCTCAAGCTGTCGGGCTCGGATCAGACGGCGAGCGTGAGTCTCAACATCGGCGCGTCCGGCGCCTGCGAGGGCGTCTGCGTCGAGGGAAACGTCAACTCGGAAGTGACGTTCCAGGGAGACACGATGTCGGTCCGGCTCATGAAGGGGAACAACTCCTCGATGTGGATCCAGGTCGACGGGCTCCCGATGCCGGAGTTCGGCGTGGTGTTCTTCGATACGTTCGTGTCGGAGGGCGGCGTCGATCGTCGTACGACGATCGAGGGAGAGGTCGGGACGCGGACGACGCTCGCGACGACCGGCAACGTCGACGTCAGCGGCTCGATCCGCTACGTCGACGACGACGGCGATCCGGCCACGAAGCTCGTCTACTCGGACAGCCTCCAAGGCGTCGACGAGGAGGACTACGGAACCGTCCCCGAGATCTCGTCCAGCGAGGTCATCCCGACGTCCGCGTCGGTCGAGTACTTCGCGAACGAGCGCCCATACGGCGTGGCAGCCGCCGCCGGCGACGGGTTCTACGACGGCGACGCCGTGCTCGGCGTGGTGGCGTCGCAGGACGTCGTCCTCCTCTCCGACGTGCCGCAGAACGCGGAGATCGCCGGCGCGTACTTGTCGCTCGAGAAGCGCCTCACCCTCGAGGGCTGCGGCTACAACTCGGCCGGCAACCTGTCGTACATCGACGGGACGAACGACTTCTACACCTACAACGGCGGGCGCTCATCGATCCGCCGGTTCGGTGGGCTGATCTCGTACCGCCGGCCCGTCACCACCGTGGTCACCTACTCCGGCTCCTTCCTCTACGGCTTCCGCCGCGGGTTCTCCCTGTTCGACGAGAAGATGAAGCAGCAGCCGCCGCCCTTCTTCCCGAAGGACCGCAAGCCGCAGTACCTCGGCTGGGAGCTGAAGGACCTCGGCGTGAAGACCATCAACTGAGCCGAACGCGACGAACCGGAGCTCCTTCGCATGAACACCCAACGCACCCACGGTTTCACCCTGATCGAGATCACGATGTCGGCCGCCCTCCTTTCCGTGATCTTCTGGATGTCGCTCTCGGGCTACGTGAGCTCGATGCGCGGCTCCACGGCCGGCGTCGCGCAGCTCGAGTCGATGGCGAACAGCGCGCGAGCGCTCGTGGACATGAACCTCGAGCTGCAGGAGGCGTCGGTCCGCGACGAGACGGTCCAGATCTTCCGCATCGACGGCGGCACCGGCGAGCTGATCGAGGACCCGATCAACTCGACCACGGTGGCGCCGCCGGCGACGATCTACCCGGCCACGGCGGTGGTCGCGGGCGACTCGTTCGCACTGCGGTTCATGACCGTCGGGAACTTCGTGACCGTCGGCGACTCGGTGGTCGTGGACGAGGCGGGCCCATTCATCTACCGGCTCGGCACCGGCGCCGCCGATGACTTCCCGCGCACGCATCTGATGCGCATCGACCAGACCGGCGCCACCCCGGGACGCGTGCTCTGCCGCGGCGTCCAGCAGGTGGTCTTCCAACGCGATTCGCGCGGCGGCGCGATCCTGATCACGCTGGTGAGCCAGAGCCGCAACCCGGTGACCGGTGGTCAGATCGCCACCCGGCAGGTGCTCACGGTGACGCCGAAGAACGATTTCTCGGCGAACCTGGCGAACTTCGACATGAACGGCGAAGAGCTCTGACCACCGCGACGATTCGGTGATGCCGGCCGGCGGGAGCTGCGGTTCTCGCCGGCCGGCGGCCGTCTCGGGCGGCATCTCACGGCGACATCACCACTGGATCCACTTGATGCCGGGGGACGCGACGTCGAGAATCGTGCGTCATGACGATCGAGCCGACGCGGGACATGCAATGAAGGGAGGCGAACCGGACATCGTGCTCCCCCGGGGCATCCGCGTGCCGTACGGCGAGATCTCGTTCGAGTACTCGCGGAGCGGAGGGCCGGGCGGCCAGCGCGTGAACAAGGTGAACAGTCGCGTGACGCTGCGATTCGACGTGGCCCGGTCGCCGTCGCTGACGGACGAGGCCCGCACGATCCTCCTCGAGAAGATGCGCCCGCGCTTGACCAACGAGGGCGTCCTCGTCCTGCATGCGTCCGAGCGCCGGGATCAAGCTCAGAATCGCGACTCCGCCGTCGCGCGGCTGCGGCTCCTGCTGGCCGAGGCGCTGACGCCGAAGAAGAAGCGACGGCCTACGAAGCCGACCCGAGGCTCGGTGGAACGACGCATCCAGGCCCGGAAGCTGCGCAGCGACGTCAAGCGGCTCCGGCGGCGGCCCGACGCGGGAGAGTGAGACCACGAGCCGGCGAGCGGCGATCGCGTAAGTCCTCGCGCGACAAATCATTCGACCGCCCGACCGTTCGGGGCGTCGGCGCGGCGGGAGAACGCGGTGCCGGATCCGGCCGTTCGGGTTTCGACAGGATTTCTCGTGGAATTCTCCGAGTCTCGAGAAACGAACGCAGGTTATCCCGGATTCCTCCTGGGTCGGACCATTCCTCGGTGGGATGAGGCTGTCGCTCGTCCTCTCCGCGTCGCTCGAGACGCGCAGACCCTTGCGCGTGGCCGCGAACGAGTACGATGGTCCGCTCAGGAGCTGTGGGGGGCCGAGCGAGGAGGCGATCCCACGAGGATCTCGACCGAGCTCTTTGCCCCGAGATTTCACACCAAGTGGAGGAGTCGAGGATGATGTTCCGTTTCGCTGTCTCGCTCGCGTTCGCGGGCATTCTCGTTTCGACGTCGTCGGCTCAAACGCCGCTCGACAATTCGTTCAAGTTCCAGGGAGAACTGCGTTCCAACAACGTCGTGGCGACCTCCAACCACGACTTCATATTCGACCTGTTCAACGTGGCGGCCGGAGGGGCCACGCTCGGGACCAACAACCGACCGAACGTCGCGGTCGCCCGTGGCGTCTTCACGACGACGCTCGACTTCGGAAGCGGCATCTTCACCGGCGACAAGCGCTGGCTGCAGATCCGCGTGCGTGATACCGCGGTCGGCGGCGCCTACACGACGCTCGCGCCGCGCGTCGAGTTGACGGCGACGCCGAACGCGCTGTTCGCGCTCAACATCGCGGACGGTTCCGTGACCACCGCGAAGATCGCGGCGCAGGCGGTCACGGCGAACGAGCTCGCGGCCAACGCCGTGACGTCGTCGAAGATCGCGGCCGGCGCAGTGAACAACGCGAAGCTCGGCGCCGACTCGGTGACGACGGACAAGATCCAGAACGGCACGATCACCGGCAGCGACATCGCTCCGAACTCGATCACGCTGGACAAGATCCCCGCCAACGTCGTGAGCGCGGTCGACGGCGTCAGCAACGACGGCGGCAACATCGACCTCGTCGCCGGTGCGAACATCACGATCACGCCGAACGACGCGGCGAACACGATCACGATCGCGGCGGCTGCGTCCACCAACGCGAACACGCTGGACGGCGTCGACAGCACCCAATTCCTGCGCAGCGACACGACCGACACGTTCACGAGCGGCACGCTGTCGACCGCGGTGGGAACCACGCTGGCGGTGAACGGCGGCTTCACCGTGGCGGACGCGACGGCGTTGACCGTCCTCGGGTCGCCGGCCGACCTCACGATCGCCGGGACGAACCTGAACTTGAACCTCGGCGACTCCGCGGCCGACATCACGAACGCGGTCGGGCCGTTCAACGCGCTGGCCGGACTGACGGCGAACCAGGCGGCGGTGACGCAGGTCCTGCGCGCCGGCACCGTGTTCGACGGCACGGTCTTCAACAGCATCGGAACCGGTACCCCGCAGGCCGGGACCGCGATCGCGAACAACGGCGACCTGTTCGTCACGTTCGACCTCGAGGTGGGCGCCAACGCGTTCTTGAGCGGCGACCTGCGCATGGAGCCCGCGTCGGAGATCGATCAGACGATCTACTTCTTCGAGAGCGGCAGCCAGACCAGCAACTTCATCCGCTGGGATCAGGTGTTCTCGGACGACTGCACGACTCCACCGCAGGACGCGTTCATCTGGAACACCTTGGATTCGGCGAACTCGAACCTGTGGGTCTTCGCCAACGGGTCCGATCCGGAGGCGTTCATCACCGACGGCGGCGTCCTCCGACTCGACGGCTCCGTCGTCACCGGCGGCGCGTGCGACGTGGCCGAGGCGTTCCTCGGTCCGGAAGGTCTCGAGGCGGGCACCGTCGTCGTGGCGGACCGCTCGATGCCGGAGGCCGTCGAGGTCTCCATGAAGCCGTACGACGCCGGGATCATCGGCGTGGTCTCGACCGAGCCGGGCTTGCTGCTCGCCGGACCGACCGCCGACGCGTACCCGATGAAGCGTCAACTGGCCGAGGTGAAGGCGAAGTGGGCGTTCGACCCCGAGAACCTCGAGCTCGCGAAGCTGGCCGCGGACCTCGAGTTCGCCGTCGACCATTGGCGGCGCGGAAACGTGAGCGTGGCGCTCGCGGGCCGCGTTCCGGTCAAGGTCGTTGGCCCGGTCCTTGCCGGGCAGCCGCTCACCTCGAGCATCGTGCCGGGACACGCGATGGCGATGACCGAGGCGGGTCCGTCGATCGGGCTGGCCCTCAGCAGCCACGCCGGACCGGCCGAGGGGACCGTCCTGGTGCTGGTCCAGCCGGGCTACCGCCTGCCGGTCTTCCCCGAGGATCTGGACGCGACCGCCGGCGACGACGTCGTCAAGGGCGAGAAGCGCGAGAACGCCGGCAGCACATCGGTGGCGCAGACGTTCGAGGATCGCCTGGCGCGCCTCGAGACGGCGCTGGTGGCGGTCGACGGTCGCGACGGACATGACGGCGCCGACGGCCTCGACGGCACGTCGGTGAAGGGCGAGGACGGCCAGGACGCGCTCGATCGCGACACCGCGCCCGTCGTTCGCCTGCAGAAGGAGAGCTGGGGCGACTTCGACGCCGACGGCCTCGACGACGTGCTCGTGCTCAACCCGGGCGCGCCGGCGCAGCTCCTGAAGAACCTCGGCAACGGGCGCTTCCAGGACGTCACCGCTCACGCGAACCTCGGCGACACGACGGGCGCTCGCATCGGCCTGTGGCAGGACTACGACCTCGATCAGCGCCTCGACCTGTTGCTGATCGGCCAGTCGGGCGCCGGCGCGCTGTTCGAGGGCGCGGGCACCGGATCGTTCACCAACATGACCGCGACCCTGGGCGTCGACTTCGGCCAGCCGATCGTCGCCGCCGAGTGGCTCGACTACGACGCCGACCACCTCCCGGACCTCCGGGTCGAGATCGCCGACGGGACGGTCGCGCTGTTCCACAACCTCGGTCACGGATCGTTCGAGAAGGTGACGCTGCGCAACGGCTTGGCGACCGGTGAGGTCGACCAGGCGAACCTGCGGATCGCCGAGCTCGAGACCCAGAACTCCGATCTCGCCGCGCGGCTCCAGGCGCTCGAGGCGTTGGTCGGCCAGCTCACGGCCGCGGAGCGGAAGTAATGAAGCGGCTCGCGTACTTCCTCGTCGCGGCCTTCGCCACGGTGCCGTTCGCCGGATCGGCCGCGGCACAGTCGGGCGGCGGCTTCGACCTCGACTGGAACATCGCCGACGCCGGCGGCGGCGAGACGTCGACGGGAGGCTCGTTCTCCCTCGTCGCCTCGGGCGCGATGTTCGGCGCCGGAGTCTCGTCGGGCGGCGTCTTCGCCTCGGACGGCGGGTTCTACCCCGGAGTCTGCAGCAGCACGATCACGCCGTACGGCACCGGTTGCGCCGGTACCGGCGGCTTCGCGCCGCAGTACGAGGTGCTGGGCTGCATCGCCACGGACTACAGCGCGACGACGCGCATCTCGAACGCGCTCGGCGGCCAGCAGGCGTTCATCTTCATCGGCGTCAACCAGGCCGCGCTGGGTCTCGGCGCGGGATGCTTCCTGCGGACGTTCCCGATCCTGGTCGGTCCGGTCGGACCGATCGGGCTCTCGGGGGGCGGACCGGGGGCGGGGCAGGTGACGTTCACGGTGGTCATTCCGCCGATCGTCCCCTCGATCGTCGGCGGATTCACCGCACAGGCGTTGGTGACGGATCCGGGTTCGCTGCTCGGGTTCACCACCACGAACGGGGTCGCGTTCTTCTACGGCGCGTAACGCGTCGCGCGGTTCTCGTGTGACTGAGTGAAGCGGCCCGCTCCGCGAGGAGCGGGCCGCTTCGCCATTCGTGGGTCCTCGTCGCGCGGGAGGGAGGAGCTCGCAGCCGAACCCCATCGCGACCGATGCCGCGGGCCGACGGCGCGCGGCTACAGTCGATCGCGGCGGATGGTGCTGTCGGCGAAGTCGCGGAGCAGCGGGTCGAGGCGGGTGAGGGGGGCGCCGTTCAGGACGTCGAGGCAGGCTTCGAAGGCGCGCTTGACGGCGGGTTCCTCCTCCAGGAGAGCGGTGTCCTCGAGCGGCTTGCGCAGGGACTGCTCCTTGCGCACCGCGATCACGTAGCCGGCGGCGGCGCGCAGTGCGGGGCGTTCGTCGGCGAGGGCGGCTTCGACGATGGCGAGGACGGTGTCGCGATCCATGAGGGGCGTCGCGGCGATGACGGCGTTGGCGGCGAGCACGGTGTCGCGCGTCTTCTTGACCTGGTCCTTGATCAGCCCGACGCTCTTCTTGTCGCCGGGAGCGACCGCGGCGATCGCGCGGATGAGCTCGTTCTTGACCTGGGCTTCCTCCTCCTTCTTCCACTGCGCGAGGAGCTTCGAGAGCGCCTTGTCGACGGCGAGCTGCTCGAGCGCGACCGCCGCCTCGCGGCGGACGTCGGGGCGGGAATCGGTGAGGAACGGCGCGACGAGCTCCCAGTAGACAGGAGGCGAGACGCGGCCGATGACGTGGAGCGCGGTCTTGAGCTGCGCCGGGTTCTTGCCACCGGCCATCCGCGAGCTCATGTGCTCCTTCAGGAACGAGAGCACCTTCTTGTCGTCGGAGACCGCGAGGCGAAGCAGCTTGGCGTGCAGCTCGGCGCCGCGCGTGGCGGGGTCCTTCAGCGCCTCGATGAGCGTCTCGATCTCCTCCTTCGTGGGCGGTGGCGCGGTCGCGGGGGTCTCTTCGCTCGGCGTGACGACGCCATCCTTGACCAGGCGCTTCGGCGGGCGGGCACTCTCGGAGAGGTTCCATGCGAAGCTGGGGTCGAGGCGTCGGATGCCTTCGAGGATGCACCACTCGAGCTCGCCTTTCGAGACCAAGTACGGGACGGAGAGGAGGACCTTCTGATCGGGGTCGAGGAAGACGTGCTGCGGCGCGATGATGGACCCGTCCTCGGCGCCTTCGAGCCAGGTCTTGCGGACGACTCGTTCGATCGCGAGGTGCTCGGCGCAGGTGACGTGGCCAAAGCGCGGGCAGGGGCTCGATCCGGAGCCGTGGTCGAAGCGCGACGCGATCAGCGCACAGGTGTTGGCCGCGATCCGGCCGATCGTCGGATCTCGGTAGTGATCCTCCGCGAGCTGATCGTTGGCGCGCTCGCCGTCCATGTTGACGGCGACGAGGATGACGCGGTGATCCCGCTTCGCGGTCTCGACGGCGGCGTCGACGGTGGAGTGCCACGCGATCTGCGAGGGGCCGGCGGCGGCGGCGAAGATCGCGGGGACAAGCGCGACCGAGAGCAAGAGCTGGGACATGGTCGGTCTCGAACCGGGACGTCTTTCGCTCGGCATCGTACCGCGGTGCGGACGAGTCGTCGAACTCCGCGCGGCCCGCGACTCGATCGGTCAGGCGTTGCGGGTGCCGGCCGGCAGCAGCGTGGGATGCTCCTCGTTCGATTCGGCCGCGCGGATGTCGGGCTTCGCGGAAGTACGACTCCCCTCGAAGTGGATGCGGCCGCGACGGACGCTGATGTTGATCGAGTCGCCCTTCGAGTAGCGCCCCTCGAGGAGCATCTCGGCCAGGGGGTTCTCGATCTGGCTCTTGATGATCCGGCGCAGCTCGCGGGCACCGTACTCGTCGCTGTAGCCGAGCCGCGCCACGTGCGCGTCGACGCGCGGCGAGAAGCGTAGGGTCACTCCGGTCTCGCACAGGTAGGACGCGACGTCACGGAGCTGGAGGCGGGCGATGCGCTGGCAGTCCTTCTCGGTCAGCGTGTTGAACACGATGATGTCGTCGAGCCGGTTCAGGAACTCCGGGGAGAACGTGGACTTCATCGACTGATGGATCGCCGCGCGCTGGTCCTTCTTCGACGGGACCACGCGCCGGCTGAGGTCGAACCCGCAGCGGTTCTTCACCTCGTCGATCTCGGCGACTCCGAGGTTCGACGTCAGGAGGACCAGCGTGGAGTCGAAGCGTACGACGTTGCCCTTGCCGTCGGTCAGCGTCCCCTCGTCCATCAACTGCAGCAGCAGGTTGTGGATCTTGTGGTGGGCTTTCTCGATCTCGTCGAAGAGGACGACGCAGCTCCGCTTCGCCTTCACCGCCTCGGTGAGGAAGCCGCCCTCGTTGTGGCCGATGTAGCCGGGTGGCGCGCCGATCAGCTTCGCGTACTCGTGCGGCAGCGCGAACTCGGAGCAGTCGACACGGACGATGTTGCTCGACTTCTCGAACAGATGTTCGGTGACGACCTTCGCCAGCTCGGTCTTGCCGCTCCCCGTCGAGCCGACGAGGAGGAACACGCCGATCGGCTTCCTCGGGTCCTTCAGGCCGACCGCGGCCTTCTTCACCGCCTTCGAGATCAGCATGACCGCGTCGTTCTGACCGACGATCTGCTTCATCAGGTCCCGCTCGATGCTGTAGACCTTGGCGATGAGGTTCTGGCGCACCGTCGACTGCTCGGATTCGCGCGCCTCTTCCTCGCCGTCCATCGGCAGGCTGACCTGATGGATCTCGAGGTGCGGGTTCACCTCGACGCAGATCTGATAGAGGACGTCTTCGAGCGCCTCGGGCTTGTAGATCCGGTTGAACTTCTTGAAGAGCGGGAGGACCGCCTGCTGATAGTCCAACACGGATGCCTCGACGACGGATCGCTGATACGCGCGGCGGTTCTTCACCGCTTCCGGGTTGACGAGCGAACCGATCTCGTCGTCGCCGAACACGCGTACCTTGATGAACTCGTCGATGACCTCGCAGTACTTGAGGACCACCTGCGTCTCGTTCTTAGCCATCGCTTGGTCTTCCTCTCGCGGAACTGAGAGCAGTTTCGGTCGGCTGAGCGACGGAGCTGAAGCTCCAGTTCCGCCAATCTCAGGACCTCACCCAAGCTCGTATTCGTTCGTACGTTGGGCGCACGAGGCCGCACTCCGAGCCTTGACCCTCCGGTCGGCGCCGCGTTATCCTCCGCGCTTTGACCCGCGCCGGAGGCCCGATGCCCACTCAGGACGAGGTTCGCTTCTTGGCTGTCCTCGTGCAAAAAGGGCAGATCCCGAAGTCCGCCGCGGAGCAGGTGCTGGGTGTCGCTCAGAAGAACCCCGGTGTCACGCTCGATCGGATCCTCGTCGGATTGAAGATCCTGACCCCCGAGCGGATCCAGTTCTTGAAGACGACGGGTGGAGAGGACGTCCCCGTGCTGCCGGGGTACGACTACGTCGAGAGCGCGGGGTTCGGCGGGACGTCGCTCGTCTTCCACGGTCGCGAGAAGAAGACGGGGCGCGACGTCGCCGTCAAGATCATGCATCGCGATCTGCACCGCGACGAGCTCCAGAAGCGGCGGTTCGTGGCCGAAGCGAAGCTGCTCATGCGCCTCGATCACCCGAACATCGTGAAGGGGTACCGCGTCGGCCACGTCAAGGAGGAGGACGGCGGCGAGCGCTTGGTCTTCGTCATGGAGTGGATTCCGGGACGGACGCTCCTCGAGCATCTGCGCGCGGGCAAGCAGTTCGAGGAGGACCTCGCGCTCTACATCGTCCTGCAGGCGGCGAAGGCGCTCTCCGCGATGCACCAGCAAGGGATCATCCATCGCGACGTGAAACCGGACAACATCCTGCTCACGGCGAACCACGTCGTGAAGATGATCGACCTCGGATTCGCGACCACGCTCGACGAGTCGGGCGGCGACGACGACACGACGCTCGGTACCGCGGCGTACATGTCGCCCGAGCAGGCGAAGGGGACGTCCGACCTCGACGTACGCTCCGACATCTATTCGCTCGGAGCAACTCTCTACCAGATCATGGTCGGGGAGCTGCCGTTCGCCGGCGACGGAACGCAAGAGCAGCTCGCCGCGCGGATCCTCGAGGCGCTCTCCTCCCCCGAGCTCCAGTCGCGGCGCGTGTCGCCGCACATGAACTACTTCATCCGCAAGATGATGGAGCAGGATCGCGACTTCCGGTACACGGACATCGGCGAGCTGATGGCCGACATCGAGCAGCAGATCCGCGGCAAGAAGACGTTGAGCTTCCGCGTGGCTGATGGATCGGAGGCCGAGACGCTGCTCGATCGTACGATCGGTGGAGAACCCGCGGAAGGCGGCGAGGACGGCGAGGGCGGGGGCGACGCGACGCCCCCTTCGTCGCCGCCGCAGAACCCGAAGTTCCCGCTGCGGCGACGACGTCGATGAGACGCGCGTTCGCCGACCTCGAGCGAACCTACGACGAGCTCCGCCGCGAGGTGGCCGCCACCGAGGTGGCGTGCGATCTCCGGGGCCTGTGCTGTGATTTCGCGCGCTCCGGCCAGCTCCTCTTCGCGACCGAACTCGAGGTCGAGTACGCGCGCGCGCACGGCGGCGAGTCCCCTCCCGATGCCCCGCCGGACGCGTGCCCTTGGTTCCAACGGGGGCGCTGCGAGCTCCGCGACGGGCGTCCGCTCGGCTGTCGGGTGTACTTCTGCGATCCCGCATACGCCGAGAAGATGACGGAGATCGCCGAGCGTCACCACCGCCGCGTGGTCCGGATACACGAGGAGCACGGCCTCGAGTATCGCTATACGAGGTTCGTGCGCACGGTCCGAGAGGTGAGTCGATGTCGTGGATCCTGACGGCTCTGATGCTGGTCATCGCCTCCGGCGAAAGCCCGTCGGCGATGAACGAGCGGGCGCTCGAGTTGCTCGAGCAGGAGAGCTTCGACGAGGCGATCTCGCTGCTCGAGCAAGCGGTGGAGAAAAGCGCGAAGGACCAGGTCATCGTCCGCAATCTCGCGGTGGCTTGGAACAACCGCGGGCTCGCCCACCTCCGGGAGGGACGCTACGGCGCCGCGATCCAGGACTTCGAGGCGGCGCTCAAGACCGACGAGGGGAACGCGCTCTTCTTGGTGCACCTCGGCTACGCGTACCTGCTCGGCCGCAATCATCCGCGCGCCGAGGCGATCCTGCTCGACGCGCGCGGGCGCCATCCGGCGGAGCCGAAGGTCTACGACTTCCTCGGTTTCCTCTACTACAGCGAGGACCGATTGGAGAAGGCGATCGAGGCCTACGAGAACCGGCTGCGGCTCGAGCCCGACGACTGGGCCGCGTCGCAGCTCGACCGCGCGAGGCGCGAGTTCGCGGTGTCGGGCGACTACGTCGATCGCTCCTCGAACGACTTCACGCTGAAGTTCCTCGGCAGCGACGCGAACTACGCGATCGCGGACGAGCTCCTGGTCCTGCTCGAGGACGCGCGAGCGCGCGTTTGCTCGGACCTCGGCCACTTCCCGTCGGTCCGCACGACGGTGCTCCTCTACAGCGACCAGGACTTCAAGCGCGCGACCGGTGCGCATGAGTGGATCGGGGGGCTGTACGACGGAAAGATCCGCCTTCCCGTGCGCGACTTCCGCCGCCAGAAGGGCGCGCTCGCGCGCACGGCGCGCCACGAGTACACGCACCGGGTCCTGGCCGACCTCGTCCCCGCGTGCCCGATCTGGGTGAACGAGGGGCTGGCCGAGTGGTTCGAGTCGGAGGGCGACGGGGCGCACGACGACGTCCGCGCGATCGCGCAGGGCGGCGCGAAGATCCCTTCGTTCGCCGCGATGCCGAAGACGTTCGCCAACGAGAGCGACGCGGGCAAGGTCCGGGTGCAGTACGCGGCCTCGCGCTCGTTCATCGCGTTCCTGCGCGGGCGCTACGGCCTCGGCGCGATCCGTTCGTTCGTACTGACTCTCGGCCGCGGCGAGGAGCTGGACGGCGCGCTGAGGAAGAGCTTCGGCTACGACCTCGAGGACCTCGAGGCGTTGTGGCGACGCGAGATCCTCTCCTGACCGGGTCTTCGCCGTCCGTCCGACTCGCCGTGCCGATCGGCGACCCGGCCGGGATCGGCCCCGAGATCGCGGCCAAGGCGACGGCGGAGTTCGTCGCCGAGGAAGGGGAACGGATCCGGATCCGTGTCGTCGGTCCCGCGAGCGCGTGGGAAACGTGGCGGACGCGCGACGTCGGCGTCGCGTTCGAGCCGGTCGGGCGCTACGACGTGGTTCGCGACGGCGTCGGCCGGCCGTCGGCCGCGTCCGGCAAGAGCGCGCTCGCGGCGCTTCACCGCGCGATCGACCTCGCGCTCGCCGGCGAGGTGGACGGTGTCGTCACCGCTCCGGTCTCGAAGGAGGCGCTCGTCGCCGCGGGCGACCGCGGCCTGGGGCAGACCGAGATCCTCGTCGCGCGAGCGGGCGTCGAGCGCGGAGTGATGCTCTTCGTCGGCGGCGGGTTGCGCGTGGCGCTCGCCACGCGGCACGTAGCGCTCGCTCGGGTCGCCACGCAGTTGAACTCCGCCGACATCGCGGCCGACCTTGGGATCCTTGCCCGCGCCCTGAGGCTCGACTTCGGCCTCGCCGCCCCGAGGATCGCGGTGACCGGCGTGAACCCGCACGCCGGCGAGGGCGGTCTGTTCGGCGATGAGGAGAGGGAGATCGTACGTCCCGCGATCGACCGGGTGCGCGCGGCTGGACACGACGTGACCGGACCTCTGCCCGCCGACACGGCCTTCGTGCGCCACCGGGCCGAGGAGTTCGACGCGGTCCTCGCGATGTACCACGACCAGGGGTTGATCCCCGTCAAGCTCCTCGCGTTCGGCGGTGGGGTGAACGTGACGCTCGGATTGCCGTTCGTGCGGACCTCGCCCGACCACGGTACCGCGTTCGACCTCGCCGGACGAGGTCGCGCCGATCCGTCATCCATGCTGGAGGCGCTGCGCCTTGCCGCAGCGGTCGTGCGGAATCGCCGGGCGGCGGGTTGAAAAGGACGTCCGTTCCGGGTTGAATCGTGCGATTCGTCCGATACCACCGGTCGGCGGTGTGCATGAGCGGTCAGAAGAAGCATCCATTGGAGATCTTCCGGTCGAGCGGCCAGACCCTGGGGCGGACGATGAGCGGACGTGAGGCGTCTTCCGAGGTGGGGGCGCCGCCGGCCGGCCCGGAACGGGTCGTGCCACCGAAACCGATGCCGGTCACCGAGTTCGAGCTGAGGCTGAGCTTGACCGGGTCGCTCGTTCTCCTGTTCGTGTGGATCCTCACGATGGGGGTCGGCTACATGATCGGTTACGGGCGCGGCCAGGCCTCCGAGCGAGTCCTGGCCGACCGATCGGCGCGTGCGCTCGGTGATCGGATCGAGAGCGGCGGCGAGCCGGAGGGCGCGACCGACGACGGTGGACGGACCACGAGCTCTCGGCTCTACGGGGTGCTCCTGATCACGTATCAGGACCTCGGCAAGGACCGACTGGTCGAGAAGCTGAACGAACTGAAGCGCACGTTGCGCGACCGTTACGAGCTCGGCGGCGTCAAGCTCTCGATGTGGCCGAGAGACGTGAGCGGCAAGACGATGTTTTCGGTCTATGCCGGGCGCTACGAGACCGACGACGATCCCGAGCTGCTCCAACTGAAGGGGCGGCTGGCCCGGATCAATGACTATCCGGACGGCAGCAAGCGGCCGTTCGAGAGCGCTCGTATTGCCAGCCTGCCGGGAGATCCGGACACGGCGCGGCGAGCGGAGTAGAAACGGAGACGGAGATGACGATCCATCGCAGCCTGAAGCTCAAGAACACCCTCCAGCGGTCGCGGAACGTGTTCCGCCGCGTGGAGCGGCTCGAGATCCTCGAGAAGGATGGTCGTCGCGAGCAGGACGCGTCCGTCTTCGGCCTCCCCAAGGTCCGGACGCGCTTCAAGATCGCGACGCACAAGAAGGGTCCGACGAAGGACGAGAAGGACGGAGAGAGCTGATCGGCGCATGCTCGCCGATCGCACTCGACGCGTCCAGCCAAGCGGCATCCGGAAGATCTTCGAGCTCGTCGCGAGCCTCGAGGACCCGATCGATTTCTCGATCGGCCAGGCGGACTTCGACGTCCCCGAGGCCGTGAAGGAAGCCGCGATCCGGGCGATCCGCGAAGGCTTCAACAAGTACACCGTCACGCAGGGCATCCCGGAGCTGAACGCAAAGGTCCGGGAGCTCGCGAGGACGCGGTACGGATTCGACCCCGGCGCCAGCCTCGTCACGGCCGGCGTGTCGGGCGGGCTCCTGTTGTCGTACCTCGTGCTGCTGAACCCCGGCGACGAGATCCTGATCCCCGATCCGTACTTCGTGATGTATCGGGTGCTCGCCGACGTCATCGGCGCGCGTGCCGCCACGTACGACACGTATCCCGACTTCCGCATCCGCCGCGAGGCGCTCGAGGCGGCGTGCACCGATCGTACGCGCGTGCTGCTCTTGAACTCGCCGCAGAACCCGACGGGACGGGTCTACTCGCAGGACGAGCTCCGCATCGCGGCCGACTTCGCCCGCGAGCGCGACCTGACCGTCATCAGCGACGAGATCTACGACGCGTTCGTGTACGCGGACGAGTACCACAGCGTCGCCGAGCACTACGACCGCACGATCCTCCTGTCGGGCTTCTCCAAGTCGCTCGGCATGCCGGGCTGGCGGATCGGCTACGCGATCGGGCCGCCCGACGTGCTCGACGCGATGTCGACGTTCCAGCAGTTCACGTTCGTCTGCGCCAACACCGTCGCCCAGAAGGCTGCGCTCTATGCGCTCGACCACGACAGCGGCGAGGCGGTGCGTGCCTACCGGCAAAAGCGCGACCTCGTCGTCGCTGGATTGAGCGGTGCGGTCGACCTCGTCGTTCCCGAGGGTTCGTTCTACGCGTTCCCCGCGCTACCCGACGGGATCACCGGGACGGAGTTCGTGAAGCGTGCGCTCGAGGACAAGATCCTCGTCGTGCCGGGTCGCGCCTTCTCCGACCGCGACACCCACTTCCGCATCTCGTTCGCCGCCCCGGATGCCATGCTGGAACGGGGTGTCTCGCTGTTGCGCCGCCGGCTCGAGTCGACGCGCGCGTGACGGGTGCCGTTCCGCGGTCGTCGAGGCGCGACCGGACCCGGGGGGCGACCGGAGCACGCGCGGGGACCATCGTCGCTGCGTTCCTGCGCTCGCGACCGGGGTGGAGGCGGGCTCGCCGTCCGTCGGACGGTAGGAGGACACGGCACGATCGCGCAGCGGGACAAGCGGGACGCCGTCGTTCGGACCCGCCTCCGGGCTCGCTTCCGGCCCCGGCGAGACGGTAATCTGGCGGGGATGATCTCCACCGGGCACTCCTCGAGCGTGGCGACGGGTCGCCTCGCCGAGGTCTTCTCCACCTATCAAGGCGAGGGGCCGTACGTCGGCCGGCGCCATCTGTTCGTGCGCCTCGCCGGCTGCACGATCGGCTGCCGCTTCTGCGACACGCCCGACGCGTTGCGCGCGGGCGCGGCCTACGAGGTGCGGAGCGCGGACGGCGCGTGCCGGGTGGGGGAGAACCCGGTCGAGGCGGACGCGGCGGGTGCGCTGATCGAGGACGCGCTGCGCGCGAGCGGGCCGTACCACGCCGTCTCGATCACGGGCGGCGAGCCGCTCGAGCAGGTCGAGTTCCTGGGTGCGCTGCTTCCGCGCATCGTCGCCGCCCCCGTCCTCCTCGAGACGGCCGGCACCCTGCCCGACGCGCTCGCCGGAGTGATCGATCACGTCGCGATCGTCTCGATGGACGTCAAGCTGCCGTCCGTCGCGCGGACGCGCCCGTGCTTCGCCGAGCACCGTCGTTTCCTCGAGATCGCGCGCCGCCGCGACGTCTACGTGAAGGTCGTCGTCGACGCCGGCGTCGACCGCGACGAGTGGCGCGCCGCGGCCCGGCTCGTGGCCGACGTGGCGCCGCAGACCCCGTTCATCGTGCAGCCGCGCACCGGCCGCGACGGCCGACTGCGCGCGAGCTTCGAGCTCCTCGACGAGCTCGCGCGCGCCGCACTCGCGGTCGGACTGTCCGACGTGCGAGTCCTGCCCCAGGTCCACAAGTTTCTGGAGGCACCGTGAGCGAGCCTACGGTCGTGGTTTGCGGACGCCCCAACGTCGGCAAGTCGTCCTTGTTCAATGCGATCCTGAAGCGCCGCGTCGCGATCGTCGATCCCGCCGCCGGCGTGACGCGCGACCGGGTCACCGCGCGCGTCGAGCGCGGCGATCGCGCGTTCCTGCTCGTCGACACCGGCGGGATCGGGCAGTACGACGACGCCGAGCTGAAGACGGAGATCGAGCATCAGATCGACACCGCCCTCGAGATCGCCGACTTGATCCTGTTCCTCGTGGACGCGCGCGACGGCGTGATCCCGGCCGACGAGGTGATCGCGAAGGAGCTTCGCTCGCTGAACAAGCCGATCCTCCTCGTCGCCAACAAGTGCGATGGGGTCTCGATCGAGCGCGAGGTCCCGTCCCTCTACGCGCTTGGGCTCGGCGAGCCGCGGCCGGTCTCCGCGCTCGAGCGCTTCGGAGTCGAGGCGCTCATCGAGGAGATCCTCGACCTGATCCCGCCTTCCGCGGAAGAGTCCCGCGGTCCGGACGAGGCAAGGCCGATCCGCCTCGCCATCGTCGGGAAGGTCAACTCGGGCAAGTCGACGCTCGTGAACCTCCTCGTCGGCGAGGATCGGGTGATCGTGTCGGAGATCCCCGGCACCACGCGCGACGCCGTCGACGTCGCGTTCGAGCGCGGCGGACGCCGCTTCGTCGCGGTGGACACGGCGGGGATCCGCAAGCGCCGCGTCGTCGAAGGGACGGCCGACTTCTACGGGCACGCGCGCGCGAACGAGGCGATCCGACGCGCCGACGTCGTGCTCCTCCTCGTCGACGCCACGCGGAAGATCTCGCAGATCGACAAGGGGATCGCCCACGAGATCGCGGGCAGCGCCCGCCCGGTCGTGATCGGCGTGTCGAAGTGGGACCTCGCCGAGGAGGCGGGGAAGCGGCCGGAGGAGTACCGCGCCTACCTCGCGCAACAGCTCCCGATGCTCGAGTTCGCGCCGGTCACGTTCCTGTCGTCCCTGACCGCGTTCAACATCGACGAGACCCTCGACGTGGTGGCGTCGCTCGAGGAGCAGTCCGGGTACCGCGCGGGGACCGGCGCGCTGAACCGCATCATCGATGAGGCGATCACGCGGCGCTTCCCGCGGGTGGGGCGCGGCAAGTTCCCGAAGATCCTCTACGTCACCCAGACCGGCACGCATCCGCCGACGTTCGTCGTGTTCGTCAACGACAAGAAGCTGTTCGGCGACGAGTACGCGCGCTATCTCGCGAACCGCCTGCGCGAGCAGCTCCCGATCGAGGAGGTGCCGCTGAAGATCCACTTCCGCGAGCGGAAGAAGGCGGAGGAGAAGAAACGGTAAGGCGGCGGCCGGCGGAGCCTATCCGTCCTTGAGCGACCGGCGCTCCACCTTCTCCATCGCGTTCCGC
Source organism: uncultured Phycisphaeraceae bacterium (assembly GCA_964649825.1). Taxonomy (GTDB): domain Bacteria; phylum Planctomycetota; class B15-G4; order B15-G4; family JADJEK01; genus CAZYQW01. Next base: position 103,437 of record CAZYQW010000038.1, on the reverse strand, counting down.
GGCAGCTCGGCCACGAAACGGATCGTGCGCGGCTTCTTGAACGACGCGAGTCGCTCGCGGCAGTGCTCGATCAAGGCGGTCTCGTCGACCGCGGCGCCGTCGCGAAGGACGACCGCGGCCGCGACCGCCTCCCCGAGGTCCGCGTCGTCGACGCCGAAGACGGCGGCCTCGACCACGGCCGGGTGGGTGAGGAGGACGTCCTCGACCTCGCGCGGGTACACGTTGAAGCCGCCGCTCAGGATCATCTCCTTCGCGCGGCCGACGATGGAGTAGACGCCGTCGTCGTCGCGGCGCGCGATGTCGCCGGTCAAGAACCACCCGTCGGCGAACGCGGCGTCGGTCGCCGCGTCGTTCTTCCAGTAGCCGGGTCCGACGCACGGTCCGCGGATGACGAGCTCACCCTCCTGGCCCGCCCGGACGTCGTTCAGATCGGAGTCGACGATCCGGGCCTCGACGCCCGAGAGGGGGGTTCCGACCGTGCCGGGCGTCCGCGGGCCGTCGTACTCCTGGGCGATCGTGATCAGCGTCTCCGTCATCCCGTACCGTTCCAGGATGCGGGCGCCGAACCGTTCCTCGAACGCGCGCGCGACGTGGGGTGCGAGCGGCGCCGATCCGGAGACGCACAACCGGATCGCGGGGAGCTTCGTCGGTCGCGCGGCCGCGGCGGCGAGGAGCCGCCCGTACATCGTCGGCACGCCCATGAACAGCGTCGCGCGCTCGGCTTCCAGCAGGCGCAGCGTCTCGACGGCGTCGAACCGCTCGACCAGCCGCGTGTCGCCGCCCGCGACGAGCGTCCCGTGCAGGCCGACGCAGAGGCCGTGCACGTGGAACAGAGGGAGGACGTGGAGGAAGCGGTCCTCGGGCGTCCAACGGAAGCGATCGACGATCGCGGTCGCGTTGTGGGTCAGGTTCGCGTGAGTGAGCATCGCGCCCTTCGGCACGCCGGTCGTTCCGGACGTGTACAGCAGGAGCGCGAGGTCCTCGTCGTTCACGATCGCGTCGACGGGATGGACGGACGCCTTGCGCACCGCCTGATAGAACGGGAACACGGCGGGGCCGCCCGCCGGTCGATCGCCGGCACCGCGTTCGATCTCGAGCAGCGCGTGGACGCCCGATGTCGCCGCCGCGGCCGCGATCGCGAGCCGCGGGGTGTCGGCGACGAGCACCGCCGGCTCCGAGTCGGTCAGGATCCGCGCGAGCTCGGCCGCTTTGTAGTGCGCGTTCACCGGCACCGCGGTCCCCCCGAGCTTCAGGATGCCGAGGTAGGCGAGGACGTACTCGAGCGACGTGCCGGCGAAGAGCGCGACGCGGTCGCCCTCCTTCACGCCGTGCGCGCGGTAGACGCGCGCCGCCGCGTTCGAGCCGCCCTCGAGGTCGGCGAACGTCAGCCGGCGCGACTCGAAGTGAACGGCGTGGCCCATTGGGTCCCGGGCCGCGGTGCGCCTCATCAGGTCGAGGATCGTCATGCTCCAGCCTTCGCGAGGACGTCGTCGATCGTGTTGCTCGAGACCGCGTGATAGAGCGGCCGGGCTCGGTCGTAGATGCGCCGGGCCAGGGTGCGACCCCATTCCGTCTTCACGAGGTCGGAGTAGAGCGGCTTCAAGAACTTCCGGCGCCCCTGACGAGTCAGGAACTCCTCGAGCCCCGGGAACGCCGGCTCGTAGCGGTTGCGGATCGCGATGCGCAGCCACTCGAACTGGATCTCGCTGTTCCGGCTCGCGGAGAGGTGGAACGTCTCGTCCAGCCGGATCAGGGTCGTGGTGGGAAGCTCCGGAGGGATTCCGCGCAGGAAGTGGACCCACTCGTGGGTCGACCACGCGGCGGCCATCGACTCGTCGATCTCGCCCGTCGCGAGCATCGCCTGCCGCGTCGTGTCGACGCGAGCGAACGCGTCCGACGTCGGCATCACCGCGTTTGCCGGCAGGCCGGGCTCGTACACCCATTCCTCGGCGCGGAGCTGCTCCCACTCGTTCGGCCGGCCGTCGAAGAGGCGCGTCCGCAGATGCTGGAGGAACCGCGCGGACGTCATCGGTTGGAACGCGAAGCGATCGAAGTAGTCGGAGACGAACGCGTCGAACCGCTCCCTGCCGACGATCGACTCGATCGTCCGCAGGAACAGCGCTCCCTTCTCGTACGGCACGTTGCTGAACGCGTCGTCCGGGTTCCGGCCGGCGAGGTCGACGTTCAGCCGCGTGTCCTTGCCGTCGAGCCCGAGCGTGTCGAAGTCCTCGTGCAGATCCTGCCACCCGAGGACGCGGAGCATGCGGGCGTACGGTTCGCCGTACAGCTCCTCCATGATCCGGTTCTCGAAGTAGACGGTGAACCCTTCGTTCAACCACAAGTCGGCCCAGACGGCGTTCGTCACCAGGTTGCCCGACCAAGAGTGGGCGAGCTCGTGCGCGACGAGCGCGACCAGCGAGCGGTCGCCGGCGATGATCGTCGGCGTTGCGAACGTGAGGCACGGGTTCTCCATGCCGCCGAACGGGAACGAGGCCGGCAGGACGAGGATGTCGTAGCGCCCCCAGCGGTAGGGGCCGTACAGCCGCTCGGCCGCGGCGATCATCTTCTCGGTGTCGGCGAACTCGTGAGCGGCCGCGTCGATGACGGTCGGCTCGGCCACGACGCCGCAACGCGGCCCCAGCTCGCGGATCGCGAGGTCGCCGATCGCGAGTGCGATCAAGTACGAAGGGATCGCGACCGGCATCCGAAACCGATACGCCCGCCCGAGCTCGGCCGGCTCGCCGTCGGGGGTGAGCCGCTCGGCGCTCATGACCGGGACGAGGCCCGCGGGCACGGTGATCCTCGCGTCGTACGTGTGGCGCACGCTCGGCGTGTCCTGGAGCGGGATCCACGTCCGGGTCAGGATCGCTTGGCCTTGCGTGAAGAGGAACGGCCGGTCCCCCGCGGTCTGCTCCGGCCGCAGCCATTGCACCGCGTTCGCTTTAGGTCGAGTCCGATAGTGGACGATGAAGCGATCGAGTCCGTCCGACAGGTGGACGACGATCGGCGAACCGAGGACTTCGTCGCGCTCGCACACGTCGTACTCGACCGGGTGGCCGTCCGCGGTCGTGATCCGCTGGACGTCGAGGCCGTTGGAGTCGAGCACGATCTCGTCGACGAGGTTCGCGGTCCAGACGTCGAGGGTCGCGGTGCCGTGGAGCACGCGGGCGTCGAAGTCGGCGACCAGGTCGAGGCTCAAGTGGGTGACTCGGGCGTCACCGGGACGGGCGAAGGAATGGATGTCTTCGGGCATCTCGCCTTCCGATCTGTCGGGGTCGACGTCCCGCGTCACGCAGGACGCGCTCGCGAGAAGGAACGCGACGGTCGCCGTGACGCGGACTTGAGCACGAGACGAAACGGTCATCGGAGCAGTTCCATGTCGAATCGATGCGACTCGAGGAGGGGTGAGGCTCGGAGTCTCCTTCTCGGCCCGTCGGTTTTCCAGCGTGCGAGTCGCGTTTTGGTGGTCTTTCGGGAAAATGCTGGCATCGCTCGACCGCGATCGACAATCTTACCCGGCTGGCGAAGAAGGCGTAGGACACCCAGCCCGGCGAGCCTTCTGGAGACGATTGGACGATGACGCCCAAGGCGCACCTCACGTTCGATGGAAAGTCCCTCGACCTCCCGCTCGTGGAGGGGACGGAGCAGGAACGCGCGATCGATATCGGAAAGCTGCGGTCGGCGCTCGGCCTGATCACGCTCGATCCCGGTTTCGTCAACACCGGATCGTGTCAGAGCTCGATCACCTTCATCGACGGTGAGCAGGGGATCCTGCGGTACCGCGGCTACCCCATCGAGGAGCTCGCGGAGAAGTCGACCTTCCTGGAGACGGCGTACCTGCTGCTGTACGGCGAGCTTCCGGCCAGGCAGGTCCTCGACGAGTTCACCGACGACATCCGCATGCACACGATGCTGCATGAAGACGTCAAGCGGTTCATCGCCGCGTTCCCGAAGGACGCGCACCCGATGGCGATCTGCATGGCGGTCATCGGCGCGCTCTCGACCTTCTATCAGGAGTTCCTCGATCCGCGGAACGGCGAGCACACGCGGATCTCGACGAACCGATTGTTGGCCAAGCTGCCGACGATCGCGGCGTACGCGTACAAGCACTCGATCGGCCAGCCGTTCCTCTACCCGAACAACAAGCTCGACTACACGAGCAACTTCATGTCGCTGATGTTCGGGACGCCGTGCGAGGAGTACCTCGTCGATCCGGTCGTCGCCAAGGCGCTCGACCTGTTGTTGATCCTGCACGCGGACCACGAGCAGAACTGCTCCACGAGCACGGTCCGGCTCGTCGGTTCGTCGCAGGTCAACCTGTTCGCCTCGATCTCGGCCGGCGTCGCGGCGCTGTGGGGACCGCTCCACGGCGGTGCGAACCAGGCGGTGATCGAGATGCTCGAGGAGATCGACCGCGACGGGCTCGATGGCAAGCGGTTCCTCGAGCGCTGCAAGAACAAGGACGACACTCGGCGCCTCATGGGCTTCGGCCACCGCGTCTACAAGAACTTCGACCCGCGCGCGAAGATCATCAAGAAGGCGTGCTACGACGTTCTCCAGCGGATGAACCGGACGAACCGCCTCCTCGACATCGCGGTCGAGCTCGAGGAGGTCGCGTTGAAGGACGACTACTTCATCAGCCGGAAGCTCTACCCGAACGTCGATTTCTACTCCGGCATCATCTACCAGGCGATCGGCATCCCGGTGAACATGTTCACCGTCATGTTCGTGATGGGCCGACTGCCCGGGTGGATCGCGCAGTGGCGCGAGATGCAGGGCGACGGCGCGATCCGGATCGGTCGTCCGCGTCAGATCTACACCGGCGCCGTCGAACGCACCTACCGGCCGATCGGTCAGCGCTGATCGGATCGAAGACCGTCCACCGCAGCGCGGATCGACGCGACGTCGATCCCGTGGTGGGACGCGCTCCACGTCACCCGGCCACCCTCCACCAGGATCGCCTGCGGCGACTGGTGCACGACGGCAAGGCGGTCCGCGATCGCGTTGCTGACCGGACGATCCTCGATGACGAGGACGCGGGCCACGAGCGGTCGCGCGTCCGCCTGCTCGAGCCAGGCGATCAGTTCGCGGTGCGCCCTCGCGCTGATCGGGCAGGCCGTCGAGTGCTTGAAGAGCAACACGGCGGCGCCGTCCGCGAGGAGCTCGTCCAGGCCCTCGACCGTCGAGAGCTCGATCACGTCGTTTCCGGTTTCCATGGCGGGATGATAGCGCCTCGGCGGTTCGTGTTCCGCGGCCGAGTCGACCCCCGCGGCGAACGTCGAACTCCCCTTTCGATTCGCCCGCGATCGGCTATAAGGATACGACTTACGTCCCGAGACGCCGATTCGAGGTGATTCGGACCTCGGGGGACACGATCACCAGCGGAGGCGAGTGTGAATCCCCAAGAAATGCCGAGTTATGACGAGGACGCCGTCCAGCCGATGCGGGACGAGCTGATCCACGTCGGCTTCGATGAGATGAGATCACCGGAATCGGTGGATGAGCTGTTCCAAGACTCGAGCGGCACCGCCCTCATCGTGATCAATTCGGTGTGCGGCTGCGCGGCCGGCGGGGCACGTCCGGGAGTCTCGGCCGCGCTCCAGAACACGAAGATCCCGGACCGGCTGCGAACCTCGTTCGCGGGCCAGGACAAGGGCGCGGTGCGGCGGATCCGCGAGCACCTCTCCCAGTTCCCCCCGTCTTCCCCGTTCATTGCGGTGCTGAAGGACGGTGAGCCGGTCCACGTGATGCAGCGGCACGACATCGAGGGGAAGGACGCGGGTCGGGTGGCGGAGGAGCTGAAGTCGGTGTTCGACCAGCACTGCGAGAAGGCAGGGCCGTCGATCCCCGCCGACGAGTTCGAGAAGCTGAGTTCGGTGAAGGCGTGCGGCTCGTCGATCCCGCCGGCCACGGTGCAGATCCAGGGCGTGTCGAGCCACGCGCATCCGTCCGGCGAAGCCAGCGACTCCGAGAAGAAGGGCTGGTGGAAGCTCTTCAAGTAGGAGGCAGCGGGATGAAGCGACTCGTGCTTCTGCTCCCTAGGCTCGTCGGAGCGCTCGTCGTCGGGCTCGTCGGCGGGCTCGTCGGCGGCTGCGCCCTGTTCCCGGGGACGGGGGGGCACGCCCAGTGGCACGCGACGGTCTTCCCGAGCGTGTCCTACGATGACGTGTTCGACATCTCGGTGCTCCAGCTCGACCGCGACTACGCCATCAGGTCGGCCAATCGCGGCGACGGTTCCATCGAGACCTCCTGGGACTACGACTCGGTGTCGGAGTTCTCCCGCATGCTCCAGCGAGAGCAGGTGGTCTGCGAGGTCGACTCGGTCGACGACGGCGTGCTGCTGAAGCTGCGCGTACGAACCCAGGTGAAGGAGCGGACGGGTCTTCTCGCGCCCGACGACGTCTCCGACGAGGGTTGGGAGGAGGCGCGGGACAACGTCGATCGCGCGACCGTCCTGTTCCAGCGGATCCACAGCTCGTTGGTGAAGGGTCGACCGTCCGATGACTTCTACGAGCGGCCGCCCCTCTTCGACGAGGAGCATTCGGACGACGTCGACGTCACGGGCCCGCGGTGATCCACGGAGGCGGGCGCGGGAGCGCGGATCGGTACAACCTCGCCGTCGATCTCGTCGATCGTCACATCGTTCGCGGCTTGGGCGATCGGGTCGCGCTTCGTTTCGAGGACTCGGCCGGCTACTCGACCCGCCTCACGTACCGCGAGCTCGCGGTACGATCGAACCGGTTCGCCGACGTGCTGCGCTCGCTCGGCGTGGTGCCGGGCGAGCGCGTGTTCTTCCGCGTGCCGAACCACCCTGCCTTCTACTACGGCGCGCTTGGGTGCGCGAGGCTCGGCGCGGTGTTCATCCCGTCGAGCACCCTGTTCCTCCGCAAGGAGGTCGAGTACCGGCTGCGCGACTCCGAGGCGGTGGTGGTCGTGACGACCGCGGCGCTTGCCAGCGAGGTCGACGCGGCCGCGGCATCGGCGCCCTCCCTGCGCGAGGTCCTGATCGTCGATGACGACGGCGAGCCGCCGGCGCGCGCCGGGCGGTCGAGCCTGTCGCGGCGCATGGCGGCGGCGCGCGAGCATTTCCGTGCCCTGGACACCGCGGCGGACGAGCCGGCGTTCCTCGCGTACTCGAGCGGAACGACCGCGGATCCGAAGGGGATCCTCCACATGCACCGCTACGCGCGGAGCTACGACTACCTGATTCGCGACTGGCACGGCTACCGCGAGGGCGACGTCTGTGCCTGTCCCCCCGAGATCGGCTGGATGCTCCCGGTGGCGTCGACGTTCCTCTACGCGCTTCGCGCCGCCGTCACGACGTTGCTGTACCGGGAACGGGAGCCGCGGTTCCGCCCCGAGGTCTGGCTCGACCTCCTGGCGCGCCATCGCGTGACCTCCTTCGTCGGCACGCCGACGATTTACCGGATGCTGCTTACCGTCGAGGACCGGAGCCGCTTCGACCTGTCGGCGTTGCGAACCGGCACGTCGGCCGGCGAACCGCTGCCGCCGGACACGATGGAGCGGGTTCGGAGGACGTTCGGATTCACGCCGCTGGACGGCATCGGGATGAGCGAGTGCATGGTCTACGCGCACAACCGAACCGACGACGCGCCGCTCGCCGGGTCGTGCGGCCGAGCCGGTGCCGGGGTCGAGCTCGCCGTCCTCGACGACGACCTCGGGCCGGTCGCGGACGGCGACGCCGGCGTGCTGTGCGTGCGGCGCGGTTCGCACCCGGGACTCATGCGCGAGTACTGGAACAAGCCGGACGAGACGCAGGACGTGTTCCGCGGCGAGTGGTACTGGTCGGGCGACGTCGTCCGCAAGGACGCGAACGGTCGCTACTTCTTCGAGGGGCGCGCGGACGACGTGATGAAGTGCTCCGGCTATCGCATCTCGCCGTTCGAGGTCGAGAGCGCGCTCCAGTCGCACGCGGCCGTGCTCGAGGCGGCCGCGGTCGAGAGTGCCGATCCGATGAAGGGGAGCGTCGTCAAGGCGTTCGTGACCCTCGCCGCCGGCTACGCACCGAGCGAGGCGCTCGCCGGAGATCTCATCGCACACGCGAAACGAGAGGTCGCGCCGTTCAAGGTGCCGCGCCGGATCGAGTTCCTCGAGGCGCTGCCGAAGACGCAGAGCGGCAAGATCAAGCGCCGGCTCCTGCGCGGGCGGGACTCGGCGCGTTGACGGAGCATGCCGTCAGGGTTTGTTCGGTAGCTGGATCCCGTAGTCGACGATCTTCTTGTTCAGCGTCGGCCAGGAGATGCCGAGCACCTTCGCGGCCTGTCCCTTGCGATAGTTGCAGTACTCGAGCGCGCGCTCGACCGCGAGCTTCTCGACCGCCACGAGCGACAGATCCTCGGGAGCGGGCTTGTCCCGCGGCGCGAACGGCAGGAGGTCCGAACCGATCTCCTCGTCGTTCGAGAGCATGACGGCGCGTTCGATCACGTTCGACAGCTCGCGCACGTTCCCCGGCCACTCGTAGCTGCGCATCGTCTTCAGGGCGTCGCCGGACAGGCGGCGCGCGGTCCGGTTCATGCGTCGCGCGTGCGTCTTGATGAAGTGGTCGGCGAGGAGGGGGATGTCCTCCGGACGCTCGCGGAGCGGCGGCACCGGGACGGTGCCCAGCGCGAGCAGCGCGAGGAGATCCTCGTGGAACGTGCCGGTCTGGGCGCGCGACGACAGGTTGCGGTCCGACGCGGCGACGAGGCGGATGTCGAGCGGGATCTCCCGCGTCCCGCCGCGCATGAACCGGCGGTCGCGAAGCACCTTCGCGAGCCGGGCCTGGCTCTGGAGGTCCATCACGTCGATCTCGTCGAGGAACAGGGTGCCGCTCTGCGCGCGCTCCAACGCGCCGATGTGGTCGCCGCGGTCGCTGCCGTACGGTCCTGGTGCGCTCTCCGCCCCGAACACCTCGACCTCGAGCAGCCCCTCGGGCACGACCGAGCAGTTCACGGAGACGAAACGACCGTGGCTGCGGGGCGACAGGTCGTGAAGAAGCCGCGCGAACAGCTCCTTTCCCGTCCCGGCCTCGCCGATGAACAGAACGGACTGGTTCCCGTTCGCGGTGCGGCGCACCGCGTTCACGACCTCCTGGTGGGACGGACTCTCGCCGACGATGCGCCGGTCCTGCCGCGAGCGCGAGCGGTGTTCGGCCAGCTCGTCCGCCACGCGCTGGTGACGCAGCGCGGTCTGGTGGAGCGCCGCGCCGACCCGAATCAGTTGGAGGGCGTCGGAGAGGTCGTCCTCGAGGAACGGATCCTTGCGCCGATCCGCGTAGACCAGGAGCTGGGGGCCCTCGCCGTGGTGGACCGGAACCACGAGCCCGTGCAGCGGGCGCTTCCCGGACTTGGTGTCCTCGAGGAGGAGCGCCTGGCGCGTCGACATCGCCTGCTCGATCCAGGGGCGTGTCGGGTCGAGGCGGAGCTCGGGGACGCTGACGAGCTCGGCGTCGCGCGGGTCGGGCGAGCCGGCGCGAAAGAGCAGGACCGCGACCCGGTCGGCGCGGATCACGCGACCGATCTGCTCGCAAAGCGCGCGGGCGACCGCCCGCCGCTCCGGCGTGCCGCGCGTCGCGTCGATCAGGCCGGACGTCGCGTCGAGGAGCTCCTTCGGCCCGCGGCTGCCCCGCACCGCGGCGTCCGGCGCGACCTCCTTCACCACGTCGGCGTCCTCGCGCGCGGCGTTGCCGATCACGACCGTCGCGCCACCGTCGAACTCCGGGCCGCAGAAGCGCAACGTCGTGCCGCCCACGACGATCGTGTCGCCGTCCTCGACGAACTCGGTGGTGATCCGTTCGCCGTTCACCAAGGTTCCGTTCGTGGAGCCGAGGTCCTCGACCGCGCCCCGCGGGCCCTCGGGCGTGATGCGCACGTGCATCCGCGAGCAGGACTCGTCGTTCAACACGAGGTCGCAGCTCTGCGCGCGGCCGATGACGAACGGACGCGTGAGCTCGACCTCGCGACCGCGCGCGTCTCCGCTCTCGATTCTCAGTCGCGGCGACCCCACTCGCGCTTCATTCCTCTCTAAGATCTCTGCTTCGAACCACCCCCCGGTCTCCAGCGAGCCGGAGACGGCACTGTAAGCCCACGGAGTTCGTCGTTCCAGCGGCGGTTCCGAGCGATCGGGCCGTCCGATACGGCGGGGTTTCGTGACCGTTTGGAGCCGTCGGTGAAGCCGCTCGACGTCCTGCTGATCATCATCTCGTTGCTGTTCGCGACCGGTGTGATCGTCGACCACACGTGGGGTCCCGAGCGGCGTCAGCATCGGTCGGTCGTCCGTTTCCAGCAGAGCCAGCTCGACCTGATCGCGTCGCGGCTGCGCGAGTTCAACGAGAAGACGGGGCGCTATCCCACGACCGAGGAAGGAATCGAGGTCGTTCCCGGCCTGCGCCAGGCGCTGCTCGCCGCGGAGTTCGCGCCGGCCGTTCGATTCCTGGAGCGGAGCCCGGGGATTCGAACGATCCAGGGGATCCCGTTCCTCTACGAGAATCGGCGAGACGTTCCGGCCGAGGCGTTCGACGCGTCGCCGGTTGCCCGCGACCGTTCGGCGCGGCGTCGCTTCTCGCGCGAGGTGGATCAGGGCATCTACTTGTCTTCGCTCGGGTTGCGTCACGACCTCGGGCGCGTGTTCGGCCGCGCGTGGTTGGATGCGCTGCTGCTCTTCTCCGGCGGAGTGATCGTCTTCCTCGCGATCGCGTACATCGTCGCGCGAAATCGCAGGAGCGGCGATCGCGTGCGCGGCATCAACGCGATGATCATGGTCGGGATCGCCGTCCTGCTCGTGATCTCGTTCGGCATCACGGGCGGAGGGCTGCCGCATCGGCAGGCGCTGCCCGCGGCGCTCGGCACGTGGCGGACCGATCTCCTTCAGGACTACCTCGTCATCCTCCGCGGGTTCGCCGCGCGCGGGGCGATCTCGAAGGAGGCCGGGACGCGGATCGAAGCGACGCTCGTGCAGGAGTTCCGCACCGCCGGCGCCCTCCTGCTCGACGAACCGACGCCGGCCGTGGAAGGTACGGGCGACGAGGAAGGAGGCTGAGCGCGCGCGACCGCGATTTGCCGCGGCCGCGTTACTCGCGCGTGCGGTCCGGCTAACAGTTTGCGTCCGCTGGACGCCTCGCCGAACACGTTGAGTATCGCCCGCCAGGGTGGTACAAAGAGCTCTTCGTCCTCCCAACCGACCTGAACCGGGTTGTATGGCCAAGTTGATCGTGGAAAGCGGCGGAACGTCGCATGAATTCGTGTTGTCCGACGTTTGCCGCATCGGCCGGGACGAGTCCAACGAGATCGCACTCGACGACGCCGGATCGTCCCGGCGCCATTGTCGGATCACCCGAGACGGGGACGGCTACGTTCTCGAGGACCTGAAGTCCGCAAACGGGACGTTCCGCAACGACGAGCGGATCGACCGGGTCCGGCTCGACGACGGCGACGAGATCCGCGTCGGCGGCTCGACCCTGCGGTTCGTTCCCTCGAAAAGCGGGGAGCCGGGCGACGAGATCTCGCTCGAGGAGCCGGCCGGAGAAGCAGCCGCCCCCTACGAGATCGTGTTCGCGCGGGGCGAGCGCGCCGGTGAGCGCGTCCGGATCGTTGGCGGACGGGTCACCCTGGGGCGCCGCGCCAACAACACCGTGACGCTCAAGGATGCCAAGATTTCTGGGGTGCACTGCGAGGTCGTCATCGAAGAGGGCCGCCCGATCCTGCGCGACCTCGGCTCGACCAACGGCACGTTCCTGGAGGGCAAGCGGATCGATGAGATCGTGCTCGACCACGGGGACCGGGTCGTCGTCGGCGACAGCGAGTTCGTGCTCGCCGACACGAAGCGCGCGCCGCCATCGCTCGAGACCGGCGGAGGCTTCGATCCCAGCCAGACGATGGTGAGCATTCCGACGGTCAAGGTCGTGCATGACATGACCAAGACCGCCCCGCGGAGCCCGATGGCCGCGATCGGCCTCGTCCTGCTGCTGGTCGCGCTCGGCGCCGCCGGCTGGTTCTATTGGAGCGTCCAGGAGAAGTCGACCGTGGCCCAGGCTCCGCCGCCCGCGGCCGGCAACATGCTCGGCAACCGGTGGTCTTTCGAGGAGCACGACGACGACCCGAACCCCTCCGCGCAATGGACGTCGACGGGAGGGGGAGGCGGCTTCGACGTCGTCACCGGTCAGGCGCACTCCGGGCCGAGCGCGTACGTCGCGCGCGTGTCGGGCGACACGTCCGTGGCGACGATGCGTGCGCCGATCCGCGTCAGCGCGCGGAAGTACCACATCTCGGGCTACGTGCGCGCGTCGGACGGCGCGGTGGGCACGCTCGCCGCCGTCTTCACGAACGGGGACGACCCGTCGTACGCGATCGCGATGCCGGTCGGTGGCTCGGAGCGCGAAGAGTGGCAGGAGGTCGCGGCCGACGTGGTGGCCCCGTCGGGAGCCACGAACCTGGCCCTTTCGGTCATCGCGACCGGGCCGCGCGGCCGCGTGGCGTTCGACGACCTGAGCGTGATCGACCATGGCGTGGCCCGTCCCGACGTGAAGGTGGTGAACCAGTTCGAGTTCGAGCGGGCCGGCGAGGACCTCCTCGTGCGCCGCGGCGACGACGACCTTCTCCACGTCGAGGCGCCGATCTTCGTCGCGCAGTCGACGGGCGAGCCGGACGATGCGAACGAGGAGCCCGGCGGAGCGCCGGTCGCGAGCGAGTCGCGACAGCTCCCGGTCGCGAGCGCGTCCCGACATCTCAAGGACGACTCGATCCGCCTCCCGAGCGGCGGCTCCCTGGTCTATGCCTCGGCCCTCACCAACGACGCTCGCTCCGTCACCTGGCGTTTCGATTGGAAGAATGCGTCCGGCCTGGCCGGCGTCCGGCTGCCGATCGTGCTCCTGCCCGCGATCACCGACGACGCGGTCGGCGTGATGCGACAACAGACGCTCGAGCCGTTCCTCGAATCGTTCGAGGCGGACGACGTGACCGGTCTCGTGCTCGGCCGCGCCGGCACGCGGATGCGCGCGACGTTCGACTCGACGGTGCGGATCGTCGGTACACGGGAGGGGGACCTGTTCCGACTCGAGGTGGCGCCCGCGGTCGCGGCGGGACGGCTCACGTTGGCGATCCAGGCCGACTTCGTCGAGGAGAAGACGAACGCGGCGGAGCTGCTGCGTGACGCACGGCAGGCCGAACGGGATCAGAAGCTCGGCACCGCGCTCTCGATCCTCGAGCGGATCCGGAACGAGTTCCCGTTCGACGAGGCGATCCTGGCCGACGCCGAGTCGCGCACGCAGGAGATCCTGCGCAGGCGCGACCAGCGCGAGATCGACCTGGTACAGTCGATCGCGCGCGCCGAGTTCCTCGCGAGTCCCGACGCTTACGTCGAAGTCGAGGCCGAGGCTCGCGGCGCCGCCGAGGCGTTCGCGGGCACGCCGTCCGAGGGGCGGTTTCGAGCGCACGAAGCCGAGCTCGCGAAGAAACGCCTCCAGCTCGTGAAGTCCGCGCGGGAACGCGAGGCCGCGCTCCTCCTGAACCGACTGGAGACCGAGCTCGCGCTCGGAAACACGCGGACGGCGCAGGAGATCGCCGCCGACATCACCCAACGATTCCCGGACTCCGACGCGGCGCAGCGCGCGACCAACCGATTGGGAGACTCTTGATGGCCCGTACCGGAATCGGCGTCGACATCGGCACGGACGGCGTTCGCGTCGTCGTCGGTGCGGAGAAGAAAGGCGCGTTCCACGTCCAGCAGGTCGTCCTGGTCCCGCTCCCGCGCGGGACATCCGACGACGCGGACGAAGTGGGATCGCTCCTGAAACGCGCGCTCGCCGCCGCGAACGTCAAGGGCCAGGTGAACTGCGGCCTCACGGGTCGCGACGTCGTCATCCGCTACAGTCAGGTCCCGCCCGTCCCGGACTGGCAGCTCCGTCAACTGATGGAGTTCGAGATCCAGGAGATGACGGATCAGTCGGGCGACGCGCTCTCGGCCGACTTCAACCTGATTCCAGTCACGTCCGACCTGTCGTCCGACGACACCGTGCTCCTCGCCCTCGCCAAGCAGGGCGTCCTGGACCACCACATGCGGGTGCTCGAGCGAGCCGGTCTCAAGCCCGGAGCGTTCACGCCGAACTCGATCGCGCTCTACAACGCGTTCCGCAAGCTCGTGGGTGAGGAGGGGACGACGCTCCTCGTCAACATCGGCGCCCGCAGCACCGACATGGCGCTCGCGAAGGACGGCGACATCCTGTTCGCGCGCAACCTCTCGGGCGGCGGCGAGCTGTTCGACGACGCGCTGGTCGCGTCCTTCAACGTGAGCGCCGACAAGGCGCGTCGATTGAAGGAGGAGATGGCCGACGTCGCACCGTTCGATCAACAATCCCGCCGGACCAGCCAGGAGGAGAAGGTCGCGCGGGCCCTCTCGGGGGCGACGGGCCAGCTCTTCTCGATGGTCCAGTCTTCGGTGCTGTTCGCCCGCTCGCAGACGGGCGTCAGCGACCTGCACCTGGATCGCGTCCTGCTGAGCGGGGGCGGGGCCCGGCTGAAGGGGCTCGATCGCTACCTGGCGTCGAACCTGAACGTGCCGGTCGAACGGTTCGACCCGTTCGAGGCGGTCGACGTGTCCTCGGTCCAGGACGACCTCGACGAGGGAGCGCGGCTCGCTTCGGTGGTGGCGTTGGGACTCGCGCTCCAAGGCGTCTACGACGACGTCTACTCGATCGAGATCCTGCCGGAGTCGGTCCGGAAGGCCAAGCGCTTCCAGGAACGTACCGTCTTCGCGGCGCTCGCCGGCGTGCTCGCCCTCGTGCTGCTTCTGCATGACGCGTGGCAGAGCCGCGCCGACCACGCCGCGGCGGCGGCCGACAGCGCGGCCTTCCGTTCGGAGACGAAGAAGCGAACGCGCGACGCGGATCGGTTCAGCGCGCTGAAGGTCGAGAGGATCGAGAAGGCGGGCAAGCTCGAACTCCTCGAGGAGCGCCTCGTGGCCGGGCTCGGGCTGGAGCGGACGCTGACGCTGGTCCAGCGATACCTGCCCGAAGACCTCTACGCGACCGGCATCGAGATCCAGCGCGCGAAGGACCCGGACCTCGGGATCCTGGGGGACGCGAAGCCGGTCGTGGTCGTCCGCGGCGAAGGTCGCGAGGGCGCCGAAGGGCTGGAAGCGCTCTTCAACCGCTTCGCGCAGGACGTCGCGCAGGATCCGCTGCTGTCGCGGACGCCGAAGACGCGCACGTCGCCGGCCGGACCGAAGAAGCCGTTCGAATGGACGGTCACGATGAACTTCTCGAAGGCTCCGCCCGCGGCGTCCGAGGACAGCGGGGCCGGCGACGCCGAGGAGGCGACCGATGGATCTGAATGACCTCTGGCAGGGGAACAAGAAGTTCATCCTCTCGGTCGGGGCCGGCTTCGTCCTCGTCCTGATCGTGAAGGCGATCATCGGGTCCGTCTGGGGGTCGGCGAGCCTCAGCCAGGACGTGCGCACGCTCGGCGCGAAGATCCGCAAGGCCGAAGCACCGAAGTCGCGGCAGCTCACCGAGCTCCAGACCGCCTGCACCGCGTTGGACGAGGGCCTCGAGCACCTGTACGCGCGGCTGAAGTTCGAGACCGAGGACGAATACCTGCTGCCGAAGGGCGGCCGGAGCCCGGACTTGACCTACAACGAGATCCGCTCGCGCGCGCGCGACGAGCTCGTCGAGGCGGCGGGGCGGCGCAACATCCTCATCGAGGAGTCGCTTGGTCTGCCCGAGTTCACGCCGTCGGGCCGCGAGGCGATCCAACGGTGCCTGCGCGGGCTCAACGTGGTCGAGCAAGTCGTCCAGGAGGGCATCATCGCCGGCGTTCGCGCCATCCCCGAGATCGAGATCATCGAGAACAAGGGCCGGCGGAAGAAGTCGGACAGCTTCATCGACCCGCTGCGCGTCCGTTTCAAGGTCGAGGGGAGCACCGCGTCCGTGGCCGAGCTCGTGAAAGGGCTGGTGCGGAACGATGGCCGCTTCCTCGCCATCGAGGACGCCAAGATCGAGGTCGACACGAAGCGCGCGTTCGGCCTGACGACGCTTCAGCTCACCGTCGCCGCCTTGACGATCGACTCCGAGGTCGAGGTCGCGGGGGGATCGAAATGAAGATGAACCGAGAGCAGGGACTCTTCCTCGCGGCCCTCGTGGTCGCCGGTGGATGGATGTACCTGCGTCACTCCGACCGCTACGTGAAGACCCGCGTGCCGACGAGCCAGGCGCCCGAGACCCCGGCGGCCCCGTTCGTGCCGGAGATCCAGTTCCCCGCGGGCGCCGATCCGGCGTTCGATCCAGCGGGGCGCGACCCGTTCCTGCCCCCGCGCGACTGGAACCCGCTCCCTCTTCTGCTGCTGGAGACGCCGCCGCTTCCCGAGATCGGTGCGGTCGGCCTGCTGCCGGACCCCGGCGTCGAGTCCCGCTATCTCGCGATCTACCGCCAGCCTCCGTACGTCGTTCGGAACGTGGAGCCGCCATCGGGCGGCGGCGGAGACCCGGCCAACGGCGGGGGCGCGGGCGGCGCCGGTCGGTTCGCTGGCATCGACTTCGGCGCTGACATCGTCGGCTCGAACGGCGTCGTCGCCGATGACGTCGTTCTCGAGAAGACCTACGACTGGATCAAGCGCAAGAGCCTGAACCGGATCTGGGGGTTCGTTCGGAACGACGACAAGTTCGGGCTCCTCGACGACTCGGGGGCCGCGATCGAGTTCCAGCAGGTCAACACCAAGACCGGGAAGGCGACGGCGACCGCCGTCTTCCAGCGTGGCGACCTCGAGGGGGGCGGCGTGTTCGAGCAAGGCTTCGGCTTCGCGGACACCGTCCATGCTCGCGTCGTGCTCGAGAGGCGGCGCGTGAGTCCTTCCGGCACGAACCTCCAATCGCAGCTCGAGGCGGCGCGCAACTGTCTCGGCTGGGTGGACGAGGACCGCGAGACCGCGCTCGAGGGGGCGGAGGGGTTCATCCGTTCGGTGCTCTCCTACAACAAGCAGCAGACCGAAGCGTGGGAGCTGCTGGCCGAGGCCCGCGAGCGCGCGTTCGACACCGAGGGCGAGCTCAAGGTGTACGACGACGCGGCCGCCGCCGGCGTCAAGAGCTCGCGCCTCGACACGCGCCGGGCCGAACGCTTGGCGGAGCTCGGCCTCTCGGAGCGCGCCGAGCACGTGCTGCGCAAGGCCGTCAAGGACAACCCGAGCGACCTCCACGCGCTCCACGCGCTGGGGCGCCTCCTCATCGAGCGAGACCGCGCCGCGGAGGCGGTCCCGTTGCTCGACAAGGCGCAAGGAATGGCGGCCAACGCGACCGAGCGAATCGCGATCCGGCTCGACCTGGTGCGCGCGTACCTGCGGAGCAACCAGCTCTCCGAGGCGAGCGCCCGCATCGACCAGGTGATGCGCATGGGGATCGAGAGCGCCGACGCCTACAACTTGAAAGGCGTCGTCCATCTCGCGGCGGGCGACACGTCATCCGCGATTCGCGAGCTGCGCGCGGCGCTCGAGATCGACCCGCGCAACCGCGACGCGGTCTACAACCTCGGCGTCGCGATGGCGACCGACCCCGACGACGAGCTTCTCGTCGAGCAGGCGAGGGCCCGCTTCCAGCAGGCGACCGACGTCGACCCGCTCACGTTCTTCGACTCCACGCTCGCGCTGGGGGCGCTCGAGGAGTCGCTCGGCAACCTCGAGCAGGCGATGTTCGAGTTCGACACGGCGCTCGAATTCCACCCGGGGCGCGCGCTCGGTCTCTACCGCAAAGGGCGGGTGGCGCGACGGCAAGGCGACGTCGACACCGCGAAGTCGTTGCTGCGCGAGGCGCTCCACAAGGACGGAAGGATCATCGACGTGCTGAACGAGCTCGGCTCCTCCGAGCTCCTCGACGATCAGCCGGAGGCGGCGGAGCTCTACCTGCGGGAGTCGCTGCGGCGCGAGCCATCGCATCGTGAGATCTACGTGCTGCTCGGCGCGTCGCTGCTGCGCCAGAACCAGATGCGTGCGGCGCGCGAGACGTTCGTGGACGGCATCGGCGACGCGGAGAGCCCGAACGCCGCCGCTTTGTGCGGAATCGCGTGGTGCGACTATCGGCTCGGCGACGTCGAGAGCGCGGTCGAGAAGTTCGCCGAGGCTCGCGCGGCGGCCACCGAGGGCGATCCGTTCCACGTCTACGCCGACACGAACCAGGCCCGGATCGAGGATCACCGCATCAAGGAGCAGTGGATCGATCGGTTCGATCGCCGCCAGATCAAGAACGGGTGGGACGTGAAGGAACCGTTCGGTCCGCAGTTCCAGGCGACCGGCGACGGGCTGACGATCGCCGGCCTTCAGCGCCGCACCGACCCGGACGAGATGTCCGAGCTCACGCGCTCGATGGAGGGCGCGACCTTCGTGCGGATCGAGGCGGTGCTCGAGGTCCCGGCCGACAACGAGGCGACCGTCGGGCTCCGCTTCGTCCACCACAAGGTGGCTGGCCGCACCCAGCTTCCGGCGGGCGAGGTCGCGGTGGCGCGGTTCCCCGACGGCACCGTCCATCTCTTCGTGCGGGAGGACGCGAACAGCGTCTCGCAGGACTGGGTCGAGCTCGAGGGAGCCACGATCACCAAGAACGAGCCGTTCCGGTTCACGATCGAGCGGACGAACTACGACAAGGGGCTGTTCGACGTCAAGCTGGGCGATCAGGTGATCGCGAAGGACGTCGCGAGCGGCAGCCTGAAGAAGATGAAGCGCACCGTCGACGGCGGCGTCTTCGTGACGGCCGGCGGCAACAAGAAGGTGAACGTGACGGTGTCCGAGGTTCGGGTAGTGCGCGACAAGCCGTAGGGGCGAGGAGTTGGAGCGATGCGTCGAACGACAGGTTTCACCCTCATCGAGCTTCTGGTGGTCATCGCCATCCTCGGGGCGTTGCTCGGCATGGGCGCCATGCAGTACGGGAAGTTCCTCGGCAAGGGCGACAAAGCGAAGACGATCGCGATCCTGACGTCGACTCAGAACCTGCTCGCGCAGTACCGCACGCAGACCGGCGACTATCCGGCGTCGCAGCTCTCCGCGTACGGCATCAAGCCGCAGAACCGCATCGACGAGGGGATCGAGGCGGCCGTCGTCGCGCTGTACCACAAGGACTGGGACGGCGAGCGGCCGGACGACAAGAGCCTGATGAACCAGGACGACGACGTCGCCGACGTGAACGTCACGATTCTCGAGCGCCCGGTCCTGCGCGAGATCGTGGACGCGTGGGAGAACCCGCTCGTGTACATCCGCTACTCGGACTACGGCAGGGAGTTCGAGTACGAGTTCCGCAACAACGACACGGACGAGTGGGACACGGTCGTCGTCACCGCGGCGCGCGACGAGGAGACCGGCTCGTACTACGCGCTCGAGTCGTACCAACTGCTCTCGGTGGGGGAGGACGGAATCTACGGAACGGAGGACGACTTGACATCGTACGGAGACAACTGACCTCCTGCCCCCGCCGAGAAGCTGCAGCTTGGATCCGCATGCGTGACACCAACCAACGCACCGACGCCCACCGCAACGTTCGCCTGGCGAGCGCTCCATCCGCCGGGTTCACGCTTCTCGAGCTGTTGACCGTCCTCACGCTCTTCTCGATCCTGCTCGGGATCGGAGTCGGCGCGTTCAAGAAGATCAACCTCGGCCGCGCGCTCGCCGTCGCGCAGGTGAAGGACGCGTTGCGCGCGGCGCGCCTGTTCGCGATCGAGCAGTCGTCGCTGGCGCGCGTCGACATCGATCCGGAGAAGAACACGATCCGGGCGTCGGGCTTCCAGAGCACCGGGAACTGGCACTTCGAGGACGATCGTTCGCGCGGCTGGCCGAACGACGCGACGCTGAGCGGCGGCGCCACCCTGATCGAGGAGGGCGCGATCGGGCGGGCGATCTTCCTCGCCGCCGGCGACGCCGGCGTCGTCGACCTCGGCCGGTCCCCGTCGTTCGACGCCGACGCTGGACTGAAGTTCGACGCGTTCGTTCGGATCCCGCCCGGTGGCGGCGGTCTGCTCGTCGAGAAGGGGGAAGCGTTCCGCCTCATGATCACGCCGGATCGGACCGCGGCCGGCTCGGTCCGCGTGCGTCAAGGCGAGGCGTCGGGAGGCGACCGCGACGACATGATCCACGTGGAGACGTCGGACCCGATCCCGCTCGATCGCTGGTCGCGCGTCGAGATGATCTACGACGGCTTCACCCTGCGGCTGTCGATCGACGGCCGTGAGCGCGCCCGGCTCGAGAACCAGGAGCGGCTCGATCCGCGACCGGATCCCGCGGCCGAGCTGACGCTCGGCTCGCTCCGGACCCCGTTCGTCGGCGGCATCGACGAGGTCCGTTTCGCGCTGATGGCGAGCCAGGACGTTCCTCCGCTTCCGGACGGCGTCACGTTCGCCGGCGCCGGCACTGTCTGGTTCGACCGCCGTGGAAACCTCGACGGGAACCACCATCGGCAGCCGGTCACGATTTCGTTGCTCTTCGACGAGAACCGCCGCAGCCGGGACGTGGTCGTGGGGCTGCTCGGAGAGATCCAATGACGATGCGAACGACGTCCAACGATCGAGGTCGCCGAGCCGACGCCGAGGGCGGCGTGGCGCTGATCGCGGTGATCCTCGTCCTCCTCGCCCTGGTGGCGATCGCCACGCCGTTCTCCCTCTCGATGAGGAACCAGCTCCGCGCCGCGACGCACCAGGCGAAGCAGTCGAAGGCGGAGCAGACCCTCCGGTCCGCGCTGACGCTCGCCGAGGAGGCGCTCGCCAAGACGGAAGTCTCGCGCGACGACACGCCGCACTGGGACGATCGGGACGAGCTCGCGGTCAGCCTCTCGGACGAGGCAAAACGCTTCGGCATCGACGCGAACGAGCCGCGCGGCACGATCTTCTCGGTGCGCAGCCGCGACGAGCAGGGGCTGGTGAACGTCAACCAGACGTCGCTCTTCGCGCTCCACAACGTCTTCATGGGCACGTTCCTCTCGGCCGAGCTCTCCGACTCCGAGGCGCTCGAGATCCGGGTCGAGGACCCGTCCCACCTCGCCGAGCAGGGAATCGTGTGGATCGATGGCGAGCTGATCCTCTACCGCGGCGTGAATGGTCGCTCGCTCACGGGTCTGCAGCGCGCCTTCACGACGTCGGCGGTGAGAAGCCGCGAGGCGCGGACGCACGCGTCCGGCGCGCCGGTCGTCGACTACCGGGTCCTGCTCGCGTACCTGCGCCCGTACAAGCTCGAGAGCGGCCAGTTCATCCAGTACCCGACCGTACGGTCGATCAAGGACGTCGGTCGTTTCGGCGAGGTGGCGATCCAGGCCGACGAGGTCGACGCGGTCGAGCGGCACCTCACCGTCCACTCCGTCCTCCCGGCCTCGGGGCCGTTCGTCGGAGCGGCGCGCGTCATCTACGACGCCGACCCGTCGGACCCGGAGCCGGCGCTGATCGTCTCCGGCGGCCGCAACCTCGGCCCCGGCAGCCTCGTGCGGATCCGGACCGCTGAACGCGTCGAGTACAACCTGGTCGTCGAGGCCCGCCCGCTCGGAGAGGATCGCTACTACATCGGCCTGCAGGAGCCGCTCCAGGTCTCGATCCGTCCGGACGAGGCGATCGTCGACGCGCTGGCGCGCGCGCCCGTCAACGTGAACTCCGCCTCGTCGCGCGTCCTCATCGCGCTGATGGCGGGGCTTCACCTCGTCGGCGTTCCCGATCGGATCGACGTCGCGAAGGCGGCGCTGGTCGCGGAACGGATCGTCCAGTCCCGACCGGTCGCGGGTGAGGGGGGCTTCGCGAAGCTCGTCAACGAGATGCTCGGCGAGGGGACGATCACGAGCGCCGATCGCGACGCGCTCCTGGTGAATGCCGAGTGCGCCCAGGACACGCGGCTCGAGGTCGGGACCGCACCCTTCGTCTACCGGTCGTACGGCGTCTTCTCGTTCGACGCGGCGACGAGCGAGAACCTGGCGGCCGGCCGGGAGGAGGCCCGCGCGTTCGCCCGCCAGGTCTCGCAGGTGACTCCGGCCGGCGAGCAGCTCTGCCTCTACGACTCGCAGACGGAGTTCGAGGAGGCGATGCGCCTCTCGCGCGCCGGCAAGTTCTGGGAGTCGCGCCCGACGAACCTGCGCGACCCCGACGACCTGAACGAGCCGCCGCTCCGGCTCGACTCCAAGCGGGACGGCCGAACCCCCGCGATCGAGGTGGACGAGAAGATCGACAGCTACGTCGCACCCGCGCCGACGCGGGCCGACGGCCGCCGCGACGCGACCGCGTTCCTGCCGGAGGGGATGACCGAGCGGATGCTCCACTTCGATCCCGGTGTGCGCGAGGATGAACCGCCCGGGTCGGAGAACGGCGACGGCTACGACACGAAGGACAAGGGCCCCCTCGTGCTCGCGAACGGTTCGGACCTCGTGGGCATCTTCAACCCGCGGGGATGGGTCCAGCCGTTCGCGATCTCGTTCTGGTGGCAGCCTGGAGAGGACGTGCTCGGCGCCGAGACGTACTTCTTCGACACCGGCTTCCTGGACGAGAAGGAGAACGCCGAGATCACGAACCGGATCCTCGCCTACTTCGACGGCACCGACCTCGTCTTCCGTGTCGCCGACAACACCGTTCCCGACCTTGTCGACGACGAGTACCTGAACGAGCAGTCGCGGGTCGACCCAACGACGCTGCCCCAACAGATCGCCGAGATCCGCTACGCGTTCGACGACGGGCTTCCGTTCGATCCGTCCGTGCCGTACCACCTCGGCTTCTACGCGCGGGGCACGAAGCCGACCGATCTCCAGTTGTACGTCGACGGCATCCCGCGCGGAAAGCGGCTGGGTCAGACGTGGCTCACCGAGGACGTGGGCGGTCCGGCGAACGCGGGTCCGTTCGCGAACATCCCCGGCTACCAGGTGGGGCAGCGCGAGAAGATCAAGGTGAACGACGCGACGCGATTCCCACCGTACGGGATCGTGCGCATCGACGAGGAGCTGCTCGAGTACAACGATCGGACCGACACCGAGCTGATCCTCGCGCGCCCGACCGGCGAAGCGTTCGGCGGCCGCGCGCGACGTGGCTCCCGCGGCAATCGGCACCTCGCGTCCGAGGCCGTCGAGTTGTACGGCTACGTCGGCGTTCTCCTGTCGGAGCGGATCCCCAACGGCAACGTCGGCATGCAGAACCCGATGGGTGCGTTCGGCGTGGCGATGGTCGATCCCGACTCGGACGCGGTCAAGAGGCCGATCAACTGGTACATCGAACAGGTCAACCAGAGCCAGCAGATCGGCTTCGGCATGGACGAGACGGTGACCCAGATCCCGGTCGTCCCGCTCGGCGGCGTGAACAGCGCGATCGCCGGATCCGCGTCGAGCGCGGGAGCGACGCCCGTCGATCAGCTATTCGATCGACAGGGAGGGTACGCGTTGGTCGTGTCGGCGGCGCACTGGCCGCCGGCGAACGGGACCGGCACGCGGACGATCGTGGTCGAGGGCCAGCAGATCACGGTCGACGTCGACGTGCAGTGGAAGACGGACAAGGGTGCGATCATCGGGCACGGCGAGCTGATCTACTACGCGAGCTTCTCGAACAACACGCTGCTCGGCGTGGCCCGCGCGCCGACGTCGGCGCTGAACACGAAGTGGTACCCGAACGGCCACTCGAACCTCGTCGAGGGTGGCGGGCCGGACCAGCCGTACGAGCGTCAGATCGCGACGGTGGCCCACGCGCACGTGTTCCAGTGGTTCAGCGGCTGGCCGGACAGCGGTTACGACCCGAACCAGCCGATCTACGTGCTCCCGATCTCCGTGCGGCCCGGGCTCGGCGAGTCCCAGCTTCCCGAGCAGTACGCGGAGCCCCAGCTTCGCGGCGATCGGACGCTGCCCGAGATGGTGCAGGTCGGGACCGGCTTCCTCGGCAACGAGGACGGCGGCGGCACCGAGTGGATCCGGTACGACGTGATGGGGAACGGGTGTTTCGTGCGCGACGACCCGACTCGACTCTTGCGCGCGACCGATCTGCTCGACGAGGTGACGGCTGCGTTCACGATCAAGAACGCCGCGGGCAACCTCCCGACCGCCGAGGCGGTGGCGAGGGCGCTGAACTACGAAGAGATCGCGGCGACGATGACCGACAAAGTGCAGATCGCGGCGGAAGCCCGCGTGCAGCCGGGACGGCTGGACGGCGGCGTCCTCGCGTTCCGCGGCGTTCTCGGCACCGAGTCCAAGGCTCACCCCGCAGGCGCACGCGTGTTGCCGGTCTTCCGGACGTTCCGCAACCAGAACGTCTGGGCGGCGCGGCCAGGGGCGCGCGACTACGTCACGTGCTATGACCCCGTCACGCAGAGTCGCGAGCAGCATCGCATCAACTACGGCTACTGCGAGGTCGACGTCGAGGGATGGGGTGGTTTCGGCTGTCACGTCGCGTTCGACACCGGCGTCAGCGGCGAATACCGCTCCAACTTCTTCGAGCTGTTCTCGTCCATCGACCCCAAGAGCCCCGGCGCCGCGATGAACGACCTGCAGAACCAGAACATCGAGTCGCGCGACCTCACGCGCCTGTTGAAGTTCCCGTCCGGCGAGCTTCCCGACCGTCTCTCCGACGAGATCTACTTCGGCGGCGACCTGAACGGCGAACCCTCGCCGGCGCGCGTGGTGATCGACGAGGTCGAGTTCTTCACGCCGACCACCCCGTCGGACGCGCTCCCCCGGCACGCCCGCTTCCGGCTGTCTCGGGACGACGACTTCAGGGGCAAGCTCTACGTCTGGCGTCCGGGCCTGCGCTACAACCTGTGGGATCGCGACAGCGCCTCCGTCGAGGTGATCGACCCACTGAGGAACCTGCCCTCCGACGGCTACGTCCTGCAGATCGACGAGGAGCTCATCGCGATCTCCGACGTGATTCTCGAGGACCAATCGAAAGAGGGAGAGCTGGAGGTCGCGGTCGCAGGACGAGGCTACCTCGGCACGCCGATCCAGTTCCATCCGGCCGGGGCCGCGGTGCGCGAGGTTACGTTCCTGCGCATCTCGCGTCTCGAGGAGACGCTTTCGGAGACATCGAACGAGATCGTCGTCGCCGATGCGTCCGACTTCCCGGCCCGTGGCTACGTCCTGATCGACCGGGAGCTGATCGGCTTCGTCCGGCGCGAGGGGAACATCCTCGTCATGCCGAGCGTGACCGACCCCGACTTGCGGCGTCCGGTCGGAATGCTCCGGGGGCGGTTCGGAACGCGGCCGGAGGCGCACAGCGAGGGGAGCATGGTGCTCGTCTTTCCGGCCCGCTACGAGGATCGGTACCGGCCGCGCGTCGACGATCCCGATCTCTCGTACCTCGCGCTCTTCGTCAAGGGCAAAGGCGCGTTCTTCCGCGAGCTGACCTGGCAGGAGGAGAACACGTCGGCGCTCGCCGACCTCGTCGTCCTCGGCCGGGTCGGGGCTCGCGGCGCGTGGACGGACGCGCCGGGCGAGCCGGGCGACCTGTTCCTCTTCGACGGCCCGGCGACGGAGCGGTCGCCCAACTCGATCCGGCGCCAGGGCGACGATCTCGAGCTGCGCGTCTTCGCTCGCTACGGCCCCGACGCATTCGACTCGAGCGTCTTCGACCCCGACCACGGCGCGATCAAGGGGGGCTCGAACGAATGGAAGCGGGCGCCGCGGCTCCGCCTGCTCGGGGTGGACTGGATCGCCGGGCCGGCGCGGCTCGAGTACGAGGAGTGGCGGTGAGCACGGTCCGGACGACGAGCACGCGCGGTTTCACGCTCATCGAGCTGATGACGGCGATCGCGATCTTCGCGGTCCTCGCCGGCATGCTGTTCCAGATCGTCAAGGGCGGGCTCGACGTGTGGCGCATGGGTGAGGGGAACCGGCAAGCGCTCGAGAAGGGGACCGCGCTGCTGGACGAGATCGCGCGCGACCTGCGCATGATCCGCGCCGACAACCCGCTCGGAGCGACCGACCCGCCGATTCGCCTGCTCGCCGACTATGGCCTGTTCGACATGAACCAGGACGACGTCGAGGAGACGTTGCTCCAGCGCCTGCGCTTCGTGCGATCCTGTCCCGAGGAACGGTTCGACGACACGATCCGCCGCGCGGGCGACGCCGTCGGCGGGCAGGGCGTGACGTCCGACGTCGGCGTGCGCTCCTCGTTCGTCGGAGCCCCGGGTGGGCTCGCCGAGATCGCGTACGGTTCGGTTCGCGTCCCCGGGAAGGACCAGGACACGTCGCTCCTCACCCTGTATCGGATGTTCCAGACGCCGGTCGGCGGAGAGACGTCGCTCTTTCGATCGACGTGGTTCGAGCAGCCCGCGAAGCTCCTCGACGCCGCGGTCCCGCTCGCGGACAACGTGCTTTTTCTCGGCTTCGAGTTGTGGTCGCGCGACACGCGGAGCTTCGACGAGGCGCCGAACACCGCGACCGGACCGTTGAACGTGTGGGACTCGACGCGCGCGACGCTGCTGGACGAGATCGGTCACAACCGGTTCCTGCTGGCCAAGGACGAGAGCTCCCTCGCGCACACGCACGACGACGTCTTCCCGCGCCGCATCCGCGCCACGCTCGTGCTCGAGCGGGACCAGGACGAGGCGTACGTGCCGCACCTCCTCGAGCCGGTCCCTGCGTCGGCGACGATGCTCCGTCTCGACTCGGTGCGCTCGATCGATGCGAAGTCGCCGTACCCGTTCGTCAAGGTCGACGGCGAGTGGATGAAGTGGAAGCGGATCGTCGAGAATCAACTCGTCGTCGAACGCGGGCAGCGTGGTACCGCGGCCCTGGGCCACGCGGCGGGCGCGCGCGTGCACGTCGGCGAGACCTTTCAACGGACGATCGACATCCCGGTCTACCGGGAGGACTGGAACGACCCGTGATCCGGCGAGTGAGGAAACCATTCTGCGCAGATCGCGGTTTTACGCTCCTCGAGGTGATGGCCGCGCTGATCATCTTCATGGCCGGAGTGGTCGGCGTGATCGGTCTGTTCGCGAGCGGCCTGGCGATGCACCACACGGCCGTTCGGAACTCGGTGGTGGCGCAGGCGTCGGAGGACATTCGGTCGCGAGTCTCGGAGATGTTCGTCGAGCTGGCCGCGACCGCGGCAGACGACGCCGTGCTGCCGACGCTCGAGAAAGTGCCGATCGAGGGGTATCCTGGTTACTTCTACTCCGCGGAGCTGATACCGGACGTGGAGCACGGTTTGGACGGTGGCGTCCTGGCCCATATTCGTGTTTTCATGGTGGACGTGGGAAAAGAGAAGGGCGAAACGTTCACGCTCTTCTGCCGCCCACGTACGAGCCCCGAGCTCCTGATCCGGAGGGCAAAGACCGGCCAGGGCCCGGTGCAGACGACCGTCCCCGGCGCGGACGCAGAGAACGGAAGGTGAGTCGACTCATGACAATCGCACGAAGCCGCTGGATCGTCGCCGTCCTTCTCGCCGCGACCGTGCCGGTGCACGCGGCGGAGAACAAGCGCGTCAAGCTGCAGCTCGTGACCGGAGCCGAGATCTCGGGCGAGATCCTCCACTTCGATGAGGCCTCCGGGCTCACCTTGAAGCGCGATGACAACGGCGGGCGCCTCCCGCTCCGCTGGCATCAGATCCGCAACGAGGACATCGAAGCGGTGAAGCGCCTCTACGGGTACATCGGCGACGACCTCCCACCGATCCAGGTCGAGGCGCTGCAGGTGCGGACCGCGACCGGCATCATCATCGGGCTCGACGGCGGACGCGAGGAAGGGAAGCTCCTCCTGGTCAAGCGCGGCAACGTCACCCCGGTCCCGCTGGAGTCGATCGTCAGCGTCTCGCCGGTCATGGTCGACGCGCTCGAGATCGACAACCCGGCCAACGTGTTCGAGCGCAAGAAGGCCGAGGCTCCGCCGCAGCGCGCCGTCGACTACTACAACCTCGGTCTCGTCGCGGAGTCGCTCACGCTCTTCGACCAGGCCCGGACGCAGTTCCAGCGCGCGCTCGAACTCGACCCGAACTTCTCGAAGAAGGGCGTCATCGACGCGAAGATGAAGCTTCTCGACGCGAAGGAGAAGGAGGCGGAGGAGACCGCCCAGCTCCAGACGATCCGTTCGCTCCGCTACCGCGGCGCGTTCAAGCCGGCGCTCGAGAGCGCGCTCGACTTCGAGTCCAAGTACCCGTCGTCGGTCCAACTGAAGGACGTCCAGCGCGAGAAGAAGCTGATCCTCGCCGCGCAGCGCGATGAGATCATGACGACGATCCGCGTCGACTTCTTCTCGTTCCTCCGGCGCCTGGCCGAGGAGAAGGGTCGTGATCCCGAGGTCGAGCTCGCGGACGGCATGAACTGGGCGAAGTCGCAGGCGTACGAGGACGTGCAGCTCAAGCTCGCCGCGCTCTACGGCATCACCGAGGATCAGGTCGACGAGCTCTGGGCGGCGCGCGGCAGCTCCGGTTCTCCGGTCGTGATGTCGTACGGAGGGGGGACGTTCATCCTGCGGGAGAAGGCGAAGGAAGGCTACGAGAAGATGGTGGCCGAGGAGGACGACCACAAAGACGGCCCGGACGCCAAGTCGGACAAACCCAAGACGCTGGAGGAGAAGATCGCCGAGCGTCTGAAGGAGAAGGCGGCGCAACGGAACGAGAAGAAACAGGAGAAGAAGGTGATCGGCGTGGTCGCCGACGTCCCGCCGACGCCGGAGGACTGGTGGAAGGGCGCCGCCGTCAAGGAAAAGGGCGCGTTCCTCATGGCCTTCTTCGCCGAGCAGACGGACTACGTCAAGACGGTTTCGCTGCGCCGTCGCGACTGCTCGCACTGCTACGGCAAGGGGATCCTCGAGTTCTATGGAACCGCCGATCCGAACCAGCAGCAGGAAGAAGTCCCGTGCCCTCGGTGCAAGACGCTCGGGTTCGACCGGATCGTCGTCGTGAAATGAGGTGGGGTCGGCCGGCGCCGCGGCGTCGCGGACGGTACCTCGGCCTGACGGCGGGGTTCGCGGCCGCGTGCGTGTCGCTGGCGGCGTACGCCGCCCAGACGCCGCTTCGCGTGGGGGACCTCGGCGGCCCCGACGCGTTCGCATCCGCCGTCGGCGGGACCGTGCTGGCCGAGCTCGATGGCGTTCCCGTCACCGCGAGCGAGGTGTTCCCGCGTCTGTTCTTGTCACACACGAACCTCGCGCTCGGCGCCCTCGAGCAGGCGGTGCGCCGCCGTCTCGTCGTGGCCGACTCCGACCGCTTCGGCGTCGAAGTGGACCGCGGAGTGCTCGACCGCGAGCTGGACCGGATCCTGAAGTCGCAGTCCGATGAGTTCAAGCTCGCCCGGGGAGCGGAGTTCGACTTCGGCCGTTACATCGAGGAGCGCTACGGGACCACGATGGAGGTCTATCGCCGCCTCGTCCGTACGCAGGTGCTCGAGGAGCTGTTCCTCGCTCGCGTCGTTCGGTACGAGGCGCAGCTTCGCGAGCGGATGCTGGTCCGGCTCATCGTCGTCGACGACGTCCGCGTAGCACGCGAGATCGTCGACAAGCTGGCCGAAGGAGCGAACTTCGCGGCACTGGCGAAGACGCATTCGGTCGACCGGTCCGCCGCGTCCGGGGGGCGCTTCCCACCGCTCGCCGTCGATTGCCCTCACGTCCTGCTCGAGGGGGCGGCGCGGCTCGCGCCAGGCGCCGTGTCGGAGATTTCGGTGGTGGAGCGGGGAGACGTTCGGCTCTACCGCCTCATCAAGCTGGATCAACGGATCGCCGCCGATCCGCGGCCGTACCGCGAGCAGGCGGCCGAGATCGAACGCGAGCTGAACGACCGGCTCCTCGACCCGTTCGAGGTGATCGAGTGGGAGCGTCGCGCCCGCGAGCGCCACCGGATCGTCGTGCGCCTCGGGGGCGCTTGAAGGTCCTTCGGTCGGGTGATACGATCCTCCGTTTGGCGAAGACCCACGAACGCCGTGGTCGAACCACCGCGAGGAAACACGTTCCGACGCCCGAACCGATGAACGAAGTCCGCGACAGCGAGCCGGGCGTGGCCGAAGAGGCCGCGCTGCCGAACATCGTCGCCGGCGACGCCGCCGCTGGCCACGAAGGAACGGCCGGCGAGGCGGCCGGGGCGGGCGACCCCTTCGCTCCGGACGCGCCCGACGACGCTCCGGTCGCCGAGGACGATGATGGGGTCGACGCGGCGGTGGTCGACGACGTCGTGGACGATGACGTCGTGGTCGATGAGGAGTCGGCTCGGGACGAGCACGAGGCGAGCGCCGACGAAGAGGCCAAAGCCGAAGCCGCGGCGCGCGCCGCCGCGATTCCCGACGACGAGCTCGACCGCATCGTCGAGGCGTTGCTCTTCGCGAGCTCCGACGCCCTCACTCCGGTCAAGATCGCGCAGGCGGCCGGCGGGCTGTCGCCGCGCCGCGTGCGCCAATCGATCGACCGGCTCCGGGCGGAGTACGCGGGACGGCTCTGCTCGTTCGACGTGATGGAGATCGCCGGCGGGTACCGCCTCTACACCCGCCCCGAGTATCAAGAACACGTCGCCCGCCTCGAGAAGATGAAGGCGCCCGAGAAGCTCTCGGCCGCCTCGCTCGAGACCCTGGCGATCATCGCGTACCGTCAACCGATCATCCGCGCCGACGTCGACTCCATTCGTGGGGTCCAGTCCGGCGCGATTCTCAAGAGTCTCATGGACCGGAGGTTGATCCGGGTGGTCGGGCGCTCCGACCAGCCGGGTCGCCCACTTCAGTACGGCACCACCAAGCGGTTCCTCGACCACTTCGGGCTCGGATCGATTCGCGACCTGCCCCGCGTCGAGGACCTGAAGGCGCCGTGAGCGAGGATTTCACATGGCGTTCCGTTTCTTCCGCCAGAACAAGGAACTGACCCGTTGGCTGTACATCGGCGTCACGATCTTCGTGATGGTGACGTTCACGGTCACGGGCGCGATGCTCAGCGGGCTCACCGACGAAGGCAGCGGGGGCCTCGCGGGGACCTTCGTCACGCCGAAGGGCAAAACGGTCGAGATCTCGACCGAACAGTTCCGTCGGACGTCGCAGTCGCGCAACCGCTTCTTCAACGAGGACCAGAACGCGACCTGGCGGTTCCTCATGCTCGAGACCCTCGCCGAAGAGGCGGGGATCCACGTCCCCGAGAAACACCTCCACCTGTTGATTCGCCAGGCTCTCCCGGTGGGCAGCGTCGACGAGTACGAGCGCGTGCTGCGCGCCCGCGGCATCTCTCCGCCGGAGTTCGAGAAGCTGATCGAGCGGCAGGCGAGAGTCGACCTCTACCAGGGGCTTGCGAGCGACGATCCGCGGCTGCTCTCCGAGAAGGTGTACGAGCGGTTCAAGTCCGACAACGAGCTGTTCAAGCTCGACTACGTGGCATTCAGCGACGAGGCGGAGGCCGAGAAGCTCGATCCGTCGTCGGTCTCCGACGAAGAGATGAAGCGCTTCTACGAGGAGGATCTGGATCCGAACACGAAGCGGAACGAGTTCTCCAGCCCGGAGAAGTACGGCCTGGACGCCGCGCTCTTGGCCGTCGACGGCGCCGACTCCGAGGCGCTGCGCGCCCTGCTCGCCGAGGGCCAGCGCGACATCGGCGACGATGAGGTCCAGCGGTTCTACGAGAACAACCGCGAGCAACGATACCGGGTCGAGTCCGACGACGAAGACGGCGACGCGGGCGAATCGAGCGAGGACGACGAGGGAGACGACGGCGAGGGTGAAGGCGACGACGACGGCGAGGAAGAGAGCGAGTCCGAAGAGGACGAGGAAGACGAAGACGGGGCGGACGAGTACCGTCCCCTCGATGAGGTCCGCGACGAAATCGTCCGCGAGCTGTTGGTGACTCGCGTCATCAATCAGGCGATCACCGACTACCGGGAGCTCCAGGCCGCGCAGATCCGCAAGAAGGCGGAAGAGGAGCTGAAGAAGAACGAGGAAGAGAACAAGACCGAGGAAGAGAAGAAGGGCGAGGACGAATCGTCCGTCGCGGAGGACGGAGAGAGCGCGCGAGAGGAGCCGGTGGAGCCAGCGGAGCCGTCGGAGCCAGCGGAGAAGGAGGAGGACATCCTCAAGACCGTCGCCGGCAAGTACGGCCTCGAGTACGTCGACTTCGGCGAGCCGATCCTCCTCGAGGAGGTGAAGGGGCTCGAACGGATCGGCAACGACATGCTCGAATCGACGGTCCGCTTCCTCCAGGAGGGCTATGCGCATCCGCGTTTTCCGACCGCTGACCTGCACTACGGCTTCCTGATCCGCATGAAGGACAAGGTCGACGCGGAGCCGAAGCCGTTCGACGAGATCAAGGACAAGCTGCCCGAGGCGTGGCGCGCGCAAATGGGCGCGAAGAACGCCGAGGCGGCGGCGACCGCGTTCAGCGACGCGATGCGCGCGAAGGCGCGCGAGAAAGCGACCGAGGAGGTCGCGCGGATCGAGGCCGAGGCGCGCGAGATCGCCGAGAAGCAGATCGAGACCGACGCGGTCACCGACGAGGCCGAGAAGCAGAAGATCATCGATCGCGAGCTGGACGCCGTGAAGCCGCAGATCGACGCGGCGCTCGCGCCGCACCTCGGGGCGGGGTTCACCGAGGTCGCGCAGGAACGGGGTATTGACGTCAAGGAGGTCGACTGGTTCCGCGAGTCATACCGGCAGACGGCGTTCTACCGCGACGAGGAGCCGTCCCCGGCGCACTTCCTGAAGGGAAACGTCGCCGTCTTCGACATGGAGATCGATGGCGTGGTCGGCTCGACCCGCGACCCCCAGAGCAAGGTGTACGTCATCGCGCGCGTCGCCGACAAGAAGGCGCCGGACGTGTCCGAGATGACGCTCAACGACCGGATGACCGCCGAGGTGGCGGTGCTCCGCGAGATCGACCCGATGGCCCAGTTCCGGCTGCAGTACCGGATTCCGGATCAGCGGTTCAGCTACGAGGCGTTGGCCGAGAAGCTGGGCCTTCGGCTCCCGAAGCGCCCCGATTCCGACGAGTCTCAGTCCACCGGGTCATAGCCGCCGCGAGCGAAGGGGTGGCAGCGGAGGATCCGCGTCAACCCCTTCCAGGTGCCGATGAGGAGCCCCTTCTTCTCGATCGATTCGATCGTGTATTGGGAGCAGCTCGGGACGAATCGGCAGGTCGGACCCTTGAACGGCGACAGCGTGCGTTGATACCCCCGCACGAGCGCGATGGCGAATCGCGCGGCCACGTTCATCGTGACGTTCGCGGGGCGCCGCTGTCGCCGCTGCCGCCGTGGTGCGACGGTCCCGGCCGTCCCCGTCCCGGCCGTCCCCGTCCCGGCCGTCCTTGGACGGCGCGCTCCGCCGCCGAGATCAGGAGGCTCTGCACCTCATCGAGCGTGTCGGGAAACGCTTCTTTGCGCGGCACGACGATGAAGTCGTAGCCGGCCGGGAACGACGCTCGCGCGATCCGAAACGACTCGCGCAGGAGCCGGCGCGCACGGTTGCGCCGGTGCGCGCGCCCAAAACGTCGGCCGACCGAGACGCCGAAGCGGGACCACGCGAGCCCATTGTGTCTCGAGACGACGAGGAGGGCGGGAGTCGACGCCCGCGTGCCGGCTTGAAACGTGGCATCGAATTCCGAGCGGCTCCTGACGCGCAGGCGACGAGGGAGCCGCGCGCCGGCGGGCTCGGGATCGCGAGTCGGCCTCACGCTTCGCGTGGGCGGCACGCGCGGGCTGTCTCCACGGTCGGCGTTCTTGTCCCCGTCTCGCGTCACGGGTCGACGAGGAACTCTCCGCCGTCGCGGAGTTGCGCGGCGCGGCGCATCGCCTCGCCGACCGCCTCGGAGAATGCCGCGCCCTGCCCGGCCGCCTTGCGCACGAACGTCTCGTAGTTGAGGACCGCGGCATCGCGCGAGCGGAGCCCCTCGAACGCGCGGGCGCGGTTGTAGTAGTCGGCCGGCTGCATCGCGTCCAGGAGCTCTACGCGCGCATAGACCGAGATGACTTCGTCCCAGTGCTTCATCTTCGCGGCCACCGCGGCCAGCAGTCCGAGCCCCTCGACCTCCTGGTCTCGGAGCTGGGTCAGCATGCGCGCGAACAGGGCGCGACGGTCCTCGGGGATCGTCTCGGGGTCGATCTGTTCCGTGCGGAGCTCGCGGCTGCGGGCAAGGGTGGCGTTCATCGTGCGGAGCACGTCGGCCGACTCCTGGAATCGCTCGAGGATGGCGTAGAGACGCGCGAGCGTGGACTGTGCGACGACGTTGTCGCGGCCGCGCGTCGACTCGAGCACCGTCTTCAACGCCGCCTCTGATCCCGCGTACGCGCCGTCCCGGCCGGACTCTGCGCGGGCGATCTCATCCTCCCGTTCGTCCGGCGTCATCTTCTCGTCGACGCGGAGCGCGGCGATGCGGTTCGACCACAGCAGCCCGAGTTGGAACTGCGCCTCGCCGAGCCCGAGGTAGCTGCGGTAGTCGTCGTTCTCGAGATCGAGGCACTCCTCGAACTGGACCACGGATTCTGCCACCTGCGGCGCGCTCCCCTGTCGCAGCAGCGAGAACGCGAGAACCTGACGGAGAGAGAGGTCGTCCGGGTCGAGGTCGAGGCCGCGCCGGCAGGCGTTCTCGGCCCGCTGGAACTGGCCGTCCTCGTAGAACTTCTTGCTGTTGTACTTGAACGTGTTGAGCCGGATCTCGTCCTCGGGCGAGAGGCTGCTGCAGCCGATGAGGAGAACGAGGGCCGAGGCGGCGGTCATTTGGATCGGGTTCATCAGGTCATCCGTCGGCG
Organism: uncultured Phycisphaeraceae bacterium; assembly: GCA_964649825.1. Classification (GTDB taxonomy): domain Bacteria; phylum Planctomycetota; class B15-G4; order B15-G4; family JADJEK01; genus CAZYQW01. Next base: position 68,833 of record CAZYQW010000038.1, on the reverse strand, counting down.
CGATCGAAGAGAGGATCGGCGTCGTGATAGGGTCGTCGCGACGTCATGGTAACGGCTCGTCTTCCGCACGAGAACGCTCGAACACGGCGCGGGCACGCTCTTCGGTGGCGGTGGCGAGGATCGTCTTGAAACGGTCGACCAGGACCGCGCCGGGCGCGAGGCCCTTTCCCTTTCTCACGTACTTCTTCGGGGTGTACATCACCTCGGCCCGTTCCGCGCCGCGGCGCTTCGAGAAGTGGACGGCGAGCGCGGCCGCCTCCTCGATGTCCTCGAGCGACGCGGTTCGGCCGCGCGGCAGGCGGATCACGACGTGCGAGCTCGGCTCGCCGTGGAGATGCAGCCAGAGGTCGTTTCCCCGCGCCACGCGCACGGTCAGGCGGTCGTTGTCGCGAGAGCTCTTGCCGACCAGCACGTCGAGTCCGGAACGCAGTTGGTAGCGACGGATCCCCGGTTCCGCGCCTCGATCGCGGGGCGCGCGGACCGAACGGGCGGATTCCTGGCGTCCGGATCGCGCGATCCACCGCCGGGCTCGTTCCTGTTGTTCCTCGGTCGGCATCGCGGCGGCGGCGATCTCTTCGCGGAGCTCCCGGACGCGCTCGAGCTCGGTTCTCGATGTCGCGAGGCGTTCCGCAGCGAGGGCTCCTCCGCGTTCGAGTTTCCTCGCGCGCTTGTAGTACGCCTCGATGTTCTGCCGCGGCGCGAGCTTGGGATCGAGCGGGACGTCGACCGTTCCGCCGCGGTAGACGTCCTCGACGGCGACCGTCGTGAGGCCCCGTGCGAGCCGGCCGAAGCTGGCGCTGAGCAGGTCGCCGAGCTGGCGCTCGCGCTCGAACCCCGCGGCCGTTGCCACCTCGGCGTCGAGCTTGCGGATGCGACCTTCGAGCCGACCGATCGTGCCGTCGAGCGCCCGCGTCAGCTCGAGACGGAGCGCGGCGCGGGCCGACTCCAGGTCGCGATCGAAGTAGACCGCGTCGACCGCCGCGGCGAGCGGGTGAAGCTCCCCGAACCGTCCCGGCGGCGGATCGGGGAAGGGAGCCGGAGCCGCGGTCGCGGTCTCGTCCGGAGCATCACGTGGCGGAGGAGGAAGGTACGGTGCGCCGCGGCTCACCGGCCGACGCCCGGACCGAGCCCGAAGGCAGACCTCGATGCTGTCCCGTTCGTCGACCATCACGAGGTTCGGCGACGAACCAAACAGCTCGGCCACGACCCTGGCCCGTCCGGCGCCGTCGGGTCGCTCCAGCTCGATCTCGACCATCCGCTCACCGGGCGGAACGTGGAGTCCGACCACGCGGGCGAGGCGCAGAAGCGGACGCGCGTCGCGGCAGAACGCCGATTCCGGCGGCGCCGGCTTTGGCCGTGGTCGGGCCGGGACGAGGTGCGCCCGCGCCCGGGAGGCCTGAGGCACGATGAGGAATCGGGCGCCGATCTCGTCGACGTTCGGCGCGGCGAGCAGGAACAGGATGCCGCCCCCGGGCGCGTCCACCAATGCCCGGATCTCGAGGCCGACGATTGCGCCGGCGGCCTCGGACACGAGCGCTTGCAGCTCCGCCGCGTCGATGTGCACGTCGTGTCCGCGAGTCGGTCGACCGCGACGGGCCTAGCCGAGCTCGTCCGTGTCGTAGGTCCACGGCGCCGAGATGAGGTCGTAGCTCACCAGTTCCTCGGCGCGGAAGAAGAGCTTCAGCTCTTTCGCGGCCGCCTCGGGCGAGTCCGACCCGTGGATCAGATTGAACGAGTCGGAAATCCCGAAGTCGCCGCGGATCGTCCCGGGCTCCGCCTTGGAACCGAAGGTGGCGCCCATCATCTTGCGGCAAATCGCGATCGCGCCCTTCCCCTCGAGCGCGAGGATGAGGACCGGGCTCTTCGACATGAACGACACCAGGCCCTCGTAGAACGGCTTCGCCTTGTGGTCCGCGTAGTGCTGCTCCAGGGTCGCCCGCGGGATCTGCTGGAACTTGGCGCCGACGATCTTCAGCCCCTTGCTCTCGAAACGGCCGAGGATCGGGCCGACGAGCTGCCGCTGGATGGCGTCCGGCTTGAGGATGATGAGTGTTCGCTCCACTTTGCGATGCTCCTTCAGAACCCGGTAAAAACCCGGCATTATAGCGGGTCGTACGCTCGCGTCCGCCGCCCCCGCGCGGCGAAAAGAGGATGCCCGTGAACCTCGGAGGCGATCCATGCCGCGTGTCACCACCGTCCTCCTCCTCGTTCTCGCGGGGTGTCAACTGGAGCGGGAGCACCAGTACCGCTTTCTCGACCAGCAGTACCTCGTCAGCGACCTCGAGAACACGTTCAGCCACAAACGCTCGCTGGAGCAGGAGCTGGCGCGCGAACGAACCCACGTCAAGCGCCTCCAGTCGGAGGTGGCGCAGCTCCAAGCCTACGAGGAGGCGCTCGCGACGGAAGCCGAGCAGCTCGAAACCGAGATCCTGGCCGCGGAAGATGACCTCGACACTCTCTACGGGTTGGCCGACGACGTCGACGCGCAACGCGTGTTGATCACCGCGCTCAGGGATCCGATCGACGTCGGCGACCCCGCGTCGCTCCAGGCTCGCGTCGAGCTCCTCTCGGCCGAGGTGGAACGGCTGTCGAACCTCATTCGAGCCCTCGCGCCGCCGCCGGCCGAGCCGAGTCCCGCCCCGTCGAGCGGCGGGGGGTGAACCGTCCGGGGTCACTCGTGGCGGAGCGAGACGTTGCGGAGGAGGCGTTCGAGATCGGCGCGCGCGGCGTCGATCGCGTCGGCGCTCCCGCTCGTGCGGATCGTGAAGACGTAGTTGCCGTAGCCGACGTAGACCACGCTCTCGAACCGAGAGGGCGGCGCTTCGATGCGGCGATCGACCTGGATCGCCGACTGGCCACCAACGGTGCAGTGGCGTTCTCTCTCCCGCTTGGCCGGAATCGCGGCTTCATCGACCGCGATCAGCTCGTCCAAGCTGGTCTCGGGGTCGATCCGTTCGACCGCGTCGATCAGGATCACGGAGTTCCCGGAGGGCGAACGCGCGCGCAGCGTGAAAAGGGCGGGCGAGTGGGTCCGCTCCAGCGCGAAGCCGGGAGGCGCGTGGACCGAGAAGCCGGACACGTCGCTCTCGAACTTCCCGCTCGTGATCGGCCCCCAGCCGAACTGGCCGGCGAGCCATTCTCCGTACGTATGCCCCTCGGGAGGTGAGACCTCGATCGATTCCAGGACGCTGGCGAGCATCGCCGCGGCTTCCGCGTGGAGCGACCGGGGAGCGTTCAGGTCGATGGCGAGCAGGACGGAAGCATCCAGTTGCGCGTAGATCCGCGTCAGCTCCATCTGGACCATCTTCTGGTCCCGCCCCGAGAGAGCGCACTGCATGCCCGAATACCGCGCGTCGGCGCGGACGGCCGGATGGTGGGCGACCGAAGAGGGCTCGCGTCGCTGCAGCTTGGCGGGCGCGTTCTCGCTCAACCACTGGCCGAGGTCGCGGGTGAGGGCCGCGTCGAGGTCGATGGGATCGTTCGTCGGAAGGAGCATGATCTCGATCGATGATTCGAGGCCGTGGCCGCGCAGGAGCACGCGCTCGAGGAAGTAGCCGTTCTTCGGCCGTGGCACGAAGAAGGTCCCCGCGGGGACGTGGAAGGAAAGCGCAAGTCGAGGATTCGAGTACCTTCCGCTCTGGACGCACTCGTATCCCTCGTGATCGAACTCCTCCAGCCCGATGATGCGCAGCTTGCCCGACTCCTTCTTCAGATAGACGAGGTGGCACAGCTCCTCGACGAGCGAGTCGTCGGACGTGAACTTGCGGCAGACGTACGCCTGGATGTGGCGCCCGTCATCGGCGACGCCCAGGACTTGAGTACGGCATTGCGAGCGCGGCAGCATGTCGAACAGCGTCGCAAACGTGTTGCGCAGCATCCCCGCGTCGACCTCGCCGTACAGCTCGCAGCCGAACTGCGGAGAGATCGGTGCCATGATCCCGTCGAGGTCCGACGCTCCCCACGCCCGGTCGAAGCTGGTCAGCACCGCTTCCGCGCGCGAATAGTCGTCGGACGACACCCCCGACTGACGGGCCTCGGCGGTCACGGCCGCGGCGAGGACGACCGAGAACGTGAGAGAGCGCGCGACGAAGTCGATCATCGAGCGACCCCGTGGTCGACGGCGGCACGGGCGAAGGCGGCCCGCAGCGACTGGTGGAACACGTTCCCGGTGCGTCGTTTCATCCGATCGGCCATGACCGGTTGGGCGTCGAAGCGGCCGATGCCGCCCGGAAACTGTTCCGCGGCCACGGCCTGGACCCGAACGTCTCGGTTGTAGCGGGAGAGCAGCTCCTGCACCGTGAGCTCCGGACCTGGTCGGTCGAGCGGCTCGGTCGGGGTCGACGAGACCCACGCCCGAAGCCCGAGGGTCGCGAGAATCACCACCGCCGCGGCCGTCGCGACGGCTCGGCTCCGCCGGAACGTAGACCGCGTGGTCTTCCCGAGGCGGGGAAGCGGGCGGTCGGCCGGCACGGCCGGCTCGCCCGTTGCAGCGTCGATTCGCGCGAGCCGGATTCGTCGCTCGTCGCGCACCCACTCGTCGAGGATCCTCTGCTTCAACCCGGCGGGCGCGGCCGGGGCGACCCATCGTTCGAGCAGGGCCGCGACCCGGTCCGCGACGCGAACCTCGTGCGCGCACGGTGCGCAGTGATCACGATGGTGCGCGAGGGCCGCGGCTCGTTGCGGCGAGAGATCGCCAACCCGCCACCCATCGACCTCGGCTCGGAAATCGACGCACGTGATGGAGTGGGGGCCGAACGCGCGGGTCAGCTCACGGCGGAGGCGAGCGCGAAAGGCACTGGGCGGCGACGGCACGTCCCAGGATCCGACCAACGCACGCGTGTCGATCGCGGCGCGAAACTCGTCCTGGCATCGCGAGCAGAGCTGGTGGTGCGACGCCATCCACTCGCTCATCTCGGGCGCGAGATCACCCTCGAGGTGAGCCGAAAGCTCCCCGCGGAATCGGTCGCAGTCCCGTCGTGTCTCCATCATCCGTATCCGTCTCTCGAGCCGCCCCGGCAGCTCATTGCAGCACGTATTTCTTCAGCGACTGGCGCAGCGCCTCTTTGGCCCGGTACAGCCGGGACTTGACGGTCCCTTCCGAGCATCCGAGCACGTCGGAGATCTCTCGATAGTCGAGCTGCTGGTACTCCCTCAGGATGAAGACCAGCCGCTGGTCGTCCGGCAGCCGTGAGACCGCCTCGGTGATTTGGTCGTTCAGCTCTCCCTGAAGAGCCTCGACGGCGGGATGCGCGTCTCCCGCTTCCAACTCGAACCGTGGACCGTCCGTCTCCGTCGACCCCGTGTCGTAGAGGACCGTGCTGAGCCGCCGCTTCTTCAGGACGTCGAAGCACTGGTTCTTCACGAACGTGTAGATCCACGTCGAGAACTTGACGCCGCGGGCCGGATCGAACCGATCGATCGATCGGAAGATCTTCAGGAACACGTCCTGCGTGATGTCCTCGACCTCGTTCGGAAAACGACCCCCGACGAGCCGGTAGACGGTCTGGTAGATCGGAGCCTCGAACGCCTCGAGGATCGACCGGAAGGCGTCGACGTCACCCCGCCGGGCGCGTGTCACCACGCCGTCCGAGATCTCGACCATCGGGCCTCCAGGGTTCCACCGGCACCTTGATAAGCAACCAGGGCCGTTTCGTTCCCACGTTAACCCGAAAAGCGGTGAACCTCTCGTTGGCGGCTCGTGGGCGGCGCGGCGATCCGCGGACCCCCGGGGCGGAGGACCAACCGACCGCGCGGCCTCGGGCGCCGTATCCGTCGATGAGACAGTGGGTTTCAGCGCGACAATGTGCCGCATCGATTCGCTCGAACTCGTCGGTTGAAGGGATCTTCCCCACTGAATATGATCCGCGTCCCTTTTGGTGCCGGAGCGGCAGAAAAAGGGGTGTGCTGCGGGGCATCGACGTCGGCAGGGCCGCAACGAACGAGTCATCCGTGGAGGAGCCACCACCCCGGTCCGACCGGGATCGTCGCCAACGATCGAAGTTCGCCGACGCGGCGCGTGCCGCGGACCTCGGGTTTCGATTCGTCGGGACGTCGGTGCTCTTTGCCGGAGGCGGATTCTGGGCGGACCGAAAGGCGGGCTTCGCGTTTCCGATCTTCACTCTGGTCGGGCTGTTCGTCGGGCTTGCCGCCGGGATGCTCCTGCTGGTGCGAGGCGTGGGCGGCGGCTCCGGGCCGAGGTCGAACGATGGCGACGGTGCCCCGGGTTGAAGCCCGCGGCTCGATCCGACGGCTGGTCGGCGTCGCGTTGGTCGGCATGGCCGCGGCGGCGCTGATCGGATACGCGGGCGGATGCCGCGTGGCCTTCTCCGCCGCGTGCGGAGCGGGCGCCGGGTCGTTGGTTCAGATTTGGGCCGCGCGGCGGCTGCTCCGAGCGCAAGTCGGCATGGTCGAGTTCCTCGGCGACTTCGCCCGGGCCGCGATCGTGCGAGTCGTCGGAGGCACGGCGATCGTGCTGGCGGCGATGGTGATGAGAGTGCCGTCGACCCTCGCGTTTCTCGCGGGCTTCGGCGCTCTGTACGTGGTCATGGAGATCCTGACGAACCTCGCGTTCGTCCAGAACGAGGGCCGGTCGGAATCGACCGGGTGAGCATCGGTGAGCGCAGTCGAACCGGCCGGCGAGAGCATGGATCCGAAGGAGATCTTCCAGGGTCTCTTCAGCCATCTCAACCCGCACACTTTCTTCAGCGTCGACCTTGGCATCACGTGGAACTTCACGAACCACGTGGTGATCATGCTCCTGGCCGGCGCGCTGGTCCTGCTGCTGTTCCGCACCGCCCGTGACACGAGCGGCGCGGCGCCCCGCGGTCGCCTGCGCAACCTGACCGAGTCGTTCGTGGTGTTCATCCGCGACGAGATGATCTACGACACGATGGGGAAGGACGTCGGCCGTCGGTTCGCGCCGCTCTTCCTCACGCAGTTCTTCTTCATCTGGTTCGTCAACCTGCTCGGGAACATGCCGCTCAAGGGCATCGGCGGCGCACCGACCGCGAACATCGCGGTGACGGCGGCGCTCGCGTCGACGACCTTCGCGGTGATGATCGCCGGCTCGATGAAGGTCTCGGGGCCGATCGGCATGTGGAAAGACATGGTGCCGAAGGGGCTGCCGCCGGTGATCCGCGAGATCCTCTTCGTGGTCGAGATCGCGGGCTTCTTCATCAAGCCCGCCGCGCTGACGATCCGCCTTTTCGCCAACATCTTCGGCGGACATCTCGTCGTCCTTTCGCTCTTCGGCATGATCTACATGTTCAAGAACTGGGTGATCTTCGGCGCGATCCTCCCGTTTTCGATCTTCGTGGGCGTGCTCGAGCTGCTGGTGGCGTTCCTGCAGGCGTTCATCTTCACGTTCCTCTCGATCATGTTCATTCAGATGGCGGTCCATCCGGAGCATTGACCGCCGACACGATCCTCTTTCCCTGTTTCACGCGGCGTCCGCGAGACGGCGCGAGCGAGTACGAAAGGAGTCTGGCAATGGAGATGGGAGCTCTTGGCGCGGCGATCGGCGCGGGTTTGGCCGTCATCGGCGGCGGCATCGGCATCGGCCTGTTGGCCGCCGGCGCCTGCGAGGGCACGGCGCGGCAGCCGGAGGCGGGCGGCGCGATCCGGACCAACATGCTGATCACCGCCGGCATGGTGGAGGGCGCCACTCTGTTCGCGATCGTGCTGTGCCTCCTCATCGCCGGCAAGTTCATCTGAGCCGACGCGTCCTCACCGGAGGTACTCGATGAGACTTCTCACGCCCATGCTCCTCGAGGGCGGAGGGAGCGTGAACCCGCTCGACTTCGATCCGAGCGCGTTCATGCTGACGTTGATCATTTTCGTCATCCTGCTCGGACTGCTGATCAAGTTCGCGTGGGATCCGATCCTCAACGCGCTCGACGCGCGTGAGCGACGGATCGAAGAGAGCGTCAACGCCGCGCAGAACGCGAAGCGAGAAGCCGAGGAGATGCTGGCTCAGTACCAGCAGAAGCTGAAGGACGCCGAGCGGCAGGTCGTGCAGCGCATCGAAGAGGGCCGGGCGATGGCCGATCGGCAGGCCCAGGAGATTCTGGACAAGGCCCAGACGCAGGCGGAACGCGAGCGCGAGGGCGCGACCCGCGATATCGAGCTCGCCAAGCAGAAAGCACTGGCCGAGATCCAGTCCGAGACGGTTCGGCTCTCCAAGATGATCGCGGAGAAGGTGCTGAGCCGCGAGGTCGACGACAAGGACCACCAGCGGCTCGCGCAAGAGCTCCTGGCTGGGATGAAGTAGGAAGCGGCAATGGCAGTCAGCTTGGCAACGACTCGCTACGTGAAGGCGCTGTTCGCGGCGGCCGAGAAAGCCGGCGTCGTCGAGCCGGTCCGCGCCGAGCTCGAGCAGCTTGCCGCTCTGTTCGAAGGGTCCGCGGAGCTGCGCGCCGCGTTGTCCCATCCCCGCGTTCCTGCCGAGACCAAGAAGACGATCCTGGCCGCCGCGGGGCTGAGCGCGGCGACCCCGCTCGTTCAGGACTTCGTCGGACTCTGCCTCGATCGGGGCCGTCCGCGCGTCGTGATCGAGGCGGCCGAGGAGTTCTCGCGGCTGGTTCGCGACGCGCGCGGCGTGGTCGTCGCGCGTGTACAGACCGTCACCAAGATGAGCGACGAGATGCGCCGATCGGTGCTCGCGAAGCTCGAGGAAGTGACGGGCAAGACGGTCGAGCTGGTGGAGGAGGAGGTTCCCGCGCTGCTCGGGGGTATCCGCATCCTCATCGGCTCCAGGATGTATGACGGCAGCGTCCGTCGTCGGATCGACGATCTGACGGCGCACTTGCTCTCGACCCGCGTGGGCGCGGGCGCTCGATAAGAAGTCCGGAGGAATTGATGGATCTGCGTCCGTCCGAAGTGTCGTCGATCCTCCAGCGCGAGCTGGAGGGATACCGCTCCGAGATGAAGGCGGAGGGGGTCGGCACCGTGCTTCAGGTCGGTGACGGCGTCGCCCGAGTTCACGGTCTCGAGGATTGCATGATGTCCGAGATCCTCGAGTTCCCGAACGACGTGTTCGGGATGGCGCTCAACCTCGAGCAGGACAACGTCGGCGCGATCCTCTTCGGCTCCGACAGGCTCGTGAGGGAGGGCGACCAGGTCAAGACGACGGGGCGGCTGATGTCGGTGCCGGTCGGCGACGCGCTCATCGGCCGCGTGGTCGACGCGCTCGGCCGTCCGCTCGACGGCAAGGGCCCGATCGAGACCAGCGCGTTCCGCCCGATCGAGGGCCGCTCGCCGAACGTCGTCGAGCGCGAGCCGGTGAAGGAGCCGCTTCAGACCGGTCTGAAAGCGATCGACGGCATGATCCCGGTCGGTCGCGGGCAGCGGGAGCTGATCATCGGCGACCGCCAGACCGGCAAGACGGCCGTGGCGGTCGACACGATCATCAACCAGCGGGGCGGCGACGTCATCTGCATCTACGTCGCGGTCGGCCAGAAGCAGTCGACGGTGAAGTCCGTCGCGCTCGCGCTCGAGAAGGCCGGCGCGATGGAGTTCTCGATCATCGTCAGCGCATCGGCGAACGAGCAGGCTTCGATGCAGTTCATCGCCCCCTTCTCCGGCACGTCCATGGGCGAGGAGTTCCGCGACAACGGCAAGCACGTGCTGATCGTGTACGACGACCTGTACAAGCACGCGCTCGCGTGGCGTCAGGTGTCGCTCCTGCTCCGTCGTCCGCCGGGGCGCGAAGCGTTCCCGGGCGACATCTTCAACCTCCACTCGCGCCTTCTCGAGCGCTCTGCGAAGCTGTCCCGGTCGGCACCCGAGATCAACCCGAAGGAGTTCAAGGCGGGCGGCGGTTCGATGACGGCGCTGCCGATCGTCGAGACCCAGGAAGGCGACGTGTCGGCGTACATCCCGACGAACGTCATCTCGATCACCGATGGGCAGATCTACCTCGAGCCGGACCTGTTCAACGCGGGTGTCCGCCCGGCCGTGAACGTCGGCCTGTCGGTGTCGCGCGTCGGCGGCGCGGCCCAGACGAAGGCGATGAAGAACAAGAAGGTCGCCGGCACCCTCCGGCTCGACCTCGCACAGTACCGTGAGCTCCAGGCGTTCGCGCAGTTCGGCTCCGACCTCGACGCCGCCACGCAGCGCTCGCTGAAGCGCGGCGCCCGGCTCGTCGAGATCCTGAAGCAGGGCCAATACCAGCCGATGCCGTTCGAGGAGCAGGTCGCGGCGATCTACGCAGGCACGTCGGGACTGCTCGACGACGTGCCGATCGAGCGCGTCAAGGAGTTCGAGGCAGGGCTGCTCCGATTCCTGCGCGACCAGCACGGTCCGCTGCTCACGATCATTCGTGACTCGAAGGACTTCTCCGCGGAGAACCAGGCCACGATGAGCAGCGCGATCGAATCGTTCAAGAAGTCGTTCCTCGTGACGGCGGGCTGACACGATGGCGAAGGGCATCCGAGAGCTGAAGGGACGCATTCGCGGTGTCACGAACATCGCGAAGATCACGCGCGCGATGGAGATGGTCGCCACGACGAAGCTGAAGCGTCTCCAGGAGCGCGCGGAGGGTTCGAAGCCCTACGCCGAGTCGTTGCGGACGATGGTGGGGCGGTTGGCGGATCGCGTGTCTCCCGACGAGTACCCCCTGTTGAAGAAGCGGGACGATGGCAAGGTCGGTCTGCTCGCGGTGTCGGCGGACAAAGGACTCTGCGGGGCCTACAACAGCAACGTCTTCAAAGCGATCCAGGCGTTCGCGCGCGAGCGCACCGGTCAGCCGATCGCGTTGTTCATGTTCGGAGCGCGGGGCGAGCAGTACTTTCGCCACCGGGCTCCGGGCGTGGCGGACGCGTACGACGACGCGATGGAGAAGATTCCGTTCGTGCGCGTGCGTGACGTGGTCAAAGGATTGGCCCGGCGCTTCCTCGACGGCGAGGTGCGCGAACTGCACCTCTGCTCGACTCGTTTCCTGTCGACGTCGCGTCAGGTCCCCCAGATCCGCCAGCTCCTTCCGATCGATCCCGTCACGTTGAGGGGCGACGAGGGGGGCGGCGGCAAGCCCTTCATCTTCGAGCCGTCGGTGGAGTCGATCTTCGATCGCCTTTTGCCGAAGTACCTCGAGGTCTCCGTGTACGGTGCGATCCTCGAAGCGCTCGCGTCCGAGATGGCGATGAAGCGCGCCGCGATGAAAGCGGCGACCGATGCCGCGAACGACATGATCGGCGGGTTGACGCGGCGCTTCAACCGCGCTCGCCAAGAGGGCATCACGAACGAGCTGCTCGAGATCATCGGCGGCGCCGAGGCGCTGAGCGGCTGATGCGGCCCGAACGGACCGAAAGCCGCACACGAACAATGAACGAGCGAACCGAAGGAGTCTGACGGTGGCCGAAGGCAAGGTTCTGGAAGTCGTGGGACCGGTCGTGGACGTGAAGTTCCCGTCCGCAGGTCTTCCGCCGATCTACAACGCGTTGAAGATCGAGGACGCGGGTCGGAGCATCAACCTGACGATCGAGGTGGCCCAGCACCTCGGCGACCAGGTGGCGCGGTGCGTCGCGATGGCGTCGACCGACGGTCTCGTGCGCGGCATGGTGGTCACGGACACGGGTGCGCCGATTTCGGTCCCGGTCGGTGAAGCATGCAAGGGCCGCCTGTTCAACCTCCTCGGCGAGACCCTCGACGGCAAAGGCCCGGTCCATGCCGACGCCATGGCGCCGATCCACAAGGCGTCGCCGGACTTCGTGAAGCAGGAGCCGGTGACGACCGTCTTCGAGACCGGCATCAAGGTCATCGACCTTCTGTGCCCGTTCGCCCGCGGTGGCAAGGTCGGCCTGTTCGGGGGCGCGGGCGTCGGCAAGACGGTGCTCATCCAGGAGCTGATCGCGAACGTCGCCAAGGTGCTCAAGGGCGTTTCCGCGTTCGCCGGCGTGGGCGAGCGGACCCGCGAGGGGAACGACCTCTATCTCGAGAGGACCGAATCGAAGGTCATCGACAACACCATGCTCGTGTTCGGACAGATGAACGAGCCGCCGGGAGCACGTCTGCGGGTGGCACTCACCGCGCTGACGATGTGCGAGTACTTCCGGGACGAGCTGAAGCAGGACGTGCTCCTCTTCGTGGACAACATCTTCCGGTTCGTCCAGGCCGGATCCGAAGTGTCCGCGCTGCTCGGCCGCATGCCGTCCGCCGTCGGTTACCAACCGACGATGGCGTCGGAGATGGGCAACCTCCAGGAACGGATCACCTCGACCAGCGACGGCTCGATCACGTCGATGCAGGCGATCTACGTGCCGGCCGACGATTACACCGACCCCGCGCCGGTGGCCACGTTCGCCCACCTCGATTCGACGATCCGCCTCGAGCGATCCATCGCCGAGCTCGGCATCTACCCGGCGGTCGACCCGCTTCGATCGACGTCGCGCATGCTCGATCCGCACATCGTGGGCGAGGAGCACTACACGGTCGCCCGTGAAGTGCAGCAGGTCCTCCAGCGCTATAACGACCTGAAGGACATCATCGCCATCCTCGGCATGGAGGAGCTCTCCGAGGACGACAAGCTGGTCGTCGCGCGCGCACGGAAGATCCAGCGCTTCCTGTCGCAGCCGTTCCACGTGGCGGAGCAGTTCACCGGCCTCAACGGCAAGTACGTGAGGCGCGAGGATACGGTGCGGTCGTTCAAGGCGCTGGTGGCCGGCGAGTACGATCACCTGCCGGAGACGGCGTTCTACATGGTCGGCCCGATCGAGGAGGCGGTCGAGAAGGCGAACGCCTGAGCGACCGAAGAAGATGGCGGAAAGCACGACGACGACCGGCGCGCGGACCTTTCGGCTCGAGGTGATCTCGCCGGAGGGCGTGCTCTACGACATGCAGGCGCGCGCGATCGTGGCATCGGGCGAAGACGGGAAACTCGGCGTTCTGTACAATCACGCGCCGTTGGTGACCCCGCTCGCGCCGGATGTCCTCGAGATCACGATGGCCGACGGCGAACGGCGGCGGCTGGCGACCGGCGAGGGTTTCCTCGAGGTCGTCGACAATCACGTGCGCGTGCTCGTCGACTCCGCCGAGCGTCCGGAGGAGATCGACGTCGAGCGAGCTCGATCGGCGCGGCAGCGTGCTCGCGATCGTCTCGCGCGTCGAGGTTCGGGAACGGACGTCGACTTTGCGCGAGCCGAAGCCGCGTTGCGGCGGGCGATGGCTCGCCTCAAGGCAACGGGCGCGTCGTAAGCCGACGGTCACGTCGGCGCGTGTGGATTCGTGACGCGGCGGGCGCGCGAGATGCGCGTCCGTCGCGCCGTTGTTTGAACGCAATGTGAACCGGGGGCGATCGTGGCGGCGTTTCCCAAGCGAACCGTGACCTGTGGAGAGCTCCGCGCGGAAGACGCGGGAAAGAGCGTCGTGCTGAACGGATGGGTCCATGCTGTGCGGGACCTCGGCGGACTCCTGTTCCTCGAAGTCCGCGACCGTTACGGGAAGACCCAGGTCGTGGTCGACCCGGACGAGGTCGGGCCCGAGCTGCTGGCGCGGACGCAGGAGCTCCGCTCCGAGTTCGTCGTGGCGGTCGGCGGCACGGTGAGGAAACGGCCGGCGGACACGGTGAATCCCGATCGGCGGACCGGTGAGGTCGAAGTCGTCGTGAGCAGCCTCGACATCCTCAACCCGTCGAAGACGCCGCCGTTCGTGATCTCGGACCAGGTGGACGTGTCTGATGAGATCCGGCTGCGCTATCGGTACCTCGACCTCCGCCGCCCCGCGCTGCGCGACGCGTTGCTGCTGCGCAATCGGTTCTTCCTCGCGATCCGCTACAGCTTGACCGCGCAGGAGTTCGTCGAGGTCGAGACACCGATGTTGACGCGGCTCACCCCCGAGGGTTCGCGTGAGTACGTCGTGCCGAGCCGAATCCACGCCGGGAAGTTCTACGCCCTGCCGCAGTCGCCGCAGGTGTACAAGCAGTTGATCATGATCGGGGGCATGGACCGCTACTTCCAGATCGCGCGGTGTCTGCGCGACGAGGATCTTCGCGCCGATCGTCAGCCCGAGTTCACGCAGCTCGACCTCGAGCTGTCGTTCGGAGAGGAGGTCGAGGTCCAAGCCGTCGTCGAGCGCGTGCTCGTCGAGTCGATCGCGCAGTGTTTCGGTCGCACGATCGAGGTGCCGTTTCCACGCCTGACGCACGCGGACGCGATGGACCGCTTCGGACTCGACAAGCCCGACCTGCGGTTTGGCCTCGAGATCAGGGATCTGGCGGGGGCGCTCGGCGGCGCGGGCTTCAAGGTGATCGACGGCGTGCTCGACCAGGGCGGACTGGTCCGTGGGTTGTGCATCGACGGCGGCGCGGAAAGGCTGTCCCGCAAGGAAATCGATGCACTGACGCAGTTCGTCGCCGGCTTCGGCGCGAAGGGGCTCGCGTTCTTGAAGTCCGATGCCAACGGCGAGCTCGCGGGGCCCTTGGCGAAATTCGTCGACGGCGGGCGTCGACAGGCGCTCCACGACGCCTGCGGCTTCGGCCCGGGCGACCTGCTGCTCGTCGTGGCGGACAAGCCGGGCGTCGTGCGCCGCAGCCTCGGCGAGCTCCGCAACGAGCTTGCGCGTCGACTCGACCTGATTCCGAAGGACGGACGACTCTGCTTCGCATGGATCACCGACTTCCCGATGTTCGAATGGAGCGAGGACGAAGGGCGCTACGTGACGGCGCACCACCCGTTCACGACGCCGCTCGAGGAGTACGAAGGGCAGCTCGTCAAAGACCCCGGCGTCGTCAAGGCGCGAGCGTATGACCTCGTGTTGAACGGTTGGGAGCTCGGCAGCGGCTCCGTGCGGATCCACCGGCGGGACGTGCAGCAACGGGTGTTCGAGAGCCTGGGCATCGAGGCCGAGGAGGCGAAGCGCAAGTTCGGCTTCTTCCTCGAGGCATTCGACTACGGTGCACCGCCGCACGCCGGGATCGCGCTTGGCCTCGAACGGCTTCTCGCGCTCCTGCTTGGCCGGTCGAACATCCGCGACCTCGTCGCGTTCCCCAAGACGGCGTCGGCCAGTTGTCTGATGACCGGCTCGCCGACCGAAGTCCCGCAAGCCACGTTGGACGAGCTCGGATTGAAAACGACGGCGCCGGCGTCCGGCGTGGACTCAGAAGGCAAGATCCCATCATGAGCGACACGATCCGCATCACGCTGCCCGACGGCTCGATCCGCGAGGTGGCCGCCGGTACGACGGGGTTCGAACTGGCCGAGTCGATCGGAAAGCGTCTGGCGAAGGACGCGATCGGCATCACGATCGACGGGGTCCTTCACGATCTCCGCCGGCCTCTGCGGGGCGACGCAACGATCCAAATCCTCACCGCCAAGGACGAGCTCGCGCTCGAGGTGCTGCGCCACAGCATGGCGCACACGATGGCGCAGGCGGTGATGCGCGTCTTTCCGGGCGCGAGCCTCGCGATCGGCCCGACCGTCGCGGACGGGTTCTACTACGACGTGCTCCTCGACCATGCGATCACTCCGGAAGACCTGAGCCGCGTCGAACAGGAGATGGGGCGAGTCGTGAAGGAGAACCTGACGATCGAGCGGTTCGTGCGGTCGCGCGACGATGCGTTGGCGTGGGCAACGGAACACGGTCAGGGGTTCAAGAGCGAGATCATCTCCGACCTGCCGGACGACGAGGAGATCAGCTTCTACCGGCAGGGCGACTTCACGGATCTTTGCTCGGGCCCGCACGTCATGCGGACGGGCCAGCTCGGGCATGCGTTTCGACTCATGAAGGTCGCGGGTGCGTACTGGCGGGGTGACGAGACGCGCGAGCAGCTCCAGCGGATCTACGGCACCGCGTGGTTCGAGTCGGCCGATCTCGAGGCATACCTTACGCGGCTCGAGGAGGCGCAGAAGCGCGACCACCGCCGGCTCGGGCGTGACCTCGACCTGTTCTCGTTCCACGAGGAAGCGCCGGCGATGCCGTTCTTTCACCCGCGCGGTGCGTTGGTCTACAACCTGCTGATCGACTACGTCCGCGACCTCTACAAGACGCGCGGCTACGACGAGGTGATCACGCCTCAGGTTCTCGACGTGGGCCTCTGGCACCGCTCGGGGCACTACGAGAACTACCGTGAGAGCATGTTCTTCGCGACGTTCGACGAGAGCGGGGAGGGGGAGCCGGAGTTCGCCGAGCCGACCGAGGCGGTGAAGCCGATGAACTGCCCCACCCATTGCCTGATCTTCGCGACCAGCAAGAAGTCGTACCGCGATCTACCGGTCCGCTATGCCGACTTCGGGCGGCTCCATCGGTACGAACGGTCCGGGGTGACCGCGGGGCTCTTCCGAGTCCGTAGCTTTGCGCAGGACGACGCCCACATCTTCTGCACCTCCGACCAGATCGAATCGGAGGTGACCGCCGTCACGGAGATGCTCCTCGAGTGCTACCGGACGTTCGGGTTCGGCGACGAAGTCCTGGTGCACCTCTCGACGCGGCCTGCCAAGTCGATCGGATCGGACGAAGTGTGGAACCGGGCCGAGGCGTCGCTGCGGTCCGCCCTGGAGAAGATGGGAGTCCCGTTCAAGGTGAGTCCCGGGGAAGGAGCGTTCTACGGACCGAAGATCGACTTCTCGGTCCGCGACGCGCTGAGGCGCTACTGGCAGCTCGGCACGTGCCAGCTCGACTTCTCGCTCCCGGAGCGGTTCGACCTTCGCTTCACCACTCCGGCCGACAAGGACGAGCGGCCGGTCATGATCCACCGCGCGATGCTCGGGTCGCTCGAGCGATTCTTGGGGGTGCTTATCGAACATACGGCGGGCGACCTGCCGCTCTGGCTGGCGCCGGAACAGGTCCGGGTCGTCTCGATTACGGACGCACAATCGGCGCGCGCCGAACAGCTCTGCGCTCAGCTTCGAGCGGCCGGGCTGCGCGCCCAGGCGGATGTTCGTAACGAGAAGATGGGGCTCAAGGTACGTGATGCCTCCCTTGCGAAGGTGAGGTACCAGCTTATAATCGGCGCCCGCGAATCGGAGCGAGGCACAGTTTCGGTCCGGCATCGAACCGACGGAGATCTCGGGGAGATGGACCTGGACCGTTTCCAGGCCGTCATCCGCAAGATCGTGGCAGAGAAGCAGTAGCCCCTGGTCAGCCGCGCCGCGCCGCGCCGCGCCGGCCGGACTGCCTGGGGGTTTTGGACATGGAGGATCAACTACGGCTCAGCTTCATCAATACCGGATCAACCATCAGATTCGCATCCCCGAAGTGCGCCTCATCGATGCGAACGGCGAGCAGCTTGGTGTCGTCGCGATCGATGAAGCCCGCCGCCGTGCCGATGATTCCGGCCTGGACCTCGTGGAAGTGGCTCCCGAAGCTCGACCTCCCGTGTGCAAGATCATGGATTACGGGAAGTTCAAGTACCTTCAAAAGAAGCGCGAGCACGACGCGAAGAAGAAGTCGCACGCCACGCAGCTGAAGGAGATCCGAGTCCGGCCGAAGATCGACAAGCACGACCTCGAGTTCAAGGTGAACCGAGCGCGAGAGTTCCTGGAGTCCGGCCACAAGGTGCAGTTCAACATGCTGTTTCGCGGTCGCGAGATGGCGCACCAGGATGTCGGTCGTGGTGTGATGGATCGGATTATCGAAGCTCTCGGAGACGTCGCGAAGGTCGAACGTCCGGCGCGGATGGAAGGCAAGCGGATGACCTGCTTGTTGACACACTCAAAATGACTCGAGCGTAGCTCAAGAGGACATGATGGCGACGAAGACCAAGGTGAAACCGAAGACGAAGAAGGCGCTCGCGAAGCGCTTTCGCCTCACGAAGTCGGGCAAGGTGAAGCGCCAGAAGGCAGGGCGTGGACATTTGCTGTCGCACAAGTCGGGCAACCGGAAGCGACACCTTCGCAAGCCGGGATACGTGGAAGGCGCGACCGCCGACACGTACCGGATCCTGCTCGCCCCCGGTCGCTGACAGTTTCGAGACGCTCCGAGAACAGGACGACGAAGAACCATGGTTCGTACCAAGAACGGTCCCGCCAAGCTCGCGCGCCACAAGCGCGTGATGAAGGCGGCCAAGGGATACCGCGGTGGACGCAGCAAGCTCTACCGCACCGCGAAGGTCGCTGTGCTTCGAGCCGGACGCTACGCGTACCGCGATCGCCGGCGCCGCAAGCGTGAGATGCGAAGCCTCTGGATCATCCGCGTGAACGCCGCCGCGCGTGCGCGCGGCATGCGCTACGGCGAGTTGATCCATGGCCTCAGCAAGGCGGGAATCGCGCTCGATCGCAAGCAGCTCTCGGAACTTGCGATCCACGACGCCGCCGGCTTCGACGCCGTGTGCGAGCACGCGAAGAACGCCCTCGGGTCGTGACCTCCGACCTCCATCTGGCGTTGGATCGAGCGCTTCAAGAAGCCCTCACCGCGTTGGCAGGAGCGGACTCGCTCGACGCGCTGGACGACGTTCAGACCGCCCACCTCGGTCGAAAGGGAACGCTGACGAGTTTGCTGCGTCAGATCGGCAGCCTTCCGCCCGAGGAGCGAGGTCGCTTCGGCCAGCTCGCGAATGAGCGGAAACGCGAGGTGACGGATCGCATCGAGGAGCGCCGCCGCGAGTTGGCCGCAGGTCGACTCGGCGGCATGCGTGACTTCGATCCGACGACACCGGGACCACGACCTCCGCTCGGCCATCGCCACCCGGTACTCGCGATGCGTCGCGAGATCGAGGACATTTTCGTCTCGATGGGCTTCCTGGTGGTCGATGGTCCCGAGGTCGAGACCGAGCACTACAACTTCGAGGCGCTCAACATCCCGAGCTATCACCCAGCGCGGGACATGCAGGACACGTTCTGGGTCGATGCCGGTCCGGATCGTCACTGGGTTCTCCGCACGCACACGTCGCCGATGCAGGTGCGCGCAATGGAGCGCTTCGGCGTGCCGCTTCGGACGATCGTTCCCGGACGCGTCTATCGAAACGAGACTCTCGACGCGAGTCACGAGAGCACGTTCCACCAGGTCGAAGGGTTGCTCGTCGACGTGGGCGTGTCGGTGGCCCATCTGAAGGGCACCATGGCGGCGTTCCTCGGCCGGTTGTTCGGCCGCGACGTCGAAGTCCGGCTCCGCCCGCACTACTTCCCGTTCGTCGAGCCCGGATTCGAGCTCGATTTCAAGTGCGCCCTTTGCGCCGGCGCCGGCTGCTCGGTCTGCAAGGGAACCGGTTGGATCGAGCTGCTCGGCTGCGGCATGGTCCATCCGCGCGTGCTCGCGGCGGGTGGCGCCGATCCGGAACGGTACTCCGGTTTCGCGTTCGGCGTCGGCGTCGAGCGGCTCGCGATGATGCGCCATTCGATCGAGGACATCCGGCACTTCCACGCCGGCGCCTTGCGATTCTTCGAACAGTTCTGACGCGCCTAACTCTGGAGGGGCGGCCCGATGTGGATCTCCCTTTCGTGGCTCGGGGACTACGTGGCCCTCGGAGCCCGTTCGCCCGAACAGATCGGTAACGACCTGACGATGCGGACCGCCCTGATCGAGGCGATCGAGCGGCGGGGCGAGTTCTCGGAGTCGGTCAAGGTCGGGAGGGTCCTCGAGCGGCAACGCCATCCGAACGCGGATCGTCTGAGCCTCTGCATCGTCGACGTCGGTGAGGGCGATCCGATCGAGATCGTCTGCGGGGCACCCAACGTGGACGCTGGCCAGATCGTGGCGGTTGCCACGGTCGGCTCCGAGCTTCCCGGCGGTTTCAAGATCAAGCGATCGAAGATCCGTGGGATCACGTCGAACGGGATGATCTGCTCGGAGACCGAGCTTCGTCTCGGCGACGATCACGACGGAATCATGGTCCTCGAGGAGACGATCGAGGTGGGAAGGCCGTTCCGCGAGGTAAGCGGCGTCGCCGACGTTCTCTTCGAGATCGACAACAAGTCGGTGACGCACCGTCCGGACTTGTGGGGTCACGAGGGGTTCGCGCGCGAGCTCGCGGCAATCTACGACCTCCCACTCATCCCCGCTTCGCTCGATGAGTCGCTCGCCGCCGGCGATGGGCCGGTCGATGTCCGGATCGAGGCCGAGGACCTGTGCGGCCGGTATCACGCGCTCGGCTGCCACGGCCGGCTTGGTGGGCCTTCCCCGGGATGGATCAAGCGTCGACTCGCCTACTGCGGGCTACGGCCGCGTTCGCTTGCGGTCGACGTGTCGAACTACGTGATGCTCGACCTCGGGCAGCCGACGCATCCCTTCGACGCGCGGCATGTGGCGGGTGGCGTGATTCGAGTCCGCCGCGCGTTCGCCCGCGAGATGCTCCTGACACTCGACGGCGAGCAACGAACCCTTCCGGCGGATGCGTGCATGATCGCGGATGGTGCGCGCGCGATCGCGATCGGGGGGATCATCGGAGGAGCCGACTCGGGCGTGACCGAGGCGACGGAGCATGTGATTCTCGAGGCCGCTTGGTTCGAGCCGATCTCCGTGCGCCGGACGTCGAGCGCGCTGTCGCTTCGAACCGACGCGTTGGCGCGATTCGAGAAATTCCTCGATCCGGCCCTCGCGGAACGAGGTCTCCGTCGTTTTGCACGCGTGATGCGGGCCGTCGCGCCGGACGTGCGGATCGATGCGACGTTCGCGTCGCGCGGAGTCGCGAAGCAACCCTCCGTGTCGCTGCGCCTGCGCCGGCGTCGCGTCGTCGAGAAACTGGGTGTCGAGCTGAGTCGAGCGGAAGTGACGCGTCGCCTCGAGGGACTCGGCTTCGCGGTCTCCGCGGTGGGGGACGACTTCGACGTCGTCGTGCCGTCGTTCCGAGCCACCCGGGACGTGACGATCGAGGACGACCTGATCGAGGAGGTGGGCCGAATCGGCGGATACGAAACGATCCCGAACGAGCTGCCGTACGTCGCGTGTCGGCCGGTCGAGCTGGAACCTACCAATCGTGCCTGGCGGTCGCTCGTCGACCTCCTCACCGACCGACTCGGGTTCGCGGAGGTCGCGTCCTACCCGTACGTCGACGATGGCGTCCTCAGTCGCGCGGGAGGCTCGGAGGACGCCCCGTATCTGCGGCTGCTGAATCCGCTGCAAGCGTCGGCGAACCGATTACGCCGCTCCCAGGTCCCGTGGATGCTCGAGTTCATCGACCGAAACGTGAAACGGGTCGAGGAAGTGCGTCTGTTCGAGTGCGGGCGCGTGTTTCATCCCCGGACCGACGGCGAGCTGCCGTATGAACCCCACACCTTGACGGTAGCGTGGGCCGAGCGCGTCACGAAGAAGGATGGAACCGGACGCGTCCTGCGACGAATGCGCGGAGCGCTCGACGACGTTGCCTTGCGACTTGAACGCTCGTTCGGGTGGCGCGACGCCGAGTCACCGCCCGCGTGGGCTCATCCGGGTCGCGCGGCCGGGGTCTCGGTCGGCGATCAAAGCGTGGGCTTGCTTGCTCAAGTTCATCCCGATGTCGCCGATCGCTTCGGATGGCAGGGGGAGGTGGCGATTTTCGAGCTCGACCTTTCCCGCATCGTCGCGGGGGACGCCGCTCCACGTCGGTACTCGCCGCCATCGAAGTTCCCCCCCGCGCGCATCGACATCTCGTTCGTCGCTCCGTTCGACCTGAGGTACGCGGACGTTCGAGATCGCCTCTTCACGTGCGCCGCGGACCTCGTTTCCGTCGATCTCGTTGACGAGTACGTGGCGGGAATGACGAAAGGCGAGCGAAGTCTCACGTTGCGGCTCTCGTTCCAGGCCGCCGATCGGACGCTGAACGACCATGAGGTCATGCCCCAGCTCGCCGCGGTGAAGCGCGTCATCGAAGAGGCGGGCGGTGCGGTGAGAGCTTAGTCAGCGACGTGGTGTCCCTGGAGCCAGGGTGCCCTTCGAGGCCGAAAACGACGCAAAAGTCAACATCGGACGATCGAATGTCAGGGCCCGCGGCCATGCTGAACTGCTTGCCGCGCTTCGTTCAGCGGGCTACAGTCTTCGAGTTGCCTCTGCTGTGTTCGTCGCACAAGTCAACAAGGCGAACCGATAGTTCGTTCGCACGGGATCCTACATTGGATTCGGTGGATCACCACGCGGTCCGAGGGCCGATCGTGAGCAAGCCGTCCTGCGGACCCCACTTTGAACGCAGGGTTTCGCTACGACTTCGTTCGACGGCACGAGCGGAGGTTTCTTCAAGAAGAGTCCGGAGCTCTCGAGCCCGGGCTCTTTCTTTGTTGGTGGGCGGGTTCCCGCCGCGCGGGTGGTCGCCCTTGACCGTGCAATCGCCCGCGTCATGCTGGCTCTCCTACCAGTAGGAGCCGCAAGATGCGTGACATCGTCGTCCTCGTTCTGTTCGTCGGGCTGATCTACTTCGGCGTTCGCCAGTTCGGCTGTTCGTCGGCCGGCGAAGCGAATCCGACTCAGGCCGCGACCGCGAAAGCGGACAAGGGCGAGAGCGGAATGAAGCCCGATGAACCGGCGGCGCCGAGTCGTCGTGAGACGCTCGAGCGCGCCACGAAGGAGCTCGTGGCGGGTCGAGAGCTTCCCAATGCCGAGCAGCTCCAGCCGATCGCGACCGGCTCCGAGCCCGGCGCCGAAGGCGAGTGGGCGCGCGCGCTGCTCCTCGCCTCCACGGACCCCAGCCCCGCGTCGCGTTGGACCGCGCTGTCCCGTCTCGTCGCCGTCGTTCCCGTCGATCACGAGAGTCGCCACAAGCTCGTGCGACTCGCTGCCGATGCGGCGCCGCAAGCTCTGCGGCTGCCGGAGGCATCCGTCTCCTACCGCGTAGTTCGGGGCGACGCGCTCGCGAAGATCTGTGGGAAGCTGAAGAAGGAGCACGGGGTGGAGACCACTCCAGGGCTGCTTCGTTGGCTCAACGGACTCCAGAACGACACGATCTACCCGGACCAGGAGCTGAAGGCCCCGAAGTCCCCCGTCCGCATCTGGGTCTCCAAGTCGGGGTTCCTCCTACGCGCGTACGTGGGGGATGGGCTGATCGCCGAGTTCCCGGTGGGAATCGGACGCGAGGGACGGACCCCGGCCGGGACCTTTACCATCCGCGCGCCGATGAAGAAGGCCCCGTGGCGAAACCCGGAGACAGGCCAGATCCTGCATTTCGGCGATGAGGGATACGCGATCGGCACCCGATGGCTGGGTTTCGAGCCGAACGGGCCGCATGTTGGGCTCGGAATCCACGGTACGAACGAACCGGACAGCGTCGGAACGGCCGCCAGCCTTGGTTGCGTGCGGATGCGCAACCCGGACGTCGAGCAGCTCTTCGAATGGGTGCCCGAAGGAACCCAAGTACAAATCGTCGACTAGGAGCGCGCGCAGCAAAGAGCGAATCTCGCAAACCTCAGCTTTTTCGCCTTTCGAGCTCTTGACTCGCACCTGGCTTCACGTAGACTCCCCCTTCTCGACCGAGGCGACAAAGTTGCCCGAGTGCTGGCGGTTCAGCGCGAGACCTCCTTGAGGTCTCCCAAAGAAAACCGACAAGACGACGTTGAAAGCGAGTGAGAGATCTCTAGTATGTTTCTCTCGCTCGCCATGAACCGGCGAGGCCGACCGATGCGACGTCGGCACAAGTTGATCTTTGAAAAGTAGATAGCCTGCTCTAAAGCAGAGCGTGTGAGATGCCTCATCCCTTTGGGATGCATCTTTATATGCGAGAGTCGATGTCTTCCGTGTCCCCCCCAGGACGCGGCGACACATCGACTCATCAAACCTCGAGAAGTCAAAACTGACTTTCATGAAGGGTTTGATCCTGGCTCAGAGCGAACGGTGGCGGCGTGGATTAGGCATGCAAGTCGCACGAGAACGGACCAGCTTGCTGGACCTAGTACAGTGGCGAACGGGTGAGTAATGTATGGATAACCTGCCCTCAACTCGGGGACAACAGCTGGAAACGGCTGCTAATACCCGATAGCCCCGGTAGGAGGTACTCCGGCCGGGTAAAGGTGGCAACACTGATCGAGGAGGGGTCCATATCCCATCAGCTAGTTGGCGAGGTAACGGCTCACCAAGGCGATGACGGGTAGCCGAACTGAGAGGTTGATCGGCCACATCGGGACTGAGACACTGCCCGGACTCCTACGGGAGGCTGCAGTCGAGAATCTTCCGCAATGGACGCAAGTCTGACGGAGCGACGCCGCGTGAAGGATGAAGGCCTTCGGGTTGTAAACTTCTGTCACTCGTGAAGAACGCCCATGGTAAGCCTATGGGTTGACGTTAGCGAGAGAGGAAGCCACGGCTAACTTCGTGCCAGCAGCCGCGGTAAGACGAAGGTGGCAACCGTTGCTCGGATTCACTGGGCATAAAGCGCGCGTAGGTGGCCATGTAGGTCATCGGTGAAATCCAACGGCTCAACCGTTGAACTGCCGATGAAACCCCATGGCTTGAGGGCGGGAGGGGAGAGTGGAACTCTTGGTGTAGCGGTGAAATGCGTAGATATCAAGAGGAACGCCGGTGGCGAAAGCGACTCTCTGGACCGTCCCTGACACTGAGGCGCGAAAGCTAGGGGAGCAAACAGGATTAGATACCCTGGTAGTCCTAGCTGTAAACGATGGGCACTGGGTAGGGGGGTCTCTGATGGCCTCCCTGCCGAAGCTAATGTGTTAAGTGCCCCGCCTGGGGAGTATGGTCGCAAGGCTAAAACTCAAAGGAATTGACGGGGGCTCACACAAGCGGTGGAGGATGTGGTTTAATTCGAAGCAACGCGCAGAACCTTACCCGGGTTTGAAATGCAGGGATTAGGCTCCTGAAAGGGAGTTGACACCGCAAGGTGGAACCTGCACAGGTGTTGCATGGCTGTCGTCAGCTCGTGTCGTGAGATGTCGGGTTAAGTCCCTTAACGAGCGAAACCCTTGTCTTTAGTTGCCAGCGGGTAATGCCGGGGACTCTAAAGAGACTGCCGTTGTTAAAACGGAGGAAGGTGGGGATGACGTCAAGTCATCATGGCCTTTATGTCCGGGGCTACACACGTCCCACAATGGCCGGTACAAAGGGAAGCGAAATCGCAAGGTGGAGCAAATCCCACAAAGCCGGTCTCAGTTCGGATTGCGGGCTGCAATTCGCCCGCATGAAGTCGGAATCGCTAGTAATCGCGGATCAGCTACGCCGCGGTGAATATGTTCCTGAGCCTTGTACACACCGCCCGTCAAGCCACGAAAGTTGACAGTACCCGAAGTCGTGCACCCAACCCGCAAGGGAGGGAAGCGCCCACGGTAAGGTCGATGATTGGGACTAAGTCGTAACAAGGTAGCCGTAGGGGAACCTGTGGCTGGATCACCTCCTTTCTAAAGGATAAATCTCCGGACGATCGTTCACACGGTCGCAACCGGATCATCAGCACACGCGATGTGTGAGCAGGCTATCTACCTCTTATTCACGCGATGCCGCGGAGCACCCGGGCCTCTAGCTCAGGTGGTTAGAGCGTACGCCTGATAAGCGTAAGGTCGATGGTTCGAGTCCATCGAGGCCCACCACTACATTTGTGAGCGAGGTCAGGCAGTGCTTCGTCCCCTGAACTCCATTCGGGAGTCCATTTGCTGGGGGCGTAGCTCAGTCTGGAAGAGCGTCTCCCTTGCACGGAGAAGGTCGCAGGTTCGAATCCTGTCGCCTCCACCAACCTCCGCGGCACCTGCAAACCGATAGAATTCGGTCGCATCCTAGTTATGGGGGCGACCCTGAGCCAATGCTCAGTATCTTGATCTTTGACAATCGAATCGTGGAATCCATCACGACGGCGACGCGACGAGCGTCAATAGAGATTCCCAATGCACCGTGCATCGGCGATATGGCTTGCTGTATCGTTGGAGCACGGTAAAAGGACAAAATGTAGTCAAGCTACGAAGAGTGTATGGAGGATGTTTAGGCGTCGGTAGTCGACGAAGGACGTAGGACGGCTGCGATAAGCTTCGGGAAGCCGCCAACCAGGCTATGATCCGGAGATTTCCGAATGCGGAAACGCTCAGTGGTGATGCCACTGAATACGGCTCTGAATCCATAGGAGCCGTAGGAGAACGTAGGGAACTGAAACATCTCAGTACCTACAGGAAAGTAAAGAAACCTCGACTTCCTCAGTAGCGGCGAGCGAACGGGAACCAGCCTAAACCTGTTACGTGTAAGTAATCAGACGTTGCGTAACAGGGGTCGTGGGAGCTGCGAGACCAACCTGATTGTTGGTCAGAGAGTTACAAAGGCATGAGCTAGTTGAAGATTCTGGAAAGTTTTGCCATAGAGGGTGACAGCCCCGTAAACGAAAGCGAATGCTCTCTCCGCAATTTCCCGAGTAGCGCCAGTCACGTGAAACCTGGTGTGAATCCAGGGGGACCACCCCCTAAGGCTAAGTACTTACCGATGACCGATAGCGAAGAAGTAGCGTGAGCGAAAAATGAAAAGAACCCCGGCGAGGGGAGTGAAAAAGTACCTGAAACCATACACTTACAAGCGGTCGAAGCCCTATGACCCTTCGGGGTAATGGGTGACGGCGTACCTTTTGCATAATGGACCGGCGAGTTATCGTATGGAGCAAGGTTAAGGGTCTCAGGCCCGAAGCCGAAGGGAAACCGAGTGCGAAATGCGCGACTTGAGTTCCGTGCGATAGACCCGAAGGCAAGTGATCTAACCATGGCCAGGTTGAAGCGGATGTAACAGTCCGTGGAGGACCGAACTCACTAACGTTGAAAAGTTAGGGGATGAGCTGTGGTTAGGAGTAAAAGTCTAATCAAACTTGCAGATAGCTGGTTCTCCCCGAAACAGCTTTTGGGCTGGCGTCACGTGATGCGCGGTGGGGGTAGAGCTACTGAATGGGCTTGGGGGGTTACCCACCTACCCTGCCTAATCAAACTCCGAATACCACCGTTGCCAGCGTGGCAGTTAGTCGACCGGGGATAAGCTTGGTCGACGAGAGGGAAACAACCCAGACCGCCGGCTAAGGTCCCGAAGACGGGCTCAGTGGTCAAAGGAAGTGGAAGTGCTAAGACAGCCAGGATGTTGGCTTAGAAGCAGCCATCATTTAAAAAGTGCGTAACAGCTTACTGGTCGAGCATTTCCGCGCCGAAAATCAACGGGACTAAGCCTGACACCGAAGCCGCGGACTGAGATGAGGTGACGTCCTCTTCTCATTGGTAGGGGAGCGTTCCACTGTAGGGTGAAGGCAGACTGTAAAGACTGCTGGACGACGTGGAAGTGATAATGCCGGTACGAGTAGCGATAAAGTCAGTGGGAATCTGACTCGCCGTAAACCTAAGGTTTCCTGGGGAAGGTAATTCCGCCCAGGGTTAGTCGGAACCTAAGACGAGGCCGAAAGGCGTAGTCGATGGACAACAGGTTAATATTCCTGTACCACCTGTAAGCGTTTGAGCGATGGGGTGACGAAGGTTTGAAGGTCAGCACACGGACAGAAGTGTGTGTTTAAGTCTGCGGGGTGGCCGTAGGTAAATCCGCGGCAATCACATCTCGGGGATGATGACGAGCGAACGCTTTCGCGAAGTGACTGAAGGGCCTTCCAAGAAAACCCTCTAGTGAGCTTTACAGGTGTCCGTACCGCAAACCGACACAGGTAGGTAGGGTGAGTATCCTAAGGCGCGCGAGAGAACTCTTGCTAAGGAACTCGGCAAAATAACTCCGTAACTTCGGAAGAAGGAGTGCCCCTGGTGATGAAGTGACTTGCTCATGGAGTCACAGGGGGCCGCAGTGAATAGGCTCTGGCGACTGTTTACCAAAAACACAGGACTGTGCTAAGGCGAATAAGCCGACGTATACAGTCTGACGCCTGCCCAATGCCGGAAGGTCAAAGGGAGCGGTTAGACTTCGGTCGAAGCTGCGAACTGAAGCCCCGGTGAATGGCGGCCGTAACTATGACGGTCCTAAGGTAGCGAAGTTCCTTGTCGGGTAAGTTCCGACCCGCATGAATGGCGTAACGACTGGAGCACTGTCTCAGCAAGAGACTCGGCGAAACTGCAGTCGTGGTGAAGATACCACGTTCCCGCACCAGGACGGAAAGACCCCGTGAACCTTTACTGTAGCCTAGTACTGGGTTTTGACTTGACATGTGTAGGATAGGTGGGAGACGTTGAAGCGGGGGCGCTAGCCCCTGTGGAGTCATCCGTGAAATACCACCCTTGTCCTGTTAAGATTCTAACCGTGACCCGTGAATCCGGGCTCGGGACAGTGCTTGGTGGGCAGTTTGGCTGGGGCGGTCTCCTCCCAAAGAGTAACGGAGGAGTCCAAAGGCACCCTCAACG
This sequence comes from uncultured Phycisphaeraceae bacterium, assembly GCA_964649825.1. Classification (GTDB taxonomy): domain Bacteria; phylum Planctomycetota; class B15-G4; order B15-G4; family JADJEK01; genus CAZYQW01. The sequence continues at coordinate 40,709 of CAZYQW010000038.1, read as the reverse complement.
CGGTTGGCAATCGCGTGTAGAGCGTAAAGGTATAAGGGTGCTTGACTGCGAGACCTATAAGTCGAGCAGGTGTGAAAGCAGGGCTTAGTGATCCGGCGGTTCAGTGTGGAATGGCCGTCGCTCATCAGACAAAAGGTACTCCGGGGATAACAGGCTGATCTCCTCCAAGAGTCCATATCGACGAGGAGGTTTGGCACCTCGATGTCGGCTCATCGCATCCTGGGGCTGAAGAAGGTCCCAAGGGTTTGGCTGTTCGCCAATGAAAGCGGTACGCGAGCTGGGTTCAGACCGTCGTGAGACAGGTCGGTCCCTATCCGGTGTGGGTGTAGGAGACTTGAGGGGTTTTGCCTTTAGTACGAGAGGATTTGGGCGGACGCACCTCTGGTGTACCAGTTATCCCGCTTGGGGTAGCGCTGGGTAGCTAAGTGCGGAACGGATAAACGCTGAAAGCATCTAAGCGTGAAACCTTCCCCAAAACTAGGTCTCCCCATCAGGCCCCTGGAAGACTACCAGGTTGATAGGCCGGGTGTGTAAGCGCAGCAATGCGTTCAGCTAACCGGTACTAATTGGCCGATCGGCTTGACTACTTTTCTCCGCTTCCCGATTCCACTCGGGGAGTTGGGACGGTCGCCGCGACGACAGAGTGATGAGATTCCACGATTCGACCTTACAAAATTCCCGGTGACGATATCGATCTGGCCACACCCGTTCCCATTCCGAACACGGTCGTTACGCAGTTCGAGCCGATGGTATTGGCAGACCGCTGAGAGAGTAGGTTATCGCCGGGGCTATACAACGAGGGTTCGTCCTCCCGAGAGGGATGACGAACCCTTTCGTTTTGCATTTTGCGTCTTATTGAAGCAACCGAGATCGGTCGCGAGGGAACGGTCGGCGGGTATCGCCCTCGGTCCGCGAACGTCGCGCGCGGCTGTCGACGGGATCGACGCCGAGGTCTGCTTTCACAAGCCTTGGCGTAGTTGGCGCCCGTTGGCACAGGTTGTCCCTGCGGAGGCGACGGGATGCTGCGGCTACCGAGCCCATCGGCCCAATCGTGCGCGGACATCGAAGATCGCATCACGGCCGTCCAGAGCGTCTTCGGATCGAACGCGTCTGGAGGGCCGGCAGGCGGGTGCACCCGAGGTGAACGGGGGCGAACCGCCTTCGCGTCTGCTTACGGAACGTTGACGAACGTGACTTGGTCAGTCGGGGTGACGTTTCCGAAGATCGGGAACGGATAGGGCCCACCAACGGGAGCGAAGTAGTTCGACGCGAGGTCGGTGTGGCCACCGATCAGGACGGGATGGTTGAGCATCCAACCGAAGCGGGTCGAGCCGCCGTATTGGACGGTCACGATCGGACCGGTGCATGCGGTGTTCTGAAGAAACAGTCCTTCGTCGGCCCATGCGCTCTCGTTCCCCGGATAGAGATTGGCGTTCGTCCAGCGGCCGATGCTGGCCGACATCAGCTGAAACCAGGGGAGGAGGTTCGGAAACCCGACGTTCAGAGCGGTGAAGTTGCCGGGAGCCCCGCTGGTCAACGGGCAGGACAACTGACCGGAGAACGTGCGCAGCCAATACTGCTGCGGCGAGGAGCCGAACGGGCACAGGCACCCGGCCCCGAGAAGGGTCATCTGTCCGTTCGAGACCTGATCCGTCGCGAGGCAGATCGAGGGCAGGATCGGCGGCGTTGTGCGGACTCCTTCGCCAAACAGTGGTCCGCTCGCGGGAATGTTGTTGCCGATGACGAACGGCTGCGCCGCCGAGACCGGGGCGACGATCGCATACGATTCGTTGGGATGGAACGCTCCCGGTTGGCTTGAGAGCGCGGGCCGATGGATGAAGAAGTCGCACGCGTGGTGAAGTACGAGTGCGTTCTCGGTGATGGCCCCGCCGCACGGCTGCGCATAGTCGAGGTAGCCGTAGAAGAACGCGGTCGGCTGTGGTCCGAACGGGTGGATGCACAGCGGAGTCGGACAGGGCAGCGCGATGCCGACCAGCGCCGGTCCGAGATCGACCTTGACCGCGAAGCGCCAAACTTGATGGAAGTTCCCGTTCGGGTCGACCTCCTCGAATGTCCGCGTGTAGTCGAGGATCATCGTTCCGGTCAGGATGGGTAGCGTGCTGTTCGTGTCGGTCACGGTGATGGTGGTGGCGTACGACGTGCAGGACAGGAGCGTCGGAGATGGCCAATCGACGCGCAAGTTGTTCGTGGTCGACGACTGGCAGTTGCTAAAGCAGATCCCCAGCCCCGGGAGCTGCACGCCCGGGAAGATCGGGAGACTCGGGTTCGCGATCTGACAGCATGGGCCGACCAGCTGGTCCGGCCCGAAGCACGGTTGCGCGTCCGCGGCCGGCGTGACGAGCATCGCCAACACGATCTGCCGCGCGAGCGAGCGGATGCGCTTCGTTCGCGTCGAGAGGTCACGATGAGACGGGTCGAGACTCATGGGGTCATTTCCTCGTGGTCGGACGAGCTCGTAGACTTGCGGCTCGTGGTACTCGGTCTTGTGGTACTGGAGTGCGCCATCGCGGATGCGACTGGACGGGAATCCGGAAGAGACAGGACGATCTTCGGAACCTCGGGATCTTGCGGGGCGTGGTCTAATGTCGGGCCCATGCGGCATGGAACCGGCCGTGTGCGGAATGGTCACCATGACGGAAGCTGCGGCGATCTGCGATTTCCTGGTCCGACTCTCCGCCGACCTCGAGGGCGGTGGGGTCCTTCCACTCTCGTTCTACCTGGCACGGTTCCCGGACCACGAGGCGGCCATCGCGCGCGAGTACCTGTCGCACGCGGCGCTGACCGTTCCGCCGGCCGTGGTGGAGGGTGCGTCGGAACCCGACGGACGAAGTACGAACGGTTTCGCTCGCTACGAGGTACACGACGTCGTTGGCCGCGGTGGCACGGGTACGGTGCTGCGGGTGCGCGACACGACCCTCGACCGCGAACTTGCGATGAAGGTGCATCACCGACTCGACGAGTCATCTCGGCGACGTTTCCTCGCCGAGGCCCGTGTTACGTGTCTCCTCGATCACCCCGGCGTCGTTCCGGTTCACGACATCGGCAGAACCGGCGACGACCGCCCTTTCTTCACGATGCGCCTGATCCGCGGGATCACCCTCAAGGACGCGATCGTACGTCATCACGAGCGTGGGGGGGATTGGACGCTGGCTCGAGCTCTGGACGTCATGGCGAGAGTCTGCGATGCAATGGCGTACGCTCATTCGCTGGGCGTCGTTCACCGAGACCTGAAGCCCGCGAACGTCATGCTCGGCGAGTTCGGCGAGGTCTACGTCGTCGATTGGGGTCTCGCTCGCGCGTCAGGTTGCGGTTCGCCGCCGGTCGAGGCGAACGAGCCTGAACGCGCGACGCTCACGATCGACGGCGACGTTTTCGGCACCCCGAGCTACATGGCGCCCGAGCAGGCAGAAGGAGTGATCGCGGAGCTCGGGCCGTCGGCGGACGTCTACTCGGTCGGTGCGATTCTGTACCACCTTCTCACTGGCCACCCTCCCTATGCGGCGGCCGGCGAGTCGGCGACGAGCCGTGAGATCCTGAGCCGAGTTCGCCGCGGATCGCTCCCTCCCCTTCTTGACGTCCGGCCGCGGCTTGCCCCGGAACTCGTCGCCATCTGCGAACGCGCCATGCATCGCCGCCGCGAGGACCGATACCCGGACATGCGGGCCATGGCCGCGGATGTCCGCGCTTTCCTGGAGCAACGCGTCGTCAGTGCTCATGAAGTGGGTGCGGCGGCCCGGGTCAGGAAGTGGATCGTGCGCAATCGAGCGATGAGCACGACGATCGCCGCCGCACTTGTTGGCAGCTTGCTCGCGGCCGTGGCCGTCATTCACGAGTCGCACGCTCGCTCGCGCGCGCTTGGGCTGCTCACCGACGCCGTCACGCCGGAGACGATCGAGCGCAGGTTCGAAATGCTCTGGCCCATCGACGAACGCCGCGTTCCCGCCGTCAAGGATCTCATCGCGGAGGCGCGCGAGATCGTGTCGCGACGTGACGCCGACGCTCGTGAACTGGAGCTTCTGCGCGCTCGGGCACTGCCCCTGGATCCGACCGCGCCGAGCGAGGAGCGGTTCCTCCGGAACGAAGCGGAGCGCATGGTGATGCTCGCCGCGCTCGCCGATCGGATCGAGCGGACCCTGCTCGCGGCGGAGCGCGGAGAAGCGCGACTGCCCGATCGCGAGTCGGCCGCCGTCCTGCTGGCGCGGATGCAGGCGCTACGAATCGAGATCGCGCAGGGGCCTCGGCTGGACGTACCGCATCTCACGTTTCGATTCCGCGATGCGGGGGATCAGGTCCTGTTCGACGCGCTCTCGAGGCTGCCGCGCACGATCGATGGCCTGATCGAGACCGCGCCGGTCCCGGGTTTCCTGCCGGTCGCGACTCGATCCATCGATCTCGCTCTCATGGCGGCCCGTCGCGTTCCCGAGGATATCGAGAGACGTTGGGCAGTGGCGATCGATGAGATCGCGGATCCCGAGCGGGCGCCGCGATACGGCGGCCTTCGTCTCGTTCGCCAGGACGGGCTCGTCCCGATCGGTCCCGATCCCGACTGCGGCCTATGGGAGTTCGCCCACGTTTTGAGTGGCGACGTTCCCGAGCGAGACGGTCTCGGCCGCTTGAGGCTCACTCCGGAGCACGGGGTCGTGATGGTGCTGATTCCCGGGGGCGAGGCGAGGATCGGGTCGCAGCGCTCGTCGGTCGACGGCTACCGCATCGACCCGTGGGCGGATTATCCGTCGCACGTGATCAGTCCGTTTCCCATCCATCCCTACCTGCTCGCCAAGTACGAGGTGACCCAGGCCCAGTGGGAGCGGCTGACCACGCGAAACCCGAGCCATTTCGTTGGGCGTGCGCCACGTGCCGATCAGGAAGAGGACGCGTCGATCACGCCGATGCATCCGGTCGAGAGCGTCTCGTGGTACGAGGCAGAGCGCGCGCTCCGCCGCGTGGGGCTCGTCCTGCCGACCGAGATGCAGTGGGAGCACGCATATCGCGCGGGGACCGAGACGATCTGGCCGACCGGTGACGAACCGGAGACGATTGTCGGGTTTGGAAACGTGGCGGACGTGAGCGGCATCGACGTCGAGGCGATCCACGAACGAATGCTCTGCTCCCCGAACCTCGATGACGGTCACGCCCGCTACGCGCGGGTCGACGCGTTCCTTCCGAACGGGTTCGGGCTCGTCGGAATGATCGGAAACGTGGGTGAATGGTGCCGGGATCGCGGGCCGGTCTCGTACGACCGGGCGGTGCTTGACTTCCACACCGGCGAGCGCAGGGGCGACGGGGACGGGACGCGGGTCGTACGCGGCGGCTCGTTCCTGCGTAGCGTGATTGCGGCTCGCTCCAGCTCGCGCCTCCATCTGGGGCCCGGCTTCCGGGACCGAGACGTCGGCATGCGTGCCGCGATGGACGTGCACCCGTGACCAATGGAGACGATCTTCACGACGCGACCGAGCTCGCCAATCAGATCCGCGCCGGCGACCGCTCGCGGTTTGACGCGTTGTATGAGACGGTCGCCCCCAGCCTCTATGCGTGGGCGGCGCTCCGTGTGCCCGGCAGCATCAGCGTGGACGACTTTCTCCAAGAAGTGTGGCTGCGTGGGGTCCGGGCACTCCATGACAGGGTCGAGCCGTTCGAGTCGTTCCATGCGTGGATCTACCAGGTCGCCCGTCACGTGCTCCTGGAATTGCTGCGGCGGCACTTGAAGCTGCGCGCGACGGCCCACGAGCCGATGAGCGCACTCGATGAGCGAAGCGCGCACGTCACGAGCATCAGCATGCGTCTCGCGCAGGATGATACGGTCCGACGATTCCTCGACCACGCGCGCGCGCTCGACGAGGAGGATCGCGAGCTTCTTGTCTTCTGTGGCCTCGAGGGAAGGCCGTGTCGCGAGGTCGCGGTGCGGGTCGGCCTGCGGGAGGACGCCGCGTGGAAGAGATGGCAACGGCTCCGAGCGAGGCTGCGCGCGACCGGCTGGGCGAACGCGCTTCTGATCGATCAGGCATAGCGCTCGAAGGCGAGCGCCTCGAGAAACGCTGGAGGTCATTGCACCAACGCACCAGATCGGGGAGTCATCACTCGCAAGTGCGAAGCCTGTCCATCGCCTTGCGCCCGAGGCGCTGGACGCTCTCGTCTCCCGCCACCTCGTCGAGCCGATCGTTCTCGAACCAACGTAGATCGATCGACTCCTTACTGATCACGAGTTCCTGCCCAGGCTCGGCGATCAACAGGAACCGCACGTCATGGTGCTCGTGCTCCGGGTCGTCGTCGCGCGCCGGAATCACGTGCACGTCCAGGTCGATCGGCAGGATCCTGTCGTCCGTGCGCACGATCTGAAACCGTTCCATCCCGGACTCCTCCCGCGCCTCGCGCAGCGCGGCCCGGTGCACTTCCGGCTCGCCGTCGACGTGCCCACCGAGCTGGAGCCACCGATCGAGCTTCCGATGGTGCGTCAACAAGAATCGCTTCCGATCCGAATCGACGATCCATGCCGCCGCCGTGACGTGGCCGGGAATACAGCTTCGCTCCAGACAATCCTCGTGATCCACCACGAGCTTCCGAATCCGTTCGACGGTTTCGTCCTCATCGGGACGAACCGCCCGATATGCCTCCAAAAGCTCCAGTAACGCGCGCCGATGCATACTGCGTATCGACCTCCCGGTTCCTTGGCCCTCGTCCTCCTATTCCGTCACTCTGACCCGACTCCCCACAACCTCCACTCTGCCCGCCGCGATCAAGTTGATCGCTTCCGGCAACGCTTCCTTCTCCGCCTCGAACACGCGCCCGGCCACGGTTTTCGAGTCGTCCTCGAACCGCACCGGCACCGTCCGCTGCAGGACGATCGGTCCGTGATCGTACTCATCGTCGACGAAGTGAACGGTGCACCCCGTGACCTTCGCTCCGGAACGAACGACCGCCTCGTGGACATAATGGCCAAAGAAGCCCTTGCCGCCGAACATCGGCAGGAGCGCTGGATGGATGTTGATCACCCGTCCAGCGAGCGCGGGCACGATCGGCAGCCGCACGAGGTAGCCGGCGAGCACGACGAGGTCGACCTCCGACTCCGCGATCCGCTCTGCGATCGCGTACCCGAACGACACGTCGTCGGGGAAGTCCCGCGGCCGAATCACCGCGCTTTCGATTCCGAGACGTCGAGCCCTGTCGAGGGCGATGGCGCGTGGGGTGTTGGCGATCACGAGGACGACGTCAGCCCTGAGGCGTCCGTCGCGAGCACGCTCGACCAGATTCTCGATCGACCGCCCACCACCGGATGCGAGCACCGCGATCCGCAACCGGTCCGTGCGCGTGCCCGCCATCGCGCTTAGTCGACGAGCGACAGGGCTTCGCCACCGCCGTTGAACAGGTCGTAGGTGGCGAGAAAGAAGTCGGTGTCGCGATACGTGGCGACGATCTGCTCGAGCCGGGTCAGCGACGCGGAGAACCGGATCGAGGACTCGGGACGGCTGAACGGTTCCAGCGCCTCGATGAAGATGTCGCGAACCTCGCGTTCGCGATCGATGCGCCGTCGCAGCGCGTCGATCTCTGCCTTCAGCGTGGCTTCCGATTCGATCGACGTGAGCAGCTCGGTCAATCGCGGCGAGTCGAGGCTGTGAAACGTGACGTCGACGAGCCCGGCCCGCTGAGCGGCGCTCCAACCCGCCGCCGGATCGTACCGATCGATCTGTTCGCGGATTCGCACCGCATGGGCGTGGGCCGCCGCCGAGGCGAGCGCGACCGCGGAGCGCGCCACGTGCAGGCGCTCGTTCGCGGTCGTTGCCACGCGCTCGAACAAGTCGAGGATCTCGGCCGTCGTGTCGAACGAATCGAATCGCAGCACGGACGTCGTCAAGCCGCCGGCTCGAGCGACCTGGACCAGCACGCCGTCATTCTCGGGGGAAAGGCCGGTGATCGTTGCTGGCGCGTGCCGCTCGGGGTGCTCGATCTCGGTGTTCGCGAGCGTTGCGGTGCGCAGTCGATCCTTCAGCTCGGTCAGCATCCAGTCGGCGGCGCGTACGTCGTCGATGCGGCGTTCGACGTAGTCGATGTACTCTTCGGTCTTGAGCTGCTTGGCCATCGCCTCGAGCCGCTGGAGGGCGTCGGGAATCCGGTAAGCCGCGAGGTCGTCGTAGAAGCGATTCCAATCGAAGGTCGAACGAAGGATTTCGAGGTCGGCCGCGAGAACGGAGCGGCGGTGCTCGTCCTCGACTCGATCCGCTTCGGCCCGCGCAGCCTCGACCAGAGTGGCGACCGCGTGGAGGCGTTCGCGGGCCGAGCCTTCTGGCGCGCGATCGCGCGGATCGATCGCGGCGGCCACCTGATCGAGGAGCGATCGTGCGGTCTTGAACTCGCTAGCAGCGAGCGCCCTCTTCGCGTCGGCGACGAGACCGTTGAGCACCTGGTCAGCCGTGCGTTCGACGTCGAGCGCAAGTCGTCTAGCCGCGTCGGACAACCCGGTGTCCGTCGCGAGCGCCTCCGCCGTGCCGGCGCGCGTATCGATCGCGATCAACGCGTCGACGAAGCGGTTCTCGGAGATCGCCGTTGCAACGGTCTTCTCCATCTTCGCGATCGCGGCCTCGATCGCGGCCGCGCGCTGCGCCGCGGCTCGTCGCTCGTTCGCGATGGCCGCCTCGATCGCCTCGGCCTTCTCGCGCGCGCCCTCCGCGGCCGTCGTTCCGTCGTGCCGAGCGATCAGGTCCTTCAAACCAGCAAGGTAGGCCTCGCGGCCGAGCGACTCCTCGCGGCCGTCCAGGGCGAGGCGCTCCTGCATCGCCTCGTTCTCCCGCTGCTGACGAAGGAGCAGCGCCTGCTGCTCCTTCATCTGATGGGTCAATTCCTCGTCAGGAGTATTGACGATGACGGTGCGCGTGCCGTCGTTCGCATTCTCGCCGTTCTTCAACACGACAAGAACAGAAGCCGCGATCGCGGCGATCGCAACTAGGCCGAACACGACGACGCCGGTACGGCCGCTGCGGCGGGCGCGCACGGCCTCGATGGCGTCGATCAGCTCACTCGGGCTCTGGAATCGGTCGGCGGGGTCCTTCTGAACGAGCCGCTGGAAGATGTCGCAGATGCGATCGGGAGCGTCGTTCCGGGCCTCCTTCAGCGAGGGAGGGGGCTCCTTCACCTGCTGGCGGATGATGTCCTTCGCGTTTGCGCCGTGGTACATCGTCTTGCCGGTCAACATCCGGAAGAACGTCGCCCCGAGCGAATACAGGTCGGAGCGCGTGTCGAGCGCTTGTCCGCGGGCCTGTTCGGGCGAGATGAAGTGCGGGGTGCCCAGGATCCCCGTCGACTCGCCGGTATCGTCGTGCGCGGCGAGCGCGAGGCCGAGGTCCGCGATCTTGACCGTCCCGATGTCGGTCATCATCAAGTTGTCGGGCTTGATGTCGCGATGGACGATCTTCTTCACCTCGGCGTACTGCAGCCCGCGCGCGGCGTCGAGCAGCAAGCGCAGGGCGTCGTCGATCGGCAGCAGGCCGGACTTGAACACGTGGTCCTCGACCGTGCCGCCAGGGACGAACTCCATTGCGTAGAAGATCAGCCCCTCGGCCTGATCGACGTCGTACACCTGAACGATGTTCGGGTGGTTCAACTGTCCGGCCGCACGCGCCTCCTTCAAGAAGCGCTGGAGGAACGCCGGGTCCCGCGAGAGCTCGGGCGAGAGGATCTTGAGCGCCACTTCCCGGTTCAACGAGAGTTGCAGCGCGCGGTAGACGGTGCCCATGCCGCCGCGTCCGAGGCGTTGAAGGAGTTTGTAGCCGCCGAGCGTCTTCCCCGCGCCGCCGCCCGCCTCGTCGTCGGACAGGAAGCTCAGGATCGTCGCACCGATCGTGATCTTGTCGCCGGAGGCGAGCTCGGTCAGGTCGAACTTCTGGTCGTTGACGAGCGTGCCGTTCGAAGAGCCGCTGTCCTTGATGAAGTACGTTCCGTCTTTGCCGCGGATCCTGGCGTGCACGCGGGACGCGAGCTCGTCGTCGATCTCGACGTCGTTCTTCGGGTCTCGGCCCAGGCTGTAGACCTTGTCCATCTCGAGGCGCAGGGTGTGGCCCTTCAGCGGACCGGTTTCGTAGATCAGGACCGGCACGATTCAGATTCCCTCCGCGGTCACGCTTCCGTCCACGTCGCTGGAAGACCTTGAAACAGGGCTCGACCGACACGGACGAGCGTCGCCCCTTCCTCGATTGCGACCTCGAAATCGTCCGTCATGCCCATCGACAGCTCGCGAAACTCGGGTCCGAGCCGCCGCGACGCGAACTCGAGCTGCGCCGCGAGACCGTGGAAGTGGGGCCGGGCGTTCTCCGGATCGTCGCTCATCGGGGCAATGGTCATCAAGCCGGCGGGCCGGACGGCGCGCAGGTTCGACGCACGCTCGACGAGCTTCGGCAGCTCGGCGAGGGAGACGCCGGACTTGGTCGCTTCTCCGCTGACGTTGACCTGAAGAAGAACGTCGATCGCTCGGCCCTCCTGTGCCGCGGTCTCGTCGATGCGATCGAGCAAGGCCACCGAATCGACGGAGTGAATGCAAGCGAACATGCGTACGGCGCGGCGGACTTTGTTGCTCTGAAGGTGACCGATCAAGTGCCAGGCTGGCCTCGGTCCGAGCGCATCGACCTCCCTGATCTTTTCGGCAGCGTCGTGGATCCGGTTCTCGCCGAGGTCGCGCGCACCCAAGAGGACGAGTCGCTGGATGATACCTATCGGGACGGATTTGGTAACTGCTACCAAACGAACGTCTTGCGCAAGGCGTCCAGCACGCGCCGCCGCAGCCGCGATTCGCGCGTGCACGCTCTGCAGGTTCGTGGCCAGGACGTCGTCCAACGCGGAGGTGGATTGCATGCCGATTGAACGCATCCCAGGGTTCGATACGCCAGGGTTCGATACGGTACTTCGGCGATCCTGCCAGACCCGGTGGGGAGCGTCAACGCGGGCTTCGTCGACGCGCGCGCCACGATGAAGTTTCTGCTTGACCGGGTCTTCGACCCGATTAAGATCCCGCGATCCTATTTCCTTGATTGGCAAGCTCTTTCCGAGAGTCGACCGGCCAGGTCGTGCCGATCCAATCAGAAGGTCTGGAAGGAGTCCGGCGAATGACGAGGCGAGCGCTTCGGGGTTCCCATTCTCTCTCCCTGGTGCCGTTCTTCCTGCTTGCGGCGTGTTCCCCGCTCGGCGGACCGTTCGACGGCATCGCGAGCCCGCAGACCGCGGGGGCGCTGCCGATCGAGACGGTGACCCGCACCGCGATGCTCGACGGCTTCACGTGGGAACCGATTCCCCTTCGAATGCGGACGGGGGCGGACGTGCGCTCGATCGAGATCGAGGATGGCACGATTTACGTGGTCGACTCGAAGATGACCGCGCACGCGATCGACGCCTCGACGGGTCTCCATCGCTGGGTGCTCCCGCTTTCGAAGTTCCCGACGCGGCCCGTCGCGGTCGGCGACGCCCACGTCGCGTTCCTTTCGCGCAGCCACTTGACGGTGGCGACGCGCAGCAGCGGAACCGCGCTCCTGCGATCGGATCTCGAGTTCACTCCGTCGTCCGACGCGGTGATCACGCTCGACACTCTCTACGCGGGCGCGTGGGGCGACGGGACGAGGCTTCGCGCCGTGGCACTCGAGAACGGTTGGAACGGCTGGTTCTACACGACCGGCGGTCCGATCGTGAGCGCGCCGCTCATCGTCGGCAGCGGGGCGGACCGGATGGTCTACTTCGCCACCACGGATGGGTCCGTCATCGCCATCCCGCCGCGATCCGCGGAGGGTGCCGCGCCGGCCGAGGCGAACTGGATGGTCCGTACGCTCGGACGCAACTCGGCCGATCTCGCCACGGACGGTGACCACATCTTCGTCGCGTCCGAGGATCACGGCCTGTACGCGCTGAACCGCGCGTCCGGCGCCATCGTCTGGAAGTGGCTCGGCGCGCAGACGCCGCTTCTCGAGAAGCCGGCGGTGACCGAGGACGTGCTCTACCAGCCGTTCGCGGGAATGGTCGCGGCGATCAACAAGAGCGACGGCATGGAGCGGTGGCGCTTCCCCGGCGCCGAAGCGTTCTTGACGCGTATCGGGCGTCGTGACTATCTCCGGCTGCCGGGCAACGGCATCGCGGTGGTGGACGCGGCGACCGGCGAGGAACTCGCCCGTTCGGACTCGTCGCTGTTCGAGTTCCTCGCGGTGAACGACAACGGCGGCGCGCTCGTGTTCAGCGACGGCGAGACGATCTACTCGATGCGTTGAGCGACCCGGCGCGGGTTCGCACGACCGGCGGGCGTCCACCGCGAACGCGGTCGGCGCCCGTGTCGCGTTTCAGCGGAATGATCGGATGATGCTTCTCGCCACGAGCGCGTTCGCCGGCTCCGGACGACCGGCCGCCCTCGCCGCCTTCGTCGGCTATCTCGTCGTCGTGCTCGCGCTCGGCGTCTACGCGGCACGATTCTCCTCGAGCGGGATGTCGGAGTTCTTCATCGGCGGACGACGGCTGTCCCGTTTCGTCGTCGCGCTCTCGGCCGTGGTCTCCGGGCGCAGTGCATGGCTCCTGCTCGGGTTCGGCGGGATGGCGTGGCAGTACGGCGCGAAGGCGATCTGGGCCGTGCTCGGCTACATCGTCGTCGAGGGGGCGCTCTTCCTTTCGTTCGCGGTTCGCCTGCGGCGATTCAGCGAAGTCCACGATTGCATCACGGTGCCGGACTTCCTCGCTGCGCGGTTCCGCGACGATCGTGGAGTCCTGCGCTCGATCTCGGTCCTCTTCATCCTCGTCTTCCTCGTGACGTACGTCGCCGCGCAGTTCGTGTCCGGCGGCAAGACCCTCGCCCCGAGTTTCGGCATGAGCGAGTCGGCCGCCGTGCTCGTGACCGCGGGCATCGTGCTCGTCTACACCGCGCTCGGGGGCTTCCTGGCGGTCAGCCTCACGGATCTGGTGCAGGCGTTCGTCATGCTGTTCGGGCTCGTCGTCGTCCCGATCGTCGTGATGTCGCACCTCGGCGGATGGACCGCCGTGATCGACGAGCTGACGCGGATCGACGAGGGACTCTTGAGTCCATTCGCGGCGGGGTCCCTGGTCGGACTTCTCGCGATCGGTCTCGGCTCGCCCGGCCAGCCGCACATCATGGCGCGCTACATGGCGATCCGTGACGCCTCTCAGCTCCGCGCGGCCGCGCTCATCGGCACGGTGTGGAACACACTCATGGCGGCGGGAGCGCTGACCATCGGGCTCCTCGGCCGGGCGTCGTTCGCCACCAAGGCGGCGTTGCCGGGAGGTGATCCGGAGACGATCTACCTAGTGCTGGCCGAGCGGCACCTGCATCCGATCCTGTTCGGCGTCGTGATCGCCTCGGTCTTCGCGGCGATCATGTCGACCGCCGACTCGCAGATCCTCGTGTGCGCGTCGAGCGTCGTGCGCGACCTCTATCAGAAAGTCATCCGTCGAGACGAGGAGCTGTCGCCTCGGGCGCTCGTGCGCGGAAGTCGGGTGGTGGTGGTCGGGCTCGTCCTCGTCGCGATCGCCCTCGGCTTCGTAGCGACGAAGGTCGTCTTCTGGCTCGTCCTGCTCGCCTGGGACGGACTGGGCGCCGCGCTCGGACCGGTATCGATCCTCGGGCTCTACTGGCGGCGCGTCACGCGATCCGGCGCGATCGCGGGCATGCTCGCCGGCGTCGTGGTGACGATCGGATGGCGGCTCGTGCCCGGACTCCAGGAACGGCTGTACCCACTGATCCCAGGGTTCGCGGCCGGGCTGTTCGTGACGGTCGTGACGAGCCTCGCCACGCGCCCGCCGCCCGACGTCGATCGGATGTTCGACTCGATGCGACGACAGGGGCCGTAGTCCCCGGCTCGCGCAAGGACTCGGAGACACACTCGGCCTACGACGCCGAGAGCTTCGCGAGCGCGGCGACGATCTCCGCGTGCATCGGTCCGTGGGTGACGAGCACGCCGCGGTTCTCCTCGAGCCGCTTGCCGAGGGTGAAATCGAGCGGCTTGCCGTCCATGTCGGTCACGACCGCGCCGGCCTCGGACGCGACGATGGCGCCAGCCGCGTGGTCCCATACGTTCTCGCGGTAGTCAGGCTTCGAGCGCGGGCGCAGGTAGACTTCCGCTCCGCCGCGCGCGAGCACTCCGTACTTCACTTGGCTGTCGACCCGGACCACGCCGCCGCCGAAGCCGCACGCCTCGACGAGGTCCGTGAGCAGCTTCGGATCGCCGTGGCTCGACTCGACGCTGCCGAGGACGCGCACCGTGGTCGCGTCGGTCGTGTGGTTCGCGTGCACGGGGCGCGCGTCACCGCCATCGAGCGGTCGCGCGGTCGTTCCCTCGCCGCGCGCGGCCGCAAAGATCACTCCCCGGCCCCGAGAGAGATCGGTGGGGTCGACCTCGAGGTTCGGACAGACGAGAACCCCCGCCGCGGGCGAACCGCGCTCCAGAAGGCCGAGCGCTACTGCGTATTGCGCGCGGCGCAGGAAACCCTTCGTGCCGTCGATCGGGTCGATCGCCCAATGGAAGCGGGCTCCGGCCTTGCCTTTCCGGTCGATCCAGCCGCAGATCGCATCGAACGAGGCGTCGGCGCCGAGGGCGTCGTTCACGAGCTCCTGGACGCGGCGACCCACCGAATCGTCCCGCTGTCCGCGCAGGTGGGCCGAGTCCTCCTCGGCAAGGAACTCGTGGTCCGGGAACGCATCGGAGAGCGTCTTCAGGACCAGCGCCTGCGACGCGTAATCGGCGACGGTGACCGGCTCCTTGCCAACCTTCGCCTCGGGCACGCCGTCAAGCACCTGCTCGTTCTGAACGCGGCGGCAGACGTTGGCAGCAAGCCGAGCCGCTTCGACGGCAACGTCGAGAAGGTTCCTGGTTTCCATGCGTCGAGCGTACGTTCACCCCCGGGGGGAAGCAATCTCGTGCGGGCCCGCCGAGCCCCCGTCGATCCTGCACCGGGATCGCTCGCCTCCCGGCTCGGAGAGCGAGGTCGCGCCGAGTGGAAGCGGCTGGCCGGCCGGGCAACGAAATGACAGCGAACAGGGTCCGTTGGCGCATGTGATCCCCCAGTACGAACGTCGGGTCGCGTTTCGCACGGGAAGTACAGCAATCGATAAGCCGATCACGGTCCGTTGCTAAGTCTTTTTGTATCAACATATCATGGGACAGGTTCCGCCGGATGCGCCCCCGATCGTCCGGATCGGAGATGGTCGCGAGCGGTTCCGATCCGGGGGGAGATATCATTCGGCACCCGATGAAACTCCCGCCCCCGCTCCGTGAACGATTCGAGATCGAACGCGTCCTGCTCGACGAGGGGGAGCGGACCGTCGCGGTCGTTCGAACCGGCGGGGGGGAGCGGCGACTGCTCAAGTGGATTCGGACGTCGGACCGCCAAGCCGAGGAGCTCGGCGGCGAGTACGCGCTTCTCGCCGGTCTCCGCCATCCGTGCCTCACCACGATGCTCGAGTTCGGGACCCTGCCGCCGGCGTCGCCGGAGGGAGGCGTCTGGCTGCTCCGGGAGTACGTGGATGGTCCGACGTGGGCCGAAGCGGCGTCGCGTCTCGGCCCGGACGATCGGCGACGCGTCGTGTCCGACGTGGCGAGCGCGTTGTCGTTCCTGCACCGGCACGGACTGCTCCACTGCGACGTGAAGCCGGAGAACGTCCTCTTGACCCGGTGCGGCGACCGGTGGCGCGCCGTCCTGTCCGACTTCGGGCTCGCTCGCCGGCGCGGCGACGCCCCCGGGTCGGGCGTGAGCGGCACTCCGCCCTATGTTTCGCCGGAGGCCCTGCTCGGGCTGCCGCTCGACGCACGCTCCGACCTGTTCGCGCTCGGCGCGGCCTGGGCGCTCAGCATCGAGGGAGCTCCGGCCGTCGACCTCGGGCGGTTGTTCGCCCGATTTCCCCGGTCCTCGTTCGTCCACGCGCTCGACCTCGACTTGGCGGCGCTCGAGCCCGGCGCTCACGAACTCCTCGCGCGGCTGCTCGCGTCCGATCCCGAAGATCGCCCCCGCCGCGCGGCCGACGTCGTCCGCGAGCTCGCGGTCGACGAAGGCCTGTCGCCGGACGCGATCGCGGCCCTGCTGCGACCCGAACTCTCCGTACGCGGCAGCCCGCTGGACGAGGCGCTCACGTCGATCGCACGCACGCGGTCGCCTGGCGTCACCTGGATACGCGCCGCGAGCGCGGCCGAAGTGGACGCGGTGGTGGCGCGGGCGACCTATCTGGTCGCGGTCGCGGGAGGGACGAGCCGCCGGCTCGTTCTCGACGACTCCCCGGCGGCGACGGCGACGAGCGGAATCGAGGCCGTGACGACGGCGATGCCGAGCGCGGTCGAGCGCGCGATCGTCGGCGCGCGGCGCCGCCTCGAGACCGGCAACGTGTCGCATTGGATCATCGATATCGGCACGGAGGAGGAGGAGCGCGGCGCGCTCGCGGTCTCGCTCATCGACCTCGCGGCCGAACGGCGAGATCCACCATCGATCGCGATCGTCAGCCGAGGCCGGCTCCCGGCCGCGCTCGAGCCGCGCGCGCCGGACGACGCTGGATGGCTCGTCGCCCCTCGCCTCGACGCCGAATGCGTCGCTCGCCACATGTCCTTGCTCGAGGGCGCGGACGAGTTGGTCGATGCGACGCGCGACCGGCACGAGCGGCTCGCCGCCGCGTTGATCGGAGTGGTGGGGTCGGATCCCCTTGCGATCGAAGCGGCGCTGGTGGACGCGTGGCGGCGTGGCAAGGTCACGTGGGAGCGGGATCGATTCGACTTCTCGGCCCTCGCGCCGAGCGACGTCCGCGACGTATGCGGCTTGGCGGCGCCGCCCGATTCGCCGGCGACCCTCCGCGTCTTGACCCTGCTCTCGATGGTCGGAGGCGCGCTCGCGCCGCGCGACGCGTCGCTGCTCGAGACCGATGAGCGCGGCGAGGTGACGGGCTTGCTGCGCGACGGACGGCTGATCCGCGACGGTGATGGACTCTACCGCCTGCGCGAGCGCCGGTTCGGAGAGGCGGCGCGCGAGCGATCGACGCGGGAGGATCGCGCGAGGATCGCGGCGCGCATCGCCGACTCGAGCGTCCTGTCGCGGCTCGGTCCGCTCGATCGGGTCCACGTCCTGATCCTGAGCGGTCGGGAGTCCGCCGCAGCGGACCTCCTCGAGTCGCGCACACACGAGCTTCACCTCGAGGAGGCGCGTCACGTCCTGAACCGGTTGGGACAGATCGCGGGCGACGAGCCGTTGTCACCCGAGGTGGCGTTCCGGATCGATCGCGTGCGCGCACGCTTCCTCGTGTACGCGGGACGCAACGACGAGGCCGCGGCACTCTACGAGCGACTGGCGGGCGGCGCCGGGACGGCCGTCGACCGCTCACGAATGCTCTCGGCGGCGGGCGCCGCCCTGATCTCGCTCGGTCGCTACGAGGAAGCCGAGGCTTGCTTCGAGCACGCACGCAGGCTCCTCCGCCGGCCGCGCACGGCGGCCGAGCCGCGCGACCACCTGGCCGTGGAACGCGGGATCGCGTTCGCGCGGGCCTACCGCGGCGATCTCGACGGCGCGATCCACCTGCTGCAGCGGGCGTTGTCCACCGAAGGGGACGCCTTCGTGACGACGTGGCGACGCGTCCTTCTCGGGACGTTCGCGCTCCGTGCCGGGCGCCGGCGCCTCGCGGCGGAGTTGCTCGAGCGCGGGGTCGAGGACGCCGCGGGCGGGGACGCCGAGCTGCTCGCGGTCGCGCGGACGAACCTCGCGAGCCTCCGAAGGCTCGAAGGCCGGTACGACGTCGCGCGCTCGTTGCTCGAGGAGGCGCGCGCGTTTCGGCAGCAGGCAGGGCACCTGCACGAGGAGACCGTCATCCTCGGGAGCCTCGGGCTGATCTATCGGGACCAGGGCGAGCTCGACGCGGCCGCGCATGCATTCGAGGAAACGGCGCGGCGGCGCCGGTGGCTGTCGGATCGCGTGGAGGAGGCGGTCGCGCTCGCGAACCTCGCGTCGGTCGAGCTCCTGCGCGCACGCCACTCGGACGCGATGACGCACCTCGATCGCGCCATCGAGACGTTTCGCTCGCGAGGCACGCCGTACCAAGCGACGATGGCCACCTTGCGACGCGCCGAGCTCCTGCTCGCCGAGGGAGAGCTCGAGGAGCTCGGGCGCGTCCTCGCCGGCAGCGGCGAGCCGGCCGCCGGCGAACCGCCGCGCATCGGCGCCGAGCGCGGCCGCCTCTCCGCGGAGCTGGAGCTCGCGCACGGCCGTCCGGAACGAGCGCTGGCCGTCGCCCGCGACGCCGCGCGCCGATTCGACGAGGCCGGCGATCTCGGCGGGCGGTCTCGCTGCCTGCTCCTGCTGGCGCGCATCAAGCGATCGGCCGGCGACATGGACGGGGCGCGGCGCGAGCTGGAGGACGCCGAGCGTGGCGCTCCGCCGGTGCTGTCGGGTGAGATCGAGCTCGAACGGGCACGCATCGCGGCCGCGTCCGGGGCGGTCGAGGAGGCGGTTTCCCACCTGTTCCGCGCCGTGGATCGAAGCCGAGAGGCGGGCATGCCGCGGATTCGGGCGCTCGCCCTGGCCGAGGCGACGCTTCTGCTGGCCGACCCCGCGCCGGATCGCGCGGCCGCGGTGGCCCGGGAGCTGCCCGACGTGCTGCGTGGCCTCCGTTCGGCGGGTCACGACGGCGAGGATCTGCCGGGTCGAGCGGTCCGTTGGCTTGGCACCCGTCTTGCGAGTGCGCTCGACATGGCACATGCGAACGAAGCGACGACGGCGGCAACCGGCCGCGTGACGACCGAAGGAGTTCCCGCCGAGGTGTTTCGCGCGTTCATCGCGATGAATCGACGCCTCTTGCGCGAGTCGGACCAGGATCGGCTGCTCGAGCGTTTGCTCGAGCATGGTGTCGACCTCTCCGGCGCGCGGCGCGGATTCCTCGTCTTGCTGCGAGACGGCCGCGTCGTCTTCGAGACACGCTCCGAGGACGTCGGATCGGACGACGAAATGAGCCGAAGCATCGTGCTCGACGCGATTCGGCAGGGACGGCCGCTCCTGACCGCGAACGCGCGCGAGGACCAACGCCTTGCTGGACGGCGGTCGATCGAGGAGCTCGACCTCCGCTCGGTCCTCTGCGTGCCGTTCAAGACGCAGAACGGCACGGACGGCGCCCTCTACGTCGACAACCCGATCCGCGCCGGTGCGTTCACCGAGCGGACCGTCGATCTGCTCGAGGCGCTCGCGGGGCAGGCCGCGATCGCCATCGACCATCTCGAGCGCCGCGACGAGGTGGAACGGTTGAACCGTTCGCTCGAGGAGCGCGTGGTCGCCCGCGAGCGCGAGCTCGTCGAGGCGCGGCGGCGGCTCGTCGACGGGGCCTCGGGAGCCGGCGACATGGTGTTCGAGAGCGACGCGATGGGGGCGGTCATGCGCCTGGTGACGCGCGTCGCGTCCAGCGATCTCCCGGTGCTCGTGACCGGCGAGAGCGGCACGGGCAAGGAGCTCCTCGCGCGCGCCGTCCACGCCGCCAGCCGCCGGGCCCACGGCCCGTTCGTCGCCGAGAACTGCTCGGCCGTCCCGGAGACCCTGCTCGAGAGCGAGTTCTTCGGCCACGTGAAGGGCGCGTTCACCGGCGCGGATCGGGACCACGAGGGGCTCTTTGCGCGCGCCGACCGTGGCACGCTGTTCCTCGACGAGATCGGCGACATGCCGCTGTCGCTCCAGGCCAAGCTGCTGCGCGTCCTGCAGGAGGGCATCGTCCGTCCGGTCGGATCGAGCGAGGAGCGAAGGTTCGACGTGCGGCTGGTCTGTGCGACCTTGAAGAACCTGACCGCCGCGGTGACGGACGGCACGTTTCGCGAAGACCTCTACTATCGAATCCGCGGCGCGACGGTCCGGATTCCCGCCCTGCGCGACCGCGTGGACGACATCGCGTGCCTCACGCGCCACTTCCTTGCCCGGTTGAACGAACGGCACGGCACCTCGAAGAAGACCTCGCGGGCGCTGATGCGCGCGTTCGTCGAGCACGACTGGCCGGGCAACGTCCGGGAGCTGCAGTCCGAGGTGACGCGGCTCTACCACCTCGCGGAGGGGGACGAGCTGGACGTGGGGGCGTTCGAGCCGACCGCGCGGCCCTCCGACGGCCGCTCGACCGTCGTCCGCGTGGCGCCGATCACGGAGATCGAACGGGACGCGATCGTCCTCGCCCTGAAGGGCTCCGGCGGGAACCGTGAAGAAGCGGCCCGACGGCTGGGGATCTCTCGGGCTGCGTTCTATGTCAAACTCAACAAGTACGACCTCGCCGACGTCATTCCCCCGTCGCGGGGACGTCGAGCATCTCGATAACGGATGGCGATGTCTCGAAACGAGAGTCAAGGACGGCAATCGCGCGCGCGGGATGCCGTTCCACACGCTTCGAGATCCAGCCCCGGAGGCGGTTCAGTGATTGCAACGCGGTTCCCCATGCGACATCTCCTCGAGATCCTCCTTCTCCCCCTCCTCGCTCCCCTTTCCGTCGGCCAGTCCCTCCCCGGACCGGCTCACCGCTCGATCGCGGCACCGGTGGCCGAGGCATCGGTGTTCGTGCGCGGCACGTCGACGTCGGCGCTGGATCTCGGTACGGCGATCCATGGAGCCGGGCCGAGTCAGGTCGACGTGATCCTCGCCGGCGTCGAGCTCCTCTCGATCCTCCCGAGCGGCTTCACGACGCTTCTCTCCGTCGATCCGTCGCGGCCGCGGAGGTTCGAGGTGTTCCCTGGGGTGTTTGGAATCGAGCTGCCGCAGACCCGGAGCCGGGTCGTCCACTACCGCCGCGCGGGCGGCACGATCTTCGGCTTCGTCGCGGTCACGACGGCGGGGGACGCGCGCGTCCTGATCGAACGCAGCGGCGTCGGCCCCGGCGGCACCGCCGACCCGTTCGACGTGATCATCGGCGTCGCTCCCGACGGGACGCGGATCGCGGTGGCGGCGCCGCCGCCCGACTCCGGGCCCGGTGGCGGGGATGCGTTCCTGCTTTCGATCGAGCCCGGCGCCCTCTTCGGTGGGCAGTCCTCGTTCGAGCTGACGGGGTCGGCGATCGTCGAGACCTGCGGCGCGAGCCTCACGTTCCACGGTCCGTTCCTCTACGCCAACGTCGATGACGCTCTCCAGCGCGCGCCGGCCGACGGCTCGGGACCGCTCGCGAACGTCGTGCTGCCGCCCTCCGGCGGGCTGACCCCGATCGAGGCGTCGGAGGAGCTGCTGGTCTCGAAGGATGGGTCGACCCTCGTCTTGCTCGCCGGCGTCGACGAGAAGAATGCCGACCTCTACGTCGCGGATCTTTCGGGCGCGATCAAGAACCTGACGAACAACCCCGGCGAGATCGAGCCCCCGGGCTACCTTCCGGAGGAGGTCGGGGGCCCGTACCTGGGCATCTCCGCTGACGGCTCGATGATCGGATACCTCCGCGAGATCCAGAACGAGAACGAGCTGTTCCTGTTGGAGACCGCGCCGGGATCGATGCCGAAGCACGTCACCGACAACGCGATCTTCTCCGAGTCGATCGACACGCCGAGCGGCCTCTTCGGCAGCGGAGCGCTGCGGATGCGCTTCTTCGCGGACAGCGGCAACCAGAACGCCGACCTGTACGAGGCGGAGATCCTCCCGACGGGCGCGCTCGACGTGAAGAACCTGACCGCCACCTCGGGGGCGCCGGCGCCATTCTTCCCCAACGCAGCGACGCTCGACGTGACCGCGTCGTGGAACGTCTCGACCGATCGTTGGATCGCCGACGACGCGGCGCAAGGATTCGACCTCTGGCGCGCCGACCAGAACGGCAACGCTGCGCCGTTCGCGACCGCGCTGAGCCAGGTTCCAGCGTGGAGCCAGGCGGGCGACGCGTGGATGACGCGGCTCGTCGAACCGGGACGCACACGACTCGTGCGCGTCGAAACGTCGCAGGCGCCGCAGGTCGTCGTCGATCTTCCGGCCGGCATCGTGCTCGGCGATCCCGCCCTCGACGCCTCCGGCGAGGTCGTCGCGCTCCGCGCCACGGTGAACGGTCTCGATTTCGTCGCGGCGATCGACTTCGCGAGCGGCGCGCAGACGATCGGGTGGGGGATCTTCAAGGACGCCGGCGGCTTCTCGTTCACTCCGCAGGGACGCGTGCTGTTCCACAGCCAGGACGGCGGGACGACGACGCTTCACGAGCTGCGCGTTCCGTCCGGCAAGGTGAAGGACGTGATCACGGCGCCCGTTGCCGCGTGGTTGCGCTAAGGGCCTTCGTGAGCGTGATACCGATCGATTCATAGCGGCACGTCGTACGCGTCGGTCGAGCGCGAACCCGATCATCTCGCCTCGCGAGTGATCGGGTTCGCTGCGTTTCGCGCGTCGGTCCACACGATGGAAAACGTACCGCCGTCGCTCCGCGATCGGCGCCGCCGCGACTGTCTCGATTCGAGCCGTTCGCTCGATGATTCGAGACTCTTGCGTTTGATTTGACAGGACCGGCCCGCGAAGAGCGCATGTTCTGGCGTGGCACGACGATTGCCATTCCCCTGCTCACACAACGAACTCACTCTCCGACAAGAACGGAGAGTCGAGAAGGAGTCATGAATCAAATGCGTTCGCTCTCTCTTACTCTCGTGGTTTCCTCCGCGATCCTCGGTCTTGCGGCCGGCGCGTCGGCTCAGATCGCCTTCACCACCGCCGGTACGCTCGTGACCGGTCAGGATCCGGAAGGCGTCATCTCCGCGGACCTGAACGGCGATGGGTTCGCCGACGTGGTCGTCGCGAACAGCGACTCGAACTTCCTCAGCGTCTACTTGAACACCGGTGCCGGGCTCGGCGCGGCGATGCAGGTCGGGATTCCCGGTCAGGCCGACGCGGTCGTCGCGGCGGACTTCAACGGTGACGGCGACCTCGACCTGGCCACCTCGAACGGCAACAACGACACGATGACCGTGCTTTCGAACGGCGGTGCGGGCACGTTCATGGCCGCGCAGACCTTGCCGGCCGGCCAGAAGCCGAACCACATCGCGGCGGGCGACGTCAACGGCGACGGTGCCATCGACCTCGTCGTGACGAACCGTGACAGCAACGACGTCTCCGTCTTCCTGAACATGGCTGGCACGTTCGCGGCGGCCGGGACGGTGGCGGTCGGGGCCGATCCGCGCTGGAGCTCCCTCGCCGACCACGATGGCGACGGTCGCGCCGATCTCGCGACGGCCAACCACGACTCGAACACGATCACCGTGCATCGCAGCACGGGGGTTGGTTTCATGCTTGCGCAGACGATCGGGCTGGCCCGCCCGAACGCAATCGAGGCGGCCGACCTGGACGGCGATGGCGACTTCGACCTCGCGGCAACGCGGGGCAACAACGGTCAGAACAACGTGGTGACGTTCACGAACACCGCGGGTACGTTCGCGCAGGCGGCGATCGTCGTGGTCGGGCTCGATCCGCACGGTATCGCAGCGTTCGACGCGGACGCTGACGGCGACCTGGACCTCGCGACCGCCGACACCGCCTCGGGCACCGCCTCGATCGTCGAGAACCTGGGCGGCGGCGCGTTCGCCGTCGCGGCCACGGTCGGTGCGGGCGGCGATCCTCAGGACGTCGCGGCGGGCGACTTCGACGGGGACGGCGATCTGGACTTGATCGTCACCAATGGCGCCCCGGCCACGGCGACCATGCTCACGAACACCACGGCGGTCAGCTTCGTCGAGTACGGTTTGGGCTGCGCCGGCACGGGCGGTCTCGTTCCGAGCCTCACCGGCCAGGGCAACGCCGTGGTCGGCAGCACGGTCAGCGTCACGGTCATGAACGGCCAGCCGAACGCCAACGGCCTGCTCCTCATCGGAAGCGCGCCGGCCAATGTTCCGTTCGCGCCGGGCTGCTCGCTCCTCGTGGGAGGGTTCATCGTGAGCGGCTTCTTCCCGGTCGGCCCGGCCGGCACCGGCGTTGCGGCCAGCATGATCCCCGGCGTCGTGGTTCCGCCGGTCACCGCGTACCTGCAGTGGCTCGGCGCGGACGTTGGCGCACCGAACGGCCAGTTCACCGCTTCGAACGGTCTCGAGATCCACGTCCATTGATCGTGGATCATTGATCGATCGCGGCTGCCGCTGCGAACCGATGAAGTCTCTCTCCTAGAGCGAAGAGCCCGTTCCATAGCCTCGGAACGGGCTCTTTCTCGTTTGGTCAGGACGCGTCGCGACAGCGACGAGGTCCGCGTCCGGGGTCAGTCGGCCTCGGGGTAGAGCGCGTTCCACCAGCTCGCGTCTCCCTTCAACGTGCGATCGAACCAGGCAACGATCGTCTGCATCCAGAGCTTCCTCTTCGGATACGTGAGGACGTGGTGGTCCTCGCCGTCGATCCGGATGAACTCGACCTCCTTGCCGAGCAGCTTCAGCGCCGTGTACATCTGCTCGCTCTCGCCGACCGGCACGTTCGTGTCGGCCGTGCCGTGAAGAAGCAGCAGCGGCGTCGCGACTCGGTCCGCGGCGAAGAGCGGGCTCTGCTCGACGTAGATGTCGGGCCGGTTCCACGGGAAGCTCTCGGCGGTCGCCACCGCGCTGTAGAGGTGGCCCCAGTGTCCCTCGCCCCAGTAGCTCGAGATCGAGCTGATGCCCGCGTGCGAGACCGCCGAGGCGAACCGATCCGTGCGAGTCGTCAGCAGCATGGTCATGAAGCCGCCGTACGACGCGCCGATGCATCCCACGCGCTTGGGGTCGACGTAGGGGTGCGCGGCGAGGAACTTCTCGGTCCCCTCGATGATCTCGGCCGCAGTCGTCTTCCCCCAGTCGTTGACGTGCCGGGTCGAGAACTCGAGGCCGTAGCCGGTCGCTCCGCTCGGGTTCAGCGTGTAGACCACGTAGCCGTGCGCCGCCCACAGGTTCTTCGGGTAGCGCCCGCCGAACGACCGGTCGATCGGTGACGTGCCACCGTAGTAGTACACGATCAACGGCCAGCGCTCGGTTGGATCGAAGTGGGGCGGCAGGTAGACGCGCCCGTCGATCGTGTCTCCGAACGTTGATTCGAAGCTCCAGTCCTCGACCGCGCCGAACGCGACGCGATCCCACGTCTTCCTTCCCGGCACCTGGAGGACGCGCGGTCCGCTCGTGCCGTCGATGTCACGAACGACGACACGCGGCGGCACGTTCGCGGACGACCCGACGACCGCGACGCGCGGCCGGAGCTCGGCGACGTCGAAGGAGCCGACCGCGTCGACGGCAGCGTCGATCGGCTCGATCGCGCCGAGCTCGCGTTCGAAGCGGTAGAGGCGGCGATACGAGCCGTCCTCGGCAAGCACTACCAAGTCGCCGCGCGCGGTCGGCTTCGCTCCGACGACGGCCGGGGCGAACGACTCGGTCAGCCACCTCACCTCGTCCTTCGACTTCCAGAGGAAGAGCTGGCCGTCGTAGTCGTTCGGCGGCGACTCGAAGGTCGCCCGCAGGCCGCACTCGGTGGCGAATCCGGCTCCGGCGAAGACGAGGATGCCGTCGGGCGCATAGCGCGCGCCGGTGAACGACGAGGCGATCTCGAAGAGCGGCCGCGCGTTCAAGGTGTCGAGGTCGAGCTCGAACACCTCGTCCTTCGCGAACGGGCGGACGGTCAAGTCCTGGCGAGCGCGGGAGAAGAGGAGGCGCCGTCCGTCGGGGCGAATGTCCTCGAGGCTGACGGAGAGCGGGCCGGCCGTCATGCGTCGCCACGAGCCGTCCTCGACCCACGCCTGGAAAAGGTGCGAGACGTCGCGTCGGCCCGGCCAGCGATCGGTCGGGCCGCGCATCCGCTTCACGCCGCGGTCGTCGGGTTTCCCCCGTTCCGTGCGCGAGTAGACGATCGAGCGCCCGTCCGGCATCCAGCGGTAGGAGCCGAGCTTCTCCACGTCGCGAAGGATCGCGCGGGGGCCACCTCCCTCGACGTCCGCGACCCAGATCGTCGCGCGTTCGTTCGCCCACGTGACGTAGCTGTACTCGAACGAGACCGGCCGCCACGCGAACGAGGCGAGGTTCGTGAGCCCTTCCGTGCTGTGCACGAGACGTGCCGTCTCGGCGTCGCGAATCTCGACCCACCGCTCGGAGTGATCGGCCGGCACCTCCGGCCGCCGGTATTCGAGCGCGACGAACATCCCGCTCGGCGAGAGCATCACGTTCGAGACGGCCTCGGTGTCGATCAGGTCATCGATCGACAGCCGGCGGGTCGTCGTCGTCGTGATCCGCGGCGGATCGGAGTCGCCGGCGACGACGAGCTCGCCCTCGAGCTGCCAGTCGTCCGGACCGCTCGGCGAGAAGACCGATCGGATCACGAGGCGGTGGGTGCCGGGCGCGAGCTTTACCGTCGCATCGACCCGCTTCGGCTCGGCGGCGCCGGACTCCGGTAGGTCGTCGTTCGACGCGATCGGTTCGCCGTCGAGGAACGCGCGGAACCGGTGGAACGACTTCAGCGCCAGCTTCGGCTCGACGTACCGGTCCGTCGCGATGCGGCTCACGATCCACGCGATCCGCGGGGTGGTGCCGGACGGGAGGAACACTCGCTCGTGGCGCGACCAGACCAGATCCTCGCCGCCGGGGCCGACCCATGCATCGCCGTCCGCCGGGTCGACCCGCGCGAATCGAAGGTCGTCGAACGCCGCGAGCGCCTTCTCGTCGAAGCCGTTCGAGCTCGAGCCGGCGAACGCGGGCAGCCGTGCGTCGACGGGCCCGGCGACGAGCCAGGCGTCGATCGCGACCGAACGCTCGGTGGGAGCGGCCGCCGTCGTCGGCGCCTCATCCGGCGTGGCGGCGGCGGGAGCGACGAGCGCGACGGTGACGGCCGCTGCGACGAGGAACAACGGCGTGGATCGGAGCATGGTTCGATTCCTGTTCGATATCGGTTCGATTCGGGGGCGGCCGTCGAACGAGAGGTTGTAACGGACCGATTCGCCACGAGGGCGAACCGTTTCGGCGGCCGGTCGGAACGGATCATTCCAACGAGTCATTGCAACGGATCACTGCATGGGCGCCGCGCGGAGCGTGACGACGGACACCTCCGGCGGGACGCGGAAGCGGACGGGGATGATGCTCGTGCCGACGCCGGGCGTGACGAACAGATGACGGCCATCCTCGACGACGTGGCCGATCGCGTAGCGGTCGCCGAACGCGGACGGGACGATCGGGCGGCCGAGGACGGGGAGAGCGACCTGTCCGCCGTGGGTGTGGCCGGCGAAGGTGAGCGCGATGCGCGGGGGCAGGAACGGAAAGACGTCGGGATTGTGGGTGAACGCGACCACCGGCGCGTCCGCGTCCTGCACCTGCTTCAGCGCGAGGTCGAAACGGTGGCGGCCCTCCCAGTAGTCGCTGATCCCGATCAACCAGACCGCGGTGCCGTCGACGTCGAGGCGCCGGGCGCGATCGTCGAGGACCGGGATCCCGACCGTGTCGAACGCGTCCTTGACGCGAGCCTGGCTGAGCCACCAGTCGTGGTTGCCGAGGACCGCATACACGCCGAGCGGCGCCTCGAGCTCCGCGAGGATGGGTGCCAGCTCCTCGGGCGGAACGAACGACCCGCCGACCACGCCTTGGATGACGAAATCGCCGGCCAGCAGCACGAGGTCGGGACGGGCGGCGTTCGTGTCGCGCACGACGCGTCGCATCTTCTTCTTGCCGTTGCCGGGCGAGCCGACGTGGAGGTCGGCGAGCACGGCGACCTTCAATCCGTCGAGCGCGGCCGGCCATGCCGGCGGGACGATCTCGTAGTGCCGGACGATCAACGAGCGCGGCTCGACGACGAACGCGATCAGTGCGAGCGTCAGTGCGGCGACCGCCCCCGCCGCCACGACGATCCGCCACCACCGCATCTGCCGTTCGACGATCATGACCTCTTTCCCCCGGCGCGCGAGTCGAGGGCCGACTTCGCGAACGTCGCGGCGAGGATCACGCCGCATCCCGCGAGAGTGCGCGGGGTCGGCGACTCGCGGTGGACGACCCAGGCGATGAACGGGTTCAGCACGGGCTCCACGAGCAGCAGGAGCGACGCTTCGAACGCCGCGATGCGAACGATGCCGCGGGTGAGGAAGACGTACGCGAGGCCGATCTGGAACACGCCGAGGTACGCGATCAGCGCAAAGTCGGCGGCGGACGGCATCGTCTCGAACGGCAGGGCGAACGGCAGGGCGACCCCAACCGCGATCAGGCTCCCCGCCACCACCGCGGCCGGGGCGGCCGGCGCGGCTGGCCCGCCCTCGTGGTTCCCGCCCCGGCCCAACGCGCGGAGGCCGATCAGGGTCAGGGCCCACGTCAGCCCCGACGCGGCCGCGAAGACGTTGCCGAGGGCGGGATGCGGCGCCGAGTGCCGGGGGGGTTCGCCGCCGGACACGACGAGGACGAGACCGGCGAACAGCGGGATCGTGAACAGCAGATCGAGGCGGCGGAGTCGCTCCTTCAGCAGGAACGGCGCCAGCGCGGCGACGTAGAGGGGCGCCGTCGCCTGGAGGAAGATGGCGGCCGCGGCGGTCGTGTTCTTGTTCGCGGCGACGAAGAGGATCATCGTCGCCGCGAACGCGGCTCCCACCAGGAAGACGCGGGGGTGACCGAGCCGCCGCGACGCCGGGAGCAGCAGGAGGAGGGTGAGCGCGGCGACGGCCGAACGCAACGACGCGACCTGCCAGGCCGTCATTTCGATCGCCTTGATCGCGGCGCCGCCGGTTGCGAACAGGAGCGCGGCGGCGAGCATGAGGAAGCGCGGGCGGGAGTCGGTCATGGCGCATCAGGATAGAACCCGCATGCCACGACCCCAACCGCTCCCGCCGACTCGTTCCTCCCGACCGGTCGAGGGGCCGATCCGGCTAGCAGCCCGTGGTGAAAGTGCTTTCGAAGCGAGGCGAGGTCATCGCGACCGAGATCGAGGCGCAGGACCGCAGGCGTACTGCCTGTACGTCGAGGATCCTGCAACGAAGAGATCGGTCGCGAGGGCCCGCCCCAGCCGGAATGACTTTCACCACGGGCGGCTGGGCTCAGAAGCCGCCGCCGGAGCCGGCCCCGGGCTGGACGAGCGTCTCGCTGCCGGCGGACACCACGGCGCGGAGGCTGTGTCGCACGCCGCTCCGTTCGACCACGCGGACGTCGTACGTTCCGGGAGGGAGCTCGAGGCGCACCGGCGTCGACGCGAGCTCCACCCGCGTCGTGCCGGCCGCGTCGAGCGACGAGGTCGGAGCCACGAAGATCGTCGCCCCGGTCGACGATGGTTCCAACACGAGCACGCCGAGCGGCGAAAGGGTGATCGCTCCGAGATCGGCGGGGCGATCGCCGCGCACGGCGGCCTCGACCGTCGCCGGAGCGAGTCCGGGCGCGTGGACCGTCACGTGGTACGAACCGGCCGGCACCGCTCCGAGCGTGAACCGCCCGTCGGTTCCGG
Source organism: uncultured Phycisphaeraceae bacterium (assembly GCA_964649825.1). Classification (GTDB taxonomy): domain Bacteria; phylum Planctomycetota; class B15-G4; order B15-G4; family JADJEK01; genus CAZYQW01. The sequence continues at coordinate 11,387 of CAZYQW010000038.1, read as the reverse complement.
TCGTCGTCACGACGTCGTCGGCGCCGTCGGAGTCGGCGCGCCGCACGTGGACCCTCGCCGCGCGCCCGCTTCCCGAATCGTCGAAGACGTGGCCGCGGATCCCGTCGGCGACGAGCGCCGCGGCTCGCAGGACGATCGGCTCGGCCGGCGGGTCCGCGAACGACACGATCGCGAGCGGAAGCCCGCCGTCATCGGTCGTGACGCGCAACCGGAGGGGGCGGTGGGACGGAACGACGTCGATCTCGAAGCGACCGTCGGCGTCGCTGCGGGCGCGGGGAGCGGCGGCGAACGACCCAGGGAGCGCGTCGCCTCCCGTTGAATCGACATCGACCGCGACGACGAGCCCCGGCCTGGGTCGGCCCCCCGCTTCGTCCGACACCATGCCGCGCACCACGAGCGGCGTCGCGAGGATCGGGTTCCAGACCGCGGCGGCGCCCGCGGTGATCACAAACCCGGCCTCCGCGCCGGCGCCGGTCGGGCCCGCGGTGAACTGCGCGTGCCCGGCTGCCAAGCCGGTCAGTCGGAAGCGTCCGTCGCCGTCCGTGAACGCCAGCGCGTCGGCCGTGTTGCGGACGACGACGTGACCGGCCGGGGCGCCGTTGGCGTAGGTGACTCGGCCTTCCAACGCGCCGCTGGGTTCCAGGCGCAGGTGGAGGGGAGCCGTGGTGCGGTCGACGTCGACGAGCACGCCGACCGCGCCCAACCCAGCCGCGCGAGCAACCACCTCGTTCTCGCCGAGCGCGAGCCCGCGGACGTCGAACCGCCCGTCGGCGCCCGTGCTGCACGTGACCGGCGCGAGCGCGGCCCCGTCGTTCCCGTCGGTGCCGACGAACAGGGTCCGCGTCGATCGCACGCGGACGCGCGCTCCCTCGATCGGTCGATCGTCGGGACCGACGACGCGTCCCGCGACGCGACCGGCGGCCGGGCCGAAGATCAGCGTGGCCGGCATCGTGCGGCCGATCGGACCGACGACATCGGCGAGCGACGTCGGTTCGAGATCGTCGACGCGTGCGCCGAACGATCGCCGCGGCTCGACGTCGCGCACCGCGAAGCGTCCTCTCGCGTCGCTCTGCGCCACCACGAAACCGGGATCGTCCGGCCACGCGCCCGAGATCCAGACGTCCGCTCCGCCGACCGGCTTGCCGCGGGCGTCGAGCGTGACGCCGTCGATCGCGACGCCGACCGGGATCACGAGCGCCGCGTGAGTCCATTTCCTCGGCTCGAGCCGCGTGTCGAGCCGTCCGCCACGGTCGGCGAACACCGTGATCGGACCGGCCGCGACGCCGGTGATCCAGACCACGCCGTTCGCGTCGGTCTCGAGCTCTCGGGCCGCGATCAACGGATCCTCTTGCGTCCAGTCGATCACGCGGACGCGAACGCTCGCCGCGGGGGCGTCGTCGGAACGGAAGGAGCAGGCGAGCCGGAGCGCGGTCTGATCGGCACGAAGCCCGGCCGGCGCGTCGTGGTCGTCTGCGGCCGACTCGTCGGTCGTGAGCGGGGCTCGGAACGGCGAGAACCCATGCGCCGCCCGATCCGAGTCGACATCCTCGAGGGCGCGGGCGTCGACCGGCTCCGCGTCGTTCGAGAACGAGGCGAGGGTGAGCGTCGCGAGCACGACCAATCCGACGCCGGCGCCCACGATCGCCACGCTCCCGACGGGCACGCGCGGCAGCGAGAGCCCGCCGTCGGTGGGCACGCCGCCCTCAGGTGGGAAGACTCGCTCGAACCCGCGTGGGTCGGCGAGCGCGAAGAGACCGAGCCCAAGGGCATGGCGATCCTCCTGATATTCTGCCTCGAGCTTCTCGCGCAGCTTCTGCTGCCCGCGCTGCAACCGGCTGCGAACCGTCGCGACGGGGACGCCGTCACGGCGAGCGATCTCGCGCGGCGGGACGTCGTCGAAGTACCGCATCAGGATCGTGTGTCGATACGGCTCATCGAGTGCGAGCACGGAGTCGGTGACGGTGCGGAGCATTCGCTCGCGATCGATCGTCTCCGCCACGCTCGGCTGCGCCTCCGGCACGGCGGAGCGCAGCTCCCGTCGCTTCCGCCGCTCCGCCCCGCGTCGCGTCTGGAGCGCGAGGTTCTTGCACACCTTGCCGAACCACGCTCCGACGCGACCATGGTCGCGCGGTGGGCGCTGCAGGATGGTCAGCCACGCCTGCTGGACGACGTCCTCGGCGAGGTGCTCGTCGAAGAGGAGGCTGCGTGCGAGCGAGCGGGCGAAGCGCGCTTCCTTCTCCAAGAGCTCGATCGGCGACGGTGCCACGCGATTCTCCTCGCGGTCGGTTCTCAGGGATCAATCCCATCTATCCACGAAACGATGCCCGGTTTCTCCCCGCCGCGCCGCGACTTCGGAGCGATGGCGGCTCCGTGCTCGGCGAAGGAACGGAGGAAGGTGAGTCGAACGAAACCGCCGGATTTCCGACCCAGAGGCGTAAACTGCCGTTGATGAGCACCTTCCGGAAGATCGATGCTTTTCTCGCCGGCGGTCCGTTCGCGGTCGCGGGCGCCTCGGCCGACCGCTCGAAGTACGGGAACAAAGTCCTGCGCTGCTACCTGCAGAACGGCCGCACCGTATATCCCGTGAACCCGCGCGGGGGGACCGTCGAGGGCGTCGCGTGCGCGCGCAGTCTGGACGAGATCAGCGAACCGGTTCACGGCCTCTCGATCATCACGCCGCCGTTCGTGACCGAGCAGGTCGTGGCCGAGGCGGTCGCGCTGGGGATCCGCCACCTGTGGATGCAGCCGGGTGCGGAGAGCGACGCCGCGATCGCGCTCGCGGAATCGAGTGGGGTCTCGGTGATCGCGGACGGCTCGTGCTTGCTCGTCGTGCTCGGCTTCCGCGAATCAGCGTGACTCGCTGCGCGTCACCTCGACGTCGATCACCGGGCCGGTGGCGCCGGATGGCGTATTCGGCGGGGTCGGCGCCGCGTTCGAGAGCGGTCCCGGCGTACCGTTGCGCACGCGCAGCCGTTCGATCAGCAGGCGAATCGGGAGCGTGACGACGAAGATCGCGACGCCGAGCAATGCGATCGCCACCAACGGGACGAGCAGCGCGAGGAACAGCGCGACGAACAGAATCGCGGCGAGCGGATTCTGGTTGAGGTTGCCGACGCGATAGCGGACCCAGTTCTGGTGGTTGCGGAATTCCACGAGCGCCTTCCTACACGGAGTCCAAGCTCACGTGGTGCAAGACTAGCCGACGCGCTCCCGATCTGCCCCTCCCCGCCCACCCCGCTCCCGTGATTCGATCCAGTCGGACTCGATCCAGTCGGATTCGATCGACCCGGGTCGATCAAATTGGGTCGATCAGGAGGCCGACGACCGCAACATGGAGTCCGAAGTCCGTGATCGCGGCCGCGAGAGCGGCTCGCGCTCGCCATCGCCGGCGCGCGAGGAGCGGGCGCAAGGCGACCTGGAGGACGAGCAGGCCGAGGAACGCGGGAGCGGCGCGGTGGTGGGCCGATGCCGCGTCGAGTCTGCCCCGGGCGGCCAGGACGACGCCGCGGGTGAGGCCGCAGCTTCCGCACGGCCGGCCCGTCTCGGCGTGCGTGCGGCAGAGGTCCGGAATCGCGCGCGTCGTGCCCCGCACGCGAACGCGGTCGCCCTCCGCGTCGAGCAGGAACACCACGGCGAGGACGGCGAGGAACGACGCGGAGAGGACGAGCTGGGAGATCCGGTAGCCGTCCGACGCTGCGCCGGAACGGACCCCGCCGCGGCTCACAGGACGAAGCCCTTGACGAGGCCGATGATCGCGAGCCAGACCAGCGCGAAGAGGGAGAGGCCGATGCCGATGCATGCATCGCGGATGCGCGGCGGCGCGTCCTCGTCGTCGGGCTCGTCGGGGTCGGCCGGCGGCGGCGCCGTTTCGGCGGCCGGCGCGATGCCGGCCGCTCGCACGAGCTGGACGAGCGCGACGAGGCCGACCACCAGGCCGCTGAGCGCGACGGGGACGCCGAGGATTCCGATGCACCCGACGAACGGCGCGGTGGCGATCGCGGCGAGGATGAGCGAGAAGATGCCGAGCGTGATCGCGGCGTACGCGGTCATTTCCGTTCCGAAGGGCGAATCGAGCGTGCGTTCGAGGAAGATGGCTTAGCGATTCGACGCCTCGCCGTCGAGCACCGGTCCGATGCGCGCCGCAAAGCGCACTCGTAGAACCTGCCGGGTCGCGGCGTCGATCGCGACGCGCGCGGCGGGCGGCAGCCCATCGCCGCCGACGATGCCCTCCTCGTCCTCGAGCACGAGCCGTTCACGGCGCTCGGCACCGGGCCGGCGACGCGACTGGAGGAGCTTCTTCAGCCGGACCGGTCCAGGGGCTCCGATCGGACGGTAGCGGCCCCCAGGCTGGCGGGCACGAACGGCGACGCGTCCGCGGACGCGGCCGGCGTCGAGGAGGAGCCGCCCGCGAGCATCGAGGCGGCGGCGGAGGAGGATCGGATCGATCGACGCGAGCACTCGCGCGACGCGTCCGCGGGGGTCGTCGCGGACGATCGCGTGGAATCCCACGCCGGGCGGGTCGCTCGGTCGTTCCGGCTCGGCAAGCCTCCTCGCCGTGCCGCCACCGACCTCGACCCGCCGGCCGGGACGGATGGTGTGCACCGAGCGCTCCGGCGCGACGAACGCATCCTGCAAGATGAGGGAGAGCCGCCGGGACAACGACCGTCCGGCCACCTCCTCGAGGCGCCGGTGGAGCGCATCCGACCCGTTGCTCCGCCGTCGATCGAGGACGCGGGCGATCCGGCCCAGCTTCAGGATCCGCGCGTCGAACGCATCGTCGCCGAGCTCGTCACGCCAGCGCGGGAGGAGATCGTGACGGAGCCGGTTGCGGAGGAATCGGCGGTCCTCGTTCGTCGGATCGATGCGGTGGAGGAGTCCGCGATCGCGCACGACCGTCTCGATCGAGGCTCGGGCGACGTGGATGACGGGGCGGACGACCAGGGCATCGGCGGAATGGAGCCGGCGGCGTCGGGCCATGCCGGAGAGCCCCCTCAGCCCGGCGCCGCGCAGCATGGCGAGGAGGATCGTCTCGACTTGATCGTCGCGATGGTGGGCGACGTAGAGAGTTCGGATCGCCCGCTCACGAAGGACGTCGCCGAGAAGGCGATAGCGTTCGGACCGAAGGCGCGCCTCGGAGGCCCGTCCGTTCTTCAGGATCCGCGCCGGATCGGCCTCGAGCCGCTCGCAGGGCAGCCCGAGGCCCGCCGCGGCCGCGGCCACGAAATCCGCGTCCGCGCGGCTCCCGTCCCGAACCCCGTGATCGACATGCAGCACGGTCGGGGCAAGACCCTCCGCGAAGGAGGCGGGAGGTGCGGCCAGACGGATTCGAGCGAGCTCGTCCAGTAGATAGATCGAGTCCGCGCCGCCGGAGACCGCGATCGCCACCCGGCCGCCGCGGGTCCGGACGTCGCGGACGACGACGTTCCAAAGCGTCGAATCCGGTGCGGTTGACCTCGGTCTTTGTCGAGATAAAATGCCGGTTTCGCAACGACCTAGGAATCCGATCGGGGATTCTTTGGGACTTCGGCCGGCTCTGGAGCCGTTTGGGCGTTGCGGGCCTCGATCGGTGGAGCCTAGCGTTCCGCCGAGCTTGAGCCGTTGGTCGGTTCGATTCCGGACGTTTCGATCGTCCAAGGGACGCTCCGCGGCGATTCGAGGCCTCACAGGTAGGACGGGAGTCGAGTTCGCGGCGTGACGCGTCACGCCGCACATGGAGAAGTATCGCATGGCGATCCGGATCGCGATCAACGGCTTCGGGCGGATTGGGCGCATGGTCTACCGCATCATGGTGGACGATCCTCGTTTCGAGGTGGTGGCGCTGAACGATCTGGCCGCGCCCGACGCGCTCGCACATCTCTTGAAGTACGACACGGTGGCCGGCCGTTTTCGGCACCCGGTCGAAGTCGTGGACGGTGGTCTGACCGTGGCGGGGCACCACCTGAAGATTCTCGCCGAACGGGATCCCGCCTCGCTGCCGTGGAAGAGTCTCGGGATCGACTTCGTCATCGAGTCGACCGGCGTGTTCCGGGATCGCTCCGGGTGTACGAAGCACCTCGACGCCGGCGCGGGCAAGGTGCTCCTCACCGTGCCGTCGAAGGACGAGATCGATGCGACGATCGTCATGGGGGTGAACGAGGAGACGCTCGCGGCAAAGGACCGTATCATCTCGAACGCGTCTTGCACGACGAACTGTCTGGCCCCGGTCGCGAAGGTGCTGAACGACTCGTTCGGCATCGAGCGCGGCCTGATGACGACGATTCACGCGTACACGAACGATCAGAACGTCGCGGATCAGATCCACAAGGACCTGCGGCGGGCGCGCGCCGCCGCCGCGAACATCATCCCGACGTCGACCGGCGCGGCGCGCGCGGTCGGCAAGGTGATCCCCGAGCTGAAGGGCAAGCTCGACGGCTGCGCGATGCGCGTGCCGGTGGTGAACGGATCGGTCGTCGATCTCACCGTCACGCTGAGGAAGACCGCGACCCGCGACCAGGTGAATGCCACGATGCGCGCCGCGGCCGAGGGACCGATGAAAGGGGTGCTCGGCTACACGGAGGATCCAATCGTTTCGAGCGACGTCATCGGTCGATCCGAGTCGTCGCTGTTCGACGCGTTGTCGACGATGGTCGTCGACGACAAGCTCGTGAAAGTCGTGTCCTGGTACGACAACGAATGGGGCTACTCCTCCCGGGTCTGCGACCTCGTCGCGTTCGCGCACGGTCTGTAGGATCAGGGCTCCATGAGAATCAAGACGCTCGACGACCTCGATCTGCAAGGGAAGCGGACGCTCGTCCGGGTCGACTTCAACGTCCCGTTCGAGTTCAACGAGATCACCGATGATCTCCGGATCCGCGAGGCGATTCCCACCATCCAGGCCATCCGCGAGAGGGGTGGCATCGTGGTCCTCATGTCGCACTTGGGGCGACCCAAGGGCGAGGTGAAGGACACTTTTCGTCTCGATCCAGTCGCCGAGCGGCTGTCGAAGTTGATCGAGGCCCCGGTGAAGAAGTTCGACGAGGTCATCGGAGCTGACGTCGAGGCCGGCATCGCGAAGCTCGAGCCCGGCAACGTGGCGATGATCGAGAACCTCCGGTTCCACCCGGGCGAAGAGAAGAACGACCCCGAGTTCTCGGCCGCGCTCGCGCGCCTGGGCGACGCGTACGTGAACGATGCATTCGGCACGGCGCACCGCGCGCACGCGTCGACCGTAGGCGTGGTCAGCCACATGAAGGGGAATGCGGCGGCGGGGCTCCTGATGATCAAGGAGGTGGAGTACTTCGCGCGCATCCTGACCAAGCCCGAGCGACCGTTCGTCGCGGTCCTGGGCGGAGCGAAGGTGTCGGACAAGGTCCCGATCCTGAAGAACCTGATCGAGCGCGTCGACGCCGTGCTCGTCGGCGGCGCGATGGCGTACACGTTCCTGCTGGCCGACGGGACGAAGATCGGCGCGTCGCGAGTCGAGCGCGACATCCTCGACGTGGCACGTGAGATCTTGAGCCTTGCGCGGTCGAAGAACGTGCGGTTTCTCCTGCCGGTCGACCACGAGATCGTTCAGAGGTTCGAGGAGCGCGCCGATTCCGAGACGGTCGAGGGCGACATTCCGGACGGGTGGATGGGCCTCGACATTGGGCCGAAGACGATCGAGCTGTTCGGCGCCGAGATCGAGAAGGCGAAGACGATCGTCTGGAACGGCCCGATGGGCGTGTTCGAGTGGTCGGCGTTCGCGGGCGGCACGTGGTCGGTGGGAGAGGCGATCGCCAACAGCTCGGCGTTGACGGTGGTCGGCGGCGGTGATTCGGCCGCGGCGGCCGCGAAGTTCGATCTGACCGAGCGATTCAATCACGTGTCGACGGGCGGCGGGGCGTCGCTCGAGATGCTGGAGGGAAAGCGGCTGCCTGGCGTCCAGGCGCTCGAGGAAGCCTGCGGCTGACGCGATGATCCGGATCGCACCATCGCTGCTGTCGTGTGACTTCGCGCGGATCGCGGACGAGGTCGCTCGCGTCGAGGCGGCTGGTGCGGACTGGCTTCACCTCGACGTGATGGACGGTCATTTCGTGCCGAACCTGACGATCGGGCCGCCCGTGATCGCGGCGATCCGCAAGGTCGCGACCGTCCCGCTCGACGTTCACGTCATGATCACGGATCCGCTGAAGTTCGGCCCGAGCTATCTGGACGCTGGTGCGGACACGTACACGTTCCATGTCGAGGCACCGGATGACCCCGTCGGAATCATCGATCTGGTGAAGAAGCGCCAGAAGCGCGTGGGGATCGCGCTCAGCCCGGATACGCCGGCGGCGCGCGTGCGGCCGTACGTCGACGACCTGGATCTCATCCTCGTGATGTCGGTGTTCCCGGGGTTCGGAGGACAGAGTTTCATCCCGGAGGTGCTGAAGAAGGTTCGGGAGATCCGCAGCGACTGGGGCTACAAGGGCGACATCGAGATCGATGGGGGCATCGGTCCCGACACGATCGGCGGCGCGGCGTCGGCCGGCGCGAACGTCTTCGTCGCGGGCTCGGCGATCTTCGGAGCCGACGACATTCCGGAGCGCATCGCCGCAATGCGCTCCATGGCGCAACAGGCCTCCCGGGGCCGGGCGGAGTAGACGAGTGGCGTGGGTTCGGTTTCGCAAGAAGGACATGCCCGGCGGGCTCTGGAGCAAGTGCCCGAGCTGCGCCGAGATGATCTATGCGAAGGAGCTGGCCGAGAACTTCCAGGTCTGCCCGAAGTGCGAGCACCATCTCCTATGCACGGTCGAGGAGCGCGTGCGCTTCACGCTCGACGAGCGATCGTTCCAGGAGCTCTATGCCGACCTGAAGCCGGTGGACCGGCTCGACTTCACCGACAAGACGTCGTACCAGGAGAAACTCGACGAGACGGCCAAGAAGGTCGGCCACGCCGAAGCCATGATGATCGGGACCGGGAAGATCCACGGTCGTGACGTCGTGTTCGGTTCCATGAACTTCCGGTTCCTCGGCGGATCGATGGGAGTCGTCGTCGGGGAGAAGGTGACGCTCGCCGTCGAGATCGCGATGGAGCGCCGGCTCCCGTTGATCCTGGTTTGCGCGTCCGGAGGGGCGCGGATGCACGAGGGCGCGCTCTCTCTCATGCAGATGGCGAAGACCTGCTCCGCGCTGGCTCGTCTCGACGACGCGCTTGGTCTCTACATCTCGATCCTCACCCATCCGACGACGGGCGGAGTGACCGCGTCGTTCGCCACGATGGCGGACGTCATCCTCGCCGAGCCGGCCGCCCTCATTGGATTCGCGGGCCCGCGCGTGATCCAGAACACGATCAAGCAGGAACTGCCCGACGGTTTCCAACGATCCGAGTTCCTGCTCAAGCGCGGGCAAATCGATCGCATCGTGCCGCGCCCCCAGCTCAAGGACGAGCTGTTTCGCCTGATCGAGTACCTCAAGCCCTCGAACCCCACGACCGCCGAACCGATCGCCGACCTCCTCCGTGCCGCCGCTCCAACCACCAACGGCGCGCCACCCGAAGCGTCCCCACCCGAGCCGTCCCCCCGCGCTCCCCAGGCAGAACGGCCCGCCAAGAAGAAGAAGGCGGACAAGGTCAAGAAAGAGGGGAAGTAGCGCCGAGGGATTGAAACTCGCTTCCCCCGATCGCTAGACTCCGCGGTTCGACGAAACAACGTTCCCCGATAGCTCAGTTGGTAGAGCAACCGGCTGTTAACCGGTTTGTCGTAGGTTCGAGTCCTACTCGGGGAGCCACATCCTATTGTTATATAAGCACTTACAGCCGCTGGCGTATTTCTGCGGCTGTTTTCGTTGCAGGGGCGCGCGGAAGTCGGGGACGGGGCGGTGGTTGTGGCGGCGGGGGCGGTTAACGGGTTGGGGTTCACCGGAGAGGGCGGGATCGGGCGCTCGTGGACGGTCGTTTCGAGGGCGGGTGGGCTCTCTCACTCTCCGTCTCCGCTGGCGGAGAGCGCGGTTAACAGCGACGGCGTTTTGCCCTGCACCTGTTAACCGCGAGGCCGAAGGGCACCGCCGGGAGGCTCGGTCGCGTGACCTACGACCCCCGGCGGCGCGGCGCTCTTCGGCCGGGTCGTCCCGGCGCAGGACGTGAGCTGGGTTCTCGACGTGCGCAGCGCGACGGTCCCGGCTCGACGAGTCGATGACCACCGCGATCGGGCCAGGACGAGAAGCTGGCGAGACGGAAGCCGAGGTCGTCGACGCGGGACTCCGGCGAGCGGCCGCCGCGATACGCCGCCCGCGCGCCGCGGGGGCCGCCCCAGTAGCCGCCGCCGCGGAAGACCCGGTCCGTGGAGTAGCCATGTACGTCGCGATAGCCGTCGCCTGCACGGGGCTTCACGTCGTAGTTGCCCACCCAGTTTCGGCACCACTCCCAGACGTTCCCGGTCATGTCCATCACCCCCTCCGGGGTTCGGTCCTTCGGGAACACGCCGACCGGTGTCGGATGTCCGACCTCGGACATGGCGATGTTCGCCCACCCCTTCTCCGGCGGTTCGTTGCCCCACGACCACTTGCGTCCTTCCTTGCCGCGCGCCGCGCACTCCCACTGAGCCTCGGTCGGCAGCGCGACCTTCGTTCCGGTGCGATCGCTCAGCCACGCCGCGAACGCAGTCGCCTCGAACCAGCTCACGCCAACGACCGGACGGTTGGGGTGCTCGAGTTGCTGTTCCCAACTCTCGGGCTCGGTCCACTTGTCAGCGGCGCCTCCTTCCCACCATCGGGGGTCGCCGTAGGTCTCGGACGAGACGAACTCCTCGTACTCCTGCACCGTCACCGGGAAGCGCGCGATGAAGTACGGATCCAGGGTCACCTCGTGGACAGGGGATTCGTCGCCGTATGCATCTGAGTCCTGGTTCCGGCCCTTCTCCGTCTGGGCGCCCATCCAGAACGTCCCGCCGTCGATCCGGATCCAGCAGTCCTCTTCGAGCCGCGGATCGCCCAGCTTGCCCAGCATCTCGCCGACAGCGACGCGGCACGTGACGTCGGCGCCTTCCTCGTCGCGCTCCACGACGTCGAGGAACAGGGCCTTGCGCGTGAGCCACACCTCAGAGAACTTCGACGCGCTGTACTCGCTCAGGTCTCTCAGCATCTCCGCGATGACCTTCGTCGCAGCGTGACGGGCGGCACCTGGCTCGAGCCCATCGATTCCTCGATGCAAGAGCTCCTGCGCGAGCGAGGCGGCTTCACGTAGCGAGTTGGAAGCCATATACGCGGGCGCGAGGCGAGCTACCTCCGGCCACGCGGCGAGCTTGGGCGCCAGCACACCGACCGGATCCGGGGCATCGTGCACGAGCCACCGGGCCATCATGTACTCCTGGTACGTCAGGTGCCGGAACTTGAACCCGCCGGTTCCTTCCGGGATGAGCAGACCGCTGCGCTCCGCCAGGGCTTCCAGC
>CAZYQW010000037.1:0-28881 GCA_964649825.1 uncultured Phycisphaeraceae bacterium | reverse complement strand
ATCCGGAGGTCATCGTCGTCGCTGGCAAGGCGCGACGACGACCGCGTATTCGAGATACGTCGAGGAGGAGCAACGCAGCAAGCGATGACGAGGGCCCCGGAGAAACGTCAACAACTCTGAATCACACCACTAGCAGCCCGTGGTGAAAGTGCTTTCGAAGCGAGGCGAGGTCATCGCGACCGAGATCGAGGCGCAGGACCGCAGGCGTACTGCCTGTACGTCGAAGATCCTGCAACGAAGAGATCGGTCGCGAGGGCCCGCCGCAGCCGGAATGACTTTCACCATGGGCGGCTAGGATCGACGCCTCTAGATCCATCGTCGAGGGAGCCGAAACGAACCCGTATCCTGTGGAACGTTCTGCGAGCGTGACACGGCGTGCCGAACCGCCCGCGAAGGGCGCGGGCCCTACCCCGATGATCGAATCCACTCAGCCGCGACCTCCCGTTCCATGAGCACCGACGTTCGACTCGGCGTCCTCCCCGCCGCCGGGGCCGGCGTTCGCGCCTACCCGCGCACGATCCACATTCCGAAGGTCCTCCTCGAGGTCGCCGGAAAGCCTTTGCTCCAGCGCAACCTCGAGATCCTGCGGGATCGTTGCGGCATCCGCGACATCGTCGTGATCGTTGGACACCTCAAGGAGCAGGTCATCGCATACCTCGGCGACGGCGCGGCTCACGGTGTCACGATTCGCTACGTCGAGATCGAGGATCCCCGCATCGGCCTCGCCCGCGGCCTGTATCAGGCCAAGGAACTCCTCACCGCGCCGTTCGTCGCCATCCTCGGCGACGAACTCTACCTCGACTCCAACCACGAGGAGATGCTGCCGCTCGACGAGCCGTGGGAGGCCGGCTGCGCGGTGCTGGAGACCAACGATCCGCGACGGATCATGAAGAACTACTCGCTGGAGATCGCCGACGGTTGCATCAACCGCCTGATCGAGAAGCCGGAGTCGATCGAGAACCGTTTCCTCGGCTGCGGCACGTACGTGTTCCGGCCGTCGATCTTCGACGCCATCGAGCGCACGCCCCCGAACGCGCGCAGCGGTCGCGTGGAGCTCACGGACGCGATCGGCACCCTGGTGAAGGACGGCGGCAAGGTCCGCGGCTTCATGCTGAAGGGCGACTATCTCAACATCAATTCGGTCGAGGATCAGAACCTCGCCAACTACCTCGTTCGGAGCCGCGAGTTCTCCTCCTACAAGGTCAGCGTCGTGATTCCGGCCTGGAACGAGGAAGGATCGATCGCGTACGTCGTCAACGACTTCCTCCCTCTCGTCGACGAGGTCGTCGTCGCGGACAACGAGTCGGGCGATCGCACCGCGGAGATCGCGCGCGAGCTCGGTGCCCGCGTCGTATCGAAGAAGCTCCGCGGGTACGGCGATGCGCTGACCTGCGGCATGGACGAAGCGGAGGGAGACATCCTCGTGCTGGTCGAGGCGGATCACTCGTTCCGCGCCAAGGACCTCGGCAAGCTGCTGGAGTACATGAAGGACGCCGACATGGTGATCGGCACGCGCACGACGCGGCAGATGGTAGAGCAGGGAACGAACATGCACGGCATCGTCCGCTGGGCGAACGTCATCGTGGGCAAGTTCATCGAGGCCCTGTGGTGGAGCCAGGAACCTCGCTTCACCGACGTCGGATGCACCTACCGCGCGATCTGGCGCGACGTCTACAGCAAGATCCGGGGGCGGCTCAGCGGCAAGGGCCCCGAGTTCGCGCCCGAGATGATGATCGAGGTGCTCCGCATGCACCGCCGCGTCATCGAGATCCCGGTGTCGTACTATCCCCGGGTCGCCGGTGAATCGAAGCACTCGGCCAGCTTCTTCCATCTCGCCAAGACCGCGTCGAAGATGCTCCGCATCATCGTTCGCAAGCGGTTCCGCGGACGATAGCGGAGATCGAGATGGCGGGAGCGCATGGGAATCGAACCCACCCGGAGCCCCTTTGGGACCCCGCAAACGGCTTTGAAGACCGCGGGCGACACCAGCCGCCTTCCGCTCCCGCGACCCGACGATTCTAGAAACTCCCGCCCTTCTCCGGCACGAGACTCCCGACCGATGAGCAATGAAACTCTCGACTACCTGAACCGAATCCACGCGGCCGATCGCGCCGTCATGGAGGAGATCGAGAAGGCGCTGCCGGCGATTGCCGCGGTGGCGGACGAGATGGCACGACGGATGCGCGTCGGAGGACGCTGCATCTACGTCGGTGCCGGGACGAGCGGGCGCCTCGCCGCCGTCGACGCGGCCGAGCTCCCGCCCACGTTCGGGCTCGACGCGGGCCGCGTCGTGGCGCTGATGGCCGGCGGCGACAAGGCGCTGCGGACCAGCACCGAGGGCGCTGAGGACGACCCGAACGTCGCGGTGAAGGACCTGAAACGGCTGAAGTTGAAGCGAGACGACGTCGTGATCGCGATCGCCGCGTCGGGGACCACGCCGTACGTCCTCGCCGCGCTCCGGCTCGCCCGCGAGAAGGGCGCCGGAACCGTCGGACTCGTCTGCAACCCGGGCACACCGATCGCGGAGCTCTGCGACCAGTCGATCGAGCTCCACACGGGAGCCGAGGTCGTCTCCGGGTCGACGCGCATGAAGGCGGGCTCCGCGCAGAAAATGGTCCTGACGATGCTCTCGACCACCGTCATGAGATCGCTCGGGCTCATCTACAAGGGCGAGATGGTCGGCATGCGCCCAACGAACACGAAGCTCCGCGCGCGCGCGACGCGGATCGTGGTCGATCTCCTGTCCGTCGAGCGAAGTGAGGCGGAGGAGCTGCTCGAGACGTCGAACTGGGACCTCCCGATCGCCCTGATCCGCGGCATCTACGGGATCGACGTCAAGGAGGCGCAGCGCCGGCTGGCGGACCACGATGGAAACATCGCGGCCACCCTGGCGGCGGGTCAGGCGCTTCTGGATGCGGCGCGCGCCGAGGCCGATCCACCCGTGGAGAGGAAATGAGCCGATACGTCGACCTCCACATCCACGGAGCTCTCGGCGTCGACGTCGTGACCGCCGGTCCCGACGAGCTCGACCGACTGGCGGCGGGACTCGCGGAGCGCGGATACGACGGTTTCCTCCCCACCTTCGTTCCGCTCCGGCTCGACGACCTGGAGGCGGCTCTCGGCCGGCTCGGCCCGTGGATGGCGGAGCGTGCGCCCGGCGATGGACGCGGCGCCCTCCCTCTGGGCATCCATTTCGAAGGGCCGTTCGTGAGCCCGGCCCGCGCCGGAGCGCTCCACGCCGCCGCCTTTCTCGACGGCCGGCGCGAAGCGGACGTGGAGCGGTTCCTCGCGCTCGTCGCCGGGACGAGCGGTCGACCGATGATCACGATGGCGCCCGAGATCCCCGGCGGCATCGACCTCGCGGGCGAGTTCGCGCGGCGCGGCGCCGTGGTCGCGGTCGGCCACACCGACGCGTCGTTCGAAGTCCTCGAACTCGCGGCCGCGGCCGGCGCCCGGCACATGACCCATTTCTGCAACGCGATGCGCCCGCTCCACCACCGTGAGCCGGGCCCGCTCACGTTCGGCCTGATGCACGACGAGATCACGATCGACGTCATCGCGGACTTGCACCACGTCGACCGCCGCGTCCTCGGCCTCATCGCGCGCGTCAAGCCGGCGGAGTCCCTCGCCCTCATCAGCGACGCGATCCCGCCGGCCGGACGCGGCGACGGCGACTACCCGGTCTGGAACGAGACACTGACCGTCCGCGACGGAACCGCCCGCAACGCGGCCGGCAACTTGGCCGGGTCGATCGCTCTCCTGGACGAATGCGTCGAACGGCTCGCGAGCATCGGCGTGGCGCGCGATCGCGCGATCCGCGCCGCGTCCACCGTTCCACGCCGGATTCTCGCGGTCGAGCCCGCCCTCCCGCGCTGACCTCGCGCGGCAACGGACCGCGGATCACGTCACGCTTCGGTCGCTCGCCGCGCGAAGAGGACCGGCCGCAGCGCGAAGCGATGGACCGACGCCAGCACCACGAGGAGTGCGCAGATCATCAGACCCACGTTCTCGGGCAGCTTCCGGCAGACGTATTCCACCCCCGTCCCGCAGCCACAGTCGAACTTCACCTCGCAGAACGGAATCGCGCCGGCCGCCGACACGCCGAGGGCGCGGTTCGCGATCGCGACGGTGAACACCGCGAGCGACGCGAGTACGACGAGCGCGGTACCACGCAGCGCGATCCCGAGGATGAGCATCAAACCCCACGCGATCTCCATCCACGGCAGGAACGCCGCGATCGAGTTGATCAGCACCGGCGGGTCGAGCGGGACCAGCTCGTACTCGCGGATCACCTTCAGGAAGTCGGAAGGGTTCTGAGCCTTGTTGAAACCGAGCACGACGAACGTCGCGCCGAGCAGGAGGCGCGCGATGAGGGGCAACGCGGTCTTCATCCGTCGCACTCTCCAGTATCGCCACTGCTGCGTTCGCCCTTCTCGATCGGCATTCCCTTCTCGCACCAGGTCTGGATGCCCCCGACGTACACCGAGAGCATCGTCGGATCGACGCCGAGATTGATCAAGTGCTGCGCCGTGATCTCGCTGTCGGTGCAGTCCTTGCCGTAACAGTACACGACGACCTCGATCGCCGCCTGACACGCGGGGACGACGTGAGGAATGTAGCGCTCCATGTGGAAGTGGTCGAACTGATAGGCGCCGGGGATGTGACCGGCTCGATAATGGTCGTCGTTGCGCGCGTCGACGAAGGCATAGGCACCGTCCGCATACTCCGGCGACTCGTAGAGCTTCGCGACTCCGTCGTGCGACTTCACCCGGATCCCCTTCTCGCGCAGCCGCTCGACCACGGCGGCGGTCGCCGGATCGTCGGCCTCGAGCGACTCCGTCGGCGTGTCGCCGGAGCCCCCGTCGACGTCCCCGCCGCTCGGCGGCGGCTGGGTGTCGACCGGCAGCTTCGACTCGACCACGAAGTAGTTGCGTCCGACGAGCGTCAACCCGTCGGAGTAGACCGCGTTCGCGACGAAGGCGAGGACGACCGTCGTGATCAGTACGGCGGCGGCCTCCAGCAGGATCGACGACAGTTGCTTCATGAGCGGCTCCGTTCAGTCCGGAGATCATAGGGGGCCCAGAGTGTCACGACGAAACCGGGAAGTCATCAAACCGCGTTCCCACGCCACTGCGCTGCAGCCGTAGAATGGGCCCATGCGACGCGCCCCCGTCACGCTGCTCGGGATCACCATCTTCCTCGCCCCCGGCGGGATCGCGACGGACCGCGACGACGTGCCGGTCGGAGCGGGCGATGAACGGCTCGTCGACATCGAGCGTGCCGTCCAACGCGGCCTGCGATGGCTCGTCGATCATCAGGAAGCGAGCGGCGGCTGGGCGGGGTTCGTCGGCCACAAGCAAGGGGACGGTTTCGTCATCTTCGATCCGACCAGCGACGGCATCGAGGGCGAAGGTCACCCCGGCGTCTCGGCTCTGGCCGGCCTCGCCCTCCTGGCCGACGGCCACGTCCCCGACCGGGGCCCGTATCGGGACGTCGTGAACCGCACCATCGACTACCTGATCCGTCATCAGACCGACCTCGGCTACGTGACCGACAATGGCAGCCGCATGTACAGCCACGCTTTCGCCACGCTCTTCTTGAGCCAGGTCCACGGCATGTCGAAGAGCCGCGCCGTCGACGTGGACCATGCGCTGCGGAAGGCGGTCCACTTCATCGAGAGCGCGCAGAACGCCCACGGCGGCTGGCGCTACAGCCCATTCACCGAAGAGACCGACCTCTCGGTCACCGTCTGTCAGGTCCAGTCGCTGCGCGCCGCCCGCAACATCGGCATCCGTGTGAACGCGAGCTGCATCGACCGCGTCGTTGAATACGTCGATCAGAGCCGCATCGAGTCGGGCGAGTACGAGGGTGCGTTCTACTACAAGATCTACGGCCGCGCCGCGTACACGAAGACGTCGTTCGCGATCAATGCCGCGGCCGTCACGTCGCTCCACAGCGCGGGCGTCTACGATCCGTCGCGATACGACGGGGCGATTCGCTTCCTCGAGGAGAACTACCACGAGGTCAGCGGCTGGTACGCCGATCACTTCTACTTCTGGTACGGGAACTACTACGCCGCGCAGGCCCTGCACATGGAGGGAGGACGGCGATGGGAACGGTACTGGCGCCGCTTGCGCGACGACCTGCTGCTCCGGCAACGGGCGGACGGGAGCTGGCACAACAGCGTCGGGCCGGGCGACGCGTTCTCGACGGCGATGGCGTGCCTGCTCCTACGGCTTCCGGCCGAGTACCTGCCGATCTTCCAGAAGTAAGCCCGCGGACCGCTCGCCCCAACGTCGGGCGCCGCGCGGTCGTCGCCGCCGCCACGGCGTCAGCGCGACTTCCCCTCCTTCTTCGCGAGCGCCTCGCGCAAGAGCGCGCCGAGGTTGGTCCCGCTCGTCGGCGCGGCGCCGCTGACGAGGTACTTGTCGACGTCCTCGCCCCCGACGTCCTCCTCGGAACCGATCATCGCGCCGCGCTCGGTGAGGCGGGACAGGGACAGGCGGCGGGCGGCCGGGTCGATCGACACGACGCGGACGGTCACTTCGGCTCCGACCTTGACCGCGTCCTCGACCCGATTCACGCGCTCCGACGAGAGCTGCGACTTGTGGAGCAGGCCCTCGATCGCGGGCTCGACCTCGACGAACGCGCCGAACTCGGCGACGCGCACGACCTTGCCCCGGATCACCTGGCCCGCCCGGACCTTGGACTTGAACGCGTCCCAGGGATCCGCCGCGAGCTGCTTCATGCCGAGGCCGATGCGCTTCCCGCCGTTCTTCACCTCGAGGATCTGCACCTCGACGTCCTGCCCGACCTGGAGCACCGTCGCCGGGTCCTCGACTCGCTGGTGCGAGATGTTCGATACGTGGAGCAGCCCGGTCACGCCGCCGCCGATGTCGACGAACGCACCGAACGGCTCGAGCTTCTCCACCTTGCCGCGCACGACTTGACCCGGCGACAACGTTTGCAGCGTCCGCTCGCGGGCCTCGCGCTTCTCGGTCATCAGGATCGCGCGCCGCGAGAGGACGATCCGCTTCTTGCGGCGGTTGACCTCGACGACCTCGCAGACCCACGTCTGGCCGACGAACTGCGTGAAGTCCTCCACGCGGTGCGTCGAGATCTCGGAAGCGGGCATGAACGCGGAAACCGGGCCGATCTTCAGCTCGAGTCCCCCGGAGTTCTCGCCGATCACCGTCGCCTTGACGGCCCGCCCCTTCTCCATGTCGCGCCACGTGGCAAGGGTTCTCGCCTCGCGGCGGCTCAGAGTCCAGAGCCCGTCCTGGATGCTGACCAGGCTGAACTCGTACTCCTGGCCCGGGCTCGGCGCCTCCTCGAACTCCTCGAGCGAGATCATGCCTTGGGTGCGTGGGCCGAGCTCCACGTGGACCTCGTTCGCGAGCACGGAGACGATCCTGCCTTTGTGCAGACGCGGGTCGTCCGACCCCCCGTTCTCGTCGGCGTCGGTCGCGGACTCCGCGGCCGGCGTCGGCTCCGCCACTCTCATCTGGTTCAGTGCCGCGTCGACTTGGGCACGGATGGCCGTCTCGTCGAGTTTCTCTTCGCTGCTCATCGGTCCGGGCTCTTCAGGGACATGAGATTCCGAGGGATCTCGCTGGATCGGGGCAAGGATAGTCGATTCTGGCGTTGCAAGCCACGTCTGGGCCGAGGTGGGTCGATCGGGAGATCGGGGCTCCCCGTGGACCGGGTCAAACGAGCCGGACCCGGACCTCGCCGGCCCGCGCCTGCACTCGACCGATCACGGCGTTCGGCACGCCGCGCTGGCGGAGCGCGGCGAGAAGCCGGTCGACGTTCTCTTCGGCGACCGCGATGAGGAGACCACCGGACGTCTCGGCGTCGAAACAGAGCTGCTGGAGCGCGAACGGGATCGAGCCGCGGATCTCGGCCGTCGCACCGAGAAACAGCCGGGTCCGCGACGCGCCCCCCGACAGCAGGTTCTGCTCGGCGAGCTCGAGCGCCTCCGGGAAGAGCGGAACGTGATCGGCCACGAACTCGAGGGTCACCCCGCTCGCCTCCGCCATCCCGCGTCCATGACCCATCAGACCGAATCCGGTGACGTCGGTCACGGAGTGGACACCGACCTCGAGCGCGGCGTCGCACGCCCCGCGGTTCAACGTCGCCATCTGCTCGCAGGCCGCCTCGATCAGGTCGGCGCCGATCTTCTGCATCTTGATCGCGGTGTTGATGGTCCCCATGCCGATCGGCTTGGTCAACACGAGCACGTCGCCCACGCGGGCCGACGCGTTCGACAAGATGGCTCCGGGGTCGACGATGCCGGTCACGGACAGGCCGTACTTCACCTCGGCGTCCTGGACCGAGTGCCCGCCGACGAGCACGGCCCCGGCCTCGGCGACCTTCTCTGCCCCCCCGTGGAGGATCTCGCCGAGGATCGCGATGTCGAGCTCCTTCGGGAACCCGACGATGTTCATCGCGGTGAGGGGGCGTCCGCCCATCGCGTACACGTCCGACAACGCGTTCGCGGCCGCGATCCGCCCGAACCACCGTGGATCGTCGACCACGGGCGGAAAGAAGTCGAGCGTCTGCACGAGCGCGGTCCTCTCGTCGAGCCGATAGACACCGGCATCGTCGAGCGTGTCCGAACCGACGAGGAGCGCCTCGTGCTTCGTCGCGGGGAGGTTGGCGAGGACCTTCACGAGGTCCTTCGGCGGCAGCTTCGCCGCTCACCCCGCGCAGGACGAGTAGTTCGTCAGCCGGACGATCTCCTTCCGCACGTCTCGATCCGTCACGTCGATCACCTCATTCGCTCAACACGTCAAGTCGCGCATGCCGTCGCGACGGCAGCGGGGAGAAGGTCGCGATCCGACTCGAACAGCGCGCGCGTCTCGAGCAGGACGCGCCCGTCATCGATGCGCGGGAAGACCCGCGGATCGCCACGCCGCAGCCGATCGGCCAGGCGGTCGGGCGAGAGGCCATCCTTCGCGACCGCGACCGCGACTCCTGGCACGCGACGCACCGGCGCCGAACCCGAGCCAAGGAAGCCGTCCGTGTCGAGGATCTCGATGGCGACGCCGGCCTGTTCCACGAGCGCCGCCGCGAGCGCGTCCGCCGTCGCGAGGAGATCCTCCCGGGTCCGCGCGAGAGCCTGGTAGAGCGGGAGCGCGGGGATGCCGACCTCGCTCTCGCGCCACGCGAGCAGCGTCGCCTCGAGCGCGGCCAGGTCGAGCTTGCCAGGCCGGACCGCCCGGTAGAAAGGATGGGTTCGGATGCGCTCGACGAGGTCACGCCGCCCGACGATCAACCCGGCCTGAGGCCCGCAGAGCAGCTTGTCGCCCGAGAACGTCACGACGTCTGCGCCGCGGGCGACCGCGGCACGAACGTCCGGCTCGCCGGAAAGCGGCACCACGTCGACGGGCCGAAGCATGCCCGATCCGAGGTCGTACACGTACGGAATCCCGAACTGCCGCGACAGGTCGGCGAGTTCCTCCTCCGCCGGCTCGTGCGTGAAACCGACGATGCGGAAGTTCGACGTATGGACCTTCAAGAGGAGGCCGGTCTGATCGCCGATCGCGGCCTCGTAGTCCCGCGCGTAGGTCCGATTCGTGGTGCCGACCTCGCGCAGGCGGCAGCCCGACGCAGCCATCACGTCGGGCATGCGGAAGCCACCGCCGATCTCCACCAGCTCGCCGCGCGCGACGATCACCTCACGACCCGCCGCCAGCGCGCCGAGCGCGAGGAGCGTCGCCGCCGCGTTGTTGTTGCACACCGTGGCCGCCTCCGCCCCCGTCAGCTCGCAGAGCAGCTCCGCGATCCGACTCTCCCGCAGGTCGCGCTCACCGGAGTCGGGGTCCACCTCGACGACGGCATAGCGGGCGGCCGCCGCCGCCGCCTCGATCGCGGCGTCCGACAGCGGCGCCCGGCCGATCCCGGTGTGGAGGAGGATCCCGGTCGCGTTCACCACGCGGACGTGCTTGCGCCGGAGACGCCGCGACACCCAGTCTCGAACGGCGCCGAGCCACGCGTCCGTGTCGAAGTACTCGCCGCCGGCGGCGAGGTCGCCGCCCCCGCCGGCGACGTCGCGCCGGTACGCCTCCACGACGTCACGCACCGCCTCGATCAACAGTGCGCGCGGCAACGCGACGAGACCTTCGGCCGACGCCGCACGCTCGAGCAGGACGTCGATCTTGGGGATGCGGCGCAGCGAAGCGCGAGGGTCGCTCATGCCCCTACTCTACGAACGATCGAGCGCAAGCGAAGAGCCTACGGTCTCACGCCGCACAGTCGTGACACACGGAACACAAGGGGCGCGAGAGGCGCAGAGGCCCGCTCGAGCCCGCCGGTCGTACTCGAGGTGCCGGTCCGTGCTTCTGCAGCTTCGGCCGCCGCGGCCGGCTTCTCGCTTGACCGGCTCCTGCGTCCCGGGTTGCATCGCCGCATGGATTACCGCTGGAGCTTCCACCCCGAGGAACCCCACCTCCAAGAACAGCTCGCGCGGTCGTTCTCGATCTCCCGGATCGCGGCTCGGCTGCTGGTGAATCGCGGGATCAAGAACCGTGACCAGGCGGTGGACTTCCTGGATCCGGGCCTTTCGTCGCTGTCGGATCCGTACACCATGAGCCACATGGAGCGGGCGGTCGAGCGGCTGGCGGCCGCGCTCAAGCGACGCGAGACGATCGTCGTCTACGGCGACTCCGACGTGGACGGCGTCTCCGGCACGGCGCTCCTCACCGGGTTCCTGCGGGCGGTCGGCGGCGACGTCCGGGCCTACATCCCGAACCGCCTTGAGGAGGGATACTCGCTGACCGAGCGCGGTCTCGCGTTCATCGCGGCGAACAAGGCGCGCGTCGTGGTGACCGTCGACAACGGCACGACCGCGGTCGAGCGAATCGCCAAGCTGCAGGCCGACGGCGTCGACGTGATCGTGTGCGACCACCACGAGCCGCCGGAAACGGTGCCGAATGCGTTCGCACTCTTGAACCCGAAGTGGTCCGGGTGCGGCTATCCGTTCCGGTACCTGTGCGGGACCGGCGTCGCGTTCCAGCTCCTGTCCGGCCTCGCGAGCCGCCTCCCGGCGCGAGGACGGAACCGCGACGCGATGTGCGACCTGATCCGTCATTCGATCGCGTTCGTGGCCATGGCGACGATCTGCGACTGCGTCCCGCTCATCGGCGAGAACCGGATCTTTGCACGCACCGGCCTGGCCGCCCTCCAGGAGACCGACCATCCGGGCCTGCGCGCGCTGCTGGCGATCGCGGAGGTGTCGAAAGAGGTTCAGTCGGACGACATCTCGTTTCGACTCGGACCGCGCATCAACGCGGCCGGCCGCCTCGGCCAGGCCGACCAGGCCCTCGCGCTCATGCTGGCCGAGACCAAGGACGAGGCCCAGCTCTACGCGCGCGAGCTCGATCGGAAGAACGGCGAGCGCCAGGAGATCGAGGCCACGATCGTGGCGAGCGCGCACCGTCGGGTCGCCGAGGCCGGAGCGGACCACGACCCGATCATCGTGCTCGCCGATCCATCGTGGCACGCGGGCATCGTCGGCATCGTCGCCTCGCGCCTTGCCGCGGCCTACAACCGTCCGACTGTCCTGATCGCGACCCGGGATGGCCGCGGCCGAGGCTCCGGACGATCGATCGGCGGATTCGACCTCTACGCCGCGTTCGACGCCTGCCGCGAACATCTGGTTGGTTTCGGCGGCCATGCGTTCGCAGCCGGCCTGGAGATCGAGGAGTCGCGGTTCGACGGGTTTCGGCGCTCACTCATCCAGTTCGCGGAACGACACGGCCCGCGCGAGAACAGTCCGGAGCTCCGCATCGATGCGGAGGTGCCGCTCGGCGTGCTGACTCCGTCGTTGATGTACGAGATCAATCGGCTCGCTCCGTTCGGCGAGGGAATGGCGTCCCCGATCTTCGTGTCGCCGGGCATCGAGACCGACGGTCCGCCGCGCGTCGTCGGCAAGAACCAGAACCACCTCACCTTCGTCGCGCGGCAGAACGACGTGCGCCGCAAGGTGATCGGCTACGGCCTCGCGCGGCACGCCGAGCGACTCCGCGACGGCGGCGCGTTCTCCCTCGCGTTCATCCCGCGCATGACGCTCTTCCGCGGACAGGCGAACGTCGAGCTCGACCTGCGCGACATCCGCTTCCGGGAACCGACGAAGTGACCGACACCGTTGCCGCCGAACGCGCGCGTCCATCGATGATGCGCCGACTCTACG
Source organism: uncultured Phycisphaeraceae bacterium (assembly GCA_964649825.1). GTDB lineage: Bacteria > Planctomycetota > B15-G4 > B15-G4 > JADJEK01 > CAZYQW01. The sequence continues at coordinate 16,688 of CAZYQW010000037.1, read as the reverse complement.
ATTGGATTCTCGGCCTTGCCGAGACGAAGTACGCCGTCGCCGCGCTCGCGTTGCTCGCGTTCGCCGAGTCGTCCTTCTTCCCGATCCCGCCCGACGTCCTCCTCCTCGCGCTTTGCCTTGGAGCGCCGGCGAGATCGCTCCGGTACGCGTTCGTCTGCTCGATCGCCTCGGTGCTCGGCGGCATCGGCGGCTATTCCATCGGCTACGCGTTCGAGCCGTTCGGCCGCTGGATCATCACGCACGTCGCGTCGCCGGAGAAGTTCGACGTCGTGGCCGGCATGTACGGCGAGGACGCGTTCTTCTACGTCTGCGTCGCCGCGTTCACGCCGATCCCGTACAAGGTGTTCACGATCGCGGCGGGGATGTTCCACGAGTCGGTTCCGCTCTCGACCCTCGTCCTCGCGTCGCTCCTCGGTCGATCCGCGCGCTTCTTCCTGGTCGCCGGACTGGTCTGGAAGTTCGGACCACCCGTGAAGTACTTCATCGACCGGCACTTCAACCGCTTGATGTGGACGTTCCTCGTCCTGCTCGTTCTCGGCTTCGCCGCGATCAAGTTCGTGGGCGGACACTCGGAGCTGACGCTCGCGGATACTCTCAACAAGCTCGATTCGAACAACGTGAGCGTTCGCATCCTCAAGGTCCAGGAGATCGAGCAGCGAGCGGGAACGACGTTCGGCCTCGACCCCGCGCACCTGGGCGGCGATCCAAGAAACGCGGAGGCCCGGAAACGGCTCGAGGAGTGGTTCGCCACCCGCGAGCGGCAGGAGTAGAAAAAACGAGGCCCTCAAGCGACTCTTCTACAAGGAGTTGTGGCTCCGGTGCAGAGAATCTCGCAGCCCGATGAAGAGCCCGCGAACTGCCCCGGGAGACGGGCCGTTTGGGTCCCGGAGTTTGTCGTTTCAAGCAGCTCTGGAGGACTTGCGTGACTCTCCGATTCGGAACCGGGACCGTGGTCCTGTTGCTGGCTGGATTCGTCGAGCCCGTCGGGCTCGGCGCTGACCTGAACAACTGGCGGACCATTCCCGCCCCAACGATCACCACGACGCCGATCAACGCGATCGGCACGACGGTGACCTACCTGACCCCCACCGACGCCCACCTCTACTCGGGCATCACGAAGGAATGGACGGTGCTACCGTTGTCGGCCGCGCCCACGTTCTACGAGCAGTACAATTCCTACGTCGTCATCCGCGACGGCAACGAGATCCACGGATTCGCGACGCGCCAGGGTGTCGTCGACACGATCACGGTCTCGCCGGCCGCCGTGATCGTGAGCGGGCCGATCAGCTCGTCCTGGGTCACGCTCGTATCCGACGGGACGATGGCCTGGGGCTTCTCCGGCTTCCGCGGCGAATGGGTCCCGCTCGCGCTGTCGCAGCCGAACCCGACGATGTCCGCGCGCCGCTACTGCGGCCTGCTCCAGGACGGAAACACCGTCTACGGTTTCAGCGCCTACTGGGCGACGTTCGTCCCCATCGTCGCCGACGCCCAGGCCGTGATCCTGACCGAAGAGGAAGTCGGCACCGCCCATAGTCCGAGCGTCTTCCGCGCGTTCTCGGTGCACCAGAACAACTGGGGCACTCAGGCGTTCAACACCCAAACCCTGTGGGCGCTCACGGCGGGGTTCGCCATCGCCGCGTCCGGGAACACGGTCGTTGCGTTCTCCGGCCTCACCGGCAACCTCGCGACCTACACGGCGTCGTCGCCGGTCGCGACGATCTTCAACGACGAGATGGTCGCCGCGGTGATCGACGGCCCGAACGTGGCCTGCTACTCCGCGGGCCAGGGAGCGTTCGCGTCGATGGCCGCGTCGTCGCCAAGCATCGTCACGGAGTATGAGTACCTCTTCGTCGTCGAACCGACCCAGGTCACGCCGTTCTCGGCGCTCACCGGCGCCTTCGGCGCGACGCTGGCGGGCAGCTACGCGCTGCTGACGAACGAGGTGATCGCGTATGCGGACGCGGGTACGAGCGGATTCGCCTACTCGCCGATCCTGAACACGTGGACGGCGGCGCCCGCCGTCGCTCCGATCGCCGCGCCGGTGCTGGTTCGAAGTGCGATCGTGCTGCCGCACTCGACCGGCTTCTCCTGCCTCTCCGCACGTTACGGGACGTGGGTCGATCAGCCGACGACGCAGCTGGGCGTGTTCCTCGCGCCGCCCAACACCGCGACGATCCTGATCTTCGACGCGGGCGACGTGCTGCACGTGTTCGACTCGCGGCTGAACCGCTTCGCGACCGAGGCCGGACAGGGCCCCCTCTCGGCCCAGGTCAATCGGCACACCGCGCTCGCCCACGACGCTTCGTTCGCGTACGGATTCGGTCAGCCGACGGGCCGGTGGGACGTCGTGCCGATCAACGGCCCGGTGGTCACGTTCGACATCGCGTCATCGATCGGCTTCGTGGAGACAGCCTCCGAGCTGCACGTCTACTGCGTGCAGGGCTCCTTCTCGTACGAAGCCCGGTTTCCCGAGTTCTCGCGTGCCACCAAGCTCGGCACGACCATGCATCTGTACCAGACGGCCCCGGCCGGCTCCGGGATCGTGATGATGGCCGGGCTGTTTCCAACCTACGTCGACCTCGGATCCCAGGGCATCCTGAACATCGACCCGTCGGTGCTGTTCGTACAGGCGCTCCCCGTCCTCGTCCCCGCCAGCGGTCGGCTCGAGATCCCCGTACCGCTGCCGATCGACCCGGCTCTGGTCGGCTTGCAGCCGCACCTGCAGAACATCATCTTCCCGCCGAACGACGCGCCGTATCTCAGCACGTCGGTCTCGCCGATCCTCTACTGACCCGGACGCGAACTCGGCACGGCGGGGACGGTGCGCGCGACTCGCACCGTCCCCGGCCGCCGTCATCGTTCCCGCCGCCAGATCTTGACCTCGGTCTCGAGCTCGACGCCGCGTGATTCGAAGACGGCACGGCGCATCGTATCGATCAGACGATCGACGTCGTTCAGCGTCGCGCCGCCGAGGTTCACGATGAAGTTGGCGTGCTTCTCGGAGACGGCCGCGCCGCCTGCGCGAAGCCCCTTCACTCCGGCCGCGTCGAGCTCCTTGCCGGCCGAGCTCCCCGGGGGATTCTTGAACACGCAGCCCGCGCTCTTCTGCGTCAGCGGCTGCGCCACGCCCTTCTCGCGCAGGTAGGATCGGATCGTCTCGCTCGTCGACTTGCGGTCGCCGGGAGCGAGCTCGACCACGGTCTCCAGCACGAGCCGGTCCTCGCCGAAGATCGACGTCCGGTACGCGAAGGTCTCGTCGTCGACGGCGACCTCGACCTCCTCGCCCTCCGCGGTCAGCGCACGCACGCGCCGCGCGATGCGGGAGAGCCAACCGTGCCGGCCGCCGGCGTTCATGACCGTCGCCCCGCCGATCGTGCCCGGGATCCCCACGAGGCATTCCGCTCCGGTCAGTCCCATGTCCCGCGTCGCGGTCACGAACTGCGGGATCGACAATCCGGCCCCCAGGCGCAGCACCCGCGTGTCGTCGCCTTCGCGCACCATGTAGGTGATGCCGGTCGTCAGGATGATCGCTTCGTCGAGGCCGCGATCGTCGATCAGGACGTTCGCCCCGCCGCCCAGCACCCGGAACCGTCGACCTCGGTCCCGCAACGCGCGCACGGTGGACACGAACTCCTCGCGGTTGCGCGGTTCGGCGACCACCGCCACCCGCCCCCCCATCCGAAAGGTGCTGAGGGGCCCGAGCGCGACGTTCTCACGTTGAGGACAGGGAAGCTCGTAGCTCATGGCGACACCGGTCGATGCTACCGGCCCCGAGGAGGAGGATCACGTCGCCTTCCCGGCGGCGCGCGAGAACTTCTCGAACCAGATCGCGCTCGGGCGATGACACGGTCGCCACGACTCCGCCGCGCCGTTGGATCGCGCGGACGAGGTCGTCCCGCACCGCGACCGCGGCCCCGTCGTCCTCCCGCGCGGTGTAGATGTCGGCGAGCCAGACGCGATCGAAGGCGGCGAGCGAGCCGGCGAACCGCTCGAGAAAATCGCGGGTGCGACGCACTTGATGCGGCTGGAAGACAGCGATCAGGCGCCGACCCGGGTACGCCTCGCGCGCCGCGGACCTGACGGCGTCGAGCTCGGTGGGGTGGTGCGCGTAGTCGGAGAGCAACGCGATCGGACCGTCGGCGAGCCGCTCGAAACGACGTCCCACGCCGGGAAACGCCTCGATCCCGCGGGCGATCTCGGCGGAGCTCAATCCCTCGGCGTGGAGACAGGCCGCGGCGACGAGAGCGTCCTCCGCGAAGTGGCGTCCCGGCACCGGACAAGTGAACGGACCGAGCTGAAGGACGCCGCTCGCCCGGATCCGTCGAAGACCTCGTTCGACCGCCACCGTCTCGCCGCGCAGCTCCGCGCCGGGGTCGCCTCCGTCCTCGCGCCGCGCGTCGAGCGACACGACGACCGCCGGATCGGGGATCGACCCGAGGCACGCCGCGGCGGCTCGCGTGACGACGCGGAGCTCCGCGGGTGCGGCGACGAACCGCCGAAACGCGGCCTCCACCGCCGCCGCGTCGCCGAAGTGATCGAGGTGGTCCGGCTCGACGTTCGTGACGACGCGGACGCGGGCGCGGAGCCCCGCGAACGCCTCCTTGTACTCGCATGCCTCGACGACGAGGGCTCCGGCGGTCGAGAAACGGCCTCCTCCGAGCCCGGGCACGACGCCGCCCACCACGAAGCTCGGGTCCCGGCCGGCGTGGGCAAGCCCGAACGCGACGAGCGACGACGTCGTCGTCTTCCCGTGCGTGCCGGCGATCGCGATGGCCGGACGCTCCGCCGTCAGCCGGCCGAGCGCCTCGGCATACGTGGCGGTGGGCACGCCGCGCGACGCCGCCGCCGCGACCTCGGGGTTCGAGTCGGGCACCGCCGATGAGCGGATCAACAGCGTCGCGTTCGGGGGGAGAAAGCGCACGTCGTGCCCGCCGCGGTGCACCTCGCAGCCCACGAGCCACGGGCCGAGGTCGACCGCGGCGTCCACGTCCGATCCGCTCACCGTCGCTCCGCGATCGAGGAGGACCCGCGCGAGTGCGGACATCCCGGCTCCTCCCACGCCGACCAGGTGGACGACGTCGCCTGCCGACGGGAACGGCTCGGTCATCGACTCCTCTCCGCGACTTCGAGGATCCGTTCGGCGCACCGCCGCGCCGCGTCGGCCCGCCCGATCGCACGCGCCGCGTCGGCCGCCGACCCGCGCGCCTCCGCGTCCGCGAACCAGCGCCCTACCGCTTCGACGAAGCGGTCGACGTCGCCCTGCCCTTCTTCGACGATCGAGGCCGCGCCCACCCGTGCGAACACGTTCGCGTTCTCGAACTGATGACGATCGCGATGATGGGGGTACGGGACCAGCACGAGCGGCCGGCCGGCGATCGCCACCTCGGAGAGCGTGGTCCCGCCGGCTCGCGCCACGATCACGTCGGCGACCTCGTACAGTTCCCGCATCCGATCGACGAACGCTGCGACGACCGTACGTGGACGATTCGCGCCGACGAGCGCCGCGCGGACACCCGCGGCCTCTTTGTCGCCCGTCACGAGCAGGATCTGCAGTCCATCCACCTGCCGCCCGAGGCGCTCGCGCGCGGCGAGGACCAGCCGATTCACGGCTCGAGCCCCCTGGCTGCCCCCGAGGCAGACGAGCGTGGGTCGACCCGGCTCGAGCCCGAACGAGGCGAAGTCGATCGGAGGCGGGGGCACCGAGAAGCTCCGTGGCAGCGGGTTGCCGATCCATTCGCTCTTCCCAGCGAACCGTTCGTCGCTTGCGATCGGCAGCGCCCAGAGGATCCGGCTCGCGACCCGGCCGAGGAGGCGTACCGCGCGACCGGCGACGGCGTTCTGCTCGAGCAGAACCAGCTTCGGCCGAGACCGCGGTCGGCCGAGCAGCACCCTCAGCGGCCCGACGATCCCTCCGCCCAGCGATGCCGTTCCCGCGATCCCGGTTGGATACCCGCCGACTCCGACGATCACGTCCGGATCGAACGCGACGATCGTGCGGCGCGCGCGGCGGAAGGCCCCGATCCACGCCGCGACGTCACGTTTCGACGGCGCGGTGTCCAGAGACGGAAAGAGCGACTCGCGCCGCAGGGTCGACCGCTCGAAGAACCGATCGTCGACCCCGCGTCCCGACGTCAGGAAGAGACACTCCGCGTCGGGCCGAAGCGTCACGAGTGCGTCGGCGGCCGCGAGAGCCGGCACGAGATGGCCGCCGGTTCCTCCCGCGGCGAAGAGCACGCGGAGCGCGCGCGCCGGCGCTCTCGATCGATCGGGCGGCGTGCCGCCGGCCGCCGTCACGGCAGTCGCAGGATCGTCCCGACCGTCAACCGGTCCGCGTCGGGGATCCGCGCGCGGTTCTCTCGATAGATCCGGAGCCACTGGCGGGCATCCTTGTAGTAGCGTTGCGCGAGGTTCGAAAGCGTATCGCCGTCGACGACCGTATGCTCGTTCGCGCTCGGGCGGGTCGCGCGTCCGGCCGGCTTCGGCGCCGCCCTCTCGGGCACGGGGGCGTTCCTCGGCACGGGAGCCGTCTCGGGCGGCTCGAGCGGCGCCGCGGCCGGAAGCCGGATCACCTGTCCGATCTGCAGCGTTTGAGGATCGAGGCGGCCGTTCGCCGCGACGATCTCCGGCCAGCGTCGCGCGCTCCCGAGGTAACGCGCGGCGATCGATGAAAGGGTGTCGCCCTTCGCGATCACGTACGCGTCGCGGCGCCGGCCCACCGTCGCTGCATCGACCGGTTCCACGGGAACGCGCGGCACCTCGGCGCGCGGCCGGCTCGACTCGTCGTCGCCCGGCGACGCGGCGTGAGGCCCCTTCGGCTCATCCTGCGATGGTTCGGCTCGGGGCGACGGTCTCTTCTCTCCGCTGGCGACCACCGGTTCGGCCGCGTCCCGCGACGCCGCGGCGGCGCTCGAGGCCCGCAAGTCATGCGGAGTGTCCCGGCGCACGAACGTCAGCACGAGGAACAACACCGCGATGCTCGCGAGCGACAGTAGGCCGTACTTCTCGAGCTCACCCATGGATACCTCCGGGATCACGTCCGGGGACAAGCTCGGCCGCGAACTCCGGCTCGATCCGATCGAAGTCCGTCTCGATGTCTTCCGCGGCGTCGGACACCGCGTCGAGGCGGGCCAGTCGGATCAGGAGTCCAACCGCGAAGAGAGAGAAAGCCAGCGACGAGCCGCCCGCGGACACGAACGGCAACGCGATCCCCTTCGTCGGGACCGCGGCCGTCACCACCGCGATGTTCACGATCGCCTGCGTCGCGATCGAGATCGCAATGCCGGCCGCGAGGAGGAACCGGCCGGTCGACGTCTGCGCCAGGGCGATGCGGGTACCGGCGACCAAGAAGAGCGCGAACAGGAGCACGACCAACGATGACCCCGCGAATCCCAGCTCCTCGCCCACCGCGGCCAGGATGAAGTCGCTCGAGATCTGCGGCAAATAGCCGAGCTTCGACGTGCCGGAGCCGAGGTCGGTCCCCGCGAGTCCGCCGGCACCCAACGCGAGGACGCTCTGTACCGCTTGGTGACCCATCCCCGGCTCGAGGAACTGCTGGACGCGAGACTGCACGTGCCCGAGCGAGTTCCATCCGTACACGACGGCGACCGGAAACGTGACGGCGGCGAGCATGCAGAAGTGGATCAGCCGTGCCCCGCCCAGGATGAGGAGGAGCGAACCGAGCCCGAGGAAGAAGATCGCCGAGCCGAAATCGGGCTGGAGCAGCAGAAGGACCATTGACGCGATCAGGGCAATGAGCGGCGGAAGCAGCCCACGAACCAGCTCCCGGATCCGCGGCCCCGCCTGGTGGACGTGAGCGGCGAGGAACACGATCAGCGCGATCCGCGCGAACTCGACCGGTTGAAAGCCCGGGCCGAACGAGAACCAGCGGCGGGCGCCATTGATCTTCGCGCCGAGCTCCGGCACGAGGACGAGCACGAGAAGGGCGAGCGCGACGAGCATCATCCAGCGACCGAGACGCAGCAACCGCGCCGGTCGGGTGAACAGCCCAAGCAGAAGGAACGCCGCGCCGACGCCGAGCTTCACGCCCTGGTCGAGGAGCGGCTCGTAGACCGAGGACGGCCCGCCCACGCGCACGATCTGCGGGGCGCGGGTCGAGAAGACCATGATCACGCCGAGTCCCACGAGCGCGGCCACGACCCACTGCAGCGATCGCGCGCTGCGGGCGGCCTGGTCCGGACCGGATTGGAGGAACGCGTAGCTCATCTATCTGACCTTGAGGGAGGCGAGACCGAGGATGGCGCAGACCACGGCGATGATCCAGAAGCGAACCACGACCTTCACCTCGTGCCAGCCCGCGAACTGGAAATGATGGTGGATCGGCGCGATGCGGAAGATCCGTTTCTTGCGAAGCTTGAACGAACCGACCTGGAGGATCACGCTGCCGGCCTCCATCATGAAGACGCCGCACACGATCGGCAAGACCAGCTCCTGACGCGCGACGATCGCGAGGAATCCGAGCAGGCCACCGATCGGCAGCGACCCCGTGTCGCCCATGAAGACCTGGGCCGGGAACGCGTTGAACCACAGGAAACCGAGGCACGCGCCGGAGAGCCCGGCGCCCACGATCGTCAGCTCGGCCGCACCGGGGACGTACGGGATCAACAGGTACTCGGTGAAGTCACGCCGCCCGATCACGTAGATGATCACCGTCAGAGTCGCCGACGCGATCACCGCGCAACCCGTGGCGAGACCGTCGAGCCCGTCGGTCAGGTTCACCGCGTTCGACGTGAAGACCATCACGAACGCGGCGAAGGTCAAGTAGGGCACCCCCCACGCGAAGGAGAGGTCGATCGACCCATCTTTCAGGAACGGAACCTGCAGCGAGTACGGACGGGTGTCGCCGCCAAGGTCGGCGAGCATGACGATCGCGAACGCGAGCGCGAGGGCCACCGCGAACTGGAACACGAGCTTCCACCGCGCGGTGAGGCCCGATTGCCTCTTGTCGTTCAGCTTGATCCAGTCGTCGATCGATCCGACGAGACCGAACGCGACCGTCCCGAGGAGCGCGAGCTGCACGTAGAGGTTGTCGAGGCGCCCGAACAAGAGGACGGCGCCGAGGACCGCGGCGAGAATCAGCACTCCCCCCATCGTCGGGGTGCCTCGCTTCCCCTGGTGGAGTTCGCGGAGCTGATCGGAATCCGTCTTCTCGACGTTCTCGCCGATCTTCCGCCGACGCAGCGCGCGGATCAGGCCGGGACCGAGGATGAGCGCGATGAGGAACCCGGCGACGGCGGCGAGCGCGGCTCGGAACGTCAGGTACTGGAACAGGTTCCAGAGCGCGGTGCCGTGGAAGAGGTTCAACAGCTCGAGAACCACGATCTCACCGTTTCTCCACCCCGCGGCGGGACGACGCGCCGGCCGTCGACGCGGAGTCACAGAGACACAGGGGAAGGGCGAAGGACGACTCCTGGAGGGGAAACCGCGGACGACGCTCTGGGCTCCTGTGAACTCTGTGTGCTCCGTTACGCATCCGTCCCGAGGGCGAAGAGGTCGGCTCGGGAATCAAACCTGTACGATCCAAGACGTCCGAAAAGTCCGCGGGCCGGTGTGCGGAGGCCGAGGGACGGCCGATACCGGTTTCGTTTCGCTTGGGCATCCGGAACACCCGGACGCCGCATCCGCTGGTTCTTCGTCCCGCGACCATCACCGGCGCCGCGGACTCATCGGACCATCTCGATTCTTCGTCGCCCCCTCGACCCGCTCGCCGGCGGACGCGGAGGCCACCAATACGGTCTGGACGACCCGCTCGAGCCCCATCGCGCGGGAGCCCTTCACGAGGATCGCGTCTTTCTCTTCGAGTCGGGCGGGCAGCCCTTTCGCGCACGCCGTGCCGTCCTCGAACGCGAGCAGACGATCGTCGTCTACGCCGTGTTCGCGCGCCCCGGCCAGGATCTCGCGCGCGTCCTCGCCAACGACGCAGATCAGATCGAACTCGCCGCAGGAGAGGGTCGTGCCAACCTCGCGGTGCAGGCGCTTCGAGTGCGCGCCGAGCTCGAGCATGCTGCCGAGCACGAGCACCTTGCGACCGGGGACGGAGAGCGCGGCGAACGTCTTGATCGCCGCCGTCATCGATCCGGGGTTCGCGTTGTACGCGTCATCGATCACGAGCCGTCCGCCGACGTGGTGCTTGGACAAGCGCATCGGCGGGCCCTCGAAATCCTTCAACGCGCGCGACGCTGCGTCCTCGTCGACCCCGAGCTCGACCGCCACGGCGAGCGCGAAGAGCGCGTTGTACAGGTTGTGGCAGCCGATCAACGGCACGCGCACCTTGGCGCGGCCGTTGAGATGGAACGCCACTCGGTCCAAGTCGCACCAGGGCATCGTCGCCACGTAGTCGGCGCGTCGCCGCACTCCCGTCGTGACGACGCGAACCCGCGCGCGGGCCCTCAGCGCGTCGAGAGTCGGCTCGTCGTCGGCCGAGAGCACGGCGAATCCGCCTTTTCGCACGTGCGGCAGCAGCGACCCCTTCTCCTCGAGGACTCCCTCCAGGTCGTTCAACCCCTCGAGGTGCGCGGCGGACACGTTCGTGATCACCGCCACGTCCGGCTCCGCGACGCGCCCAAGCTGATCGATCTCGCCGCGGTGGTTCGTGCCGAGTTCGACGACGACGATCTCGGTGTCCGGCTCGGCCAGGAACAGCGTGAGCGGAAGGCCGACGTGGTTGTTGAAGCTGGCCGGAGAGGAGACGACGCGGTACCGCGCCGAGAGCGTCGTGCGCGTCAGGTCCTTGGTCGTCGTCTTGCCGTTCGTGCCCGTCACCGCGACGACCTTCGCCTTGATGCGCCGGCGGTGGAACGTGCCGAGGTCGAGCAACGCACGGCCGGTGTCCCCCACCCGGATGAGTGGAAGCGGCGCGTTCTCCACGTCGCGATCGACGATCGCGGCGGCGGCCCCGCGACGGCTCGCGGTCTCCAGGAACTCATGGGCGTCGAACTTCTCCCCGCGCAGCGCGCAGAACAGATCGCCGTGCGCGAGCGAACGCGTGTCGGTCGACACCCCGAGGAACGCGCTGGGAAGAGGACCGCGGGCCGCGCCGCCCGTTGCCGCGAGCACGTCGCCGCTTCTCAGAGGTTCCACAGCACCTCCCGCGCGACGGTCCGGTCGTCGAACTCGCACTTTCCCTCGCGCGTCACCTGCACGTCTTCGTGGCCCTTGCCCGCGATCAGCACGATGTCGCCGCCCTGCGCCACCCTCAGGGCGCGCGAGATCGCGGCGCGGCGGTCGACCTCGACCTCGAACTTCGCGCCGGGGCGGACGCCGACCACGATGTCATCGATGATGCGGAGCGGGTCCTCGGACCGTGGATTGTCGCTCGTCACGAACGAGACGTCGGACAGCCGCGTCGCGACGGCTCCCATCCGTGGTCGTTTCGTTCGATCTCGGTCGCCGCCGCACCCGAACACGGTGACCAGCCGGCCTCGAGTCAGAGGACGCAACGCCCGGAGAACCTGCTCGAGCGCGTCGTCGGTGTGCGCGTAGTCGACGAGCACGCGGAAGTCCTGGCCGCAGTCGACCGGCTCGAGCCGTCCCGGAACCCCTTTCAGGAGCTGGAACCCGCCTCGAATCGCCTCGAGGGGGTAACCGAGCGCGTACGCCGCGGTGGCCGCCGCGATCGCGTTCTGCAGATTGTGACGTCCGACCATGCGCGTGTTGACGTCGACGTTTCCGCGCGCGGTGCGCAGGATGAACGAGACGCCGTCGATGTCGACGCGGCGGATGCCCGCGGTCACGTCGGCGTTCGGGCTGACGCCGAAGCGAACCACCCTCGCTCGCGTCTCGCGCGCGAGGCTCTCCGTAAGCGGGTCGTCGGCGTTCAGCACCGCAATCGCCGACGCGTCGAGGTCGCGGAACAGCTTCGCCTTCGCGTTCCGATACGACTCGAGGTTCCCGTGGTAGTCGAGGTGCTCGGGCGAGAGGTTCGTGAAGACGGCGGCCCGGAACCGGAGCCCGTGCACACGGTCCTGCTCGAGCGCGTGCGAGGAAACCTCCATCGCGGCGAGGGGAGCCCCGATGGCGACTCCCTCCGCGAGCATCCGGTGCACGTCGATCGGGTCGGGCGTGGTGTTCGTCGCGCGGTACGAGGTCGTCCCCACCTCGTGCCGGACCGTGCCGATCAGCACGGTGGGTCCGCCCTCGTACTCCGCGATCGACCTCAGCATGTGCGTGGTCGTGGTCTTGCCGTTCGTGCCGGTGACGCCCACCACCGAGATGCGCCGCGATGGATCGCCGTAGAAACGCGAGGCGATCACCGCCTTCGCGCGCCGGCAGCTCTCGACCCGGATCGCGGTCGCTCCGTCCGGCACCTCCACGTCACCCTCCACCACGACGGCGACGGCGCCGCGCGCGACCGCCTCCGCGACGTAGCGCGCCCCATCGTCGTCGACGCCCGGCACCGCGAAGAAGAGGTCCCCCCGTCCTACCCGCCTCGAATCGGTGGCGAGCGAACGGATCCGCGCGTCGCGACGGCGCTCCACTCGCAGCGGAGAGATCGCGTCGATCAGGTCGAGAAGCCGCGTACGGTCGGCGGATTCGGTCAAAGGCGTTCGACTCCCGGTGGTGTGCATCGCGCTGTCTATCTCGCTCCATCCATACGGTCGTGCGGCACCCGCAGATAGGCGAGGCCGCGCTCCAGGATCTCTCGGGCGGCAGGAGCCGCGACCTTGCCACCGGAGTGGAGCGACCCGGCCGGCCGGTCGACGACCACGAGCACGAGGAGCCGAGGGTCGTACGCCGGCGCGAAGCCGACGAACGAGGCGGTGTACTTCGTGGGGTCTCGCTCCCACTGAGCGGTCGACGTCTTGCCGGCCACGCTGTAGCCGTCGATGCGGCATTCCTCGCCCGTGCCCTCGTCGACGACCCGGACGAGCATCTCGCGGACATCGTCCGCCGTCCGCTCGTCGAGAATCTGCTTCGGCTCCGGCGCCACGTTCGCCGCGGCGCCGCTCCCATCGACGATCGCCTCGACGATGCGCGGCGGCTGATGGACGCCGCCGGTCGCGAACACGGCGAACGCGCTTGCGAGCTGCACCGGCGTCACCGAGACCTCGTGCCCGAAGGCCATCGAGACGAGAGTGTACTTGCGCGTCCAGTTCCGCAGCGGACGAAGATGCCCCGCCCCTTCGGCCGGAAGGCCGACGTCGGTGGCGCGGCCGAAGCCGAGGTCGGAGAAGAACCCTCGCAGACGCCGGAATCCGGCGAGTCGAACGTCGCGCGGGTGGTCGTCGCCGGGGACGAGCCGTAGCGCGAGTTTCGCCATGCCGATGTTCGACGACTCGACCATGATTGCAGTCGGAGTCAACACGCCGTTCTGATGGCTGTCGCTCAAGCGACGACCCAGCTCATCGAAGCGGCTGCAGTCGATCGTCTCGGTCAAGTCGGCCGCGGCCGCGTCGAGCACCGCTCCCATCATGAACGGCTTGAAGGTCGACCCTGGCGTGTACTGCGAGCTGATCGCGGGGTTCAGGTGGTGCGCGACCGGAAATGCCCCATAGCGGTTCGGATCGTAGTTCGGACGGTTCGCGAGTGCGCGCACCTTGCCGGTCGCGGGCTCCACCACGACGATCGATGCCCACGCGGGACGATGTTCCTGCACCAGCGTGTCGATCGCCTCCTCCGCGAAATACTGGAGAACGACGTCCACCGTCAGGACGACGTCACGACCAGGCGTCTGCGGCACCAGCTCGCAGTCCAGATCGAACATCGGACGGCGAGCGGCGTCCTGCGCGAGGCGACGCACCCCCGGGACTCCCTTGAGGACATCGTCGAGCTCCAGCTCCACGCCGGCGCGACCCTCGCCGTCCCGATCGACGTACCCCACCACGTGGGCGGCCAGCGGACCTTCCGGGTAGCGGCGCACGAACGTCTTCTCGAGCTCGATGCCGGGGAGCTCGCCCCGGCGCTTCAAGCGCGTCAGCTCGACGAGCGGCGCGACGTCGTCGAGCGGACGTCGCATGATCCGGACGTAGCCGGTGCGATCGAGCCGCTCGCGAATCTCATCGCTCGAGATCCCGCCGGCGAGGAGCCGCTCGAGGTGCGTCGCGATCGTCTCGCGATGGCCCCGGGTCCACTGTGAATTCGCGTAGACGTCGAGGGCCGGGACCGATTCCGCCAAGACGTAACCGTTCGCGGTCAGGACGCGTCCCCGGACCCCGAGATCGCTCTCCTGACGGTGGTGACGGCGCGTCACCTGCTCCGCCGCGTCGGGATGGCGGATCACCTGCAGATGGAACAGCCGAAGCTCCAACGCGATCAGGCAGGCGGACAGCCCGAACACGAGAAACAGAAGTCGTTGTCGTGCGCCCGCCATATCAGGGACCACTCATCACGAGACCGGTTCGAATCCCGACGGTCGGGATCGTGGGGAACAGGTCCGAATCCTGCAGGCCGAGCCGCTCCACGGCCGCGGCCAACTCGTGGGTTCGTAGGAGGCGCCGGCACTTCGCCTGACGATGCGCGATGTCCATGCGCAGATCGTCGCAATCGCGAACAAGGCGCCCCAACGTGTAGGCGCGGCACGTGGCTCGGACGTTGATCGACGTCGTCGACACGGCCGTTCCGAAGAGTGCCGCGAGCGCTATCCAAGACGCGCACTTCTGCATGGCAGCCCTCCTCACGTTCGGCACGGGATCGAGCGAACGCCGCGTCGATCGGATTTCATCGCTCGCCGACTCGATCGGCTTCGCCGAAGCGATCACCGATTCGTTCGACCGCGCGGATCCGCGAGCTGCGGGAGCGCGGGTTGTCCCGCACTTCGCGCGGGTCCGCCCAGACCGGTTTCGGAGTCAGGATCCGGACGTCGCCGGTCCGTTTCGCGTCCTTGAAAGCGAGCTTCACGATGCGATCCTCGCGTCCGTGGAACGCGATCACCACGAGACGCGCGCCCGGCGCCAACGCGTCGATCACGCGAGGAAGGGTTTGCTCGAGCACCCCCGCCTCGTCGTTCACCGCCATGCGCAGCCCGAGGAACGTGCGAGTGGCGCCATGGTGATGGCGCGTCCGCGCCGCCGCGCGCTCGACGATCTCGGCGAGCTCGCATGTCCTCAAGATCGGCGCCTCGCGACGCGCCTGCACGATCGCATCGACGACGCGAAGGGCCCGGGGCTCCTCGCCGAGATCCCGGATCGCATGCAGCAACTCGTCGCGGCTCCCCCGGTTCACGAGGTCGGCGGCGGTCCGAGCGGCGCTCTGGTTCATGCGCATGTCGAGCGGGCCGTCGCGATCGAACGAGAAGCCGCGCTCGGCCTGATCGAGCTGGAAGGACGAGACCCCGAGATC
This sequence comes from uncultured Phycisphaeraceae bacterium, assembly GCA_964649825.1. GTDB lineage: Bacteria > Planctomycetota > B15-G4 > B15-G4 > JADJEK01 > CAZYQW01. Next base: position 1,394 of record CAZYQW010000037.1, on the reverse strand, counting down.
GATCAATATCCCGTCCCAACGCCGGCGGCTGAACTCGTTGCTGTCCACGAACTCGCCGAAGCTCTGGTGAACCAGGTGGACGCGATCCCCGAACGCGGAGAGCCGGTCTCGCGCGAACGCGAGGATCGCCGCGTCCTGGTCGACGCCCACGAGCGACGCGCAGGGGGCGGCGCCAAGGATCGCCGCGGCGTGCCCTCCCGCCCCCACCGTGAAGTCGCCGTAGGTGGCGCCGTCCTTGGGCTCGAGGAACCTGAGGACAGTGTCCACCTGGACCGGAACATGGACCGACCGGTCGTCCGCACCCGCCATCATGCGTGTCCTTCCCTGGTCTTCATGAGCATGCGGACGACCGATCGAACGTGGCCGGCGCCGCGACGACCGAGACGGCCGTTCGTGAATCGTTCGATCCACTCCCCGGCTCTGCCACGTCGCTCGCGCCATCATCTCTAGATCACTCCTTCTCCGACCTTCTCGAAAGTGGGAGAGACCTCGTCGTAGTACTGCTGCCACCGCGAAAGGTCCCAAAGCTCGATCTCGTCCTCGAGTCCGACGAACACCACGTCGCGCGCCATTCCGGCGTCGGTCCGCAGCGTCTCGGGGATCAAGATCCGGCCCGACCCGTCGATCGCCTGCTGGGACGCCGAGGAGAAGATGAGGCGCTTGAAGTCGCGCACCTCGCGCTCGCCCCTCGCCTTGCTCTTCATGGTGTTCACCGCCTCGCGCCACGACGTCGACGTGTAGAGGGTCAGACAGCCCTCGAACCCCTTCGTTACCACGAAGGAACGTGGCTCGGTTTCCGGCAATGCGTCCAGGAAACGCTTCGGGACGAAGACGCGGCCCTTGGGGTCGAGCGTGTGCTGATAGCTCCCGATGAAGCCCAAGGATGCCGATCTCCACCACCTTGCACCACTTCACTGAACAGTAACCCCGCTTATCGGAACGGTCAAGTCGAGGATGAGCGGAAAAACCCTTTACTTCGAACAAATCCGGTTGAATCGCGCGGATGGGGCGTTCCACCGAGATTCCACTCGGCCGCACCGATCCCTCCGGAAACGCCGGCCCGTGGGCTCCGCCTTCGCCGCGAGGTTGTCTTGGTGACGGCAATTCCCCATTCTGCACCACCGCGACCGCGGATCGGCCGGGGCTGCGCGTCGCCATCGAGGCGGATGGCCGAGAGACGGGGGCCCAGCGGCCGGGCCGCCGGTGGGCGGTGTCCGGTCGAGGAAGGAAGCCAAGGAGCGGACGACGCCCTGGCAGCCCGTGGTGAAAGTCATTCCGGCTGCGGCGGGCCCTCGCGACCGATCTCTTCGTTGCAGGATCCTCGACGTACAGGCAGTACGCCTGCGGTCCTGCGCCTCGATCTCGGTCGCGATGACCTCGCCTCGCTTCGAAAG
>CAZYQW010000036.1:0-16493 GCA_964649825.1 uncultured Phycisphaeraceae bacterium | reverse complement strand
CCCGCGTACCACGTCGTTCCTCCTGTCCACTGCGTCAGGAATCGACGCCCAGACTCGTGGCCGCGACCACGCGGCACCGGCTCGACCCACCACCACCGTCGAATTCGCGCATCAAGTTCCTCCCCCTTCCTAAGAGCAAGTCCCGTCACCCCATCACCCATCCTCGGCCCAACGCGACGACTTCCCCCCTCGCCGTTCCTGACGCGGCGGACTGCCGGACTCTCCGCGCCTCTTCGTGGAGGCCGAGCTGGACCTGGGCCGGGGTGAAATGGTTGAGTCCGCTGTGGTGATGCTCGAAGTTGTACGAGTGGATGAATGGTCGGCTGACCGCGCGGCCGTCCTCGAGCGAGCCGAAGCGGTTGGGGAAGTCCGGGCGGTACTTGAGCGTCTTGAACTGCGCCTCCGAGAAGGGCGCGCCTGGATGCCACTCTACACGCGGCGGTGCGCCGTTCGCCGGCGACGCGCCGTCGCCGGTGAGGGAATCGTGGCTCCGGACACGATCGAGAGGAACGATTCGACGACGACGAACAACAAGGACGAGCCGAGACGCGCGACTCTTCGTGCATCCCTCGACGTAAACGGTCGGCTGCGTCACGGCCTCGACGTTCCGTCACGACCGACCGTATCCACGACCGACCGAACCATGGTCGTGCGCCGCACGCCGATCCCGTTGGCCGCATCCTTGCTCGAATCTCCGAGAGTCCGAACGTCCGTCACCGGCGGGGCCCGCCCCGCGAACGTGGATCCAAATGCGCTTCACGAACGTAAGCCACTTCGAAGTCTCCCATTACCCGGTGCTTCGAACCGGCGGACACGGTGCTCCGGGCCATGCGGCGAGCGCTCGGACCGCGCTCGTTCGCTCCATGGCGTGCGATCCCGCACGGCGAGACCGGGTCGCGTTGCGATCCATGCCCGCGCGGGATATTCTCCGAACGTGGCGTTTGCGCCCTCCCGCTGCGGGCGGGCGCCCCGGACGCGTCGCCTCACGGAGACTTTGGTGAATCTTCGGACCGCGCTCTTCATCGTCGTCGGAGGCGTCCTGCTCGGTGCCGCGATCGGCCTCCTGCTCCAGCGCGACGAGGAGCCGGCGCAGGTGCGAGAGGTCGAGGCGCCGCCCGCCCCGGAGGACGCGTCGGCGGTCACTTCCGCCGCCAGGGTGGTGAGCGTCCCGGAGAACGTCCGCCCCACGAGCGAGCTCGCCCCTCTGCCGCCGGACCCGATCGCGGATCGCATCGCGAACGGCGAGGAGCTCTACACCCTTCACGGCGAGGTGCTGGACGCGGTGTCCGAGGCCCCGATCGAGCTGTTCCGCATGTGGTGCGAGCCGGAGACCGAGAACATCCAGGCGGCGTCGGCCCAGGCGTATCGCGGCCGCACGTTCTCGAACCCGCTGGGGACGTTCACCTACCGCGGGCTCGCGCCCGGCACCTACAACCTGTTCATTCGCATCGAGGGTTACGAAGAGCTCGTGGTCGAGAAGGTCGAAGTCCCGACCGAGGACGAGAAGCTCTCGCTCCGCCTGTCGCGCGGCGCGTACATCGAGGTCACGGTCAACGACTCGGAGGGGGACGGCGTCAGCGACCTGGAGGTCCGGCTGAACCCGTTGCGGCTCGACGAACCCGAGCGCCTGCCGCGCGTTCGCCTCGACTTCACGGACGACTACGGCCGCACCCGGTTCACGAACCTGCCGAGCGGCATCTACACCGTCGCGATGGGAAACGCGGCGCTCGCGGAGTACGCGACGCAGGAGTTCTATCTCGGACTCGGCGCCGCGTACCCCGTCACGTTCACCGTGCCCGATCTGGCGACCGTGCAGGTCCTGGCGACCGACACGAACGGCGAAGCGCTCGGGATCGTCCAGGTGCGCATGTGGTCGAAGTCGGGCCGCGGCGTCTTCCGCGCGGAGACCGACCGGCACGGCAAGGCGCGCGTCCGACACGTGCCGGCGGGCGACTACACGGTCAAGGTCTACAAGCTCGGGTTCCGCCGCCGCAACCTCGAGCTCTCGGTCGCCGAGAACCAGAGCGAGGTGCCGCTCGAGATCGTGTTGGTCCAGGACGAGCGCGCCGCATGGGAAGAAGAGAATCCGACCCCGGAGGTGCTCCAACGCCTGAAGGCCGGCGAAAGACCATCGGACGTCTTCTCGAAGCGGGACGGCGGCTGAGGGCATCGCGCCCGGCTCGCCCCGATCCCGGCGGCTGGGCTCTTGACGGGACGCCCGCCGGGCGGTTTGTTCGGCCGCCTGTACGCCACGCGGAGCCGAGTGATGCCCGTCCAAGAGCTGATCGACCTCTCCTCCCTCGATCTGACCAAGATCGTGATCGGCCCGGACGAGATCTACAAGGTGCTCCCCCACCGGCACGAGATGGCGTTGCTCGACGGGATCGTCCACTTCGCTCCCGAGGACGGGTTCGCGGTCGGCTACAAGGACGTCCGCGACGACGAGTTCTGGGTGCGTGGACACATCCCCGGTCGACCGCTGATGCCGGGAGTGCTCATGGTCGAGTCGGCGGGACAACTCTGCGGCTACTACTTCGACACCGTGATGCAGGAGGCGGGGAACCGCTTCTTCGGCTTCGCCGGGCTCGGCGACGTCCGTTTCCGCGGCACCGTCCTACCGGGCCAACGACTCTATCTCGTCGCGGTGAAGGAGAAGATGCGATTGAACTCGGGCGTGTTCCGCACGCAGGGATTGGTCGACGGTCGCGTCGTCTATGACGGCGTGATCAAGGGAATGGTGATTCCCACGTAGACTCGCGATACAAACAACGAGGCCCCCCTGGCCCGACCGCTCTCGGAACGATGATGGGCACCCTTCTTCGTAAATCCGAATGGTCCAGGGGGGCCTCGAAACTGTCTGTCTCCGTGCCGTGCGCGCTCGAGTGCGCCGTGCGACGATCGTTACACAAACCGCGTGCCAGCGGCCGACATCACGACAAGGGATGGCACAAGCAGATCAACTATAAACCTTTACATCATCGGGACGAGACTTCGGATCCGTTCCGGTGGGACTCTCGAGCGACCGGGGTTGTGCTGATCCGGCACGCTCGGGGATGGAGCGGTGATGTATCCGATTCTCGGTGAGCCGTTCGGCATTCCGATTCGCGCGTTCGGCGTGATGGTCGCGCTCGCGTTCCTCGCCGCCTACTGGTGGTCGTCGAGGGAGGCGCGGCGGACCGGAAAGATCGACCCGGAGGCGATCGGCGACCTCCTGATGTGGGTGATGATCGGAGGCATCCTCGGGGCGAGGATCCTCTACGTGATCGTCCAGTGGAAGGAGTTCGCGGACGAGCCGTTGCTCGCCCTCCAGATCTGGAAGGGCGGGCTCGTCTCGTACGGAGGCTTCGTCGGAGCGTTCCTCTCCGGCTGGATCTTCACGCGCCGCCGCAAGATCGACTACGTCACGCTCGGCGACGTCTGCATGCCGGGCGTGTTGCTCGGGCAGGCGATCGGTCGGATCGGCTGCCTGCTGGTCGGCGATGACTTCGGCAAGCGCGCGGAGGGTCTCCCGTGGGCGATCCGCTTCCCGACCGATCAGCCCGATTCCCTGCTCCCGGTCCACCTGCGCGGCGAGCCGCTCCACCCGACGCAGATCTACATGATGCTGCAGGCGTTCACGATCTTCCTGATCTTGAGCTGGGTGGCGCGGCATCAGCGCTTCCGCGGGCAGGTCTTCTATCTCGCCCTGATCCTGTATCCGATCGGTCGCTCGATCTGCGAGATCTACCGCGGCGACGACGACGCGCGCGGGATCTACTCCGGCCTCTCCACCGCACAGTGGATCTCGATCCCGGTCTTCCTGATCGGCCTGACCGGCTTCATTCTCGCGGCGAGGAATCGGGAACCGCGTCGGGCTTCTTGAGCCGCTCGAGGACGCGCCGCAGCGTTCGATAGAGCTCGACCGGGTCGACGGGCGTACCGAGCAGGGCGAACAAGTTGAGCCTCGGCTTCTCGTCCCGCCGGTGCTGGAGCGAGGTGCGTGGCGAAAGGGCGATGAGATGAAGGTTGGGAGCAAGCGTGCGCAAGGCATCTGCCGCGTCCTCGACCTCACGTCCGGCGCCGAGCGCGACCACTCCAAAGTCGTAGCGACGCCGGCGAACCGCCTCGCTGCCGCCATCGGCGTCGAACACGTCGACCTCGACGCCCTCGAAGCTCGCGGCCGCGGTCGCGACCGCGTCTCGAACGTTGGCGTCGTCGATCGCGATGAGGCACCGCACGGGAAAGCTCCAAGGAAGGTGGGGATGCTGGGCGCCCGGGGGGTTCGCTCCGGTCGGGTTCGAGGAAAGCTCGCTTCTGGATGTCGGCGGGTCTCGTCGTTCGACTTGAGCCGAGGACGCCGATGATCCGGGCCGGCATCGACGAGGCCGGCTACGGGCCGGTCCTCGGCCCGCTGGTCGCCGCGCTCGCGTCGTTCGATTCGGACGCCGACGACCTCTGGCGAACGCTGCGATCGGCCACGCTCCGTCGCGTCCCGAAGCCCGGCGCGCGGACCGCCCGCCTCCCGGTGGTCGACTCGAAGTGCCTCCACCGCGGCGGCGCCGGGCTCGCCGAGCTCGAGACGGTCGCGCTGGCGTTCTCCTCGTTCGTCGCCGGCTCGAGCCCGCCCGCCACCGCGTTCGAGTTCCTCGAACGTCATCGGGTCGGGCCGGCGCTCCCGATCGACGCCTACCCGTGGTACCGCGAGCTCACCCGCCTCGAGGTGCCGCTTCGGGCCGACCGGGCGCGGGTGCTCTCCGGTCGCGATCGGCTCGAGCGCGCCGCCGGGGAGACCGGGGTTCGACCGATCCGGGTCGGCATCGCGCCGGTCCTCGAGGCGGAGTTCAACGAACGCGCGGAGCGGTACGGATCGAAGGCGCGCCTCCTGTTCGACCTGAACGTCACCCTGATCGAGGATTTGCGCGCGCACGGGGCGGCGTCGTTCCGCGTGATCTGCGACCGCCATGGTGGACGGCGCCGGTACGCCGACCTGCTCCAGAGCGCGTTCCCGATGGAGTCGATTGCGATCGACGGCGAGGCGGCGGGCCGTTCCTCGTACCGGGTGCGCGGCGGCGGCCGAGAGATCGAGCTCGTCTACGTCGTCGGCGGCGAGCGGGAGGGGTTCGAGGTCGCGCTCGCTTCGATCTTCGCCAAGTACACGCGCGAGCTGTTCGTCGAGGTCCTGAACCGCCACTTCGGAACGCGGCTGGCCGGACTGCGGCGGACGGCCGGCTACTACACCGACGGCCTGCGCTTCCTCGCGGACCTCGATCGGGCGCGCGTGCTGACCGCAGACGAGCGGCGGCGGATGGTTCGGATCCGCTGACTCACGCCGGCCAAGCGCCGCGGGCCGAGCTCGATTCGCGCCAGACGGGCATCTCAGAGCCAAAGCCGGACCGTTTCGACGCCTCCGCCGACTCGGCCTGGGCCGTCCGCGCGCGCGACGGTACGATTCGCGGCCATGATTCGTCTCGTCGTCCTCCTCGCCGCCCTCGCGCTCGCCGCATGCGTCACGCCGCCGGATCCGGTCCCGCTCGATCCGAGCGGCGCCCGGGTCGCGGTCGGACTCGGTCACGTGCCGATGCCGGCCGGCGCGGCGACGTCGGTGGCGCTGACCGAAGTGCTCGCGTTCGTCGGCTGCGGGGCAGGAGGGTTCTGCGTCGTCGACGTCTCGGCGCCGCGAACGCCCGAGGTGATCGCGACGGTGGCCGGGGTCCGCGCCGACGACGTGATCGCGACCGGAGACCGGCTCTACGTCGTCTCGGCGCCGGAGCGCTGGTCGACCGCGGGCGTGATCTCGATCTACGACGTCCTCGACCCGACCGCTCCCGAGCTCGTGCGCAGGATCGACGTCTCGCTCGACGGCGCCGTCGACGTCGCCGCCCACGACGATCGCCTGGCGATCGCCAGTGAAGCGGGTCTCTGGCTCGGCGTCGACACCCGGATGCCGACCGAGGCGCTGACCGCCGCGCTCGGCGGCACGCCCGAGGCCGTGCTCCTGGGTCCGGACCGGCTGCTCGCGGTCGGGCGCGCGGGCGCCACGTGGCTCCACGGGCCGGACCGCACGACCGTGCTGGTGGCGGACGCGAAGTCGGGGCGGACGATCGGACAGGCCGCCATCGCGGGGACCGGGGATCGCGACGGAGAATCGGTCGCCCACCTCGGTGCGCGCGGGCCGACGCGCCTCGCGCTCGCGGACGGCCGCCTGCTCGTGACGACCGGCCGATCGGTCCTGCCGGTCGACGTGCGCGATCCCTCGAACCCGACGCCCGGGACCGAGCTGCCGCTGGCGGGCGCCGTCGCCATCCACGCGGAAAGCCGGACCGCGGCGGTGGCGACCGGGGACGTCGTCTTGCTCGCGCTCGACGGCGACGCACCGAGCGTCGCGTTCGTCGTACGCACGCCGGGGAACGCGCTCGACGTGGCTCTCCTCGACGGAACGCTCGCGGTGGCCGACGGCGCGCTCGGCCTCTACCTGTACGCGATCGAGACGGCCCCGGACCCGCCTGAGGGACCACCCGCCGACGCATGAAGGACCTCCGCTGCGTGCTCCTCGTCTTCGGCGCGGCGCTGTTGCTGCGCCTCCTCGCGGTCCATTCGCTGCCGGCCACGTCGGCCGAGGCGGAGGGAGCGTACACCGCGTGGTGGAGCGGGTTCGCCTCCCTCACCGCGGCGCGCGTCGTCGCCGCGTTCCTCTCGTCCGGCGCCGTCGCCGTCCTCTTCCTCACGTTCGCCGCCGCACCGCGACCGACCGCGTGGCTCGTCGCCGTGCTCGGCGTCCTCGACCCGCTCGGGCTGGCGGCCGGGCGCGAGGCCGGCGCGGGCGGCGCCCTCGCCCTGTCCGCCGCTCTCGGAGCGTTCCTCCTGCTCCGGCCCCCTGCCGCGCGCGGAGGGCGCGCCGCCCTCGCCGCCGCCGCCGCCGCTCTCGTCGGACTCGCGTGGACGAGCGCCGCCCCCGGCGCTGCCCCCGCCGATCCGATGGTGCTCGCGTGGCGCTCGATCGCCGGCCCGGCGCTCGGCGTCGTCCTCCTCGTCCTCCACCACGTCGGGTACTCGGTCGCGCCGATCGCGATCGGCGGCATGGCGACCGAACGGGGCCGATGGCTCGCCGTCCCCCTCGGACTCTACGCGCTCCTCGGTTGGCTCCTCGGTGGCGACGGTCCGGACCGACTCATCGCCTTCGCCGGCGTCTCCCCGATCGCGCTCGCGGCGGCCGCCGTCGCGCTCGAGCGGTTCGTCGTCGCCGACGCGAGACGCGTGGCTCCGCTGGCGATCGCCACGCTGCTGCTCGCGGTGAACGCGCCGGTCTTCGTGAGCGACCTGCTCGGCGGCCTGCGGTTCCCCTGGGGCGCCGCCCTCCACCGCGCGAACGAGCTGACGGCGGCGGACGTTCCGATCTACACCACGACCCCGGACGTCACGGCACGTCTGACGGCACGCGACGTCCATCCACTCCCCGAGACGGACGCCGAGCTCGACGCGCTCCTCTTCGGCGACCAGCCGTGCGTGATCCTGATTCCGGTCGAAGGCGGAGCCGCCTACGGGGCCACGCGGCCCGACCTCGTCGAGGTGATCGAGCGCGAGCGCGTCGCGACGTTCGAGGCGACGGCGCGCCGCTTCGACCTCTACCGGTTCGAGGTGCGAGCGTACGTGGTGCCGTAGCGCCTCGGCGGAGCGCGCCGTCGCGGGACAGCGTTGCGCGCGAGGGCGACCGACCGATCGCGGACGCAGTCGCCGGGCTTGCTCGGCCTCAACTCCCCGTCGCCCACGCGAGGGCGAGCTTCTTCGGCGCGACAGCGAGGTAGCTCTCCTCGATCCACGCCTTCGCGCGGTCGAGCGGGACCGTCTTCGCGTCGAGCTTGATCACGACCCACCCCGCCTTGCCGAGCCCGTAGCCGCACGGTTCCGCGAACGTCTCCTGCAGAAGGCTCGGCCCGGACGCCGGGAGCTTGACCGCCATCCCGAACGTCTCCTGGACGCCGAAGAAGACGAACACTTTCTTGCCGACCTTCGCCACGATCTCGCCCCACGGGTGATCCTCCCACGCTTCGGGAAGCGCGAGCGCGTGGGCGATGATCTCCTCGACGTACGGCGAGCGGCGCGGCCGCGAGGCGGACGACGGGGCCGCGTGCGCCTTCGAGTCGGGCCGCTTCGCGGGCTGCTTCTTCGCGGACTTCGCCTTCGCCGACTTCGCCGGCGACTTCGCCGGCGACTTCGCCGCCGCCTTCCTTCTCATCGTCTGCTTCTTCGCAGCCATGCTCGCCTCGCCTCGCTTCGCGTCGTTCCGTGAGATGTCCATCGTAGTCGCACCCCACCCATCACGCGCCGGCGAGCCGCAGGATCGCCTCGATGCGCGCGTGATCGGGCGCCGCCTCCCGCACCGCGGCGGCGATCGCGGCCACCGTCTCTGGGTCTCTCCGGTGGAGGAGCGCGAGAAGACGCGGCTCGAGGTCGGCCGCCTGGGGATGCCGCACGATCGCGCGCGCCACGGTCGCGGCGGCTCGCGGAAGGTCGCCATCCCGCTCGAACACGGCGGCGGCGTAGAGGTCGTACTGGACGTCCATCACCTGCTCGGAATACGCGAGCGCGGCATCCGATACGGGGAGGGGCCGCGCCGCGAGATAGACGACGAGCGCGGCCGAGAGCGCGAAGCCGGGCACGCACCGTCTCGCCTCCGCCGCCTTGATCCCGGCAACCATCGTCCGGAGCGCGAGCCCGCCGGCCACGGCGAGGAACGGCGCGGCCGGGAGCCGGTAGCGCTCGGAGACGTAGAAGACGAGCAACACGAGGAACGTCACGACCACGGGCAGCGCGATCGGCCCGGTTCGACGCTCGCGACCCCCGAGGAAGAGGCCGATCAGGCCGAGCCCGAGCAGCAGCGGGAACGGGATCGCCATCCCCGGCAGCAGCGCCAGACGTTCGCGCTCGCGCTGAAGCGAGAAGTTGTCGCCCACGGAGTACGCGGAGACCGCGAACCGCAGCTTGTCGTTCAGGAGGCCGCCCACGCGGGAGGGGTTGGCCCGCAGGAACTCGAGCCCCTTGCGGTACGAGAGGTCGCGCTGCTCCTTCGGCGACGGCTCGTGACCGAGCTCGCGGCGCGCGATCTCCCGTTCCACGGCGCGCTCGTTCGGCACCCCGTCGGGGTAGCCCGGCGGGATGACGTAGATCCCCTGGGACCGCGCGTTGTTCCCGACGAGGAACGTGTGACCCTCGCTGTAGTTGATCGGGATCAGGTCGCCGCTCGCGCGGAAGTTGTGGGCGGCGACCGGAACGACGGGCAGCGCCGCCCCGATGAGGAGGAGGAACGCCGCGCGCGGGCGCCGCCGCGGGCCGAGCAACGCGGCCGCGCCCAGCGCCAGCAAGAGGTTCGCGCTTCGCGCGAGGGCGGAGACGCCGAGCAGGAGGCCGACGAGGAGAGCCGCCCATCCCGCCACCCGCGGGCGATCGAGCCGCGAGGACCCTGCGCCCCTGTCGTGCCCCGCGCGTTCCACCGGATGGAGGAGTGCGTCGAGCCCGAGCATCGCGAGCGTCGAGAGGAAGAGCGACGGCACCGTGTCGAGCAGCTTCGTCTCGTAGAACGTGGCCGGAGCGTGGAACAGCAGAAGCAGCGCCGCGGCGCCTCCCGCCGCCCAGCCGCCGCGGCGCGCCGCGAGTCGATACACGCAGAGCAAAGTGAGTACGCCGAGCGCGAGCTGGAGCAGCCTCGTTCGGTGCCGCCCCTCCGGCGTCGTTGCGTCGAGGACGTGGAGGACGTACGAGTAGAGCGGCGGCTTGTAGAACGCGGCGGCGGTCCCGCCCGCGCCGAAATGGAGCGCCGCCTCGTTCAGATAGACGAGGCTGTCCCCGTACGGGACCTCGGCGAGCGGCTCGCGCGCCTCGTACGCGGCGAGGTAGCGGAGCTTCAGGACGACGGCGAGCAGGAGGACGAGGACGACCGCCGCGACGGAGCCCAGCGCGCGATCAGCCACCGACCGCGAGGACCTCGAGCGCCGGGGTCACCCGGACGATCGCGTCCGCGTAGCGCCGGCGGAAGGCGGCGAACGGCGCGGGATGCACGCACGACGCGAGGATCTCGAGCGAGTCGACGAGGCGCGGTCCGGGTCGGTTGAAGTACGCGTTGCCGTCGACGACGAAGACCGCGCCGCGCACGACGGCGGGCCACCCGTCCCACGGCAACTTGGTCCGCAGCAGATCGATCTCGGCCAGCGTCCGCTCGATCGTGAAACCGCACGGTTTGACGACGACGACGTCGGGCCGCAGGCGGGAGAGCCGCGCCAGGTCCATCGTCGGCGCGTTCTCCCCGGCCCGGGCCCCGACCGGTCGCCCGCCGGCGATCTCGATCAGGTCCGGCATCCACGTCCCGCCCAACATGACGGGGTCGAGCCACTCGATGGTCAAGACGCGCGGACGGCTCGGCTCGATCGTGGCCGTCTTCCGGACCCAGTCGGTACGGCGGCCGAGCTCGCCGACGAGCGTCTTCGCCTCGTCCTTGCGTCCGATCGCCCGGCCGACCTTCCACACGTCATCGATCACGTCCGCGAAGCGGGTCGGGCTCAGGCTCACCACGTCGACGAGGTGCCCCGCCATCGCCGACACCGCGCGGATGACGTCGGGCAGCGAGACGGCGCAGACGTCGCAGAGGTCCTGCGTGACGATCACGTCCGGCGCGAGCCCCTTCAGCCCCTCCAGGTCGACCTCGTAGACCGACAGGGCCCCGCGCACCGTCTCGACGACGGAGCGGTGGATCTCGGCGCTCGTCCCCGACGAGATCGAGCGCGCGGACGTGAGGCGCGGCAGACCGACGACGTCGGGCGGCCAGTCGCACTCGTGCGAAACGCCGACCAGGGCGTCCCGCGCACCGAGGCGGCAGACGATCTCCGTCGCCGACGGCAGAAGGGAGACGATGCGCTTCGTCATGCGTGGGAGTCCCAGTAGACGTCGTCCCGACCCTTGCGCGCGTTCTCGATGCGCGACATCACGAACAGGAGATCGGAGAGGCGATTCAGATACTGGAGAACGTGCCCGCCGACCGTCTCGGCCCGAGCCAGGGTCTGGACGCGGCGCTCGGCGCGTCGCGCGATCGTCCGCGCGACGTGCAGATCGGCCGCGCCCTTGGTGCCGCCCGGCAGGATGAAGTTCTCCAACGCCGGCAGCTCCGCGGTCCATCGATCCAGCTCGCGCTCGAGGGCCTCGACGTGGCGCGCGTCGATCTTCGGCACCGGGGTCTGCGTCTTGTCGGTCTCCGGGAAGCAGAGGTCGGAGCCGAGGTGGAACAGGTCGTTCTGGACGCGCAGGAGCACGACGTCGATCTCGGCGTCGAGCCCGCGGGCGAGCGCCACACCGATCGCCGCGTTCAACTCATCGACCGTGCCGTACGCCTCGATCCGCGCGTCGTCCTTCGAGACGCGGCGCCCGGATCCGAGGGCGGTCGTGCCGTCGTCTCCCGTCCTCGTGTAGATCCTCGTCAGTCGCGGCATCGATCGGCTCCTCTTCGGGAATCCCCGGACGGCAACACCAAAGCGATTGTCACCAACCGATCACGGTGGAGCAAGCTCGAGCGACACCTCGACGTTCTTCCCCTTGGTCAGCCGCACCGGTGCCTTGGCCACGAGAGGGGTACCGTTCGGCACGTGCAGCGCCGCGGTCACCGTGCCGGCCGCGTCCTCGCCGATCTCGATCCAGAAGAAGCCTTCCTCGGCGCGGGCCCAACGCCGCACCGACTTCTTGCCCTCGCCCTCCGGGTCGAAGCGCAGGTGGACGCGCCCGCCGTCGGGGACGTCCGCGATCCGCGCCTGGATCCACGACCCCGCGCTCATCGGCACGTCGATCGGACCCGTCACTCGATGCGCGCTCACCGTCAGGTCGGAGATGGTCGTCGCCACGTAGCCGCGCCGCGATACCTTCAGCTCGACGGTGCCCGCCTGCAGGTCGTCGATCTCGAAACGGCCGTCGTCCCCGGACGCGCCGGACCGGTTGCTCCCCCACGGCGAGACCTTCGTCGCGCCGCTCTTCCACGTGGCCTGGATGCGTGCGTCCGCGAGGGGGGCCCCGCCTTGGCCCGTGACCCGCCCGACCACGCGGCCGATCGCGATGTCGACGGTGACCTGCGTCTCCTGGTTCGCGGCCACCTGGACGTCGTTGCCGACGAACGTCTGCGACCAGCTCCGCCTCACCGAGAGTTGATACGAGCCCGGATCGATCCGACGGAACTCGAACCGGCCGAGCTCGTCGGTCCGGTCGTTGTACCGCCAGGTCCAGGAGACTCCTCCGTTCGCCTGGATCAGGTTCGCCACCACTTGCAGGCCCTTCGCGGGCGCGCCGTTCATCAGCACCGATCCCTTGAGCACGCCCGGCTCGATCCGCGTGATCGTCACGTCGTGCTCGACCGTCTCGCCGTCGATGACCACGATCGGGTACTGCTCCGCCTCGGAGAGTTCGCGGCCCGGCTGGCCGCGGATCATCGCGAGCGGGCCCGCGCCGGGTCCGGCCGCGATGTCCGCCGCCACGCGGTATCGGCCCGGCGTCAGGTTCTCGATGAGGTACGCGCCGCCCTCGCCGGTGACGGACGACGCCGGCGCGCCTTGCGGTCCGTTCGCCGAGATGCTCAGCGCCGGCTCGGCTTCGCCGTGCTGGTTCGTCACGCGGCCGCGGATCGCGCCGCCGTGGCTCAGCGCCAGCTCGACGACCGGCGTCGGACCTCCCGCTCGCAACTCGACCGAGTTCGAGCGCGCCTCCGCGAACGCTGGATGTTTCGCGACGACGACGACCGTGCCGGCGACCAGCGAGTCGACGCGCGCCTGCCCGGCGGCATCGGTGACGGCCCGATCGAGGCGCTCGCCGAGCCCCTCCGCCGAGTGTTCCTCCCCGTAGAACGAGCTCGAGTAACCCAGGATATGCAGCTCCTGTTCCAAGTCCACGCCGGACTCCGGGGTCTCGAGCGCGGCGTGGACGCTCACGACCGCCGACGGCACCGGCTCGCCCGTCGCCGCGTCGACGACGTGGACATCGATTCCCATTCCTCGCGCGAGCTGCACGACGACGCCGGAGATCGTCGCGTTCTCCTCGAGCTGGATCACGTCCGAGCGGCCCGGCGCGTAACCGTCGGCGTGGGCGTCGACGATGAACCGGCCGCCGTCGTTCAGACCGATCGAGAACGATCCGTCCGCGGCCACCTCGGGGTCCGGGTTTCCCCAGTACGGCTGGAACTCGGCGTTCGGGTCATCGGCCTCCCAGCGCGCCACCCAGAGCAGCCGCACCTTCGTCGCCCGGATCTTCCCTCCATCGGTCGCGTCGACGACGACGCCCTCGATGCGGCCGGACCGTTGGATGGTGAGCTCGATCGCGGGCCCGCCGGCCACGACCGCCTGCTGGTTGGCCGAGTGGTAGCCCGCCTTGTTCGCGAAGACCTGGTACGTACCGGCGGGGAGCGAGTCGAAGCGGAACGCGCCGTCTGCATCGGTTCGCGTCTGGCCGCCCGTCCAGGAGAAGGGGTCGCGCGGCTCGACGCGGTTCGCGTTGATCTGCGCCTCGGCCACCCCTCGGCCGGCGTCGTCGACGACGCGGCCGTGGATCGGCGCCGCGACGACCATCGTGAGCTCCAGGTCGTCCACCGCGTCGCCTTCGACGAACTCGTATTCGATGCCCTGATCGAGCGCATAGCCCGCGGCCTCGACCAGAAAGCGATACTTCCCGGGAAAGACGAGCCCCACGTCGAAGCGACCCGCCGCGTCGCTGCGGATCGGACGGTCGTCGAAGCCAAAGCCCAACGCGACACGCGCGCCCTCGATCGGTCCGCCGCCGTCGGAACGGACGACGCCGCTCACCAGTGCGCCGCGCTTCAACGCGACGTCTCCGATCTCCAGCAGCAGCCGGTCGATCACCTCGCACGACTCGACGCGCCCGATGCCGCCGTCGTCGGAACGCGCCTCGACGCGGTAGCCGTCGTGCGGCGGGAGGGGATGGATGAGGAAGCGGCCGTCGGAGTCGGTCGTGGTCTCGCGCACGAAGCGACCGGTGCCGCGGCGCCCGTCGATCGCGACGCCGAACGTCGGCGCGTCCCGCTTCGCGACGGCGAGATCGACGGTGACGGCGACGCCGGCCGTGGGCCGCCCCTTCCAGTCGATCACGCGCCCCGCGAGGCCCGTGGCGTCCGGCGGGATCATCCCCTCGCCGGCGGCGGCGGCCGGCACCTCGTCGGTGGGGACGGCTTCGGGCGACTCCGACTCCTCGCGGCGCGAGCTCGCGCCCTTCGCCGCCGGGCTCGTTTCGACCACGCCGGCGGTACGCGCGGCCGCCTCGGGGTCGCCTTCGGCCGAAAGCAGGTCCGGACCGCCCCCGTCGAACAGGAGCACGGCCGTCGCGGTCCCCACGAACAGCAGAAGGAGGGTCAGAAGGACGGCCGTCCGGGCCGCTCCGCATTCAGAAGCCATATTCAGAAGCCATGACTCTCTCCGGAGGCATTCGGCGCCTCATGGCGATCTCATCGTACCGGATGGACGCGGCCGATGCGGGCGGCGAGGCGCCGAAACGTCTCGTCAGGGGCCCCGCGCCCCTCGATCCGCCGATCCGCCGATGCAGAGGGGTCACGTGTAGCGTGCGTACGCGAGGCGGGCCATGCGGTCGGCGGTGCGGGTCTCGACGGTGCGGGCGTCCTCGTCGGACAGGAACTCGCGCCAGTCCTTCTCGTTGACCACGATCCGCTGCCGCGGGCGAGGAGAGCCGAATTCGTCGCGCTCGACCTGGACCTCGTCGAACAAGGTCGGCTCGTCGAACGGCTCGCCGAGGAACTCGCAGAGCTCGCGGATCACCTCGCGCGGTTGCTGGGTGAGCCGCTCGTAGCGAACGACGCGGCAGCGCTCCGGTGCGGCGCGCTCGTGCTCGAGCATCGTGTCGATCCAGCCGGCGTACTTCTCGGCGAACCGCTCGGGCGAGAGCTGGAGCCAGCCGTGCTTGTCCTGCACGCCGGAGCGACGCTCCGCCTTGAACAGCTTCTTCCGGTAGGAGCTGTAGACGTCGACCGGGTGGCGCACGCAGATCAGCACCTTCGAGCGCGGAAACGCGGCCGCGATCTCGTCGAGGTGGTCGAGGTGCCGCGGAGTCTTCTCGAGCAGCCGGGCGACGCCGCGCGCCCGCCGGGCGAAGTGGAAGAAGACCCGCACCCGGTCGACGTCGCCGCCCCCCTCCGCGGCCAGGCGCGCGATCGTCGCGTGGAGCTCGCGGGCCGCCGCCTCGTCGTCGAGGAGGAACTCGCGCAGGCGCGTGCCCGCGTCATCCAGCACCGCGTCGGCGCTCTCGGGGGACGCGAAGATCTGCGTCTCGACCGAGTCGACCTCACGGGCGCGGAACGACGGGTGACGGTCGAACGTCGCGCGCAGCGCGGTGGTGCCGCCGCGCGGTACGCCGACCACGAAGACGACGTCCTCGTCCTGCATCGCACGCGAGATCTGTCGCCAGTCGTGGATCACCGGGGGCTCCGCCGGGGCTCGGATCGGGCATGCTATCAGGCGCGGCGCAGCGTCAACACCGCGACCTCGGCCGGCGCTCCGACGCGCAGCGGAAGGACCAGGACTCCGATCCCGCGCGTCACGTGAAGCCGCGCCGAGCCCGCGTGATAGATCCCCGCTCGGTAGCGGCTGCGCAGCGACGTGCCGAGGATCGACCGGCCGAACAGCCGAATCTGGCCGCCGTGCGTGTGCCCGGCGAGGACGAGGTCGATCGCACGCCCGCCGAGGTCGTCGGCCACGTCGGGGTGGTGCGCGAGGAGGATCGTCGCGTCGCCGCCGGCGCGCCCCGCGAGCGCCGCGTCGAGGTCGACGACCTTCCCCTCCTCGACGTCCTCGATCCCCGCGATCCAGACGCGTGCGCCGTCCCGCTCGACGGCCACGCCCCGGTTGCGGAGGGTCGTGACGCCGACCCGCGCGAACGCGTCCTCCATCTCGCCCTCGCGCCGCGCCCGGTAGTCGTGGTTGCCGAAGACCGCGAACGCGCCGAGCCTCGCCTCCAGCCGACCGAACGTGCCGGCGAGAGCGACGCCTTCGTCGGCGCGGTGGGTGATGAAGTCGCCGGTCAGCGCGACGACGTCGGGCGCCGCGGCGTTCGCGGTCGCGATCACGTCGTCGAGCGCGGCCGCGTCGAGGAACGGGCCGGCGTGGAAGTCAGAGAGGTGGACGACGCGAAGCCCGTCGAGACGCGGGTCGAGGCCCGTCAAATCGACGTCGTGCGTCACGACCCGCAGCCGCGGCCGCCGCAGCGACCGGCGGTAGAGGCGACGCCCGCCGAGGAGGACCGCGGCCCGCTCGACGAAGGCCGCGACCGACAACGCGAGGCGCGGGTAGCGGCGGGGGGCGCGGGCGAGGGTCATGAGCGTCACCGTGAGAGAGAGCCTAGTGGTGTGATTCAGATTGTTGGTGGATTATCCGGAGGTCATCGTCGTCGCTGGCAAGGCGCGACGACGACCGCGTATTCGAGATACGTCGAGGAGGAGCAACGCAGCAAGCGATGACGAGGGCCCCGGAGAA
>CAZYQW010000035.1:0-9403 GCA_964649825.1 uncultured Phycisphaeraceae bacterium | reverse complement strand
TTCGCCCCGCAGAGCGGCGCGAGCACGGGGTCGGGCAGCGTCTATCTCAACGCCATGTGGCAGATCAACGCCAACGCGCTGTACGTGGCGCCGCACGACGTCGAGGTGAGCGCGAACGTGTTCGGCCGTCAGGGCTACCCGTTCCCGCTGTACCGCACGCAGGCGCTCGGAGGCGAGACGCTCCCCGTGATCGTGACGCCGACGGTGGACTACTTCCGCTATCCGAACCTCTGGAGCACCGACGTGCGGGTGGCACGGCCGTTCCGCTTCCACAACCTGAGCGTGCGCGTGATGGGCGACGTGTTCAACCTGTTCAACGCGAACACCGTCCTCGTGCGGAACAACAACCTCACGGCGAGCACGTTCAACCAGATCGTGCAGAACCTCAGCCCGCGGATCTTCCGGCTCGGAGTGTCCGTCGGGTTCTGAGCCTCTCCTTCGGCCGCCGCGGGGCCCGGCTTCGGCCGGCCCCGGGAAGTCCACACAAATGGGCACCCCGCTTTCTTGGGAGTTGACCGCGCGACCGCGCAAGGGCAAGGCAGACCCCTCCTGTGCCACCCTGCCAGCCAGGATGCCGCGCCCGAAGGGTGCTCCTGACAGCTGATACGGGCCTAGTCCGCGTGATGCGCCTGAGCGATCTCCCGATACAGAATCGCCGACGCGACTATGCCGTTGTGGAAGTTCGACAGATCGAGGTGCTCGTTGGGCGCGTGGGCGTTCTCGTCCGGCAGACCGACGCCGAAGAGCACGGAAGGCAGACCGAGCTCGGTCTGGAACGTGGACACCACCGGGATCGATCCGCCCTCGCGCATGAAGACCGGCGCCCGCCCGAAGCCCTGCTCGATCGCCCGGCCTGCCGCCTTGACGAAGGGATGGTCGAACGAGGTCATCCACGGCTTGCCGCCGTGCATGCGCGTGACCTTCAGCTCGACCGTCTTCGGCGCGATCTTCCGGACGTAGGCCTCGAACCGCTGGGCGATCGCGTCCGGATCCTGGTCGGGCACCAGCCGCATGCTGACCTTCGCCATCGCGATGGCGGGCAGCACCGTCTTCGCGCCCTCGCCCGTGAACCCTGACAGCAGACCGTTCACCTCGAACGTGGGCCGGGCCCAGGTCCGCTCCAGTGTGGTGTAGCCGGATTCGCCGGACAGCTTGGGGACGCCGAAATCCTTCATGAAGCGCTTGTCGTTGAACGGCAGCGCCGCCCACGCCGTCCGCTCCTCGTCGGTGAGCGGCCTGACCTCGTCGTAGAAGCCGGGGATCTTCACGCGACCGGTCCGGGCGTCGACGCACTTCGCGGCGATCTCCGCAAGCTCGGCGAGCGGGTTGCGCGCAGCGCCCCCCGTCAGCCCCGAATGGCAGTCCTTCTCGCCGGTCTCGAGCCGCAGGATCGCACCCTGCAGGCCGCGCAGACCGGCCGAGACGGCGGGCTTCGCGCGCGAGACCCAGATCGTGTCGGACACGACCACGGAGTCCGTGGGGATCGACTTCGCCTCCTTCTTCAGGAACGCCGCGAAGTTCGGTGAGCCGATCTCCTCCTCGAGCTCCCAGAGGAACCGGATGTTGATCGGCACGCCGGAGTCGACCGCGTACTTCGCCGCCAGCAACGCCGTCAACGCGGGACCCTTGTCGTCCGTGGCGCCGCGGGCGTAGTAGCGATCGCCCTCGGTCTGCATCTGGAACGGCTCACGCTTCCACTCCGGTCCGCCGGCCGGCTGCACGTCCATGTGGTTGTAGATCGTGACGGTGCGGTACCTGGTATTCGTCTTCAGGTGGCCAAGGACGACCGGATAGCCGCTCGTCTTGCGGACCGTCGCCTTCCCGCCGATCGACTCGATGAGAGCCGCCGCCGCGTCGGCGCAGCGGCCCATGTCCTCGCGATGCGCAGGATCCATGCTGACCGACGGGATCTCGACGAGCTGCTTCAGGGCGGACTCGAACGCGCCCCGGCTCGACGTGACGTAGCGGTCCAGGGCTTTTCGATCGATGGTCTCGGACATGCGGTTGCTCGCTTCTTCGGACGGTTCGGGACGGGTAGTGTAGGAGGCGTGCCGAGCCTCGACCACATCGCGATTCGGGTGCATGACCTCGAGCGGTCGATCCGCTTCTACGAACGCGCGCTTCCCGGCCGGGTCATCGCACGCAAGAGCACGTTGGATCGATTCCGCACCGAGATCGCGTGGATCGAGCCCGACGGACAGCCGGGCTTCGCGATCGTGCTTATCCAGCCCACGCGCGTGCGCTGGCTGCTGAAGTTGTTCCACGCCGTCGTTCCCCGGGCCATGCGCAGCTTCGAACACATGGGGCTCGCGTGCACTCGACGAGAGGAGGTCGACGAGCGGGCGCGGGTCGCGCTGGATCTGGGCGCGCGAATCCTGTTCGCACCGGCCCTGGTCGACGAGAAGGTCGGCTACATCTGCGAAGTGGTCGATCCGGACGGCAACCCGGTCGAGTGGACCCACGGTCAGACCTTCGGCTGACCGTTCTCCTCCGCCAGGACTCGATCCAGGATCCGCTCGGGATCATCCCAACCGGTCTCGTCGTAGACGTCGCGGCAGCGCGCGAGAATGCGGCCGAATTCACGCCCGGGGGCCAATCCCCGTTCGATCAAGTGGCGCCCTTGGACGACTTCGGGCGGAGCGGCGGTCTCGAGGTGAAGGGCACGTGCCTCGTCCAGGAAGACGTCGCCCGCCTCGTACCGTCCGTGAAGCGCCGCCTCGGTCGTGCGGCCGAGATGATCCGCCCGCGCGACGCGAGCCAACAGCACGAGGGAGACCGACGCTCGCGCGAGGCGGCGGGCGAGGCGACGGTAGGCCCGCGGTCCGGCATGCTGCTGGGCGAACTGCGATGGCGTCAGGTGTTCACGGACGAGTGCCCCGACGCGTTCGATCAGCTCGTTCGATGCACGGATGCGGGTCAGGAACTCGGTCGACCGGTCGGCGCCGACGACCTCATGGCCGCCCGAGCGAACCCGTCCTCGGTCATGCCGCGTGGTCTCGGGCTTGCCGAGATCGTGACACAGGACGCCGAACATCAGCGCTTCGTCGTCTTCGCCGCCGTCCCTGAGCCGCGCCGCCGCGTCGAGCGCCATGAGAGTGTGGATCCACACGTCGCCTTCAGGGTGCCAGCGCGGATCCTGCGGGGTGCCGATGAGCACCTCGAGCTCCGGAAAGAACCGGATGAGCCCCGTCGCGGCGAGGAACTCGAAGCCGAGCGACGGTCGCGCGCCGAGGAGCAGGAGCTTGCGGAACTCCTCGAAGACGCGCTCCCCCGGAAGCTCGCCGAGGTCGAGCCCGGCGCAGAGGCGTTCGAGTTCCTCGTCCGGATGCATCTCGAACCGCGCGGCGAACTGTGCGACCCGCAACGCCCGGAGCGGATCCTCCACGAAGTGAACCGGGTCGGTCGCGCGCAGACGGCCGTCCTCGAGGTCTGCTTGACCACCGTACGGATCGAGGATCTCGCCCGTGAGAGGGTCTTTTGAAATGCTGTTGATCGTCAAGTCACGCCTGCGCGCGGCTTCGACCGGGTCGAGGTCCGGGTCGACGCGAACTTCGAAACCGCGATGACCGGAGCCGACCTTGCTGTCGCGCCGCGGGAGCGAGAAATCGACGTCGATCCCCTTCACACGGAAGACGCCGAACGCTCGCCCGACGGTCACGACTTCGCCGAAGCGGGACAACAGCCGCTCGAGCTCTGCGGCGGAGAGGTGAAACACTTCGAGATCGAGATCCTTGACGCGTCGACCCAGCAGCTCGTCACGGACCGCGCCACCCACCAGGAGCGCGCGTCCCCCGGAGGCGCGAATGGCCGCGGCGATCTCGACGACGGTGTTCGGCATCCAGCTCTTTCTATCGGGCACGCGAGTCTCAGGATGGGTGTTCCGTCGAATCACGCTCCGAGCGAAACAACGAGCTGGATAGCCACATTCGCTCCGATGTCGACCCGTGTCCCCGCCAGAGGCGGAGGAGGTACGTGCTCCTGGCGCGAGACGGCCCGCGCGAGTGCACCGTGTTTGGGTTTGGTTGCGGTGACCCCGCACTGAGAAGGAGAAAGACGAAACCGACCCAACCGGGCCGGTTTCGTTTCCCCTCCGTTCCCCTCTACGAGTTCCGGGGAGTTGCCCCAGATGCATGCGTCAAACACCCGGATCCAACCCCAGCCTCGCGGCGGACTCGGCATCCGGGCAATCTGGCGTTCATGCCGCGCGAGGGCGACGCGTCCCCGACAATCTGGTTTTCTTTCTCGTCGCGCCGCCGCGGTCGACCGGCGATCGACCTAATAGAAGAAGTCGAACGGGTTTCCGGTCGTCGTGCAGATCAGGTAGTTGCGACCGGGCGACACCCAATACCAGTCCACGTAGCCCCACGGAGACATGACCTCGACGAAGTACTCCTCCTTCTGCGGCGCCGGCTCCGTCATCGACACCGGATCCGGCGCGGCGTTCAGAGGGGCCGCGGTGAGGGACAAGATCGCCCAAAGCGCGAGGGTGCCGCGCGTCTTCATTCGTGGAACCTCCAACTCTGCGGATTGCG
Organism: uncultured Phycisphaeraceae bacterium; assembly: GCA_964649825.1. Taxonomy (GTDB): domain Bacteria; phylum Planctomycetota; class B15-G4; order B15-G4; family JADJEK01; genus CAZYQW01. The sequence goes on along the minus strand of CAZYQW010000035.1, from coordinate 4,871 downwards.
CCCGCGAGCCTCTGTCGCGGTCGGCCGTTGGAGATCCGGGGGAGGGTGAAGTTCACACCCGTACCCTCTTTTTCCTTCCTCCAGATCGGGACCTCAATCAGGACGAGGACGGGATGCGGCAGGACGACATGCGGTGACGCCGTTCACCGCGCATCCGCAGCCGGATGGCTCCTCGTCACTCGCGCGCCGCCGCGGTGAGCGAAGCGAGAACGCGATCGGCGTCGCGACGGGCGGCCTCGGTCCAGGGAACGAGAAGGGGCAGCCGCTTGCGACCCGGTTTCGATGCCCCCGAGCGGGTCCACGCCGCGTCGGCGAAACCTTCCCCGGTTCGATCGGCCCACACGAACTCGAGCACGCCCGTCTCCCCGGTCGCGCCGATCGCAACCGTCTCGTCGGCTCGGACGTGCACGAGCGTGCCGAAGCGAAAGGAGCCGAGCTCCTCGGTCCCCCACAGCCCCGATGGGATCCAACGGTCGGTTCGCTCCACGCCCGGCACCTCGCCCGCGCGGCCGGGGATGAAGAACGTCCACGCGATGGCGCGCTGCCGCTCGTTGTCGAACCGATGCACGAGCACGGGTCTCGCGAAATGCTCCGGCCTCCAGATGCATCCATGGATCATCGGTGTCGGGCGATATCCTCCCGCCGTCCACAGGTCGAACGGCGTTTCCCAATCCTCCGTGCGCGGAGGGATCTCGATCGGACGGCTGGGTACCGGCATCTCCCATTGACGGAAAGCCCACCGGTCGACGAACTCGCGGGACGGACCGACCATCGCCGACACGTGCTCGACGATGCGCGCCTCGGCATCCTGCAATGATCGCTCGCGTAGTATCCGCGAGACTTCCGCGAGACCGTACGCTTGGATCACGCGGCCCAGGATGTCCTCGTCGACTTCGTCGATCCCCGCTCCTCCGTCGACGAGTGCGGCCAACCGATCGAAGTCGAGCGGTCCCAAGCCGTCACTTCGGCCCAATGGGCTTCTCCCCGGTATGAGTTTCGATGTTGCCATTGCTTTGCAGGAGTCGACGGCCGTCAGATCTCACCGGCGCTTCCCGACCGAGGAAACCGTTGCTTCTCTCCCAGTCGTTGTCGAATGCGGGCTTTTCCGCGGGAGACGTGGTTCGCAACGGACTGCGGCGTCGTTCCGAGCTCCCGCGCGATATCGACCGAACGACGGCCCTCGACGAAACGAGCCTGGAACACCAGCTTCTGCCGGGGCGTGAGGTAGGACATGTATGGAGGGTCTGGAGGGTCTGGAGGGTCGCCGCGAGGTTCCAGCCGTCCATCGGGCGCCGTCTTGTGTGGTGCGCTGTCGCTCCGCTCGGCCTCGTGGTCCATCTCCGCCGGAGATCGTGTCGCCGCGACGACGATGTTGTACGCGATGCGGTAGATCAAAGTCGACGCTCGACTCTGTCCTATGAACCGGGCCGTCGAACCGCTGCTCCAGTACGCTTCATAGGCTCTCGACCACGCGTCGTTCGCGACCTCTTCGGCGTCGAGGCGCGTCGTCCAAGCGAGGTGTCCGCAGAACCGGCGAGTGTTCCGTTCGAAGCGCGCGCGGAGGGCTTCGTACGCATGCGCCGCGCGTTCCTCGAACGGGACGTTCGCGAGGCGGCGCGTGGGCCGGCTCTCGCACGCGACGGACCAAAGAAACTCCGACATCGGCGAGGTGTCGTCGTTGCCCGGCAACGGCCGCGACAGGCGCTCGGTGAAATCACCGAGCGACAGCGACATGAACTCACGAATGCGATCCACGAAGCGGATGGGCTCGGCGGCGTTCGATTGTGCAAGTGCGGTTGCCATCGCGTAGTACACCTCCTCGGACGTGAGCCATTCCTCCCGCAGGCCCTGCTTCTCGGCGACGGAACGTGCGAACGACAGAGGGTGTGACCACTCAGACTTGAGCTCGGCCGCCACCTCGTGCCGGGGACGGTGCATGAGTTGGCCGAGGGTGTCCTGCCGCATCTAGGACACGGTCTCGACGCAGTGCGCGTTTGGGTTGTTCACGTGTCCTTCTGGTTTGGAACGAACCTCCTCACCGGCTCAACCTCAAGCGCCCCTTGCCCGTCGCCACGCTCGTTTCGTCGGCAAAGGCGCGCACCAGACACGCAAGGTCATGCCGAGAACTCCCCGCGCGTCCCAAGAAAACCCATAATCCCTTCGACGGCCTGTTATCTTCGTGAGTGGATCAAAGGACTCGGGACGCGACCGGCGTTCGCGGCATGGAGAGCGGCGAAGGGATGACCGCGATGAACGACTCCAACTTCGACGCGATCCTGTCGCACGCCGGATGGCTGCGTGAGCTCGCGCGATCGCTCGTGCACGACCCCGCGACCGCCGATGACGCCGTCCAGGAGACCTACCTGGCCGCCCTGCGCAGTCCACCCAAGACCAATCGCCCCCTGCGCCCCTGGCTCGGCTCCGTCCTGAGGAACACCCTCCGCCAGCGCCATCGTGGCGAGACGCGGCGGCGCGCGCGGGAAACCCCTGAGGGGTCCGTGCCCAGCTCGATGACGTCGGTTGACATCGTCGAACGCGCCGAGATGCAGAAGGTCCTCGCGGAGGAAATCGTCGCTCTTCGCGAGCCGTACAAGTCCGCCATCGTGCTGCGATACCTCGCGGAGAAGAGCTCGGCCGAGATCGCGGAACAGCTCGACACGACGGAGAGCACCATTCGCTCCCGTCTCGATCGGGGACGGCAGCAGCTCCGCGAACGACTGGATCGACGCTACGGGGATCGTTCGACATGGTGCACCTTGCTGCTGCCGTTCGCCGGTCCGAGGGTCGCTCCGCCGATCGGGGCGACCTCCGGTCCGGTCACGCTCCAGCTCGCGGCGACCGCTGCGGCTCTCGTGGTGGCCTCCGCGGCGTGGGTCGCTTTCCAGGTCACGTCGCATCAGGACGCGGCGCCGTCGACGGTTCGGCTCGATCCGCTGGGTGACCCGGCGCCGTCGCACGCAACGGCGGCGCCCGAGCGTGAAGTGGGCGAACGGGTGCCCGCGGTGGTCGCCGACCGCACGACCCCGATCCTCTCGACCATGGTCACCGGCCAGGTCCTGTTCGACGATGCGACGCCGGCCGTCGGCTCGTCGGTCGAGTTCCTCGGCGTGCCTCCCGACGGAGTCCCGCTGTCGGGCTCCACCCTGACCGAGGCGGACGGTCGTTTCGCGATCTTCCTGTCTCGCGAGCCTCCTTCGCGACCCGACGCGTGGACGGAGCGCTATCCCTTCCCCGTGCGGAACAAGCTCGTGGTGCGCTCCGACGCGCACGCTCCATCGATCCGCATCCCCGCGTTCGACGAGCTCGATCGTCTCGTCGAGGGCTCGACGATCGAGCTTGGCGTCGTGCACGTCGAGACGGGAATCCGCGTTCAGGGACGCGTCGTCAGTCCCGCCGAGGAACCGATCGAGGGGGCGCGAGTCTACCTGGTGACGCCGTCGATGGCGTTGATTCCGGACGAGCGATCCGGGTTCGACATACCACCCTCGTACGTGTGGGAGGCGGGACGATCGGCGGCGGACGGGACGTTCTGCTTGCGTGAGCCGGCCCCCACGCGCGCTTCGGTGGGACGAACCGGCCTCGCGCTCTTCGTCCGGTCGGACGAAGGCATCGCGTTCGGCGAGTCGAACCTTCTGAGAGGCAAGACCGAGCATCGAGTGACGCTCGTCGTTACCGGCCGCGCTCTCTCGGTGAACGTCAGGGACGCCCTCGGAAACCCGATCCAAGGGGCCCTCGCCCGGTTCGTTCCTCGCGGCGTAACGCCGGAGGTCATGCTGCCGGGCTTGCCGGCGGTCCGGACCGACGATCGTGGCTGGACGTCGCTCGCCTCCTCGGGAGACGGCCGGATCGTGGTCGAAGCCGTGGGATTCGAACCGAAGAACGTCATGGTCTTTGCGAACGATGCGACCGATGTCGCGGTCTTGCTGCAGCCACGGCGAACCGTCGCGATCTCCGGATTCGTGCGGTTCGGAAACGCGCCGGTCGAAGGCGCGACGATTCGCGTGCAAGCAAGCCCGATCCAGACCCGTTCCGACGCGAACGGGTTCTACGAGCTCCGCGAGGTCGCCATCGGCTCACGCCTCGCGATCGAGACGCGCTCCCCCGGCTTCGCGTCGAGGTGCGACCCCGTGGCGGTTCCGGACTCCGACGTGATTCGTCGCGACGTCCAGCTCGAAGCCGGCCGCCCGACGCGCATCCACGTCGCCGATGAGAACGGAGCCGCGGTGCCGGGCCTCACGCTGATTCTCGCCCGGCAGATCTCCCTGTTCGGAACCGACCATGGGGATGGCTGGCACGAGTTCTCCGACACCTCCGCGGGAGCTTGGTCCCTCCGCTTCTCCGGGGAGATCGATGCGACGCGGAAATGGATCTTCCCACCGGACCTTCGAGTGAACGGTGGCGAGAGCGTGGCGGTGACGATCTTCGGCCTTCACCCGGCGCGTTGCGAGCTCGTGATACGAACGGTCGATCGGCTGGGTCGGCCGGTCGATCCCATCGGGGTGAGCGTCCGAGGCCGGCCGATGTCGGTCACCGGGAACCTCCTCGAGTTCGAGATCGCGTTCACGTCCGCCTTCCGCGAGGCCGGCCAAGTGCGGGCACGCATCCCCGCCGGCACCTGGACGTTCGACGTCGAGGTCGAGCGGATGGACCCGCGCGAGAGCATGGAGCGTTCGTTCGAGGTCACGATCCCCATGGGCGAGCCGGTCCTGGATCGAACCGAGCCGTTCGACTTCTAGTGGTGTGATTCAGATTGTTGGTGGATTATCCGGAGGTCATCGTCGTCGCTGGCAAGGCGCGACGACGACCGCGTATTCGAGATACGTCGAGGAGGAGCAACGCAGCAAGCGATGACGAGGGCCCCGGAGAAACGT
>CAZYQW010000034.1:0-10524 GCA_964649825.1 uncultured Phycisphaeraceae bacterium | reverse complement strand
GAGCACCGAGACCGAGCGAGAAGCCCGGTGGCGAGGAGCGAGGAGGATCCATATCAGGAGAAGATACGGTGACGACGAGCGACGAAGTCCACCGGGCTTCGCAGCCGGTCGAATGCCGCGCGAATACTCGGACACACTCCTAGGTGCGTGGAACGCGCTCATCGTCAGAACGTGCCCCACGTGTCGTTCGCGAGCACGTGCTCGGCGTTCTTCTCCCACCAGAGCCGCCACGACTCGCCCTCGGTGGCGGGTTCGGCCGGCTTCGGCTTCGCGTCCGTGAACAGTCCCTTCACGAAAGAGAGCGCGCCCGCGCCGGCCGGCGCCTGGTCAGGGTCGACGAGCCGCGAGCCCAGGTCGGGATCGCGGCGGAGCTCGTCCCGGATCGTGTCGAGCCGTGCACGGGCGAGATCGACCACGGCCGGGTCGGGATCGTCGAGCAGCAGGATGAGCCGCGGGATCACCTCGTACGGCGCACCGCGCGCCTCGATCGTCGTCTGTCCCTGGGTCCCGTAGCGCACCATGACCCGGCTCGGCGCCCACGCGCCGGCGGGCGGTGCGGCGACCGGTGCGGCCTCCACCCGCGCCGGCGTCCACGGAACGTGGGGCGCCGCGTCCGACGAAGCCGCGACCGCCGCACCGGACGCCGACTCGAACGGCCCGACCGAGGGCGACGCGAGCGATGCGGGCTCTGGCTCGGAACCCGGGCTCTCGCGCGACGGAGCCGGGTCGCCGTCGGTGGCCGGCGCGCCGCGCACGAGGGGCTCGTCGCCGGAGCGGTCGCGCGCGGACCGCCCGAGGGAGCGGATCGACGCCGAGACCAGCGTCAGGGCGCGTTCGAAGCGCACCGCGGCGCGGTCGATCGCGTCTTCGTGGAGAGCGATGCGGAAGATGGCGGGCTCGCGCACCGGGCGCTCGATCACGACCGGGTCGGGCGCCGCGGCCGGGTCGGGCGCCGCGGCCGGGCGGGCCTCGAGACGGACGCCCCCGCCCTCGCCGAAGTCGATCGTCACTCCGGCGCCGTTCTCGACCAGGATCCGATCGTTCGGCTCGACCGCGATCGGAACCTCGGACAGGGACAGCGCGCGCCCGCCCCGCTCGATCGTTCCGGTTCCGGAGAGCAGCTCGACGACGGGGTTTGGTCGCTCGGCGACGTACGTCCGGACCAGCTCGGGCGGGACGGCCGAGCGAATCATCGGAAGCAGGAAGACCGCGGCCGCGGCGCCGACCACCGCCGTCGCCACGTGGGACGCGACGCGCGCGAACGCGACGCGGAGCCGCGGGCGGGACGGCCCGCCCGTCACCGCGCGGAGGAAGCAATCATCGAGCACGCCGCGCGTGCGCGCGTCGTCCGATCCATCGTCGTCCGACTCCCCGTGGAGGTCGCGCCGTGCGGCGCCGTCGACGGCGGCCATGATGGAGTCGACGTAGCGCGGCGCCGTCGGTCGACCGAGATCACCGAGATTGCCGAGGTCTTGGAGCGCGATCACCGCCTTCTCGAACGACGAGAAGTCGGCGCGGCACACCTCGCACCGCTCGAGGTGCCGGGTCACGTCGTTCGGCCGCGACACGTCGCCGCGACGTTCGAGCTCGGCGGAGAAGAGTTCTCGGATGGTCTCGCAGTTCATGTCGTTCACCCGGGGTGGCACGGCCTGGCGACGGGGTCCTCGTCGCCGTTCGTCTTTCGGTACACGTCACGGAAGTGGAAACGGCCGCGGTTCACCCGCGACTTCACGGTTCCGACGGCGCAGGAGAGGGAGCCCGCGGCCTCCTCGTAGGAGAGCTGCATTACGTCGATCAGGACCAGCGCGGTGCGAAACGGCTCGGGGACTTGTGCGAGCGCCGCCTCGATCGCCGCGTGCTCTTCGGTCCGACCGCGCGGATCGAACGACCGCGAGGCGCTCGGGGACGCGCGGAACTCGTCCATGTAGACCACCTTGCTGCGGGCCTGCTGGCGGCGCGCGTCCCGGACGTGGTTCAACGCGATGCTGAAGAGCCACGAACGGAAGGAGCCGTCCGGCCGGAACCGCGTGATCGCGCGGAACACCTTCACCCAGATCTCCTGGGCGAGGTCGAGCGCGCCGTGGTGATCGCCCACCTGTCTCTCGACGACCGCGAGGACGGCCGAACCATAGCGGAACACGAGGTCCTCGAACGCGTCGCGAGAACCCCGGCCCGCCGCCGTCGCCAGCGACTCGTCAGTCGGTTGATCGTTGGGCTTCATGAAACCGGACCGGTAACGTTCGCGCCGCCTCCCCGGTTCCCGGGGGGGCGCCATGATCCGTACCGGCGCGCTATTCTATGGCCGGGACGCGACTTGGGTCCCCCGCGGGGTTTTCTTCGCGCGGTCGCGTCGGGAGGGGAAGCGTCTCGGTCGGGTTCACTTCACCTTCAGGAGGGGCGTGAAGTATCGGTAGTAGACCTCGAGCGTCAGCACGCACATCGCCGTCGAGTAGCACCGGTCGCGGTTCGTGTCCTTCGCCCGCTCCGCATACGGCGAGATCGGACGCCACGAGCCGTCACGTTCCTGCGACGGGAGCAGGGTCTCCTTCATCGCCGCGTTCCACTCCTGCCACTCGTCCCCACCCACGCGGAACATGGCGAGCGTGGCGTAATACCAGAAGTAGAGGTTGCCCGACGCATCGGCGACGAACGTCCGCTCGCTGCGGCAGCGATACTCGCGCGGACGGCGCTGGAGCACGTACATTCGGGGGCGGCGGAACGTGCCGTCCTTGATCTCCTCGCCCAACAGCGAGAGTGCAAACAGCGCGGCCGGCGTCGACGCGGGAAGAGTCGGGTAGTTCGAGTTCAGGCGTGCGGGCTCGTGGCTGTAACGGAAGTAGCCCTGGTCCTCGTCGAACGTGTTCGCGAGGAACGTGCGCGCGTTCTCGAACGCCTCGTCGGGGACGGGAACTCCGGCGAGGCGCGCCGACTCGAGCGCCATGATCTGCCACGCGCTGACCGACACCCGCGCCCACTGGTCGTAGTGGGGCCCCTCCGGGTTGAAGTAGCCCCAACCGCCGTAGAGCCGCGGGTCGCGCCGCGTGTTCTGGTTGGCGAGGATGTGCGCGACGGCGCGATCGATGGGCCGGCGCAGCGTCTCGTCCTCGGTGATCGCGTAGCACTCGGCGAGCGCGTACGTGGCGATGCCGTGGCTGTACGCGGACGTCCAGCCGAAGTGCCCGCTCTCGTCGTCCTGCACCTGGAGCAGGAAGTCGACGGCGCGCCGCGCGACGTCCGAGTGCTCGGTGCCGGAGGCCGGCGTATGTCCCGCGCCGAGGAACGCGAGCAGGCACAGCGCCGACTTCCCGATGCAGACGTAGCCGTACTTCTCTTCGTAGTCGTTCGACGACCCCCAGTAGCCGTCCGCGCTCTGGCGGCTCCTCAGGTACTTCAAGCCCATCGCCACCGCCTGCTCGGTCTCCCGGCTGCCGCCGTGCGACTCGATCGCCTTCTGCTTCTCGAGGCCGAAACGGTTCTTGTACGGCGTGTGCTCGAGACGGGCCGGAGCCTCGTAGACGACCTCGGTCTCCGGCGGGCGGCGGACCTCGTCCAGCACGAGCGCCTTCGGCACGAACGTCGGGGCCGACGGGCGCGCGGGGACGTCGAACGCGAGGCGCGTGGGCGACGTCGCCGTCGCGCGGGCGCGCCGCGGGAGGTCGCCGGCGGCGCGGGGGGTGAGCGCGGCGAGGAGGTCGCCGCTCCGGGTCGGCTGTCGATCGGAGTCGTCGGGATCGGGCCTCCCGCGCTCGTCCGGCGCCTCCTCGTCGTCGTTCAACGCCACCGCGGGGAGTTCAGCGGCCCGGCCGTCCGCGGCCGGCGCGAAGTCGCCGCGTTCGCGCGTCGGAGTCGCGTCGGGACCGGAGGAGCCGGCAAGCCGCGGGAGCTCGGACGCGGCCGGCGCGGCGTCGAACGCCGGCGACCGATCGTCCCCGTCGAGGAGGGCGTTCGCGAATGCTTCGATGCGGCTCGGCGCGCCGAGCCCTTCGTCGCGCGACGGTAGCGTGGACGCGAGCTTCGGCGCCAGCGGCTCCAGCGCCTCGTCGCCGGGGATGCCGGCCGCGACCGGTTCGAACGTCTCGCGGTCCTCGAGCGCGACCGATCCGACGTCGTCGGCGGCGTCCGGGGACGGCGCGACGGCACCCTGCTTCGCGGGCAGCTCTCCGCCGGTATCGACCCGTTCGGCGCGGGCCAGAGTAGGCCGCGCGGGGGAGAGGTCGGTCCGGCCGATCGCCGACGTGGAGAGCGCGGTGAGGACGCCGCGCTCGGGTGCGTCCGTCGTGTCGCGAGCCGGAAGCGCCGTCGACGTCCGAGCCGGGGCCGCGAGCGCGAGCGCCGGCGCGGCGCCGGTCCGTCGCTCGATGGTCTCGCCGCGGTCCTCGAACGCGACCTGCAGCTCGCTTCGGGGCCGAGGCGGGGCGGGCGTCGAATCCGCGTCGTGTTGCCGCGCCGGCGACGACTCGGGCACCGCGGCCGCGCGCTCGATCGACGGGTTCGGTGCGGAGCGCGGCACGCTCGCGGCGACCGCCGTCGCGACGCGATCCGGCGCTCCTTCGGCGCGAGCCCGATTCGGCGTGGCGTCGAGCCGTCCGGCTCGCTCGCGCGTCGCTCCCGCCTGGGTCCGCGCGCTCGCGATCGACACCTTGAACAGCGCGTCGCGCCCGGGCGGCAGCTCGATCTCGGCGCCCTCGACCGGCACGCGCTGGAACCACCACAACAAGAGGAGGTGGAGCAGCAGCGCCACGAGGAAGCACTTGTAGAGGACGTCGAGCGTCTCCCATCGCTTCGCGAGCCACGCGAGCAGCGCCACCAACAGCAGCGAGAGGAGGACGAGCAGGTCGAACCACCCGATCGGTCGCCCCGGCACGCGGAACAGCTCGCGCGAACGCGCGCGGTAGAGGTCGAAGGTCGCGGGTTCCTCTTCGGCCGCGAACCAGAGCGTGAAGCCGTCCGCGCTCGGGCGCGGCGTACGCTCCGAGCACTCGGTGTTCACGCCGGGGACCGCTTCGGGAGGCAGGAACGCGCCGCGGTCGCGCACGGAGCGGAACAGGTCGAAGCCTCCCGCCGCGGCGTCGCGGTCGGAGGCGAAGAAGACGGTGACGCCGTCGGCCGTGAACGCGGGCTCGCGGTCGTCGAAGTTGGAGTTCAGCGCGGCGAGCGGCTCGATCGCGTACTCGAGCCTGCCGTCGTCCGACGTCGCCCCGGGGGTCGCCAGGTAGAGGTCGAAGTCGCGACGGTTGCCGCGCTCGCGGTTGGACGCGTAGGCGATGGCGTCGCTGCCTGGGGCCACGGCCGGGTCGACTTCGTCGTCCTTCGTGTTGACGCCGCCGGGGAGCGGCTCGGGCGGGTCGAACGCGCCGTTGCGGCAGCGGCTGCGGTAGAGGTCGAAGCCCCCCGCGCCGCCCGCGCGGTCGGACGCGAAGTAGAGGACGTCGCCCGCGAAGCAGGGCGCGATCTCGTCGTTCGGCGAGTTCACGAGCGAGAGGGGACGTGCGGTGCTCGGCTCGCCGTCGACCAGCTCGGCCACGTACAGGTCGCGGTTCAGACCCTCCTCACCCGCCACGAAGACGAGGTAGAGCCCGTCGGCAGAGACGGCCGGTCCGACTTCGGAGCCGCCGGTGTTGACGGCGGGGGCCAGCGGCGCCGGCTCGTCGAAGATCGCGTAGCGGACCTTCTCCGCCAGCGCGCTCTCGAAGTGCCGTTCGCCGTCGGTCCAGCTCGACTCGTTGCCGAGATGGGGGCGAAAGCGCAGGTAGGCCGCGAAGAACCCGGTCGCGAGCAGCGCGACGGCGATCACGACGTTCTTGCCGAGCTGGCCGCGCATCGGGGCCTCCCTATCCGCCGTCCGCGTCGGTCGTGCCGACCGCGAGGTTCGTCAGGCCCGCCACGCCGCACGCGTCCATCACCGACACGACCTTCTCGTAGTGGACCAGCCGGTCGCCTCGGATCGTCACCGGCGTCTCGGGGTTGCGGCGCGCGGCGCGCTCGAGCGTGGCGTCGAGCCCGGCGCGGTCGACCTCGGCGCCGGCGACCAGGTAGCGTCCGTCGCGCATGATGTTGATGGTGATCTCGTCCGGCGCCTCGTCCAACGCGTCGCCCGACAGCGCGGGCGGCAGGTCGACGTCCATCTCCTTCTCGGGGTCGATGAACGACGTCGCGACCATGAAGAAGATGAGGAGAAGGAACACGACGTCGATCATCGGCGTCAGGTTCAGCGTGAGCTCATCGCCGTCGTCGGTGTCACGGATGTGCATGAACGGACTCCAGGTTCACGGGGTTCACGGGGTTCACGGAGTTCACGGGTTCACGGCGTTCGCGGTCGTCGCCGTCAACCGGTCGCTCACCTGGAGGTAGAGGTCCTCGGTGTTGCGCACGAACCGGTCGATCTTCGCCTTGAAGTAGAAGTACGCGGCCTGCGTGGGGATCGCGACGGCGAGGCCGGCCGCGGTCGTGATCAGGGCCTGGGAGATGCCGGCCGCGAGCAGCTCGGGCTTGCCGATCGCGTCCCGCAGCGCGATGTTCGAGAACGCCTGGATCATCCCCCACACGGTGCCGAGCAGCCCGAGCAGCGGCGCGATCGCGGCCACCACGACGAGCGGTTTCAGGTTCGCCGAGAGGCGACGTACCTCGCGCGCGCCCGCGTCCTCGACCGCCTTCTCCACCTCGAGCACGGAGGCTCCATTGCGCTTGAGCCCCGCCTCGAGGATGCGCGCCCGTGGGTGCTTCTGGTCCGAGCAGACGCGGGCGCCCTGGCTCGCGCCGCCGCTCTCGACGGCCGAGATCAGGTCGCGATCGAACCGCGACGATCCGAGACGGCCGCCGCGGAGGCGAATCGATCGCTCGACGATGTAGGCGAGCGCGATCACCGAGCAGAGCGCGATCGGGTACATGAGCGGGCCGCCGTTCATCACCATGTCGTAGAGGGAGTCGAGGGTGGCGGTTGGTGGCGCCGATTGGGCGAGCAGGGCCGGTTGCATCGGATCCTCCAGAGGGACTTCGGAAATCGTTCGTTCGGGACCGCGGGGTCTCGAGGTCGGGTGGCCGCTTCCGCCCCCCGAGCGGTGGAATCGGTCAGAGCGCCTTCAGCTCCGCGAGGCGCTCGCGCGCCTCGGCGGCGTGCGGGGAGCTCGGGTACTTCTGGACGATCTCCTGGTACTGCGACTTGGCGCGGTTCGGGTCGCCGAGCTTCTCGAGGCAGAGGCCGGCGAGGTAGAGGCCCTCGGTCACCTCCGCCTCGGTGCCGTACAGCACCGCGACCTTCAGGAACTCGGCCAGCGCCTTCTCGACGTCGCCTTCGTCGAACGAGAGGCGGCCGAGCTCGATGCGGGCGCGCGCGGCGAGGACGCCGCGGTCGAGCGCGAGCACACGGTCGAACGCCTGTCGCGCGCCGCGCGCGTTGTCGCGAGCGACGAGCGCGCGACCGCGCCAGAGTTCGGCCTCCGCTGCGTTCTCGAACTTCGGAAAGCGCCGTGCGAGATCGGTCAGTGCATCCTCGCCTTCCGCGAAGTTGGCGGTGCGGCAGTGGGCGACCCCGAGCCGGAACAGCGCCTTCGGCATCGTCTCGTGGTTCGGCACGGTGCGGCGCAGCTTCTCGAGCGGGCCGATGGCCTCCGCGAAGCGCTCGAGTCGGTAGAGGACTTCACCGTGCAGGTAGAGGCCTTCGCCGGCGAGCGGGCTCTTCTCGTGGTTCTCGGTGAGAAGGGCGAAGCTCCGCGCCGCGCCGTCGAGGTCGTTGGCGCGAAGCCGCGCGAAGCCCGCCTTGTAGAGCGCGTCGTCGGCTACCTTCGAGCCGCCGGTGCGCGCCGCGAGCTCGTAGAGCGGGATCGCGCGGGCGTCCTCGCCCTTCTCGAACCACGCCTCGGCGACGTAGAAGGCGGCCTCCGCGACCTCGGGCGTCGCCGCGTCGCCGCGAATCGCCGATTGCAGGAGCTGGTCCGCCTTCGCGACGTCACCCGACTCGAGGGCGAGCCACGCGCGCTCGATCCGGGCCGCCGCGCCGACTTCGGTTCCGGCGTTCGAGAGGGTCGCGAGCAACGCGTCGGCGTCGGCCTGGTTGCCGAGCTCCTTCAACGTCTCCGCCGCCGCGCGGCCGGCCGCGAGGAGCTTGTCGGGGTTCGGATCGGCGCGACGGAACGCGTCGAACGCCTCGACGACGCCGCGCGCGTTCTTCGCCTTCTGCTGGCTGAAGACCAGCAGCTCGAGCGACGCGGTCCTCATCGCCGGGTCGACGTCTCGTCGGCTCGCGATCTGGGTGAGCACGTTCGCCGCGTCGGCGAACCGCTCCGCGTCGTAGAGGCACCACGCGAGTCCGTACGCGGCAGGAAGGGCCGCCGCGTGGCTCGGGAACCGTTCGAGCAGGCGGCGGTAGTTCTTCTCGGCCTCGTCGCGCCGCCCCTCCTTTTGTTGGCGCTCCGCGAGGCGGAAGAGCGCCTCCGGCACCGCCTCGTGATCGGCGTGCTTCGCGAGGAGCTCCTCGAGCCGCGCGGTGCTCGTCTCCGCGTCGAGGCGCGCGAGGCCGAGGAGGGCGTCCGCCCGATGGATGCCGCCGCCGTACTCGGCGAGGTAGGCGTCGAGCGCGCGGACCGCATCCTTGGCGCGGCCCGCCGCCTCGAGGGATCGACCGAGCATGAAGAGCGCGTCCTCGTGCTCGGTCGTCCCCTTCCCCGCGTCGGCGACCTTGGCGAAGTGGCCCGCCGCGCCGGCGTGGTCGCCGCCGAGGAAGGCGCACCACGCGCGCCGCGAGCGGGCGCGGAGCCTTGTCGCCGTGTCGCTCGTATCCTCTTCGGCCCGCGCGAACTCCTGCGCGGCCTCGACGTACTCCTCGCCCTGCATCAGACATTCGCCACGGACCAGCCTCATGACCGGAGCGAACGAGCTCTGCGGGTGTCTCTTCAGGAGCTCGTCGGCCATGCGCCGGGCGTCGCCGTGCTTCCCTTCGTTCAGGCTCGCCACCGCGGCGGCGTGCAGCGCGTAGTCGCTCGCGGACTTGCCGTACGCCTCGGCCGCGGCGTCGGTGCGCCCGAGGTCGAACAGAAGGTCGCCGCGCGCGACCTCGCACCGCTCCTTCAGCTCGTTTTCGGGCTGCGCCCCGAGCGCATGCTCGAGGTCGGCGAGGGCGCCGTTCTTGTCGCCGGTTTCGGCTTTCGCCCTCGCGCGCCAGTAGAGGAGCTGCGCGTCCACGTTCGCCGTCGCCGACGAGAGGGTCTTCACCGCAGCGGCCGCGTCCTTCGCCTTCAGTTGATGGATGCCGCACTGGAGCGTCGCCTCGGCCGCGAAGCGGCTCTGCGGGAGCTTCTGGATCAAGGTCGCGAACGCGCTCGCCGCGCCGCGAGAGTCCCCGAGATGGGCCAGGGCGAACCCGGTGCCGCGGAGCGCGGCGTCGAGGAACGGCCCGTCGGTCACGGCGCGGTACGCCTTCAGCGCATCCTGCGCCCGTCCTGACTCGAGCATGCACTCGCCGCGCAGGAAGACGAGCTCGCCCTCGAGACGGTCGCCGCGGTGGAGCCGGAGGAATTCATCGATGCGGGAGAGCGCCTCGTCGAACGCGCCCAGCCGGAACGAGCACCAGGCGACGCCGTAGCGCGCGTCCTTGGCGTGGACGCCGCGCGGGTCCTTCGCCAAGATCTCCTCGTAGCGGGTCTTGGCGTCGGCGTACTGCGCGGAGCGGAACGCCGTCTCGCCGAGCAGGAACCGCGCGGGGAGGTCGAGGTACTCCTTCTTCGTCCCGAGGACCCGTTCGAGGGCGCTCTTGGCGGCGTCGAACCGGTCCTGCCGCAGCTCGCACTCGGCGAGCCGGAACGCGGACTCGGCCTCGAGCTCGAAGCCGTTCACGATCATCAGGCGGCGGAAGTGCGGCGCGGCGTCTTCGAACCGATCGAGGTCGTACAGCGCGTTCGCCAGCCGGTACCGCGCGAGCGGCGCCTTCTCGTGCCGCGGCCACTTGCTCAGGAACGACTCGGCCTCCGCGACCACCATCTCGTGCATCTTCTTGTCGACCAGGCCGACGATGAACTGGTACTGGTCGCCCGGCTCGTCGCGAAGGATCGAGGCGGCGAGGAGGAGCAGGGCGAGGGAGGAGGGCATTGGAAGGAGCTCCCGTGCTGCGATCAGGCTTCACCAAGCTGCATTGGACCAGGCGCGACCGTCCCGAACCGCCGCGCCGCGAACTCCTATACGTTTAGGAGAAGGTGGGTTGGGAGGTCGCCAAGAAAATTTGATCGTCCGCGGCGGAGTCCGGCCGCAGCGCGCGCCAGAGTTCATCCGGCTTGTACGGCCTCGCCGCCCCCGGCTGCGTTGCCCCCCTTCGGCGCGTCTCGAGTCCGCGGTCGTCGTCGCAACTGGCCAGGAACGGAGAGACGTCTTGCCCAAGACGGTGTCGTCGCGCGACGTCTAGTGGTGTGATTCAGAGTTGTTGACGTTTCTCCGGGGCCCTCGTCATCGCTTGCTGCGTTGCTCCTCCTCGACGTATCTCGAATACGCGGTCGTCGTCGCGCCTTGCCAGCGACGACGATGACCTCCGGATAATCC
>CAZYQW010000033.1:0-33796 GCA_964649825.1 uncultured Phycisphaeraceae bacterium | reverse complement strand
GTAGGAGAGGGAGCGCTCGTCGAAGTGGACGGCGACGCGGTCGGGGTGGAGCCTCGCGCGCGCGTCGAGCAGACGATCGACGGGCCGGAGGTCGAAGTCGACGGAGGGCCCGCGGGAGCGCCGGACGACGTCGGCGGTCTGATCGTGGTCGAGGAGCGGAATGCGATCGATCGCGACGTCGGGATCGGCGGCGACCGCCTCGAGGACGCGCAGGTAGTGACCCCACCAGCGTGCGATCGTCGCGTCGTCGAAGAGGTCGGTGCTGAACTCGACGACGATGGAGATCGACGCCGCGCCGTCATCGACCTCGAGGCTCAGGTCGAACTTCGAGGTGTCGTGATCGATCTCGATCGGCTCGACGCGGAGGTCGTCGAGTTCGATCGCCTCGCGCGGGACGTTCAGGAAGTTGAAGAAGACCTGGAAGAGCGGCGTGCGTCCAGGGTCGCGGACCGGGTTCAGCTCGTCGACGAGCCTCTCGAACGGTACGTCCTGGCGGGCGTACGCGTCGAGCGCGGTCTCGCGCACGCGACCGGCCAGCTCGCGGAACGTTCGCACGTCGTCCAGCCGCGTCCGCAGCGCGAGCGTGTTGACGAAGAACCCGATCAACCGCTCGGTCTCGACGCGGTTGCGGTTCGCCACGGCGGTCCCGACGACGAGGTCGTCCGCGCCGGTCAGGCGATGGAGGAACGCCTTGAACGCGGCGAGCAGCGTCACGAAGAGCGTCGCGTCGAGATCGCGCGACCGCGCCCGGAGCCGCGCGGAGAGCGCGTCGTCGACGAGGAAGCGCGTCCGCGTCCCACGGTGGGTCAGGACGGCGGGGCGGGCGTGGTCGCAGGGGAGCTCGAGGAACGCGGGCGCGCCCTGAAGGCGGCGCCGCCACTCGTCGACCTGGGCGGCGGCCTCTTCGCCTCGCATCCAATCGTGCTGCCAGAGCGCGAAATCGGCGTACTGGATCGGCAGATCGTCGAGCGGCGACGGGTCGCCGCTCTTGTTCGCCCGGTAGAGGCGCGTCACCTCGCGGAACAGGATGCCGATCGACCAGCCGTCCGAGATGACGTGATGCTGTCCGAGGAGGAGGACGTGCTCGTGCTCGGAGAGCCGCAGGAGCATCGCGCGGGAGAGCGGCCCGTGCTCGAGGTCGAACGGGGTCGTCGCCATCTCCGCGACGTGCCGTTCCACCGCGGCGGCGCGATCGCCGGTTTCGTCATCCGAGAGATCGATCACCGGAAGCGGCAGACCGCGCGGCTCGTTCACGACCTGCCACGGGGCGCCGTCGACGAACGTGAAGACCGTCCGCAGCGACTCGTGCCTGGCCTCGAGCTGATCGAGCGTCCGCCGCAGCGCCTCGACGTCGAGCCGGCCGTCGAGCTTCAGGCCTCCCGCCATGTGGTACTCGGTCGATCCGGTGCCGAGCCGGTCGAGGAACCAGAGCCGCTGCTGCGCGAACGACAGCGGGACGCGATCCGGCCGAGGTCGGCGAACGATCGGCGGCGGGCGCGTGCGGTCGTTCGTCTCGACCCGCGCGTCCAACCACGCCGCGAGATCGGACAGCCGCGGCGTCGAGAAGATCGCGCGCAGCGGGACGTCGGCGTCGAACGCGATCCGGAGGCGCGACGCGAGCTGGGTCGCGAGGAGCGAGTGTCCGCCGAGGTCGAAGAAGTCGTCGCCGGGCCGGACCTCCGGCCGCGCGAGCAGCTCGGCCACGATCGCGCACAATGCCTCCTCGGTCGTGGTGCCGGCGACGGCCGGCGCCGACGCGGACGAAGCGCCGGCCGCCGAGCTCGCGAGCGCGACGCGATCGATCTTGCCGCTCGCGAGCCGCGGCAGCCGTTCGACCGGGCGTACGCGATCGGGCGTCATGTGCGCGGGCAGGCGGTCGGCGAGGAAGCGGCGCAGCTCGTCCGGGGCCGGGTCGTCGTTCGAGAGCTCGACGAAAGCGGAGAGCCCCCCGCGATCGACGATCACCGCGCACTCGGTGACGGACGGATGGCGGCGCAGCGCCGCCTCGATCTCGGCCGGCTCGACACGGAACCCACGTACCTTCGCCTGCTCGTCCATGCGACCGAGGAAGACGAGCCGGCCATCCGCGCGCCGCATCACCCGGTCGCCCGTGCGGTAGAAGACGCGGCGCCGGCCATCGAGCTTGCTTTCGACGAACGCGCGCGCGCTCGAGGTCGGCGCGTCGTGGTAGCCGAGCGCGAGCCCCGGCCCCGCGATCCACAGCTCGCCGGGGGCGCCGATCGGTTGGAGACGACGCTTCGCGTCGACGACGACCGCGGTGGTGCCGTCGATCGGATCCCCGATCGGGACGCGGTCGAGCTCGGCGTCACGGTCGAGGTCGACCCGATGAGACGTCGCATCGATGCATGCTTCGGTCGGCCCGTACAGGTTGAAGAGATCGAGCTCGATCCCGGCCGCTCGCGTACGCTCGGCGACCGCGCGTACGAGCTCACCGGTCATCGCCTCGCCGCCGCAAAGAACCACGCGAATCGACCGGAGCCGCTCGAGCCGTTCCGCGTCGAGGAGCACGCGAAGCTGCGACGCCACCACGACGAGCACCGTGACCTGGCGGTGCTCGATGACGTCCAACATCGACTCGGGGTCGCGCTCGACGTCCTCGGGTGCGACGACGACGCGCGCGCCGGCCGCGAGCGGCGTCACCAGCTCGAGCAGCGACGCGTCGAAGCCGAGCGGGATCTTGTGGAGGAACGCGTCGGCTTCGGTGACGGCGAACCGGTGCAGCGTCCACGACGTGTGGTGCGCGAGCGCGCCGTGCGAGACGACGACGCCCTTCGGCTTGCCGGTCGACCCCGACGTGAAGAGCAGGTACGCGGGGTCGTCGCCACGCGCGCCGCGGTCGGGGTTCTCGCCGCTCTCGCGCAGGAGCTCGCCGCGCCACCGGGCAAGGTCGGCCGCGGTCAGCACGAGGCGCGCGCCCGCTTCCGCGAGCAGCGTTTGCCGGTGCAGGTCGGGGTCGCGGGGGTCGATCGGCACGTACGCGGCCCCCGTCTTCCAGACTGCGAGCATGGCGACGATGCGGTCTGCCGACCGCGCGAGCTGGATCGCGACGCGGTCGCCGCGCCCGACGCCGCGGCGGATCAGGCCGTACGCGAGCCGGTTCGCGCGCCGGTTCAGCTCCGCGTACGACAGCGGTTCGGAGTCGCCCTCGATCGCGATCGAGTCCGGAGCCCGCGCGGCGACGTCCTCGATCGTTCGATGCGTCGACCGGAACGGAGCGGCGGGAACCTCCGGTCCGCGCGACAGCGCGAGCACTCGCCGTCCCTCCGCGTCGTCGAGGAGCGGCAGCTCGTCGATCGGCGCGGCGGGGTCGACGACGATCGCGTCGAGCAACGTACGGTAGTGTCCGATCCAACGATCGATCGTCTCGGCCGAGAAGAGGTCGGTGCTGAACTCGATCTCGCCCGCGAGCGCGTCAGGAACGTCGTCGATCGTCACCTTGAGGTCGATCTTGGCGGTCCGCGGGTCGACGTCGACGAGCGAGACGTCGAGGTCGGGGAACACGAGCTCCTCGATCGGCACGTGGATCATGTCGAACGAGACCTGGAAGACCGGCGCGCGCGACAGGTCGCGTCGCGGGTTGATCTCGTCGACGAGGCGCTCGAACGGGACGTCCTGATGCGCGAGCGCGCCGAGTGTCGTCGCCTGCACCCGCCCGAGGAGCTCCTCGAACGTCGGCCGGCCGGAGAGATCGGTGCGGAGCGGAAGCGTGTTCGCGAAGAACCCGACCAGCGGTTCGATCTCGAGCCGGGTGCGGTTCGCGACGGCGGTGCCGACCACGACGTCGGCCTGACCCGACATCCGGTGGACGAACGTCTTGAACGCGGCGAGGAGCGTGACGAAGAGCGTCGTCTCGTGCTTTCGCGCCAGCTCGCGCAGCCGGTTCGACAGCGAGGCAGGGAGCGTGAAGCGCGTCCGCGCGCCGTGACCGCTCGGGATCCTCGGGCGCGGCCGATCGACCGGGAGCTCGAGCAGCGCCGGCGCTCCCGCGAGCCTCTCCTTCCACCACGCGACCTGCCGGTCGAGGACGTCGCCCTGGAGCCGCTCGCGCTGCCAGAGCGCGAAGTCGGCGTACTGGATCGGCAGC
Source organism: uncultured Phycisphaeraceae bacterium (assembly GCA_964649825.1). Classification (GTDB taxonomy): domain Bacteria; phylum Planctomycetota; class B15-G4; order B15-G4; family JADJEK01; genus CAZYQW01. The sequence goes on along the minus strand of CAZYQW010000033.1, from coordinate 29,691 downwards.
GGGGGGAGAGCGCCGTCGGACCCTTCCACGTGCGCGCGGTAGAGGACGGACAGCTCGCGAACGAGGATGCCGAGCGACCAGCCGTCCGAGACGACGTGATGGTTGACGACGACGAGTACGTGCTCGCGCTCGGCGAGCCGGATCAGCGCGGCGCGGAGCAACGGTCCGCGCTCGAGGTCGAACCGGTGCCGCGCGAGACGCCCGATCTCGTCGTGCACGCGATCGTGCCCCGGCGCCGCGCCGGACGAGAGATCGACGAGATCCAGCGGCACCGGACCCGGCGGCGCGATCGCCTGCGACGGAACGCCGTCCCGCGCGGGGAACGACGTGCGCAGCGGCTCGTGGCGTCGAACGAGGTCGGCGAGGCTGCGCTCGATCGCCCTGATCGACAGGCTCCCGTTCAGCCGCAACGCGCCGAACACGTTGTACTCGGCGGCGTCTGGGACGAGCTGGTCGAGGAACCAGAGTCGCTGCTGCGCGAACGAGAGCGGCAGGTGGTCGGGCCGCTCGACCGGCACGATGCGATCGGGCCGCGGTTCCGCGTCGCGGCCTCGTTCGTCGTCGACGAAGCGGCCGAGCCGCTCGATCGTCGCGCTGGTGAAGAAGCGGCGCAGCGGGATCTCCACCTCGAACGTATCGCGCAGCCGAGAGACGACCTGCGTCGCGAGCAACGAGTGGCCGCCGAGCTCGAAGAAGTTCGCGGCGCGGCCGATGCGCTCGACTCCGAGCAGCTCGCGCCAGACGGCGGCGATGGCCTCCTCGGTCGGCGTCGCCGGGGGCGCGCCGCCGTCGACGTCGGTCCGAGCGGCGGGTGGATCGGGGAGGGCACGACGATCGATCTTCCCGTTCGGGGTGCGGGGAAGCGCCGGCAGCGCGACGAACGCCGACGGCAGCATGAAGGTCGGCAGACGGGCCCGGAGGTGCTCGCGCAGGCGTCGCACGGTCGCGGCGAAACCGTCGCCGCCGGACGGATCGTTCGCGTAGCGCTCCAACCCCTCGCGTGGAGGCGGCGTGGCCGGCACCTCCACCGGCGTCCTCCGGTCGGCGGAACGCGGACGGAACGTCGCGTCGATGAAGCCCGGCCGGCGCGACCAAGAGACCTCGACGTCGCGGTCGAAGCGCGCCCCGAGCTCGTGGAGCGCTTCCGGGTCGACGCCGGGTCGATCGGCGGCGAGCGCGCGAAGAGCCCCCGCGGTCGCCGCGCCGGCGCTGCGGAGGTACTCCCACGTCTCGACGAGGTGGGCGACGCGGGCGTTCTCGAGATCGCGCACGCGGAGAGGGGCGGGACCCCCGGCCGCGAGGCGGGGCTCGAGCCGTTCCCACGAGACCTCCTCCGGAGCGTCGAGCGGCGCTCGATCGAATCCGAGGGTGACGTCGTAGCGGAACCGCGTCAGCTCGTTGTCGTCGCGTCCACGGCGCAGCTCGACGCGCACGTCGCCGAGCCGCGGCCAGCGCGACGCGAGCTCCGCGAAGAGCGTTGGATCGAGGACCAGCTCCTTCTCCTGACGCACACGCGTCTGGACGCGGCGCAGGAGCTCGTCGGTGGAGGCGGCGGCGGACGCTCGAGCGAACTCGACCGACGCGTGGAACGACTCGAGCAGCGCGCGGTTGCGCAGATCGCCGAGGAAGATCCGGCCTCCCGCCTCCAGCACGCCGGCCGCGCTCTCGATGACGTCGAGCAGGTAGTCGAGGCTCGGGAAGTACTGGACGACCGAGTTGAGGATCACGAGGTCGAAGCGGGCGTCCGTCGCGGCGAGGCTCGCGGTCAGCTCGTCGGCCGCGCCCGCGGCCAGCGTGACGTTGGTCAGGCCGGCCGCCCGGACCCGCGCGCCGAGCGTCTCGACCGCGGCGGGCGAGACGTCGATCCCGTGGTACGACTCCACGTGGGGAGCGACGCGCAGCAGGAGGAGCCCGGAGCCGCTCCCGATCTCGAGGACGCGGCGCGGCGCGAGCGCGCGAACGCGGTCCGCGGTGGCGGCGATCCACTCGCGCATCGCGGCGTCCGACATCGGCTCGCCGGTGTAGCTGTCGCTCCACCCGCGGATGTCGAATGCGTCCGCCCCGGCCCCGTCTCGACCCTCTCGATACACGCCGTCGAACACGTCGCGCCAGCGCGAGACCTGGCGATCGTCCGCGTCGCTGCGCGACGCCGCGTCGTCCGGCGAGCGCACGACGTACGCGACGAGCCGCTCGTCCTCGCCGTCGAACCGCCGCACCGCGACCGCGGCCTCGTGAACGCTGTCGTGCTCGCGGAGGACCGTCTCGACCTCGCCGAGCTCGATGCGATGTCCGCGCAGCTTGACCTGTGCGTCGCGCCGGCCGAGGAAGTCGACCCGCCCGTCGCCTCGCCAGCGCGCGAGGTCGCCGGTCCGAAACGCACGCTCGCCGGCATCGAGCGGATCTCGCGCGAACCGTTGGGCGGTCGCCTCGTCACGCGCGTGGTACCCCCTCGCGACGCCGGCGCCGCCGATCCAGAGCTCACCGGCGACGCCGATCGGCACGCGGCAGCCGTGGTCGTCGAGGATGCGGAGCGTCGTGTTCGCGATCGGCCGTCCGATCGTGATGGGACCGTCGGCCCGGACGCGCTCGACGGTCGACCAGACCGTGGTCTCGGTCGGCCCATAAAGGTTCCAGACCTCGCGTCCCCGTTCGAGCAGGCGATCGGCGAGGTCGCGCGGCAGCGCCTCGCCGCCGCACAGGATCTTGAGCCGGTCGCTGCCGCGGAACCCCGACAGCAGGAGGATGCGCCACGTGGCCGGCGTGGCCTGGCAGACCGTCACGTCGTGGTGCTCGAGGCGCTCGCGCAGCATCGGGCCGTCCCGCGTCTCGTCGGCCGAGGCGATCCAGACCGTCGCGCCGACGAGCAACGGGCCGAACACCTCGAGCACCGCGATGTCGAACGAGAGCGTGGTCACCGCGAGCAGCACGTCGTTCGCGTCGAGCCCCGGCGCTGCGATCATCGCGTCGAGGAAGTTCGACACCGCTCGATGAGGGACGACGACGCCCTTCGGCCGGCCGGTCGAGCCGGACGTGTAGAGCACGTACATGGCCAGCTCGCCCGGAACCACCGTCGTGAGCGGCGCGACGTCGCCCGCGACGTCGCGCACGTCGAGCCGCGCCGGGCGACCGGCCGCGTCGCCGGATCGCGAGGGGATCTCGCCGACCCGATCGTCGCTCACGACGATACGCGCCCCCGAGTCCTCGATCATGAACGCGAGCCGATCGGTGGGGAACTCCGGGTCGAGCGGCACGTACGCCGCGCCCGCCTTCAGTACGCCGAGGAGCGCGGCGACGAGCTCGGGTCCGCGCTCGAGGTAGACGGCGACGCGCTCTCCGGGCTCGACGCCGGCGCGGCGCAGCGCGGCCGCGACGCGTCCGGCGCGCGCGTCCAACGCGGCGTAGGTCCACGCGGCGTCGCCGAAGCGCAGTGCAGTCCTGTCCGGCGTCAGAGCCGCCTGGCGCTCGAAGCGCGCGTGGATCGGGTCGCCGTTCACCGGCGTGACGGGGCCCGGCTCGAACCGCGCGATCGCGCCCTCCTCGGCGGCGTTCATCATCGGGAGCCGCGAGATCGGACGCGTCGGATCAGCGGCGACCGCGCGGAGCAGGGTCTCGAGACAGCCGAGGAACCGCCGGATCGTCTCGGGCTCGAACCGGTTCGTGTCGTACTCGAACGCGAGGCGTCGGTCCGTCTCCCCGATCAGCGCGTAGAGGCTCAGGTCGAAGAGCGTCCCCGCCTGGACCCAACGTCCCTCCATCGTGAGCCCATCGAGCTGGTGGCGGAACTCGGCGAAGTCGATGTAGCTGAACATCACCTGGAAGAGCGGGGCGCGCTCCAGGTCGCGGGCCGGCTTCAGAGCGTCGACGACGCGCTCGAACGGGAAGTCCTGGCGCTCGTTCGCCTCGAGCGTCACCGTCCTCACCCGGCCGAGCAACTCGAGGAACGTCGGGTCGCCCGAGAGGTCGGTGCGCAGCGCCAGGCTGTTCACGAAGAACCCGATCAGGTCGTGCAGCTCGGCCCGGGTGCGGTTCGCGGTCGGCGTGCCGACGACCACGTCCTCCTCTCGGCAGACGCGCATGAGGAAAACCTTGAACGCGGCCAGGATGGTCATGAACGGCGTGGCGCGGGCCGCCTTGCCGACCGCGCTGACGCGCTCGATCAGCTCGGCGTCGAGGGGAATCGACTCGCGGGCGCCGCGCGTCCGCCAGTCGTCGGTCCGGCTCCGATCGATCGGGAGCTCGAGGGTCTTGAGGTCGTGGAGCTGCCGCCTCCAATACGCTGTCCCCTCCGCGAGGCGTTCGCCGCAGTCCCGCGACCGCTGCCAGGCGGCGTAGTCTTTGTATTGCACCGGAAGCGGGGGCAGCGCCGGCTCCCGACCCGTCGTCAGCGCGGAGTAGATGGCGACCACCTCGCCGCCGAACACGCGCGTCGAGAGTCCGTCCGCGATGATGTGGTGGAAGCAGGTGACGATCTCGTGCTCGTCGTCGGCGACGCGGATCAGCGCCACGCGGAGGAGGGGGCCGCGCTCGAGGTCGAACGGGGAGCGGGTCACCCGCTCGGCGAGCCGCTCGCGCTCGGCGGCAGCGTCGTGGTGGTCGGCCAGATCGAACCGCTCGATCGCGACGTTCGGCTCCGCCGCCACTTCCTGCACCGGACGATCCCCCGTCCAGAGGAAGGTCGTGCGGAGGATCTCGTGGCGCCGGACGATGCGATCGATCGCGGCGCGCAGCGCGGCGACGTCGAGCCGGCCCCGCAAGACCGTCCGGCTTGGGATGTGATGGGCCGGATTGCCGGGTTCGAGCTGCTCGAGCAGCCAGAACCTCCGCTGGGAATCGGAGATCTCGAACGGACCACCGGCCGGATCGAGCGGCAGGATCGGGGTCCGCCCGGCCGCCCGGTGGGTCGCCTCGATGCGGCGTTCCAGGAGCTTCCGTTTGGCGGGCGACAGGCGGTCCCGCCGCTTGGAGCGATCGGTCATCGAAGGTCCAGTCCGTTCACGTGCGATTCTCGTCCGGGGGCCATCCGTGCGCCCGAACCCCAGGGTACGGAACATTCACCGGCACCGCCCGCCCCGAGGGGGGCCGGAAGCTGCGGGGTCGTGAAACGGAGGCGTCGTCCGACTCCGAGAACGGACGTCGGGACCGGCGAAGGCCATTCCCCGGGGGTCGTCCACCGTTTGGACGTCAAGTGTCAATCGAAATCGAATCGTCAAGGACGAAACACAGAGGCTTCCGACTTGAGAAGCCTTGGCTATAATCCTCGCTGTTTTGCCCCGGCACGGGCCGGATCCTGCGACCAGGAGTGTCTGGCCGTACGAACCGGCTGCGAAGGAAGGTTGAGAATCTCACCGCTCGCCCCGATCCGAGGATGGTTTGTTGGGACGCCGACGAGATTGAACGATGTCGGTGTGTCCACGCGGCGCGTTTACGTGCCGACGGAGAGTTTGGAGACTTAGAGAAGCAATGAACATTTACGTGGGCAACCTTCCGTACAACACGGGCGAGGACGACCTCCGCCGGCTGTTCGAGGGATACGGTGCCGTCGATTCGGCGAAGGTCATCATCGACCGTGAAACTGGGCGCTCGAAGGGATTCGGCTTCGTCGAGATGCCGGAGCGTTCGGACGCGCAGAAGGCGATCGACGCACTGAACGACACCGAGATGGCGGGTCGCAACTTGCGCGTGAACGAGGCGCGTCCGAAGGGACCGTCGATGGGCGGTGGTGGTGGCGGCGGTGGCGGCGGCGGTGGCGGCCGGGGCGGCGGAGGCGGCGGCGGTGGCCGTCGCTGGTAACACCGCGAACGTCCCGCTGAGTTGACGCAAGGGCGGCGGCCGGAACGAAAGTCCCGGCCGCCGCCTCTCGATTGCATCACCCTCGTCAGGTCGGGACGTTGAATCCGCTCATCCGAACGTGATGGACGAAGCCGGGGTGGTCGAGGTCGAGCGCGGTGAGGAGCCCCACCTGGATCCCGTCGAACCAAAGGACCATCGCCGGTCGCTCGCCGCACACGAGTGCACCGTGCACGAAGCGAACCGACTCGATCCGGTAGAGGCACACGCGCGAGATCCGCGCGTGCGCACCGAAGGCGCCGGTCGCCGCCGCTCCGAACACCTGCTCGAGGAACACGTCGCGGATCGGCACGCCGAGCCGGAGGAACTCGCGCCGAGCGCCGAAATCCAGGAACCGATCCATCGCCTCGCTCAGATCGTCGCTCTCGATCAAGACTCGCTGGACTTCATCGAGCTTCGACAGCACCGACATCCTTCGCCCTCCGCCTTCGAACCGAAAGGCAGGACGAGACGAGACGGTCGCGGTTACAGAGTTTCTCGAAAACGGGGGGAATCACCGCGCGTGCGACGGTGCGTCTCGCGGCGACCCCTGGCTCGATGCGGGCCGTTCGATGGGGCCGTTCAGGCCGGGCCGTTCAACCCGTGGGCGTCGCCGAGCGGTCGCATCAGGATCGCCAGCGTCACGTCGCCCGACGAGAATCCGCCTTGACCATCGTCGAACTCGCAATGCGTCTTCAGCAGGAGGAGCTTCTTTCGATCCGACACCCGATCGATCGAGACCCAGCCGGTGAAGCTCCGCGAATCCATGGCCTTGCGGAACGTGCTGGTGAACTCGACGATCAGGACATCCGGGAGCTGGCGGAGCCAGTACTCCTCGAGCGTCATCCGCGCCAGCTCCGGAACGAGCCGGCTCTTCACGCACTGGGCGATCAGTGTGTAGATGATCTGGTTGTAGCAGAGGTTGAACTCGATCGAGTTGAAGTGGCCGGTGTCGTCGATGTACCACGAGCCCGGGATTTCGAACTCCCCGCGTGCCAACGCCAGGCGTCCCGACTCCTCGTCCTGCACCTCGACCGTAGCGCGCTTCAGATATCGGCAGTGCTCGCGGTACGGCTTCAGGACCGTCGCGAGTAGCTCGGGTTCGACCGGGATCGTGGTGACCGCCGCCATGCTCATGCTCGACTCTCCGCGATGCGCGGCTCGCCATCGACGTAGAACGGCTTGCCGTCGTAGACGCCGATTCGATAGCTGACGCTCGGCTGTCCGGCCGGCACCGTCGACGCCTTGTGGATGAGCGGTCGGTTGTCCCAGAGGAGGATGTCGCCGTCCCTCCACTCATGGCGGTGGACGTGCTTCTCCTGCTGGGTGAAGTCGACCAGGTCGCGCAGCTTCGCCTTCCCTTCCTCGGTGGAAAGCCCCTCGAAACCGACGGTGAAGCCTTCGCTGACGTAGAGGCTCTTGGTTCGCGTGACCGGATGCTCGATCACGGCCGGGTGGGTGACGGCCGGCGTGATCGCGCCGAATTCGTCGAGGAGTTCGGCGATCGACTTGTCCACGTCCGACGGCTGCACCTTGTAGCGCCACTTCGCCTCGTGGATTCCGCGGGCGTCGTCGGCCCATTCTCGAAGCGGCTCGGGGAGAGTCTCGTAGACGCGCTGCATGTCGATGTAGTAGGTCTCGCGATGCGTCGCCGGGAGCCGCTGTGGGCTCAGCATCGTGAGCGGGAGCGGCTCTTCGAAGAACTGATAGTCGGTGTGCCAGTAGCGCCCGGTGCCGGCGACGCCAACCTTCCGCCCGTCCACCTTCACGTTGGAGGAGACGAAGATCTCGGGGTGCTCGGGATGGTGGTAGTGCGGCTGGAAGTAGATCTGAGGCGTTCCGAACCCGCGGGCGAACGCGATGTACTCCGGGGCGCTCAGGTGCTGGTCGCGGAAGACGACCAGCTTGTGCTCGTAGACGAGGTCGAGGATGCGGTTCGCCTCCTCGGGACCGAGCTCGCGGCCGTCGACCTCGCGGATCTCCGCCCCGATGCGTCCGTTGTCCGGCAGTTCGATCTTCATCATCTACCTCAGTCGCGAGGGGCACCCTCACGGAGGCGCCACGATACCCGACGGGTCCGGCGCGTGCCCGTCCGCTCGTCCGCCCGAGCCGCGCCGGAATCCGGCCGAGGGAGGAAACGGACGCAGGGGCGCCGGGAGGCCACGAATCGGTGCTCGTTTTCGGGTTCCCGTCCACGAACCACCCGGTTCAGATGAGGGCCGGGCCACCCGAACGGAGACGCACCGATGCCGCCTGCGAACGAGGAGTCGCTCGTGCTCGCCGACGTCGTCCGCCGCCAGCATGCGCGACGGGGCGACGCGACGGCGCTCGTCTTCGACGGCCGGGCCACGTCGTTCGCCGAGCTCGACCGTCGCAGCAGTCGCGCCGCCAATGCGCTGATCGCGGAGGGGATCGGTTCCGGCGCGCGCGTGGCGTTCCTCGCGAAGGACTCCGATCACGTGTACGAGCTGATCTTCGGCTGCGCGAAGGCGAACGCCGTCGTGCTCGGCATCAACTGGCGGCTCGCCGCGCCCGAGATCGAGTTCATCCTCGACGACGCGGAGGCCCAGATCCTGTTCGCAGATCGTGCGCTCCTGGCCAAGCTCGAGCCGAACCTCGCGGAGAGACCGCACCTGCGCGCCGTCGTGTCGTTCGACCGAGGCGCTCCGGACGGGACGTCGTACGTCGAGTGGCGCGACCGGCATCCCGACGACGATCCGTCGTTCGCGTCCGATCCGGAGCAGATCGCGGTGCACATGTACACGAGCGGCACCACCGGGCGCCCGAAGGGCGTGATGCTGGCGAACCGGAGCTTCTTCGCGGTGATCGACTCGATGCGGCGCGCGGGCGACCCATGGATCGGGTTCGGCGCGGACGACGTGAGCCTGTTCAACATCCCATCCTTCCACATCGGCGGCCTCTGGTGGGCGGTGACGACGCTGAACGCGGGAGCGCGCGCCGTCATCATGGACGCGTTCTCCGGGTGGCGTGCGCTCGAGCTGATCCGCGATCATCGCGTCACGAAGGTCTGCATGGTGCCCGCCATGATGCAGTTGGTCCTGCTCGAGCCGAACGCCCGCGCCGTCGACTTCTCGTCGCTGACGCACGTCGTGTACGGCGGTTCGCCGATCTCGGAGCCGCTGCTGCGGCAAGCGATGGCTACGTTCGGGTGCCAGTTCGCTCAGATCTACGGCCTGACCGAGACCGGAAACACCGCGGTCTGCTTGAGACCCGACGATCATCGCGTGCCGGACGGTCACGAGCGCGTCAAGGCGGCGGGTCGCCCGTACCCGGGCGTGCGGATCAAGGTGATCGACGGCGAAGGGAACGAGCGGCCGCCCCGCGAGGTCGGCGAGATCTGCATCCACTCCCCGGCGAACATGCTCGGCTACTGGAACCGCGACGACGCCACGCGGGAGACGCTGCGCGACGGCTGGGTGCATACCGGCGACGCGGGATTCCTCGATGAGGAGGGCTTCGTCTACGTCTGCGACCGGGTGAAGGACATGATCATCTACGCGGGCGAGAACATCTACCCGGCGGAGATCGAGCACGTTCTCTGCAGCCACCCGGCCGTACGCGAGGCGGCGGTCATCGGCGTGCCGGACGAGCGGTGGGGCGAGGAGGTGAAGGCGATCCTCGTGCTCGAGCCGGGTCGGACGGTGCGGCCGGCCGAGATCCTCGGGCACGTCCGCCGCCGGCTCGCGGACTTCAAGGTGCCTCGGTCGATCGACTTCGTGGAGTCCCTGCCGCGGACGCCCAGCGGAAAGGTGAAGAAGGCCGAGCTCCGGGCGCCGTACTGGCGGGGTCGGGAGCGCGGCGTGAACTGAAGCCGGCGTGCGACCGGCGCCGGGCCGGCGGGGCCGGAGCGTCCGGTCCGAGATTCCCCGAGCGCTTCCCTTCAGGCGCGCCGCGGCGAACGCCGATCGAGGAGCCGGAGCGTCTACGCCTCGCGGTACCGGGCTTCATGGAGATTCTCGAAGAGACCACTACCGATCCGGTCGAGCTCGTCGCGATGTGTCGAGAGCTTGCCAACCGCATCGAATCGTCGATGGACGCAGACCCGTCGCCCGACGCGAAGCCCACGCTCGCCCGGGTCGCGCGACACGTCAAGATGGCGTCGAAGCTCGCGTCCGAGCTGGACAGGGCGTCTCCCGTCGAGGGGATGTTCCCCGACTTCAGGGGGGAGCTGGCGGCGATCATCAGCCAACAGCTCGGCGGGATGAAGGCGGCCGAGGCGACGCGGCCGATGGCGGAGGGTGGCGGTGATGCGGCAACGCGGCGCACGCGCGGCGCCGCCGGCTCCACCGGCTTCCACGGGGACACCCGCTGCCTCGCGCTCCCGGAGCTGATCGGCTGCCTGAGCCTTCAACGCAAGGACGGCGTCCTGACGGTGGCCGGCGCCGACGAGGAGTTCTCGATCTGGTTCGCGAAGGGCGACGTGGTGCACGCGATCAGCTCCCACAACCCGCCCGGGTCGCGCTTGGGAGAGATCCTGGTGGCGCAGGGGGCGTTGACGAGCGAGGAACTGAAGGCGTACCTGAGCCTCCTCACTGGAACCGGCGGTCGACTCGGGGACATGCTCCAGCGAGAGAACGTGTTGACGTTCGAGCCGATCCGCACCGCGATCGAGACGCAGCTCCGCACGATCTTCCACCGCCTCTACGCGCAGACCGACGCCCGGTACAGCTTCTACGAGGGACTGCCGCAGGACATGGACGAGCGGATCCGCCTGGACGCAACGTACCTGTTGCTCGAGAGCGCGCGGCAGTCGGACGAGAAGATGGAGCGGGGGCCCGCGGGACGGGACGGCTGAACGAAGGAAGGCACGACGGTCCGAACGCTCCGCGCGAACACGGGGCCCGGCTCTCTCCGGTACGCCGGGCCCGGCTCGTCTGATGCGTGTCGCCGACTACTCGCCGATCTCGATTCGGAGACCGTTGGTCATCGAGGCGCCGGCTGGTCCGCCGGGGTCGGCGAACGTGACCTGAAGGTAGATGACGACGCCCTCGAAGCTCGTGACGTTCGCGCCGGGGAGCGCGAGGGACCCCGACGGGGGCATGAAGAACGGAATCAGCGCGTACGGCAGGGAGAGGTCCACGTAGAAGAGCCCACCGAGGAACGGAAGGCTCGCCTGCCCCGTCCCGATCCAGAGGTTCGAGTAGACGCCGCCGAGCGCGTCGTCGATGTGAAGGGTGTGTTCTCCCGCCTCGCAGGAATGGCCGGTCAGCGACAGAGAGGGGACGATTCCGCCGGTGCCGGCGAGCCCGTGCCCGTACGGGAAGCCGCGGATGACGCAGCCCGCGATTTCGTCGGCGCCCATGTCGACGCCGTCGTAGTGCTGCCGATCGTCGCCCTCGAAGTCGAACGCCGGCAGCGCGGGGGCGAGCGTCGTGCCGGCGTCGAAGCACGGCGAGTCGACGTGAAGGTGGTAGTCGCCGTTCGGCGCGTCGACGAAGAGCGGGTCCGCCGCGAAGTTGCCGGCGCCGGAGAAGCCTCCCTGGACGTCCGAGTACGCGACGCTGCCCGCGAATCCGCCGATCTGCGGCTGGCTCGGGGCAGTGTTTCCCCACACGATCCCATTCGTCATGGTCACGCTCGACGAACTGAAGAGCATGACGCCGCCGCCGGGCGCGAACGCGACGTTGTTCGCGATGGTGTTGTTGGTGGCGATCGCGTTTGCGTTCGTCAGCAAAATGCCGCCGCCCGAGCCGAGCCCGAAGCTGCCCTCCGCGCGGTTCTCGACGATCATGTTGTCCACGAGCGTCGGGTTGCCGTTCTCGAACGCCGCGCCGCCGCCGTCGCCGACGATGCGGTTCGTCGAGATGACGTTCTGGGACACGAGCGGCGAGTTGTTGCGACAGCAGATCCCCGCGCCGCAGCCGAAGAGGATGCCGGCGCCGTTGCCGGCGATGACGTTGCGACGAATCGTCGGGTTGCCGCCGTCGCAGTGGATGCCGCCCCCGTCCACGTTCGATTGATTGACACGGATCTCGTTGTCCTCGATCGTGGGCGAAGAACCGCTGTCCGCGTTGATGCCGCCGCCACGCGAGGCGAGGATGTTCTCGAGGATCAGGTTGTCGCGGATCAACGGCGACGAGGAGTTCTCGAGGTTGATTCCCGCGCCGGTGCCCGCGAGGCACGCGTTCTTCTGGATCGTGTTGTCGTGGATCAGCGCCGTCGTTCCGCCGAATCGCATTTGGATCCCACCGCCGTCGTTCTGCGCGGCGTTCTGGAGGATCGTGTTCTCGCGGATCCGCGGCGAACCCGCGCTGACGTAGATTCCACCGCCCTCGCCCCCCGGGGTGAGGAAGTTTCCCTTGGCCGAGTTGTTGCGGATGACGTTGTGCTCGATCGTCGGAGACGCGAGCACGCAGTAGATCCCACCCCCGAACGAGCTCGTTCCGGAGACGGTGCCCGTCCCGCCGGTGAGCGTGAATCCGGAGAGGACCGACGTCGAGCTCTCGCCGGACTTGAACGTCGCGACGCTGCCGGTGTCGTTGGCGTCGATCGTCGTGAACTCCGCGCCGGCGGCGCTGATGACCGTGATCGCCTTCCCTTTGAAATCGATCTTCTCGTTGTAGACGCCCGGCGCGACGAGGACGGTGTCGCCGGCGGCGGCGGCGTTGATCGCCGCCTGGATCGTGGGGAAGTTCGTGGGAACGGTCAGAGTCGCGGCGCGCGCCGGACTCGATAGGAACGGGACGCTCAAGAGAATCGCCAACGTTCGCTTCATCACTTCTGCTCCTTGTCGCCTGATCGATGGGGAGGGCGGGTCTGGCAGTCCGAAACGAGTTCTGCACGGAGGCAGCACCGTCGCGGCGCGAAAAAGTGCGACGAAGCTCCAGCCCTTCCATGCGAGGGCGCCTATCGTGACGCCCTGTGTCTCGCCAATGGAGCGATCGGGATGAACGAGCCGGCCGTCGTTTGCCGCGGACTCGTGAAGCGGTTCAAGGACGTCACCGCCGTGGCGGGAGTCGACTTCGAGGTGCGGCGCGGCGAGTGCTTCGGGCTGCTCGGCCCGAACGGCGCCGGGAAGACGACGACGGTCGAGGTTCTCGAGGGGTTGCTGCCGGCGGACGGCGGAGTCGTCCGCGTCCTCGGGCAGACCTGGAACGGAGGCGACGAGCGGTCGCTGCGGGAGCGGCTCGGCATCCAGCTTCAAGAGACGGAGTTTCCCGAGCGCCTCACCGTGAGGGAGAACATCCGGCTCTTCCGGAGCTTCTATCGGCGCGGGCGCACCGAGGAGGACGTCCTCGCCAAGCTCGGGTTGAACGCGAAGGCGGATAGCTGGTTCACGAAGCTGTCGGGCGGCCAGAAGCAGCGGCTCGCGCTCGCTTGCGCGTTCGTCTGCGATCCCGAGATCCTGTTCCTGGATGAGCCGACCACCGGTCTCGATCCGCGTGCGCGCACGGGGCTGTGGGACGTGATCGAGGAGTTCCGCGCCGCGAGCGGGACCATCGTGATGACGACGCACTACATGGAGGAGGCAGCACGCCTGTGCGATCGGTTGGCCATCATGGATCATGGACGGATCATCGCGATCGGGACGCCGGCCGAGCTCATCCGCTCGCTCGGCGCCGATCAGATCATCGAGTTCGAGACGAGATCCGAGCCGGACGTCGCGCGTCTCGCACAATTGCCGGGCGTGAATGGAATCACCCGTCGCATCGACCGTTTCGTGCTGCGCGTCTCGGAGCTGCGGATCGCGTTGCCGGCCGTGATTCAGGAGTTGGATCGACAGCGCGTGGAACTTCAGACCGTCGCCACCCATCAGGCGACGTTGGACGACGTCTTCCTCCACCTCACCGGCCGCGGACTCCTCGATGACTGACCGTCGATCGGCGCTCTTCGAGCTCACCCTCACGCGGTTTCGCGAGTTCTATCGCGAGCCGGGGGCGGTGTTCTGGGCGTTCGGGTTTCCCATCGTGCTCGTGCTCGTGCTGGGGCTCGCCTTCCGGGATCACGCTCCGGGTCATCCGCGGGTCGCGATCGAGCGACCGGCGCCGGAGTGGCTGGTCGAGGCGCTCGTCGCGGCGAAGGACGAGGTCGACGTCGAGATGATCGACGCCGTCGACGCGGAGCGCGCCTTGCGAATCGGGAAGGTCGACCTCGTCGTCCGGATGGTCGACGCCGAGGGCGCGGCCGGCGTGACGTATCGATACGACGTCGCGCGCGAAGGTTCCCGTCTCGCGCGACGCGCGGCCGATGACGCGATTCAGCGGTTCCGTGGCCGCCGCGACTCGGTTGTCACCGATGACGATCACGTCGAGGAATCCGGCGGACGCTACGTCGACTTCCTCTTCCCGGGGATCCTCGGCTTGAACCTGATGGGGAGCAGCATGTGGGCGATCGGGTTCTCGATCGTCGTCGCGCGCAAGCGGAAGATGCTGAAGCGCCTCGCGGCCACGCCGATGCGGCGTTCCCAGTTCGTGCTGTCGTATTTCCTCTCGCGGCTCGTCTTCCTGGTGTTCGAGATCGGCATCCTGCTGCTCTTCGCGAAGCTCATCTTCCGCGTCGAGAACCACGGATCGACCCTCCTGCTCGCGTGCGTCGCCCTCCTCGGCGCCGCCGCGTTCGCGGCGGTGTCGCTGGTGATCGCGGCCCGCGCGCAGAGCCTCGAGGCGGCGTACGGCTGGATGAACGCGATCCAACTCCCGATGTGGCTCCTGTCCGGGTCGTTCTTCTCCTATGAGCGCTTCCCCGAGCTCGTTCACCCCTACATCCGCGTTCTTCCCCTCACCGCCCTCAACGACGCCCTGCGCGCCGTGATGAACGAGGGAGCCGGGGCCCGCGAGATCTGGATGGAAGTCGGAATCCTCGCGGCGGTGGCGGCCGTCGGGTTCGCGGTCTCGCAGCGGGTGTTTCGCTGGCAGTAGAGTCGTCGAGGACGGCTACAGCACGAGCTGATAGACTCGGAACCGTTCGATCAAGAGCGTCCGGCTGCCGCGCTGACGAATCTCGGGTCGATAGACCGATGGCAGCCAGGTGGCCATGCGATCGAGATGCGCGACGGGTTGGCCGTCGATGTAACCCGTCGCGACGAACGAAACGCGATTCGCGCTCGTCTTTTCGCCGATCCGGATCGCCAAGACGGCCGAGTGCCAGTTTTCGTCTGCGACGACCAGCGATTCCGGATAGGGTCGACATCGGATCGTCGATGCTCCGTTTCGCTCGAGCGGGCCGGCCACCTTGAAGGCAGAGCAACGCCCCCCGGGACTCTCTGGAACCAACCACTCGAGGATCGGATCGAAAGCGATGGCCAATGACCCTTTCCCAAGGCTCGAGAACCGGTACGAGAGCACGTAGAGTGCATGTCGCACCTCGATACGGAGATGGTGGAAGCGAACGATGTAGTGCGGGGGTTCGAGCACGTCGGTAATGACGGTGTTCGTTGCCTGGATGCGCCCAGGGACGTTCGGGTCGAGGGTCCAGTGCTTCTGGTCGCCTCCTTCCAGTCGAAACCTCGCTCCACGTTGGATCTCCATCAGAGGTTCCAGATATCGAAGCAGGGTGTATCGATGGGCTTCTCGTCTTTGGCACCGGAATATCAGATCGACGGTCTGTCCAGTGAGCGGCAGCAAGTGTAAGTCGATCTCCCGCGCTGCCGTCGTGAGGACGAAGACCGAACGGCCGAGTGCGACTTCGATTTCAGCCAAGCCTCGGTCGAGTTCGGTAGGCAACGTCGGCTTCAGGGTCTCGGGGCCGACGGGTACAAGATCGAGCGGCGCACCGGCCTGAAGCAACTCATCGGTCACGGCCATCGAGTCGTCGTTTCGACCCGTTCCGATGCGACGATCGTCGAGACTCGGGCTGCTCCGCCAAGAGGACAGCCGGATGACCACGTTCTTGGTCTCGCCGGCGACGAGCACGGTGGCGACTTCGGAATCGTTCCGCGGCTCCCAGTCGAAGAGCACGGCCGGGAGCCTCACCTGGGCCGTTCGGACGTCCTCGAAGAGCGATACGTCGACACCCACCTGGTCCCTGAAGCGTTTGCCCCCGAGGAGGATCTCGAAGTCGCGCTTGGTAGCCCCGTCCGGGACGTTCTGTACCGTCAGGAAAACGTCGTCGAACGGAGGTAGGAGAGGGCGCGGTTGGACGATGACCCGAAGGGGCTTCGCGCGCACCACCAGCGATCTTGCGGTGCTCCAAACTGTCGTACAGGCGTGAAGGATGGTCGCTCGATTCGTGACCACCAAGAACGCAAGCGCCACCGAGAATCCGAACCATCTCGAGCGTCCTTTCAACCAGTCGCGCAACTGCTCGGGTACGAACGCGATCAGTGCGGCGACGATCGCGCCTGGTGATTTCTTGGACGTTGGGCTGTTCTTTCTCTCGCGGCGGGTCATGAAGCGGCTCCGACGTCGGTCCGTGCCATGGCGCCGATTGGTGGCCGAGACGTCATTTCCAGACGCCGCGCACGCTCGGTATCCGACCACGCAGCAGGATCGAGCGCTCGAATCGACTCATCAGCATCAGGGACCAGCGCCTGGCTGCACGCCGGGCAGTGGAAGGCGGACTCTTCATCGAGGGCTTGCTTGCAGTCCGGATTGGGGCAGGTCGTGAGCGTGGTTTCACCGCAGAACCGACAGTGTTTTTCGGTGCCGCGAACGAACGTCGGACGAAACCGGATGGGACCGGTGCCGGCGGCGAACGGGAGCGAGGTCGGACAGTCGCTCGAGGGACAGTACCGAAGGGTGGGCGAGTCGACTCGCAGAGTCGCCTCGTGGAGATCGATCTCGAGCAACTGCACGAGTGCCCTGATCTTTTCGGTGGAGAGGATTCCCTCGAGTCCCCGCTCCACCGCGCTGACCTGGGACTGAGTGGCACCGATCTGCCGCGCGACATCCCATTGCGACCAGGCGCGTCGGAGCCGTTTTTCCCGAATCTGCAGTCCCAGGTGTCGCATCTCCACGGCGAGTCCTCCCTCGGATGCGGCTTAGCTTCGGCTTCGAATTGAGCGTGCTGCGTCGGAATAGCGACTTAGCAACTAGATAGCAACATCATGGTGGCGAGCTCGGCGCGTGAGACAGGGTGATTCAACGATGAGACTACGAGTAACAGTAGGATAGTTGAGATTGAGCACTAGATTTAGTAGTTGATAAGTACACGATACACGAATGATTTTTTTGCTTGCTGCCCCGACGTGTCTTGGGGTTATGCGAACGGAATACGAACGACTGTCGGGAACTACGACTGGTTCGACACCCACTCGTTCCGCCGCGCTCGCACGATTGCAGAAACGCGCACCCGGACCTTCGACTGCGCGCGGCGAGACGGCGCGAACGCGCCGTTTCGGGGGGCGGCACGTCGCTTGCTGTCCCTTGCTCCATGTTCATCCGCTGGCCCGGGCCGTGGCGCGGTTCTGCGTTCGTAATGGAGGAGCGGCAATGCTTCGACTCATTGGATTCGTGGTCATCTTGATGGTGGTCGTGTTTGCCCTCGGCGCCTATCTCGATTGGTTCGCGGTGTCGAAGGACGATTCGGGCGACACGTCGAAAGTCTCGGTCACCGTCGACAAGGAGAAAGTGTCGCAAGACACGGCGACGGCCAAGGAGAAGGTAGGGGAGATGGTCGACAAGGCCTCCGCGGCGGCCAAGAAGTTCGGCGACGACGTCGAGGACGAAATCGCGGAGAACGACCGGGAGAACGCGAAGCAGGAGGGGACCATCAGTTCGGTGCTCGCCCAGGAGCGACGCATCGAGGTCATGGAGAACGAGCGCACGACGACGTTCGTCGTCGATGACTCGGCCGAGGTCCGATTGAACGGGCGGGAAGTGGCGTTGGCCGACGTCAAGCTCGGCGACTCGGTCGTGGTCGAGTACGACTTGGACGCCGGAATGCGGGTCGCCCATCGCGTCAGCGCGACGCGCGGTTGACTCCGCAAGGAGACCGGAGCTCGATGACGTGCTCGAGGGCGATTCCCGAGAGTTCGGGCGCGGCGACGACGAGAGTGCCGGCGAAGTGCTCGATCGCCGAGGCGACGGCGTCGCATCCGGCCGCGTCGAGCGCGGCGAACGGTTCGTCGAGGAGGAGGACTTCCGGGTCGGCGGCGAGGGCGCGAGCGACGGCGACGCGGCGGCGTTCGCCCCCCGACAACGCGGTCGCGTCGCGATCGGCGAGGTGGGCGGCGCCGAGCCGCTCGAGCCAATCGGCGGCCGCGGCTCGCGGACGGCGTCGCCACCGGAGCGCGCACGCAACGTTGTCGCGGGCGGTTCCGCGGAACAGATACGGCTGTTGATGCACCAGCACGGTGCGGCCGGGCGGCGGCGCACCCTCGAGCGTCCCCGCGGTCAGCGGTTGGAGCCCCCCGAGCACGCGCAGGAGGGTCGACTTCCCGGAGCCGTTCGGACCGCGGACGCCCAGCCGCTCGCCGGGCCTGATCACGAGCTCCTCGAGGAGGAGCGCTTCGATCGGTCCGAAGCGGACGGAGACGTGTTGGGCGCGGATCACGTCTTCGTCTCCCGGGAGAGGTGGTGCGTGATCACCGCGGCCACCCCCGCGAGCACGAGCAGGACCATGCCCGGCGCGAGGGCTTTCGCGAAGTTCCCGCGCGACACCTCGAGCTGGATCGCCGATGGCAGGGTCCGGGTGCGGAGGGCGATGTTGCCGCCGACGGTGATGGCGATCCCGAGTTCGGTCAGGCAGCGACCGAACGCGGCGAGGTATGCCGCGACCACCGCCACTCGGACCTCGCCCAAGACCTTCAGGAGAGCGCGGGGCCGTCCCGAGCCGAGGGTGAGCGCGGTCTCGGGTACGCGCGGATCGAGCGACGCCGTCGCGCCGTGGGCGAGCGTCGCCAGCAACGGGAACGCGAGAAGGACCTCGCCGACGATGATGGCGGTCTTCGTGTAGAGGACGTCGAGGTCGCCCAACGGACCCTTGCGAGAGAGCGCTCCGTAGAGGAGCAAGCCGATCACGACGGTCGGCATGGACATCCCGACGCGCAGCACGAACACGGCGGTGCGATGCCCGCGCGGTCGAAACACGCCGAGCCAGGCGCCGAGCGGAATCGCAACGAGCGCGGCCAACGAGACCGACGTCAGCGTGCACGTGAGCGAGACCAGGCACGCGTGCAGAAGCTCCTCGTCGCCGCGTCGCACGAGGCGAGCGGCTTCGACGAGGGCCTCCCACAGGAACTCCATGCGGTGTCGCCCTACTCCGGGTCGGTCGTCGCGTGGAAGAGCGCCTCTCCCTCGACGCGGAACGACGCGATGCGCTCGCGTCCTTCCTTCGAGGCGAGGTAGTCGAGGAGGGCCCGAGCGCCTTCCGCCTGGACGTGCGGGTGGAGCACCGGAGAGACCAGGATCGCGCCGTACTCGTTTCGCAGCCGGCGGTCGCCGTCGACGAGGACGTCGAGGTCGATCTTCCCCTTGAAGGCCAGGAACGTGCCCCGGTCGGAGAGGATGTACGCACGCTTCTCGTCCGCCATCACGAGACACTTCCCCATGCCTTGGCCGGCCACGAGGTAGGACGCGCCCTTCGCGGAGCGCGTGACTCCGACCGCGTTCCAAACCTCCTGTTCACGGAGGTGCGTTCCCGAGTCGTCGCCCCGAGACACGAACGGCGCCTTCGCGTCGTGGATGCGTTGGAACGCGGCGACCACGTCGCTCATCCCGCGCACCTGGGCCGGATCGTCGGGTGGACCGAGGACCACGAAGTCGTTCCACATGACGTCGCGGCGATCGATGCCGTGGCCGCTCGCGACGAACGCGTCCTCCAGGGGCCGCGCGTGGACGAGCACGATGTCCGCGTCGCCGCGCTCCGCGATCGCGAGCGCTTGACCCGTACCGACCGCGATCACGTGGACCTCGATGTCGTTCCGTTCCTCGAACGGCGGCAGGAGGTGGGCGAGAAGCCCGGTGTTCTCCGTGCTCGTGGTCGTCGCGAGACGGACGCGGCCGCGCTCGCCCGAGGAGCCGCAGCTCACGAGGAGGATCGCGAGCAGGACGGTGACGATCGAGTTTCTCATCGAGGTTCTTGGTCTCTCTTCGACGGCCGGTTGCAACGTCGTCGATACGTTACCCGGACTTCCGCGCAAGTCAGTCGCCGTCGCCGCCCTCGTCGGCGCCGCCGCCATCGTCGAGTGGAGGGCCGGAATCGGAGCCGACGATCCTCGCGACCCTCAACCCGACGAACGCCGGCGGGACGCGCGTCGGGCCCGGCAAGCGATCGTCCGGCGTCATGACGGCACAGCCGCCCCGGACCTCCGCGCGGATCGGACCCGCGACGAGCTCGGCCGCGTTGCCGCCGACGTCGAAGACGAGCCGCTTCTCGCCGCCCCGAGCGAGCGCTCCCGGCGGGCGGGTCCCCACCGGCCGGAGGGCGACGTCGACGCCGAGCCCGATCACGTCGCGCGCGAGGACGCGGGCATCGGCCAGCGAGGGGGAGTACCCCGCCCACGCGTCGAGCGTGTTCTCGTCGGGCCCTTTCGACTTCTCGAGCTCCTCGAACTCGGCGACGGTGAGCAGCCGCCATTCGTCGCCCGTCCGCTCCGAGAGCCACGCGAGGTATCGCTTGGCCTTCTCTTCCGTCATCTCGGTGACGGGGTGGTTGGCGTGGATCGGGACGCCGGCGGTCGCGTCGAAGCTTGCCCATTGCGCGCGCGTGACCTCGAAGCGTCCGACCTCGACGTCGTCGAACGGAATCGTCTCCGGGATCAGCGCGTCGCCCCGCACGACGCCGAGACGGTCGCCGGAGCGCGCGAACGCGGCCGCCTTCAGCGCGACGTCGAGCGGCGACCCTTCCATCACGACGTCGACCCCTCGCGGCTCGGCCTCGAACAGGTAGCGGTCGAACCAGGCGAGCTCCTCTTGGAGCTTGCGGCGCTGGTGCGTCAGCTTCTCGAGCCCGTGCGGTTGATCCGGGAACAGCAGGAAACGAACGGGGGCCTTCCCGACGCGGTTCAACGCACGAAACCACTGCCAGCCCTGCTCCGTCGGGACCGCGCGGTCCTTCGTCCCGAAGAAGATGATCGTGGGGGTCGTGACCTCCTCCGCCCGGAACAGCGGCGACTTGGCCAGATAGCGTTCCGGGTGCGTCCACGGGGGACCGCCGAAGTAGAAGTCGTCGAACGACGCGCCGAAGCTGCAGGTCCCGTAGTCGCTGGTCCAGTTCACGTCGCCTGCCCCGGGCGCGCACGCCTTGAACGAGTAGTCGAAGCCGGGGGCGTGATCCGCGCCGTGCGTCAGCGCCGCGATCGAGAGGATGGCGCCGTTCGACCAACCGACGAGGCCCATTCGGCTCGTGTCCACGAGCCCGCGCTCGTCGAGGGAGCGGATGCCCGAGAACATGTCGATCAGCTCGAGCTCGTAGTACCTCTCGCGGATCGACTCGCCGAACTCGAGCCCGTAGTCGGAGCTGCCGTGGTAGTTCGTCTTCAGCACGAACGCGCCGCGCTGCGCGTAGAGGTTCGGCGCGTTCGACCAGCGCTCGGAGAACCGATCGAGGTCGGCGCCGTGGGGGCCGCCGTGCGTCATCAAGACCAGCGGATGGCGGCGGCCCTCCTGATGGTCGTGCGGATAGTAGAGGATGCCCTCGACGACGTCGTCGTTGGCCCCTTGCCATCGGATGACCTCGGTGCGGGAGAGGGGGCGCGAGGAGAAGCCGCCGTTCGGTCGCAGGATCTCCTTCTCGTCGACGAGGCGATTCCCTTCCAGGCGCGCGCCCACGACGTGGTCGGGGTCGGACGCCCCGCCCGTGACGTAGATGACGCGATCCGAGTCGCGTGCCTTCACGAGGTCGAGCACGCGACCGGCGTGCGCCCCCTCGAGGTCGGATCTCGAGGGGGCCGCGGCGTCGCCGCGGTAGATCGCGGTGAACGGGCGCGCGCCGTTGCAGAGTCCGGTCAGGAAGCCGTCGGCGAGGACGACGAACGGTTCGCGGACTCCCCAGTCGTGTCCGACGTCGATGGGGCGCGTGTCCAGGCCGGGAACCGCGACGTCGAACAGGACGTCGATCGCGCCCCAGGTCTCGCCGTCCTTCGTCGATCGCGGTGCGATCGCGTAGAAGCCCGTGGAGTCGCGCTTCCACGCGAAGCGGGACGGTTTGTTCCGCGTCCGGAAGAAGATCTCGCGCTCGCTTCGGCTGGCGAGATCGATCACGAGACACTGGGGAGGCGAGTCGCGCTCGGCCTTCGCGTGGGGGGACTGTCCGCGCAGCGCCGCGGCGAAGCGTCCGTTCGGCGACACCGCGAACGAATCGATCGGGAAGCGTCCCTCGGTCAGGCGCGTGAGCTTCCTCTCCTCGATCTCGAGGCGATGGAGCTGCCGTGCCGAGTCGGCGTACGCGTCGTCGGCTTCCACGACGATCGTGTCGTCCTTCTCCTTCTTGGCGCGCGCCTCGGAGCGCGAGCGACGCTCCCGCGTGGCGAGGTAGATCACGTCCTCCGCGACCCACTCGAACGCGGAGACGCCGAACGGAATCGCCGCGATCGGCCGCGCGTCCCCGCCGAGGAGGTCGATCCTCCAGATCTGCTCGCCCGCGTCGTCCTTGTCGACGCCCTTCTCGCCCTCCGGGAACGGGCGATCCGACAGAAACGCGACGAAGCGGCCGCTGGGCGAGAACGTCGCGTTCGAGATCGAGCTCTTTCCGACCGTGAGCGGCCGATGCTCACCAGACGCGACGTCGGTCACCATGAGCGTGCGCACGTGGCGGTCCTTCTCGTCGTCCGCGGTCGACTTGATCCAGATCGCCCGTGAGCCGTCGCGGCTGAGCTGGAAGGACGACGCTCGTTCCTGCTTCACGACGTCGTCCACCGTCCAGGGGGCCACCGCGTCGTTCGCGGAGGAGAACGCCGCGACGCCGGCGAACGAGAGCAGGCAGAGGGTGAGGGAACGCATTCCGTCGCTCCGGTGGACGACCAGTGGGGTCGGGGATGATACGGAGTCGGCCTCGGATCGACCACTCGCCTGAAGTTCGATGGACCTCGGCGGCGGAATTGTTGAAATCGGCCGCGGTCGTAGCATCGAGAGGATGCGCCAATGGACCTTCGCACGGTTCGAGTTCCCGAGTCGATGAAGCGAGCGTTCGAGGACGCGGAGCGGGTCGTCTCGTCGTACTTCGGCGAGCGGAGAGACGTCCCCGAAGAGGGGACGATCGAGGTGTTCGGCGAGCGTTACGTCCTGGTGCGAGCCGCGTCCCTGTCGGTCGAGTTCTTCGGCGTGGTCCGCGAGCTGTTCGGGCCCGGGCGAGAGTCCGACGCCGAGGATTTCGCGCGCAACATCCTCTTCGACCTCGCGCACGCGATCGGCAAATCGGACGCGAGGAACTTCCACGCGAAGATGGGCCTCGAGGACCCGATCGAGCGCCTGTCGGCGGGCCCGGTGCACTTCGCGTACGCGGGTTGGGCGTTCGTCGACATCTCGGAGCAGTCGACGCCGACTTCCGACCGCGAGTTCTTCCTGCTGTACGACCACCCCTACTCGTTCGAGTCCGACGCGTGGAAACGTGCGCGGCAGCAGCCGGAGTTCCCGGTCTGCATCATGAACGCCGGCTACTCCTCGGGATGGTGCGAGGAGAGCTTCGGCGTCCAACTCGTCTCGAGCGAAGTCCTGTGTCGCGCTCGCGGCGACGAGCATTGCCGGTTCATCATGGCGCACCCGGAAGTGATCGAGTCGCGGCTCGAGGAGTACCGGGCGTCCCATCCGCGCCACGAGCCGCGACTCGACTACCAGATCCCGGACTTCTTCTCGCGAAAGCGGCTCGAGGACGAGCTGCGTCGCGCGCACGACGGCCTCGAGCGGCGGGTGACCGAGCGAACCGAGGCGCTGCGTCGGGCCAATCAACAGCTCCTGGAGGAGATGGAGGAGCGCAAGCGCGTCGAGCTGCAGCTCCTGCGCGCGCAGAAGCTCGAGGCGCTCGGCGGCCTCGCCGGCGGGATCGCCCACGACTTCAACAACCTCCTCACCGCGATTGGCGGCTACAGCGAGCTGCTGGAGGGAGAGCTCGCCGCCGACGTTCCCGGACTCCGGTACGTGCGCGAGATCTCTCAAGCCGCCGCGCGTGCGACGCGCCTCACGCGACAGCTCCTCGTCTTCAGCCGCCAGAACGTCGGGACGCCGCGCGTGGTCGACTTGAACCAGGTCGCGCGCAACCTCGTGGACCTGCTCCGGCGCCTCATCGGCGAGCAGATCGAGCTCCGGCTGAACGTGGGAGATGCCGAGGCGTGCGTCCGCGCCGACCCGGGCCAGATCGAGCAGATCTTGGTCAACCTCGCCGTCAACGCGCGCGACGCGATGCTGCATGGCGGCACGCTGACGGTGGACGTCGCCGACGGCGAGCTCGACGAGGCGCGGGCGCGGGACCTCCGCATGGCTCCCGGGCCCATCGTCGAGCTCCGCGTGAGCGACACCGGCACCGGGATGGACTCGCACACGCTCGCTCACTTGTTCGATCCGTTCTTCACCACCAAGCCTCCGGGGAGGGGAACGGGGCTCGGGCTGGCGACCGTGTACGGGATCACCCAGAAGGTCGGCGGCGAGATCGTCGTCGCGAGCCGCGTCGGCGAGGGTTCGTGCTTCCGCGTTTTCCTGCCGCGCGTGAACGGCCCGCCCGACCCGCTGGACGTCGAGGACGAACCGATGCCGTGCGAGGCCCGCGCGCGGTCGATCCTGCTCGTCGAGGACGACTCGGCGGTCCGTGAGTTCGTGCGTGTCGTCCTCCATCGTGACGGATACCGAGTGCTCGAGGCGGATTCTCCCGACGTGGCCGAGCGGCTGTTCGCGGAGCGTGGAGGCGAGGTCGATCTGCTCCTGACGGACGTGATCATGCCGATCATGAGCGGTCCCGAGCTCGCGCGCCGGCTGCGGACGTCGCGGCCGGACTTGAAGGTGATCTTCATGTCCGGGTACGCCGCGGATGAACTCGCGGATCAGGGGCTGGAACGGAACAGCGGCCCGTTGCTCCAGAAACCGTTCACCGTCAAGCGCCTGGAAGAGCGCTTGAGCGAGTCGTTCGGACGAGACACGAGTCGAGGGGCCGATGAGATCGCTTCTTCGGCCGACGGTTGAGCTCGGCGGCGTGTCGCGGCAGATTGACGACGCATGACCGATCCATGGTTCCCCTTCGTCAAGCCGCGGCACGGTGCGCGCGTGCGGCTGTTCTGCTTTCCCTTCGCGGGCGGCGGCGCGTCCGCGTTCCGCCGGTGGCCGGCGCTCGCTCCGGAGTCGATCGAGGTGCGCGCGGTGCAGCTTCCGGGCCGAGAGACGCGGGTCCGCGAGCCGCCGCTGGCCGGGATGGCGGCGGTGATCGCGGCGGTGGTTCCGGCGATCCGCGACCTCCTCGACCGGCCGTTCGCGCTGTTCGGACACAGCCTCGGCGCACTGGTCGCGTTCGAGGTCGCCCGCGAGCTGAGACGGCGGCGGCTTCCCATGCCGCTCCATCTGTTCGCGTCGGCGATCGCGGCGCCGCACGTCCGTGAACCGATCCCGGTGTTCGACCTTCCGGATGCCGCGTTCAAGGAGGAGCTGCGGCGGCTGAACGGCACGCCGGTCCAGGTGCTCGAGAACCCGGAGCTGATGCGCTTGTTCCTTCCGATGCTCCGCGCGGACTTCGAGACGTCGGACACGTACGAGTGCTCGCCCGAGCCGCCGCTCGACGTGCCGATCACGATCCTCGGCGGCAGCGCGGACGCGGTGTCGCGGCACGAGCTCGAAGCCTGGTCCGAGCAGACGACGCGGACGAGCGAGGTCTACGTCGTGCCGGGCGGCCACTTCTTCCTCGACTCCGCGAGTGACGAGGTGGTGGGAATCGTCGGGCGGGCGCTCGGTCGGTAATCGGAGGGATGTCGAACGGCAACGCCCCGGCGGCATGGACGGCCGGAGCTCGGGCACGCCGCGTCGGGTACGCTCACGGGCACGATGACGACCGCATCGGTAGGAATGGACGCCTCTTCTTCATTGGAACCACCCGGAAGGGGGTACTCATGCGCGCGCTTGGAACGTTGGCCCTGGCGGTCGGACTCTGGTCTGCCGCGGCGGGCGAATCCGCCGAGATCGATTGGTCGCCGTACGTGGGGACTTGGGAGGGGGACATCGTCGCCGGCGGGGCAACGCTCCCGACCGTGTTCCATTTCGAGGTCGACGACGTCGACGAGCTGATCGGAACCGTCGACAGCCCGACCCAGAACGCGTACGGGCTGCCGATCTCGAGCGTGACGCTCGACGACGACGGGAACGTCCGCATCTCGATCAGCATGACGGGCGCGACGTTCGTGGCGCGGCTCGAGGACGATCGGCTGGTCGGGACGTGGAAGCAGCGCGGCATCGAGGTTCCGTTGTCGTGCGCACGGCGCACGATCGAGCCGGTGGAACGCGTCGCCGGTCAGGAACGATTCGTCGGATCGTGGGAGGGGACGCTCGCCGTCAGCGGGATGAAGGTGCGCCTGCTGTTCCACGTCGCCGAGGAGGACGATGGCCGACTCACCGGCACCACCGACAGTCCCGATCAGGGGGCGCGTGGGATCCCGATCTCTCGGATCAGCCCGGAGGCGGACGGATCGGTGGAGATTCGAGTCGACGCGTTCGGGGGAACGTACACCGGTCGCTTGACGGAGGACGGAGACGGCCTGAACGGTCATTTGGAGCAGCACGGCGTCTCGATGCCGCTCGACATGAAGCGCGCCGACGCTCCGCCGGAGCTCGCGCGGCCGCAGACTCCCGTTCCCCCGTTCCCGTACCGCGCCGAGGACGTCACGTTCGACAACGGCGACGTCACGCTGGCCGGGACGCTGACGATCCCCGACGGCGACGGCCCGTTCGCGGGGGCGGTGCTGATCACCGGCTCCGGGGCGCAGGATCGCGACGAGACGTTGTTCGAGCACAAGCCGTTTCTCGTGATCGCGGACCACCTGACGCGGCGCGGGGTGGCCGTGCTGCGCGTCGATGACCGCGGCGTCGGCGGCAGCTCCTTGGGTCGACCGGGGGCGACGTCCGAGGAACTGGCGGGCGACGTGCTCGCCGGTGTCCGGCTGCTCCGCTCTCGTCCCGAGATCGACGCTCGTCGCATCGGGCTGATCGGTCACAGCGAGGGTGGGCTCATCGGTCCGATCGCGGCCGTCCACGCTCCGGAGGAGATCGCGTTCATCGTCATGCTCGCCGGGCCGGGCCTCCCCGGCGACGAGATCCTCTACATGCAGGGGGCGCTGATCGCGCGCGCGGCGGGGCAGAGCGAGGAGTTCATCGAGGCCAACCGCGCTACCCAGGCTCGGCTCTTCACGCTGCTGAGGAACGCCGGCGACGCGACCGACGAAGAGCTCGAGGCGCAGATGCGCGCGGTCTTCGCCGAGGATCCAGATCTTCCGGAGGGCGAGGCGGGAGAGGAGCTCGTGCGGGGCCAATTGAGGACGCTCCTGTCCCCGTGGACGCGATTCTTCATCACGTTCGATCCGCGGCCGACCCTCGAGAAGGTCCGCTGCCCGATCCTCGCGCTCAACGGCGAGAAGGACGTGCAGGTCCCACCGAAGGAGAACCTCGCCGCGATCGAGGCCGCGTTGAAGAAGGGTGGGAACGCGGACGTCACGGTGCTGGAGCTCGCGTCGCTGAACCACCTCTTCCAGACGTGCGACAGCGGCGCCTTGTCGGAGTACTGGGAGATCGAGGAGACGTTCGCGCCCGCGGCGCTGGACACGATCGCGGATTGGATCACCACCCGGTTCGCGTCCCCCGAGCGCGACTGACTCGGCCCCCCGCCGGCCGATCGATCCGGCCGGCGGAACGGTATCATCGAACCCGTCGCGGAACCGTCCAACGACCGGTTCGCCGGGCCGTACCGGTTACCGGTCGGTCCCGATCCGATACGGAAAAGAACAAAGGAGGCTTTGATGAAGAAGCTCGCCGTCCTCTCCTCGCTCGCGCTCGTCTTCGGATTCTTCGCGTCTTCGGCGTCGGCCTGTTGGGACAACACCGACCTGCTGGTGAAGAAGCTGAAGAAGCTCGAGCTGACCACCGATCAGTTGAAGGACGTGTTCCAGTATCAGAAACAGCACCGCGACTTCGTCACGATGTGCCACTCCGAGGGCAAGGGCTGCCGCGTCCACGAGAGCCACGAGGTCGAGTTCCAGAAGAACGCCTACGGGGTGCTGACCGACGATCAGTTCAAGACGGTCGTCGGACGCGAGCGGAGCGAGGTCGAGACTCTCCGCTTCGAGAACTACAAGCTCAAGAAGGAGAACGAGCGGCTGAAGAAGCAGCTCGAGAAGGCGAAGGCCGAGCAGGATCGCTGAACGGGCGGTCGACGTTCGGTGCGCTCGAGGAGGTCCGGGTCTCGCGGCTCGGGCCTCTTTCGCTGGATGAATCGAACGTGATGCGAGCACGGTGCCCATGCGCTACGCACGCCTGATCCTGCTGCTGGCCCTTCCGACGTGCGGGCGCGCGGCGGGCGAGAGGGCCGACGGAGAGGGAGCCGCCTCGCTCCTCGACGCGTGCATCGAGATGGCGCGGGCCGACCATCCCGACCTCGACGCGGACCAGGTACGGACGCGGATCGAGCGGCTCGTCGCGCGCTACGCCGACCTCTGCCAGGGCGGGGACGCGGCGGCGCGGACGGACGCGATGCGCGAGCTCCTGTTCGATGACCGAGGGTTCACGTCGGTCGAATCGCTCGATTCGATCGAGACCCTCCACGTCGATTCCGTCCTTGCGGCGCGGCGCGGCTATTGCCTGTCGCTCTCGGCGATCGCGCTGATCGTCGCCGAAGCGGCGTCCGTTCCGTTCCACGGCGTGGCCGCTCCGAACCACTTCTTCGTTCGCTACGACGACGGGGAGGATCGCGAGAACCTGGAGATGACGCGTCGCGGCGCCGCGTTCTCGGAATCCGAAGCGCGTGCGCTGCTCGGCGAGTTCGACGACGATGGCGGCGTCTACCTGCGAAACCTGACGCGCGAGGAGGTCGCGACGATCATCCTGCACAACCGCGGCTACGTGGCGATGATCGAGAAGCGGCGGGACGCGGCCGAGCGCGACCTCCGGGCCGTCATCCGCCGCATGCCGAACCTGCCGGAGGCGCACCGCAACCTCGGCGTCCTGTTGGGTGAGCAGGAGCGATGGGACGAGGCGATCGCCGCTTGCGACGAGGCCCTCCGGCTCTTCCCGGGCGACGTCGACGCGATGCTGAACCGTGCCCTCTGCCGGCACGCGAGCGGTCGCTTCGACGCGGCGATCGAGGACCTGAAGCTCGTTCAAGCGATCGCACCCGGGCACCCTCGAGCGCGGCGTCTGCTCGACGAGTTCGCGCGTCCGCGTGACCCGGAATCGAAGCGGGAGGCGCCGAAGGTCCTCGAGCCGGGTCTGCTCGGTCGCTACTACAACGACCCTCGATTCCGCTCGTTGGTCCTGGAGCGCGTCGATCGCGAGGTCGACTTCGATTGGCAGAACGGCAGCCCCGGCGGCGGCGTTCCGCGCGATCGGTTCAGCGTGCAGTGGAGCGGGTACTTGAAGGTGGACGTGGAGGACCTCTACACGTTCTTCGTCGTCGCGAACGACGGGGCGCGGCTCGAACTCGACGGGAAGGTGATCGCCGAGAACTGGAAGGACATGGGGTACGAGAACTGGTACGGCACCGCGGACGCCGCGCTCTCATCCGGCTACCACCCGATCCGCATCGACTACTTCGATGAACGCGGCGGCGCGCGGATCCTGCTTCGCGTCGGGCGCGAGGGAGCGGAGAAGCCGATCGACCTGAGGAGCGCGTTGTTCCACGTCAAGGACGGCGCCAAGTAGCCCGTCTCGTCTAGTGGTGTGATTCAGAGTTGTTGACGTTTCTCCGGGGCCCTCGTCATCGCTTGCTGCGTTGCTCCTCCTCGACGTATCTCGAATACGCGGTCGTCGTCGCGCCTTGCCAGCGACGACGATGACCTCCGGATAATCC
>CAZYQW010000032.1:0-94678 GCA_964649825.1 uncultured Phycisphaeraceae bacterium | reverse complement strand
TCGACGGGTTCGTGCGTGCGCGGCTCGCGCGGGAGGGCATCGACCCGGCGCCGCGGGCCGCTCCCGAATCGCTCCTCCGCCGCCTCGCCCTCAATCTCACGGGGCTCCCGCCCGCGCCGGCCGAGATCGACGCCTTCGTGGCCGCTCCCTCGCCGGCGACCTACGACCGCGCCGTCGAGCGGTCTCTGGCATCTCCGGCCTATGGCGAGCGGATGGCGATCGACTGGCTGGACCTTGCCCGCTACGCGGATACGTACGGCTATCAGGCCGACGTGGAGCGTGACATGTCGCCGTACCGCGACTGGGTGATTCGCGCGTTCAACGAGAATCTTCCGTACGACGAGTTCCTGACCTGGCAGCTCGCGGGCGATCTCCTGCCCGGCGCCACCGACGAGCAGCGCCTCGCGACGGCGTTCAACCGCCTGCACCGGCAGACGAACGAAGGCGGCAGCATCGAGGAGGAGTTCCGCACCGAGTACGTCGCCGACCGCGTGCACACCTTCGGCACCGCGATGCTGGGCCTGACGATGGAATGCGCCCGCTGCCACGACCACAAGTTCGACGCGATCACGACGCGCGACTTCTACGCGCTTTCCGGCTTTCCGCTCAGCACGAGCTACCGGCAGGTCCGGTTCGAGACGCTCGAGGCGAACCGCGCGGTCCAGGACGAGCTCGCACGGCTCGAGCGACGACGTCGCGGCGCGACGAGCGCCGCGGTGGGCGGCGCGC
Source organism: uncultured Phycisphaeraceae bacterium (assembly GCA_964649825.1). GTDB lineage: Bacteria > Planctomycetota > B15-G4 > B15-G4 > JADJEK01 > CAZYQW01. Next base: position 93,949 of record CAZYQW010000032.1, on the reverse strand, counting down.
TCGCGGCGGGCGCGGTCGGAGCGGCGCAGCATATGCTCGCCGCGCGCGGCGGCGACGGTCCGTGGGCGCGGGAGCTCGACGCGGCCCGCGAGGATCCGGCCCACCCGCTCCACGTCTTCGCGTGCGCCGGCGCCGCCGGCGGCGACCCTCATCGTGACGACACCGCCGTGATCGCCGCGACGCTCGCCACCGACCCCACCGACCCCACCGAGCAGGACGAACCCGGCGCCGCGCCGCGCGTGGTCGTCGACTTCGCGGTCGACGCGCCGCTGATCCAAGACGGCTTCACGTTCGTTCGTCGCGTGCCGGGCGATCTCGTGCTCGGGCCCGATCGCGCGACGCGGCCCCGCGTGGTCACCGTGGGAGCGGCGGAGAAGGACCCAGCGTGGGACGGACTGACGGTCCACCCGGAGTCCGAGGGCGACCCGAGCCGCATCGATTGGGTGCAGGCCGGTCGAACCCTCCGGACCCCGACGTTCCGGATCGAGACCTCGAAGCTGTTCTACCTGGTTCGCGGGGCGGGCAAGGCGTACGCGCAGGTGGCACACCACCGGATGAACCACCCGCCGCTGCACCACTCGATGATCCTCGACCTCGGCGAGGGTGACGGTTGGCGGTTCGTCGAGCACGACGTCGGCAAGTACGTGGGACTCCACGCGCACGTCGAGTTTTCGCCCACGGATCACCGGGAGTTCGCGGTGGCGCGCGTCGAGGCGGGCGAGGTCCGGCCGATGCTCGCGCCGCCGCACGTCTCCACGGTCGTCGCGGCCGCGCTAGCCGCCCGTGCTGAAAGTCATTCCGGCTGCGGCGGGCCCTCGCGACCGATCTCTTCGTTGCAGGATCCTCGACGTACAGGCAGTACGCCTGCGGTCCTGCGCCACGATCTCGGTCGCGATGACCTCGCCTCGCTTCGAAAGCACTTTCACCACGGGCTGCTAGGCGGCGACGGAGTCGGAACCCTCGCCGACCTGGCGAGAGCGACCGAAGGACTGCTCGTCGACTGCGCTCGGCGGCTCGAGAGCGACTTGCTCGCCGCCGGCGACGCGGCGCGGGAGCGCGCCGAGATCGTCGATTGGATGCTGGCGCGGCCGGAGTTGTTCGGCGCGGCCGAAGCGCCCGTCGCGTACTTGGCGGAGCGGGCCGCCGTCGCCGCGAAGATCCAGACGACGTCGCGGCTCGCCCCCGCGATCCTGGACGGCAACGGCCGGGACGAGCTCGTCCTGATCCGCGGCAGCCACAAGTCGCCGGGCGACGTCGCGCCGCGCGGGTTCCTCGAGGCGATCGACGGCCGGACGCTGCTCGATCTCGGTGGCGGAAGCGGGCGCCTCGCGCTTGCGCGCCGCATCGTCGATCCGAGCCACGCGTTCGCGGCGCGGGTCTGGGTGAACCGCGTGTGGAAGCAAGTGTTCGGTCGCGGGATCGTTTCGTCGGTGGACGACTTCGGCGTGATGGGCGAGCCGCCGACGCACCCCGAGCTCCTCGATCGGCTCACGCTCGACTTCATCGCGTCGGGGTGGTCGACGAAGCGCCTGATCCGCCGGCTCCTGCTCACGAGCACGTTCGGGATGTCGAGCCGTCCGGCGAACGACGCCCTCGCGATCGATCCGAGCAACCAGCGGTTCCATCACGTACCGATGCGGCGCCTCGAGGGCGAGACGATCCGCGACGCGATCCTCGCGGTCTCGGGCCGCCTGGACGATCGCCTCTTCGGCAAGTCGGTGCCGATCCACCTGACCGATTTCCTCCAGGGTCGCGGTCGGCCGCGCGACAGCGGGCCGCTCGACGGCGACGGCCGGCGCAGCATCTACCTCTCGGTCCGGCGGAACTTCCTCGTGCCGCTCTTCACCGTGTTCGACTTCCCGAGCCCGGCCACGACGGTCGGGCGGCGGACCGAGTCGAACGTCCCCGCGCAGGCGCTCGCGCTCGAGAACGATCCATTCGTGCTCGAGCAGTCCGCGCGGTGGGCGCGGGCCGCCCTCGAGGGGCCGTGCCGGTCGGCGCGCGACCGCGTCGGCGCGCTCTTCGAGGCCGCGTTCGCGCGGCCGGCCACCGAGGATGAGCTGCGCGCGGCCGACGAGTTCCTCGCGCAGCAGAGGGCCGGTCACGACGGCGACGAGCTCGCGGCATGGACCGACCTGTGTCACACGCTCTTCAACGTGAAGGAGTTCGTGTACGTCCCATGAGCCTCCCCGCCGACCACCCCGCCGGCTGCTCGCGTCGAGACCTCCTGGTTCGATGCGCGAACGGATTCGGCGCGGTCGCGCTCGCCGCGCTGGGTCACGGTCGCGCGTACGGCCGCATCTTCGCGCCGCTCGAAGCCGCGGCGCCGCCGGCCCGGGCGAAGAACGTCATCTTCCTCTACATGGACGGCGGCCCGTCCCAGGTCGACACGTACGACCCGAAGCCGCGGCTCGAGCGCGAGAACGGCCAGCCGATCGGAATGGCGATCCCGAAGACGCAGTTCGACAACGTCGGCAGCGTCCTCATGTCGCCGTGGAAGTTCTCGCCGCGCGGCGAGAGCGGGATCGAGGTGAGCGACCTGCTGCCGCACGTCGCCGGGTGCGTCGACGACATCGCGATGATCCGCTCGATGACGTCGATGTTTCCCGAGCACACGAGCGCGAACTACTTCCTCCATACCGGGACCGGGGTGCTCGGCCGGCCGAGCATGGGCTCGTGGGTGACGTACGGGCTCGGCAGCGAGAACGAGGACCTGCCTGGGTTCGTGGTGCTGAACGGCGGGCTCGTCCCGCCCGGCGGACTCGACAACTTCAACTCGGGTTTCCTCCCCGCCAGTTTTCAGGGGTCGACGTTTCGCGCCGGCCCGGCGCCGGTGGCCAACCTCGAGGGACGGGCGGAGGACGACGCGTCCCGTGCGTCGCGGCGCGACCTGCTCCGGCGGCTCGATCGCGGTGTGCTCGCCCGCCTTCAGAACGACCCCGCGATCGAGGCCGCGGTGCTGAATCAGGAGCTCGCGTTCCGCATGCAGGCCGCGGTGCCCGAGCTGATGGACTTGACCGGGGAGTCGGAGCTCACGCGCAGGATGTACGGCCTCGACCATGAGTTCGAGCACACGCGGACGTACGGGACGCTCTGCCTCCTCGCGCGACGGCTCGTGGAACGCGGGGTACGGTTCATCGAGCTGACGTGTCCGAACGTCGGTGCGGACCGATGGGATCAGCACGGCAACCTCGTGGAGGGGCACGCGAAGAACGCCCTCGCCGTCGATCAACCGGTCGCGGCGCTCCTGAAGGACCTGAAGGGTCTAGGGCTCCTCGACGAGACGCTCGTCATCTGGTCGGGCGAGTTCGGTCGCACGCCCATGGCGCAGGGGACGAACGGTCGCGACCACAATCCCCACGGCTTCACGATCTGGATGGCGGGCGGCGGCACGAAGGGGGGCGTGGTCCACGGCGCGACCGACGAGTACGGCTACTTCGCGGTCGAGGACAAGATGGTCGTTCACGACCTCCATGCAACGATGCTGTGGCTGCTCGGCATCGACCACAAGCATCTGACGTTTCGGTTCGGCGGACGAGACATGCGATTGACGGACGTGCACGGAGAGGTGGCGCACGCCGTGATCGCATGAATCGAGCGGCCGGCGACCCGGCGCGTTCGGGTCGCCCACGCGAAGACGCGCCGCGTCGTTCCCCGCGCTACGGCGCGACGTCCACGCCGCAATCGGTGAGCATGCCTCCCCCCGTCGGCGACTGCGTCACCTCCCAGCGGTTGCCGTCGGGATCGATCAGGAGGAAGCTCCGTTCCCCCCACGGGTGGTCCTTCGGCGGACCACTGGTGCGCGCGCCGGACTCCTCGCGCCGCGCCTCGACGCGGCGGTGGATCTCGTCGACGTCCACGACCGTCACCCCGAGCGCCAGGGTCCCGCGTTCGCCGTCGGCGGTGAAGAAGTCGCGCGTACGGCCCACGACCTTGAAGACGGCGAGGCGGAATCCGCTCGGGAGGACGAACTCGCCGAACTCCTCGTTCTCGAAGCGCGGCGTGAGGCCGAACAGCTCGCCGATGAAACGCATCATGCGAGGCACGTCGTTCGACGCGAGGGTGACGTGGGAGCAGGCGAGCATCAGATCCTCTTTCTCGTCGCGTCGGAGAGCGCGATCGACAGGCGTCGTGCCGCGGCGAACGACCGCTCGGCGGCGGCGATCGATCGAGCGGCGAGCCCGCAGTTCGCGGTGACGAACGTGCGCGCCGCCAGCTCGGCCGGGTCGAACGCGTCACCGGCGGACTCGACGAATCGGCGCGCCACGGCGGCGACGTCGACGTGCGGATCCTCCGTCGTCGGCACGGCGCCGAGCGCGACGAGGCGCCCGCGGGCGAGGAACCGGCGGGCGGCGGGATCGGCGTAGAACGACTCCAACCCCGCGTCGGCGTCGAACGAGTAGAGGTCCGGATCGAGCCGATCGAGGAGCGCGAGCGGCATCCTCGAGCAGCAATGGAGGCCGCGCATCGGGGCGCCGTCCCGGTCCATGCACTCGGCGAGCCGGTCGATCGCACCGTCGGGGATCGGCGCATCCGGCACGCCGAGGATCGGCTCGTCGAGCACGACGAGGACGGCGTGCCCCGCGATCGCGAGCCGCTCGGCCTGACCGCGGACGAGGGCGCGGACGCGGTTCGCGATCGCGACCAACAGCTCGTCGTCCTCGACCGCGGGGCGACCGCCGACGTCGAGGCAGGACGCGATCGTGATCGGTCCCGCCACCTGCCCCTTCACGATCGCCGCGCTCGGAAACCCGCCGTCCTCGAGCCGCGCGGTGAGCCGGGCCAGCCCGACCGCCTCGTCCTCGGCGAGCCGGTGCGGCGCGCCGAGGCGATCGATCAGCTCGCTCCGGTGCTCGGCGCGGACCCGCGTGCGCCCGGCGGCGGGCTCGACGAAGAGGTCGCCGAGCCCGCCGAGGCACTGGTCGATCATCCCCTCGCGGGGAGATCGATTCGGAAGCTGGGGCCAGAACGGCACGATCGGGCACGCGCTCTCGACGAGGGCGATCGCATCGTCGGGATCGCGGTGGGGCAGGCTGCCGACGCCGGTGATCGCGAACGGGTGAAGGCGCGTCGGAGCGGGCACGGTCGCCTCCGATTCGTGGTCGATGCGTGTCACTCTACCGAGGCCGGCCGCGATGCGGCGACGCCGCCGTCCACGAGCGGGCGCTCGATCACTGCAGCACGATGGTCGCCGCGTTCGACGAACCCCGCACCTGCACCGCGGCGTCGAGGGCGAATCCCTGGACGTGGAACGTCCCCGCCGCCGGCGCCGGGTTGACGGCGGGAACCGTCACCGCGCCGTTCCCGTCGAGGGCCACGATTCCGGCGGGAACGAGGGCGGACGGATCGAGGGCGAATCCGAGCGGCACGCCGTTGCCGAAGAGCGTGTACGACGGCACCAGGTTCGGCGCCGCGAAGAGGAGGACCGACCCGCTCGGCGGTCCGTCCTGCACGAAGAACGTGAAGGGCCCATCCGGGATCGGTCCGGCCGGCGAGGTCCCGATCTCGGTCGGTCGCGGTCGGATCACGTTCAGGTCGTTGAACGAGAAGAAGTCGGTCGAGATCGCGGCGAGCGTCCCGTCGCCTCCCGTCTGGAACGGCTCGAACCAGCCGGGGCCCGGATCGTCGCGGTACGCGAGCGTCGTGATCGAGTTGAAACCCGCCTCGCTGCCGAGCAGGAGTTTCGGTAGACCGCCCGGATCGAGCTCCCACGTCGAGCCGCCGTCGACGTAGATCAGGTCGCCCTGACCGTCGAACGCCAGGTCCGCGACGGACGTCACGCCGGCGCCGAACACGGTGCCGTGGGCGAAGGTGAGATCGAGCCCGCCCTCCGCCGCGGCGACCGCGGCGGCCCCGAAACGGTAGATCGACTGCTGCCCGGCCGGCGCAGGAAACTGGGCCGACGCCTCCGCGTAGTAGAGGTTGCCGGCCGCGTCGAACGCGATCGGTCCGGACGGTCCGGCGAGGTTCGCGATGACCGACGTGGCGCCGTTCATCGGGTCGAGGAGCAGCACTTGCGACGTCCCGAACGCGCCGGGCGCGGCCGAGACGTAGAGCTTGCCGCTCGGGGAGAACGCGCAGTCGAAGTTGAACGTGATCGTCGCCACCACCGTCGCGGCGGAGCCGTCGAGCGGGATCCTCGTGATGGTCTGGTTGGCCGACTCGCCGAAGAGGAGGAAGCGGCCGGTGGGGTCGGTCTTGACGAAGCTTCCGAAGACGAGTCCGGCGGGGGCGAAGAGCGTGTTCACGACGACGCCGGTCGCGGGGTCGACCTCGACCACGGCCGCGCCGTCGAACAGCGCGACGTTTCCGTTCGGCAGCCAGTCGAGTCCGGCCGTGAACGCGCCGCCCGGCGCCGCGGAGACGACCGCGTTCTGGAGTCCCTGGGTGACGGAGATGGAGGCGTCGGAGGGGGACGCGAACAACGCGCCCCACGTCAGAAGGACGGGGAAGGTGGATCTCATGCGAATCGGTTCCGGGAGCGCGGGACGGCTCGAGCACGCGGCTCCGCGAGCGTGACCGAGCGATCGATCGCCGGCGCTGGAACGGGGACGAAGACGAAACGGAGGGAGTTTCCTCTACGCCTCAGTCCGCGAAGGCGCGACGAATCGATGCTCAGGGCAGGTCTCCTGGCTCGCGGATCTTTGCCTCGCCTCCGCCTTCCCAGGGTGCTTCGACCCCAGTGGCCTCGTGGAGGATCGGCTCACCGCTTACAGTGGCGCGACCGCGTGGGATTCTCACCCACTTCCCTCGTGCCCTCCCGCGACGAGCAGGAAGGACCCCGAGCGACTTCGAAGGTAGCTCATCGCGCGGATCGGTGCAAGGCGCGGCCGCGACCGGTATCCTCGTCACGGCCCCGTACTGGAGAACCGATGCGGAACGGAATCGCCCCTCTCCTCCGTCGAACCTCGATGATCGCATCGTTCGCGGCGCTCGCGTCGCTTGTATCGATGGCGCTCACGACGGCCTCGGCCGCCGAGCCGGAGCAGCGCACGCCGAGCCCCGGGGCGACCGGGCAGGTGTACGTATGGAAGTCCGGCGACGACCTCGCCTACGAGTTCTACGTGCCGGCGAGCTACGACCACGCGAAGGGGACGAACCTCGTCCTCATCCTGCACGACTCCAATCTCGATCGTCGCTTCGGGTTCGCGAACCACGCGGTCGGCAAGTTCCGCCCCGACGACGTCATCGTCTGTCCCGACGGGACGACGGCGAACGGCTCCGGCGGCTTCAACTACCGGCACGCCGACAAGGACCTGCGCCGCTTCCACTCGTTCCACCAGGAGCTCTTGAACGTCTTCAACGTCCGGGCCACGTTCGTCTACGGTCACGGCCACGGCGCGTACTTCGCGTTCGCCTACGCCGGCACGCAGCCGCGCCACGTGCAGGGCGTCGTCGGGCACGGCGGCGGAGTCTGGCGCGGCACGAAGGCGCCGTCGGAGGCGCACCCGCAGGCGATCTCGATCGTGCACGGTACGGCCGATCCGGTGGAGCCGTTCGCGAGCAGCGCGGCGGCGCGGCGCTTCTTCGTCGAGAACCGGTACCCCCACGTCCACCTCCGCGCCCTACGCGGATCGAACCACTGGGCGGACGCCGGCCAGGCCGCGCAGCAGCTCGCGTGGTGCGAGGCGGTCACGACGACCAACGCCGAACGGGTGATCGCGGCGTTCGAGGAGCTCGCGGCGATCGAGACGGGCGGCGATCCGGTCGTGCGCTGGGAAGTCGCGAAGCGCGCCGGTTCGATGGCCCAGGTCTCGGCCGAAGTGCGCAGCCGCGCCGCGGCGGCGGTCGCCCGCGTCGAGGCGTTGGCCGAAGCGCACGTCACAGCGATCCAGAAGTCCCTCGGGCGAGCGAAAGGCGATCGTCTCGAGAAGAAGCCATGGATCGGACACGCGCGCGCGTTCCTGCAGGAGTTCGACGGCCTGCCGCGGTGCGACGCACTGCGCGAAGAGTGGAAGGACCGGCTCGATGGCCATCGCGAGCGGGCCGCGCGCGCCGACGAGGAGTACCGCCGCCTGCTCGACGAAGACCCCAGCAAGGCGTTCGTCGCCGGCGTGGACGTCATCGCGAAGGGGTTCTTGGCCGCGGAGTACGCCAACGCGGACCTCCTCGAGCGGCTGAACGCCTGGCGCGAGCAGGCGGATGAGCTCGGCATCTCACGGTCGGACCAGAAGTACTTCGACAAGGTCGTCCCGGTGTTCGAGCAGGCGATGGAGCAGGGGAAGCAGGAGTTCGACGAGATCCAGTAAGGGCCGCCCAACGATGAGTTCCTGCCATGCCGGTGCCAAGGGCGGGCTCGCGCGCGGCGGGTGCGTTCCTTCTTCCCTCGCTCAGGTCCGGGTCGCGACGACGATCATCCGCGGCGATCGCGCCGGCGAGAACTCCGACCCATCGAAGTCACCGGCCGTCCGCGTGAGCTCGAAGCCCGCGTCGCGAAGCCACGTCGCGATCTCGCCCCGGTCGAACACGCGCACGCTCTCACGTCGCTCCTCCGACGCGCCGCTCGGGTCGGTCCACGTGCTTCGTTTCTCGACCCGCCGCCGCCGGTGGTCGAAGTGCCGGTCCTCGATCAGCCGCGAGCCGTCGGGCAGCGTCGTCTCGGAGTGCGGGACGAGGTTCGCCGTCGTACGTTGCGCGTTCATGAGGTCGAGGACGTAGAACGCACCGCCGCGGGTCGTTCGAGCGACCTCGAAGAGGACCCGGCGGTTGTCTGCGTCCTCGTCGAAGTAGCCGAACGCGGTGAACATCTGCACCACCGCGTCGAACGAGCCCGCGTGAAACGGCAGGAATCGCATGTCGCCGCGACACCGCGCCGTGAGGTCGCCCGCGCTGCGGAGCAAGTCCGCCGAGAGGTCGAAGCTGATCGATCGCGCGCCGCGGGACCGGAGCTCGCGCGAGTGTCGGCCGGCGCCGCAGCACAGGTCAAGGACGCGGTCGCCCGCCCGAAACCAACCCTCGGCGAGGAAGAACGCGACGTGGTGCGCCGCCTCGGCCGCGTTCCGGTGCGCGTACCGCTCCGCGTAGCTCTTGTCGAAGGCGGAAACGTACCAGGCCGAGTCCATCGGTCTCAGGCAGTCTTGAGCGGTCTCGCCTTGTCTCCGGCCCGCGCGATCAACCGCTCGGGTAGATGATGAACGCGCCGTGGTTCTCGATGTGCGGGTTGGAGCCCATCGCCTGGACCGCGTCGTTCAGCTCGATCAGGTGAGTCCGTTCGAGCTGAAGCACGCGCTCGTTCAGGTGCACCGTCGAACCGATCGGGAAGTCGACACCGGGGACGTTCGACATCTCGATGTGGGTGCCGAGGATCCAGCAGAGGTCGCGCGTCGACGTAAAGTCGACGAGCCGCTGCGTGCTCGCCTGATAGAGCGGCCAGTTGCCCTGCGACGTCGCGCCGAAAACGTACAGGCGACCGGGGTAGAGGCTGTCGCCCGTGAAGAGGATCGCGGTGCGGCGATCGTAGAACGCGACGTGGGCCGAGTGGTGGCCGGGGATCGGGACCACGTCGACGACGCGGCCGCCGCCGAGGTCGAACGGCACGATCTGCGTCGGCCAGGTTCCGATGCCGAAGAAGTTCTTCACCGCCGTCTGGCTGGTGCCGACCACGACCGTGTTCGGCTTGCCCTGGAAGGCTGCGTCTCCGGCCACGTGATCGCTGTGCGCGTGGAGGTGCGAGACGACGAGTTGGATCGACGCCTGGCCGTTCTGGACGAGCCAATCGTTGATCACCCCGTAGACGGTATTCGCGAGCGTGTTGCCGATGCTCCCGGCGCCGGTGTCCATCATCAGCACCTTCGTGTCGCCGAAGAGCAAGTAGATGAAGGGAGCCTCGAAGTGATTGCAGAGCGATTGGCGCAGGATGTAGAAGTCGTCGTTGTACGCGTGGACCTGGATGGTCGGGTTGCTGCCGCAGCTCGTGCCGTTGATCCACGTCGCCGGAAAGCTGCCGCCCTCCGGGGAGTTCGCGGTGGTCCCCTTGATGGCGTTCGACGCGGCGAGCCCGGAAGCGTTCGTCGGGTCCGCCACCCAGAACTGCGCGTAGAGGTCGATGCCCGGCGCGAACGCCGGGGGAAAGACGGCGGAGAACTCGATCGCGCCGGCGGCTCCGGTCGGGATGGGGGCCGAGATCACGTCGGGCGAAGGGACCATCGTGCCCCCGCCGAACGGGACGCTCGCGTTCTGGTTGCCGAGGACGAGGATCGCGGTCGAGAGCTTGTGCGCCCGCTTCAGCGACAGGAACACCTGGTTGCTCGGCACGAGCGCGCCGGTGGCGCCGAGCTGGGGCTTGCCCTGGCTGCCGGGGAGCGCGGACCCGAGGTCGGTCCACGCGGAGTCGTCGGCGATGATCGAGGCCGGGAGCAACACGGTCAGGGCCAGAGTCAGCGTGGTCGATCTCATGGGCTTCTCCGGGGTTCTCCGGACACAGGGCAGCGCTAGTCTAGCGCGCCCGTCCGCGGCCCGACCGGCAGAATCGGCGGCACCTTCGTGGGAGAGGATCCGGCGCGCCGGCGAGTAGGATCGGCCTCACGTCCGCTTGCCGGCGGACGCGCGAACGAAGGTGACGAGAGGATGCTGATTCTGTTCGACATCGACGGCACGCTGCTGAAGTCCCAGCGCGCGGGCATCACGGCGTTCATCCAGGCCCTGGCCGAGATGTCCGGTCGAGCGATCGACTACGAGGGACGACGCTTCGCGGGCAGCATGGACCCGCTGATCTGGCGGAGCCTGTGCGCGGAGAACGGTCTGTCGGGCATCGATGAGGGCGAGTTCCGCGTCCGGTATCGCCGGCTCTTGGAGCAGCGGCTCGCCACCGGGATCGCGCGGGCGCTGCCGGGAGTGATCGCCCTGCTCGACGCGCTCCGCGACCACGTCGAGGTTACGGTCGGAGTGATGACCGGCAACTACTCGGACACGGGGCGCATGAAGCTCGCGGCGGTCGGCATCGCGCCGGAACGGTTCGCGGTCGGGGCGTGGGGGGAGGACGGCGCGCATCGCCGCGAGCTGCCGCTCGTCGCGCTCGCGCGGTGTCGGGACCACGTCGCCCGGACGTATCGACCCGCCGACGTGATCGTGATCGGCGACACGCCGCACGACGTCGACTGCGCGAGCGCGAACGGCTGCCGTTCGCTCGCCGTCGCGACCGGCCCGTTCGTCCCGGACGAGCTCCGCGCGGCCGGCGCCGACCACGTGGTGGAGGACCTCGCCGACACCGAGTCGTTGCTCCGTTGGTTCTTCGAGCGCGGCCAGTGAACGACCGGCCCGGGATGGAAGACGCGTCCGCGGCGAACGACACCGCGGACGCGTCGGCGGCCCTACCCGCACGAGAATGACATCGGGCGCTCGATCGGATCAGAGGCCGATGTAGACCTGCACCGGATTCGTCGAAGAGATGCCATCGCTCGCGCCGTTGTCCGCGAACAGCACCTGGAGATAGGCGCTCACGCCGGTCGGGACCGCCGGCGGGACGACGAGCGGCAGGCTCAGGGCGCCCTGGCCCGGACCGACGCCGCCGAGCGGAAGGATGACCGGAGCCGGCAGGATCGGCAGGTTCTGCAGCATGCAGGACGGCGTCAGCGCCGCCGACAAGCTGCCGAGGCCGATGAACATGTTGCCGAGCGTGCCACCGAGCCCGTTCTCGATGTCGAGCGTGATCGCGCCGCCGGGGGTCGAGCAGCCCGAGCCCGTGAAGGAGGGCGTGAAGCCGCCGGAGCCGACGCAGCCGATGCCGTACGCATCGATCGTTCCGCCGACGTTGCTCGTCACGGTGAGCGAGAGGAGCGGCGGGTAGGAGATCCCGCCCGGGTCTCCACCGAAGTCGGAGCGCGCGACCTTCACGCCTTTCGGCGCGGTCGCGACGAACTTCGGCTGCGCCGTCGGTCCGAGCGAGACCTGGACCGTGCCGGCGCCGACCGCGCGCAGCGTGACGCGATACAGGTCGGACGGACCGGAGTGACCCTCGGTGAAGGACAGCGAGTAGCCGTTCAGCCCCTCCACGCCGAGGTCGCCGTTCGTGCCCTGGAGCTGCTGGAGCGACGCGCGGATCGTCTTGAACGTGCCGACCGGCTCGATCGACTCGATCTCGATCACGCCGGGCTGGAAGAAGTCGAGCTGGTGATGGAACTGCTGGATGCCGTTCTCCTCGCCGGGCGTCGCGATCGCGCCCGCGAGCAGCTCGCCGGAGACCACGAGCTCGACGCGATCGTTGATCCGCAGCGCCGAGAGGGCCGCGCCGCACGGAGCCGTGGCCGCCATCGCGAACGAGACGATGACGTTGAACGGATCGTTCAGCGCGATGCCGTTCACCTCGGGCGTCGTGCCGTCGTACGTCACGCCCTTCACGCGGCCGTTCAGGCTGCCCTGGAAGTTCAACGTCCACTGCAGGTCGCTCGCGTCGACGCCGTCGGTGCCCGTGCCGTCGACGTCCCACGGCCGGATCTGCTCGGCCGGGTCCCCGTCGTCGCCCTCGGGCGCGCCCGCGTGCGCGTTGCTGAAGACCCAGTCGTCGTCTCCGAGCACCTCGCCGATCTTCCGCACGTCGTCCTCGTCGCAGTCGCCGTCGCGGTCGACGTCGCCGGGGATGAACGGGATCGCGAGCTGGTTCACGCGACCGGCCATGATCTGGTACGTCGCCGAGGCGAAGTCGAACTCCGTCCCCTGGCCATCGGCCAGCCACCGGGGGACCTGAGTCTCGTAGGGCTGCGGTGCCTCCATGATGTCCTCCGGTACGGTGAGCGGGGCGACCGAGAGGTAGAAGAACGGCGACGTGCCCTCGCCGGTCAGGCCGAGGATGCTCTCCCCCCGGATCCACTGCTCGGTTGCCGTGTCCGGCCAGTTGTTGCCGTTCGCCATCTCGCCCGTCACTCCCATCGGCGGCACCCATCCGTCGCCGGTCGTGCGATAGTCGACTCGCGACAGCAGGTCCGGGTTGATCCCGGCCGGGTCATCGAGGGCGTGGACGCGGCGCTCCTTGAAAGGAAGCGCGACGCCGCCGACGTCGACGTGGCGGCCGTCGACGTCGTACTCCCAGCCGCGCGTGTGTTCCAAGCTCACCTCGTCGACGACCTCGAGGTCGTCGGACAGGTCGGCCGGCGTCGTCGCTCCGACCATGTCGCGGGTCGTGCCGCCGACGCCGTTGGGCGCGCCGGTGTCGAGCCGACCGTCGCCGACGAGGTCCTTCACCAGGCCGTCGAACGGATCCGTCGCGAACGGCTGGATCTCCGCGTCGTGCTCGATGTCCTTGCTCCAGATCAACCCGAGCGGGTTCGTCGGGTCGGCCTCGACGATTCCGGGCCGCTGCCGGACCAGCACGAACGTGTTCGAGCCGTCGTTCTGGATCATGCCGGGGACGTCGAGCAGGCCGTTCCACAGGCCGTGCCACGTCGTGAAGTTCGTGTCGGGCAGGAGCGTCGGATACTGGGTGACGTCCCCGGACCCGATCACGAGCAGTCCGTTCCTCCCGAGCGAGAGCCCGTCGAGGCTGAAGTACTCATCGATCTCGATGAAGTCGGGCGGGATCGGCGGGACCGAGCCGGGCGGATCGACGTACTTCGTCTCGCTCCCGTTGAGAACGGCGATCGCGAAGCCGTCGAGGCTCATGCCGGGAGTTCCCTGGAGCTCGATGTATTCCTTCACTCCGTCGAGACCTCCCGGCGGGTTCAGGAAGATCTGATTGATGAAGACCTGGGCGCCCGCGGTCTCGGCGAGGCCGAGCGCGACGAGCAACAAAGCGGCACGGGTCGTGCGCATTTCTGCGTCTTCCTTGTCTGGCAAAGGGAAATGGAGCCCGTCCCAAAGCGACGGGCGCGACCGAATCGGGGAGGACGGTAGAGGCACGATCCAGAGGGGCGGTCAGCGGAAGATCAACCGTGCGTGAAGCTCGCGATCTTGACGCGAGATTTGCGCGGTGCACCACGGAGCCAAACCGTCGACCCGCAGACTCCCGGCCGAGAATCGATGGAGGAGCAGGTCACGACGAGCGCTCCCCCGGAACCCAGCCCCGGAACCCAGCCCCCTGAAATCAGGAGCAAAGGCAGAACTGATGAAGCGCACCGCTTTCACCTTCGTGCTCGGCTTCGCCGCCCTCTCGGCGTCCGCGCAGGACACGATCCGTATCACCGAGTACCTCTACACCGGGAACAGCGACGAGTACGTCGAGTTCACCAACGTCGGAGCGATCGCCGTCGACATGACCGGCTGGAGCTACGACGACGACAGCCAGGTCCCCGGCACGACGGACCTGTCGGCGTTCGGCGTCGTCCAGCCGGGCGAGTCCGTCATCATGTCCGAAGGGACCGTTGCGAACTTCCAGATCGATTGGAACGTCCCGCTGACGCTCAAGATCGTCGGCAACAACACCGCGAACCTGGGCCGCAACGACGAGATCAACCTCTTCGACGCGATGGGCGTGCTCCACGACCGCCTGACCTTCGGCGACCAGGACTTCCCGGGCACGATCCGCGCGAACGAGATCGCCGGGTGGCCGTGCGCCGAGGTGGTCGGGCAGAACGCGATCCACGGGTGGGTCCTCTCCGAGATCGGCGACGCGCAGGGCTCGTACATGTCGCTCCTCGGCGACGTCGGCAACCCCGGCGTGTACGTCGAGACGCCCTGCCCGGATTCGGCGCGTCTGAACGAGATCTACGCCAACGACACCGGCACCGACGACCTCGAGTACATCGAGCTGACCGGCGTCCCGTTCTCCTCGCTCGACGACCACGTCGTCCTCGTCGTCGAGGGTGACGGCGCGGGAGCGGGCACGCTCGACCGTGCGTACGACCTCACCGGCAACGTCTTCCCGGTCGACGGCTACTTCGTGCTGGGCGACATGGCGGAGGCGGAGGCGGACTTCGTCATCGGGACGACCAACGCGCTCGAGAACGGCACCAACACCTTCTACGTCGTGCGCGCGAACAACGCGGGCGACCTCGCCGCGCTCGTCGGGCTCGTCGGCCAGAACGTCACGACCGGCCTCGACACCACGATGATCGGCGGTCTGGGCGTGATCCTCGACCGCGTCGCGATCATCGACGGCGGTGCCATCAACGGCGGCGGCGACGTCACGTACGACGGCGCGCCGCGCGTCGGCCCGGACCTCGAGTCGTTCGCCCCGGCCGGTGCCTACCGCGGCGAGGACCATCCGAACGGGTGGTGCGACGCGTACCTCGACATCGATGACGCCCTCAACGAGGCGCAGCCCCGCACGCCGGGCGCGTTCAACTCGCCGTGCTACGTGCGCAACTACGGCAACGGGTGCATCGGCAGCGGCGGTTTCACGCCTCGCCTCCAGATCGCGGGCTCGACCGCGCCGAGCGGCTCGATCGACCTGAACATCTACCACGGTCTCGGCGGCACGCTCGCCTACCTGTTCCTCTCCGCGACCGAGGCGAACGTCCCGTTCGGCTCGTGCGATCTCCTCGTCGGTCCTTCGCCGCTGATCACGATCGTGCTGCCGCTCGCCGGTGCGAACCCGGGCGAGGGCAAGCTCGAGGTCTCGGTGACCGTTCCGCCCGCCGCGCCGGCCGCGACGCTCTACATGCAGGTCTTCACCGTCGACGCCGGCGCCGTCGACGGCTACGCCGGCTCGCACGGCGTCGAGACGATCTTCACCGGCCCGTAACTCCTCACCCGAGTTCGCCGGGATTGCCGAAGGACGGAGGTCGGGGTTCGCCCCGGCCTCCGTTTCTCGCTTCTTGCCCGGAGAGGTCGATGGACGAGCCCCGTCCCGAACGGACCGACAGGAACCCGACCCATCCGATTTCCGCCGTGTTCGCCTCGGGGATGAAGCAGGCCGCGAGCACGCCGCGTCCGGCCGGATCGCGCGTCACGTGGCTGATCTCGCCGGCGTGGCCGAGCGCGGCCTTCACGTCGATCGTGCGGATGATGACCGGGTCGTCGCCGCGGCCGAGGTGGAGCACCTGGATCGTCGACCGGCTCGACACGAACAGGCAGTTCGTGTCGAAGTCGTAGGTGACGATCTCCGCGGCCGGGATTTCCACGCGCGCGATCTTCTCGAGCGGCGGGGCGAGCCAAGGGATCAGCAGGAAAGCGACGTGGATCATGTCGTTCGCCTCGAGAGGATCAACGCGATCGGGGGCCGGGTCGCCGCAGGATCCAGACGTCCTGCAGGTTGTGGAGTCCGCCCTCCACGACGTCCACGACGTCGAAGTGGGCCGCCCACGCGTCGCGCGTGTACGCGATCGTCTGGTAGGTCGCCCGGTAGTACTCGGCCGACGCCACGTGTCCGAGGTTGTCGTCGCCGAACCCGTCGTAGAAGTCGTTCTCGAACACCCGCCGAAACTCGGTGGGGTCGGGGAAGAGCCAGCCCCCGGCGAAGGTCCCGTGCGTCGTCGCGAGGAGCACGCCGCCCGGACGCAGGAGGCGGCGCATCTCGTCGAGCCACGCGGCCTGGTCGGCGCGTCGCAGGTGCGTGAACACCGAGAACGCGGTGATCAGGTCGAAGCTCCCGTCGTCGTACGGGAGCGGCGGCGCGAGTCCGCAGGTGGTGAACTCGCCGCCGAGGTTCGCGTCGGCCCACCGGACCGCCTCGCGGTCGATGTCCGCCCCCCGCACGCGGGCGGCGGGGAAGCGGTCGATGATATGGCGCGTGACGCGACCCGCGCCGCAACCCCAGTCGAAGACGTCGCGGATCGCGTCGAACCGGACGTGGGGCGCGAGGTAGCGGCGGACGTCGTTGACGTCTTTCATGCCGTTCACGAGCCAGAACTTCGGCGACGTGTTGCCGGTCGCGCGCTGCATGACCTCGGCCGGCGGGAAGACGTCCTTCGACGGGCGCCGGTGGTAGCCGAACGCGAGGCCGGCGACGTCCTCGCCCGCGCGCTTGCCGACGAACGTGCCCTCCAGCGTCTCCTCCGGACCGAGCACGGGGAGGCCGCCGATGACGCCGAACGCGCCCTTCGACGCGTTCGGGATCCACGGGCAGGCGGCGCCGAGGCGTTCCATCTCGAAGGTCGCGCACTCGATGCGGTCCTTGCCGTCGATCACGAGGTCGACCGCGTCGAACGGCCCGTCGGGGAGGAGCATCCAACCGCAGACCCTGATGTGCCAGTCGTCCTCGAACAGCTCGTCGAGGTAGCCGTACGCGAGCGGCAAGGTCATGTCGCGGCTCCGCGCAGCGCCGCGATCGCGGCCTCGACGCGCCGCGCGCAGGTCTCTCGTCCGAGCACCTGCATCGACTCGACGAGCGGCGGCGTCGCGCTCCGGCCCGTGACCGCGACCCGAAGGCACATGAACGTGTCCCCGATCTTCCAGCCGTGCTGCTCCGCGGCCGCGCGGAGCGGCGCCTCGATCGACTCGGAGTCGATCCGGTCCGCGCTCCGCACCGCCGCCAACGCGACCTCCAGCGCGCGCACGCGGTCCCCGGGGCCCATCTTCTTCGCGGCGGCGAACTCGGCGGGGTCGACGGCGACGTCCTCGTAGAAGAACCGCGTCGCGTCGTCGAACTGCGCGTACGTCTTGATCCGCTCGCGGATCAGCGGGACGATGCGGGCGAGCTTGTCGCGGTCGAGGTCGCGGCCCGTGAACGCGACGATCTCGTTCGCGAGCCGATCCTCCGGCATCGCGCGGATGTACTCGCCGTTCAGCCACTCGAGCTTCTCGAGGTCGAAGACCGGTCCCGTGGTGTTGATCTTCTCCGGATCGAACTCGGCGAGGAACTTGTCGGCGCCGAAGATCTCCTGGCCGTCGGGCGGGCTCCATCCCATCAGCGCAAGGAAGTTGAGCAGCGCCTCGGGCACGAAGCCGTTCTCCCGGTACCAGATCAGCGACGTCGGGTTCTTCCGCTTCGAGATCTTCGACTTGTCCTTGTTGCGCAGCAGCGGGAGGTGACAGAAGACGGGCATCTCCCAGCCGAACGCCTGATACAGCAGGACGTGCTTCGGCGTTGACGTGATCCACTCCTCGGCGCGCATGACGTGCGTGACGCCCATGAGGTGGTCGTCCACGACGTTCGCGAGGTGGTAGGTCGGAAAGCCGTCGCTCTTCAGGAGGACTTGATCGTCGATCTCCTTGTGCTGGATCTCGATCGGCTTGCGCAGCAGGTCGTGGAACGTGGTCGAACCCTCGGTCGGCACGCGCAGGCGGACCACGAAGGGCTCGCCGGATGCCGCGCGGTGCGTCGACGCGTCGCTCGGGATCGTACGGCAATGCCCGTCGTAGCCGAGCGTCGACTGCTTCGCCGCGAGCTGCTGGTCGCGGAGCGCCTTCAATCGTTCCGGTGTGCAGAAGCAGCGGTAGGCGGAGTCTTTCGCGAGCAGCTCGTCGCAGTGGGCGCGATAGATCTCGGAGCGCTCGGACTGGCGGTACGGCGCGTGCGGCCCGCCGACGTCCGGCCCCTCGTCCCAGTCGAGCCCGAGCCAGCGGAGCGCGTCGTAGATCGCGTACTCCGACTCGAGCGTCGATCGCGTCCGATCGGTGTCCTCGATGCGCAGGATGAACTGGCCACCGTGCTGGCGCGCGAACGCGCGGTTGAACTGGGCCACGTATGCGGTGCCGACGTGGGGCGAGCCGGTCGGGCTCGGGGCGATCCGCACGCGCGGAGGGCGATCGAGCATGGGGAGGTCCTTGGGGTCCGGTGACGTAAGGTCCGGTGACGTTTCGGGCGGAATCGAATCGAGAGAGTATAGGCGGAGCCCGTCGACCCACTATCCTCCCTCCGTGCCGATGCTCGGGCCTTCGCGCCGATGCTCGGGCACGCCCATTCGTCGGAGGGCTCGTTGCGAAACCGTTCCCGCCTCCTGCCGATCTACGGCCTCGGCCTCCTCGCCTTGCTGGTCCTCGCCTGCTCCGACCCCGAGCGGCCGATGCGGGAGTTCTCGGTCGCCGAGGCGGTCGAGGGCGCCGCGTCGCTCGCCGTCCGCGTCGAGATGCCCGGCGGGCTCCTCGACGTCGGGCCGGGATCGGAACCGGGCGTGGCCGCCTCGTTCCGCCATGACCACGACAAGATGGTCCCGCGCGTCGATGCCGTCCTCGATGGCTCCGTCGGGCGCGTCGTGGTCACCGTTCCCGGCTACGAAGAGGGGCTCGGGCGTACGCGGAACGAGTGGCGGCTCTGGCTCGACGGCACGCGGCCCCAGGAGATCGACGTGAGGCTGGGGACGGGGATGCTCCGGTTCGTCGGCGGCGATGTCGACCTGTCGCGGCTCGACGTGATGATCGCCCAGGGCATCTGCGACCTCGATCTCGCGGCAGGTGCCTGGCGGCGCGACGCGTCGGTCGTCGTCGACGTCGGTACCGGCGAAGCACGCATCACGGTGCCGACGGACGTCGGCGTCCGCCTCCGGTGCAAAGAAGCGGTCGGCGACGTCGAGGTCGTCGGTCTCTCCGAGGAACGGGGCGCGGAGGACTCGTGGGTCAATGACGCTTTCGGCAAGAGCCCGGTGACGTTGGAGCTGTCGGTGCGCGTCGGGTGGGGAGTCACCACGGTGACGACGCAGAGAACGCCGGCGAACGGCGGGCCGGGCGGAGGTTGACGGCGCGGGGTGGCCGTGGTCGGGCGAAGCGGAACGCGGCGGAGGCCCGCGACTTCGTGCCGGCGCCGCGGCTCCTTCGGTGGGCCGTCCTCCCGCGTCAGCCGAGCTCGAGCTCGAGGCTCCGGTACGCGTCGCCGAATCCGGCGCGGCGCAGCGCGCCGACGAACGGCGAGTCGTTCGCCTCGACGCCGTCGATCCTCTCGATCCGAATCGAACGGCGCCGCCGCATCCGCAGCACGTCGGGCAGCTTCGCCAGAGCGAGGTCGAGCTTCGCCGCGCCATCGGCGGCCGGGAACGTCAGGAGCTGCCGCCGGCTCGCCGTCACGTACAAGACGGGCTCACCGTTCACGAGCACGACGATCGCGCCCGCCCGGCGCTGTGGTCTCGTCGCGTCGGCGCGGACGCGCTCGGGCCACGCCAGCGTCTGGCCGTACGGGTTCGCGGGGTCGGTCGCGGCGAGGGCGAGGACCGCGGGGGCCTCCGGCTCGGCGCGGCACGCGCGCAGCCGGTCGACCGCCCCGGGGAAGGCGTACTGCGCCCCGCCCAGCCCTTCGACGAAGTAGCCGCGCCGTGCTTTTCCGGCCTCTTCCATCGATCGCAGGATCGGCGCGATCGCCTGGAAACCGCCGGGCAGCGACTCGACCGCGGCGACCTCGCGGGCGACGACTCCGTGGCGCTCGAGCAGCTTCACCGCGCGCGCGTGCGCGCGCTCGGTCGGAGCCGGTGCGCCGGCCAACAGCTCGGCGACCAACGCCCAGCGCCCGCCGGCCGCGCGCGCGATCGAACGGGCTCGCTCGAGCGGATGCCGAGCCCGGATCGGTCCGGCGAACCGCAGCGGCTGGAACGTGTCGTTCGTGACCAACCCGCCCCACGCCAGGTCCCAGAGCGCATCGAGGACGTCCTCGGTCGGCTCGCCCGCGCACGCGGTCTGCAGTGCGGTGAAGAACGAGGCGCCGCGCGTCGCGAGGTGTTGGAGCAGCGTTTCGTGTCGAGCGTCGAGCGCCTCCAGCGGCTCGGCCGGCTCGACCAAGTACGCGACGCGCTCGCGCCGGAACAGCGCGACGCGCCCGTCGCGCGCCGACGGCGCCCCGCGGCCGATCCAGACCAGCCACCCGGTCGCGCCGAGCTCATCGAGCATCGCGGGCCGGAAGTCGTGGACGCGCGCGGGCAGCCAGGTCGACTCGAGCTCCGCGAACGACACCGGCAGCCCCTCGAGCTGGACGAGGATCTCCTTCAGGCGCTCCATGCCACCCGTGCCTCCACCGATGCCGTGCCACGCCGGCAGGAAGCGGCCGAGCACGTTCCTCTCGACCGGGGCGACCTCGCGGCGCAGATGGGCGAGGGTCCGCTGCTTGATCCGCCGCAGCACCTCGGGGTCGCACCACTCGCGGCCGGCGCGACCGGGACGGAACTCGCCCTCGAGAAGGTGGGCGCGCGCGACGAGGCGATGCAGGGCGGGCTCGATCAACGCTTCCGAGACGCCGTAGCGACGGGCCGCGTCGCGCGAACGGAACGGCCCGTGCGTGCGCGCGTAGCGGTGCAGCAGCGTGCCGACCGGGTCCGGAACGACGTCGAGGAACGCGGCGGGCACTCCGCCTGGCAACGCGACTCCGAGCGCGTCGCGGTAGAGACCGGCGTCCTCGACCGCGACGTACCGTTCCTCGCCGCCGATCGGTAGCGCGATGACCCGGCGCGCGGTGGTCAGCTCGACGAGCCACGCGTCGAACGAACCGTCGGCGCGGGCCGCGACCTCGTCCCGGGAGAGGTCGCCGACGCGGCGCAGGAGCTGATGGAGTCCGTCGGGGTGACGAGCGCCGCGATCCCGCGTGAGTCCCTGCAGCTCGCGCTCCACCTCGTCGATCACCTCGGCGTCGAGAAGGTCGCGGAACGCCTCCTCCCCGAGGAGCTCGCGCAGCAGGCGGCGATCTAGGGCGAGCGCCTGCGCCTTTCGCTCCGCGAGCGGCGAGTCGCCTTCATAGAGGTAGGTCGCCACGTAGGCGAAGACGAGCGAGCGCGCGAACGGCGACGCGGACTCGGTCTCGACGGACCGCACGCGGACGCGGCCGGCGCGGATCCGCTCGAGCAGGTCGATCAGCGCCGGGACGTCGAACACATCCTGCAGGCAGGAACGATACGTCTCGAGGATGATGGGGAACGACGGGTGCTCGCGCGCGACGGCGAGGAGCTCCTGCGACTTCAGCCGCTGCACCCAGAGCGGCGTCCGTTGGCCGGGACGGCGCCGCGGCAGGAGAAGCGCGCGCGCGGCGTTCTCGCGGAACTGTCCGGCGAAGAGCGCCGATGCCCCGAGCCGGTCCACGAGCAGGTCCTCGACCTCGTCGGGCGAAGGGAGGAGAACGGCCGCGTCGGGCGCCTCGTCCGCGTCCGCGAACCGCAGCACGATGCCGTCGTCGGTCCACATCGTCTGTACGTCGAACCCGAACGTCGCGGAGAGCCTTGCCTCCAGCACCAGCGCCCACGGCGCGTGGACGCGCGAGCCGAACGGCGTCAGCACGCAGACCCGCCAATCGCCCATCTCGTCGCGGAAGCGCTCGACCGTGATCTCCCGGTCGCTCGGGACGGTGCCGGTCGCGTGCTTCTGCTCGTCGACGTAGCGTACGAGGTTCGCGGCCGCGTTCTCGTCGACCGGGAACTCGTCGAGGAGCCAGCGCCGCGCATCCTCGACGGAGCGCGCCGCGATCTCGCGGGAGAACGCGCCGAGCGCGAAGCCGAGCTCGATCGGTCGCCCGGGTCCTTCGCCGCGCCAGAACGGCAGCTTGCCGGTCTCGCCCGGCGCCGGTGCGACGATGACGCGGTCGCGCGTGATCCGCGCGACGCGCCAGCTCGACGCGCCGAGCGTGAAGACCTGCCCGGCGACGGTCTCGTTCACCATCTCCTCGTCGAGCTCGCCGACGCGCGGTCCCTCCTCGCCGAGGTAGACGCCGTACGTGCCGCGGTCGGGGATCGTCCCGCCGTTCACGAGCGCGAGCAGCCGCGCGCCTCGGCGCGGGGAGAGGCGGTCGGTCTCACGGTCCCAGGTGACGCGGGGCGCGAGGTCGGCGAACGCATGCGACGGAAAGCGTCCGGACAGCATGTCGAGCACGGCAGCGAGGCCGTCCTTCGGCAGGTCGCGGAAGTTCGCCGCCCTCCGCACGGTCGCGTACAGGTCGGCGACGCTCGTCTCCTCGACGGCGACGATCGCGACGACGTGCTGGGCCAGCACGTCGAGCGGGTTGCTCGGGACGTGCAGCGCCTCGATCTCGCCCGCGAGCATCCGCTGCGCGACGACGGCCGCTTCGAGCAGGTCGCCCCGGTGCTTCGGGAAGAGCCGGCCGCGGCTCTGCTCGCCGACCGAGTGCCCGGCGCGGCCGACGCGCTGCAGCCCGCGTGCGACGGCGCCCGGCGACTCGACCAGCACCACGAGGTCGACGGCGCCCATGTCGATGCCGAGCTCGAGAGAGTTCGTCGCGACGATGGCCGGGATCTCGCCCGCCTTGAGCTGCATCTCGATCCGCTCGCGCTCGTCGCGGGCCATGCTGCCGTGGTGCGAGCGGACCAGCTCCTCGCCGAGCGTGTCGTTCAGGCGGCGGGTCAGACGCTCGCAGAGGCCGCGGCTGTTCACGAAGATGATCGTCGAGCGATGCTCGCGGATCAGTTCGAGGAGGCGCGGGTAGATCGTCGGCCACAACCCGACTTCCTCGGGCTTGTCGACCTCCTCTGGGTCCTCGTCGTCGCGGGCCGGAGCGTCTTGGTCGCGTCCGGCCTCGGGTCGCGTCATGTCGGGAACCGGAACGACGACGCGGAGGTCGAGGACGGGCCGCGCACGAGCGTCGACCACCTCGACCGTCCGGTCGCCGCCGAGGAAGCGCGCGACCTCCGCCAGCGGCTCGGCCGTCGCCGACAGCCCGACGCGTTGCGGGTCGACGTGGGTGATACGGGCGAGCCGCTCGAGCGAGAGCGCGAGGTGCGCTCCGCGCTTGGTCGGCGCCAGGGCGTGGACCTCGTCGACGATGACCGTGTCGATCCGTCGCAGCGTCTCCCGCGCACGCGAGCCGAGCATCAGGTAGAGCGACTCGGGGGTCGTCACCAGGATGTCGCCCGGCTCCCTCAATTGGCGCTGGCGGTCCCGCGGCGTCGTGTCTCCGGTGCGCATCGCGATCGTCGGCATGGCGGCTCCGTCGCCGGCGTGGCGGGCGATCCCCGCCAGCGGGAGGCGGAGGTTCCGCTCGACGTCGTACACGAGCGCCTTCAGCGGCGAGACGTAGAGCACGCGCGTCCCCGCGCCGCGGCCGGCCGGGGCGGACGTCAGGCGGTCCAGCGCGTACAGGAACGCCGCGAGGGTCTTGCCGCTTCCGGTCGGAGCCACGAGCAAGGCGTGGTGTCCCGCCGCGATCGCCGCCCATCCCCGTCGTTGGACGTCGGTCGGGCCGGCGAAGGCGTCGCGAAACCAGGAGCGGGTGGCGGCGGAGAACGACTCCATGCCCGCATGATGACGGACGGTCACTGCGCGGTGAAGCCCCCGTCGACGGCGATCACCTGTCCGGTCGTGTAGCTGTTCCGCGGGTCCGCGAGCCACAGCACCGCCGTCGCGATCTCCTCGGCGGTGCCGGCGCGGCCCATCGGCACCATCGTGTTGATCTGCTCGCGGACCTGGTCGTCCGCGAATCGGTCGAACATCTCGGTCTCGATCGGTCCGGGCGCGATCGCGTTCACTCGGACTCCGACCGGCGCGTACTCGAGGGCGGCCGTTCGGGTGAGCCCGATGACCGCGTGCTTGCTGGCGGAGTAGACGCTCATTCCGTTGAAGCCGACGACTCCCGCGATCGAGGAGTTGTTGATGATCGAGCCACCGCCCGACTTCAGCATGGCGGGGATCTCGGCCTTCATGCACTGCAGGACGGCATGGACGTTCACCTCGAAGACGTGCTGGAAGTTCTCCGCCGTCTGCTCGTGGACGGGGATGAACGTGTCCCCTTCCACCCCTGCGTTGTTGAACGCCGCGTCGAGCCGGCCGTACGTCTCGAGCGCGTTGGCGATCAGCCCCGCGACCTCGTCCGGCTTCGAGACGTCCGCCCTGAAGAACGTGGCGTCCCCGCCCGTGGCGCGGATCGCGTCGGCGACGGCCCGTCCCTTCTCCGCGCGGCGTCCGGCGAGGACGACTCGGTAGCCCGCTGCCGCGAACGCGACGGCGGAGGCGGCGCCGATCCCTGACGTGGCACCGGTGACGAGGACGACGTGCGACTGGGTCATTACGCTTTCTCCAACGTTCGATGGGAGGGTGGCCGCGACGCCGGCCGTTCCGATCCGTCCGAGATAGCACGTTACGGACTTCTCGGCGCCCGCGCCGGCCCGGCCGGCGGACGTGGCGTTTGTACAGAGTGCATGCCGCCGCCCGGCGTCGTCTCGACGATCGGGTTCTCCGGGGCCGCGCGCGCGATCCTCGATCCTCCATCACTGGACTTGGCACGCGGGTCGCTACCCAACCCTCGGCGTCCATCGAACCCGGCCTCCGTCGAATCCGTTGGGCGGGTTCACCTTCCACAGGCGGCGACGATGAACACGAACATGATCCGAATCGCTGGCGTCGCGGGCCTGTTGTATCTCGGCTCGTTGTCGGGGTGCGCCGACGATGACGACTCGACCCGCCGGAGCATGGTGACCGATCGACTGGAGCAGAAGTTCGCGGCGCTCGACGAGCGCATCGATGAACTCGGCGCGCGTGTCCAAGGCCATGACGTCGAGGCGTCGTTTCACCAAGCGTTGGCCGAGCTGGAGGAGCAACGCGTCGCGTTGAGACAACGGCTCGAGAACCTCGGCGACGCGAGCGAGGACGCGTGGGACCGGGTGAAGGCGGAGATCAGCGAGACCTGCGACGAGGTCTCGGACAAGGTCGAGGAGCTCGGCGAGGAGCTGGATGCCGAGCTCGAGAACGACCCGTGACCGGCTCGCTCGATCGACGAACGTGACTCTCGGCGCGGCAACCGCTCGGGCGGAGCTCGCGCCGACGTCCGTCTCGACCGACGGGTGTCTGCTGCCGTTTCTGCTGCCGTGTCTGCTGGAGGACTCATGTTCGACTGGAGCGAACTCGCCGTTCATTCGCTCAAGCTTTGTGGCGCGTATCTGCTCGCCCTTCCCGTGGCGTGGGATCGGGAGCACGCTACGCGGAGCGCCGGGCTTCGGACCTTCCCCCTCGTGGCGGTCGCGAGCTGCGGCTTCGCGTTGATCGCCGAGTCCGCGTTTCCGGACTCTTCGGAAGGCCGTGCGCGCGCCCTCGAGGGCCTGATCACCGGGATCGGCTTCATCGGCGGCGGCGCGATCGTGCGGTCAGGCGACCGAGTCCGCGGGACCGCGACTGCCACGAGCATCTGGTGCACGGGAGCCATCGGCGCAGCGATCGCGTTCGGGAGGGCGGAGATCGCGTTGATCCTCGCCGCGATCAACTTCGCCACCTTCCGGTTTCTTCCCGCGCTCAAGCCGGCCGGCCGCGATCACGAAGCCAGGGAGTAGGACCCGTGGCTGGAGACGACACGATGCCCGGATCGAAGCCAGCGTCGACCGGCGACGACGGAGGTCGAGACATCGAACATTTACGGCGGCTCGCGGACCTGCTCGACACGAAGTGGACGATTCCCGGCACCGGCGTGCGGATCGGACTCGATCCGCTGATCGGGCTCGTGCCGGGAATCGGCGACGCGACGAGCCTCGGGCTCTCCGGCTACCTCGTCTATCGCGCGCACCGGCTCGGGGTTCCGAAGCGGACGAAGCTGCGCATGCTCTGGAACCTCGCGTTGGATGCCCTCCTCGGCTCGATCCCTCTCGTCGGCGACCTGTTCGATCTCGTGTTCCGGGCGAACCGCCGCAACCTGGCGCTTCTCGAGCGGCATCTCGCCCGAGTCGGCGCGGTGCATCGGGCCGGAACCGTGAAAGAAGTTTCTACAACCGATCGGCCCGCGCCACCGTCATCGATGTGAAACCCTCCCGGCCGGGCCGGTTCGGGCTCGGTGGCGAACGGCGCGCGAGTTGCTCCCTTACGGAGTGCGGCGACCCTGTCGACGAACGTCAGGTCGGTCGCGATCCGCGAGATCGGTGGGCGATCTCGCCTTGCAATCACGTAAGGAGCACGAACGATGACGAACAAAGTGACCGGCGCCCCGGCGGTGATCTCCGCGAGCACGGTGTGCGGAACCGCGGTGGTGAACCCGAGCGGCGAAGACCTGGGCAAGGTCGAGGAGGTGATGCTCGACGTTGGCGACTCGCGGATCGCGTACGTGGTCCTCTCGTTCGGTGGGCTTTTCGGAATCGGCAGCAAGTTGTTCGCGATTCCGTGGGAGTCCCTCCGCTACGACCACGGCGAGGAGCGTTACGTGCTCGACGTGGACAAGGAGCGGTTGAAGGACGCCCCGAGCTTCGACAAGGACAACTGGCCGGACACCGCCGATCCGAAGTGGCGAAGCTCCGTCTACAAGCACTACGGTGCCACGCCGTACTGGCAGTGATCGGCCTCCGTCCGCATTCGGCGGCGGGATCGGCGGAATCGCGGGCCCACGGCGACGTTCGCGTCGCCGTGGGCGCGACGTCGGTACGCGGGAACCGCGATCAGAGCTTCGAGAGGAGCAGACCACCGATCAACCACGGTGGGAGGAACGAGTACGGGGCGCCGAGCGCGATCTGGTCCAGGTCGGCCTTGTTGTAGAACCAGAAAGTGCCGGTGAGCGACACGGGGATCGGAGTGGACCCGAACCCCAGGCTCGGGACGATGACCGAGACGGTCGCCGGCACTCCGGCGATTCGTGGGTCGGAAGTGCCGTCGCCGGTCACCGTGATGGGCATCACCTCCCCCGACGGGAACGTGAGCGAGTAGGCCGAGCCGTTCATCGCGATCGTCGCGGTCCCGCTCGCGAGGTGTCCGAATAGCGTGACGGAATCGCCCCCGAACAACCCGGCGCTGACGTACACGCGATACGCACCGACGACGCTCATCGGCGATGAGCCGTCGGGTGGAGGAATCGGCCGGCGGAGCGAGCAAGCCGCGTGCGTCGCGAGTCCCGCGAAGCCGGCGACCGTGTCGGTGGGGCTCGGCAGCGCGAGACCGAGGCCCGAGGGAAGGGGGTATCGCGCGGTCGATTGGCCGGCTCCGTCGTCCCAGAGGACGAGGAGCTCCGGCGCCGTCTCCTCGGTCTCCGGCGGGCTGCCGGCGGTGAACGAGTCGATCTGGCGGATGATGGTCGCCGTCGCGGGAAGGACGTACGAAGCGACGGGGTCGTCGAGCACGGTCGACGTGCTCGACGCACTCGATGTTGGGACCACGTGGATCGCGAGCGTGCGCGTCGAGTCAGTCTGCTCGCGCAGGACGAGGAGTCGCTCGCCGCCCCCGCCATCGCCATCCTCATCATCGAGGGCTACGGACGCGATCGCTCGAACCGACCCGAGCTCGCTCGGGTCGCCCAGGTCGACGGTCAGCGCCGGCGCGTTCCAATGCTTCCCGCTCGGAAGCGGGCGGAACTCGAGCCGTTGGCCGGCCGCTTCGTCGATCACGAGTGCAAGCTCGTCCCCAAGCCCCGACCGGTCGATCGCCGTCGCTGCGACGAGACCACCGGCTCCGCCGAACACGATCTCCTCCGGCGTCACCTTCGCGACGGGCTTGCCGGTCGTGCCCCAGATCTTCGACGGCGTGCGATAGATCCGGAACTCGGCGCGGCCACCCTTCTTCGTCTTCTCTCGGATGACCACGAGCTCATCGACCCCGTCGCCGTCCTCGTCCGCCCCGAAGGCGAATCGCACCGGCGTCGTCCCGCCCGCCTGGTGGAGCTTCACGTCGCTCGCGGCGAGCTTGTTGTCGAACCCGGCGTCTCCATCGGCGAGGACGTAGAGGCGGAGCGCCTGGTTCTTCGCCTGCGGCAGGAACTCGAGGCGAACGAGCGCATCGGCGCCCTCGGCCGCGGGCGAGCGGACGAGGAAGAGAACGAGCCAAAGGAAAGGAGTCGGACGCATTTCGCCTCCCGGGGTTCGCAGGTCGTCGCGGGGGATCGACGCAACGACCGGACCAACTCTCGAACGGCCGTTGGAGGGCATTCGAACGGCACGGAACAGAGGTCGGACGTTACGACCCGACCCAGCGGGGAGGAACAGGTAACGGTGGCGATCGGGCGCCGGCGAGCCCGGCCGGGCGCCGCGCTGATAGACTCCACCCGTTCAGGCGTCAATCCACGTTCAGGAGCTCATCATGCGGGTCACGTTCGCGAACGCCGTTCGGGTCATGATCGCTTGCGCCATCCTGGCGCCGGCCGTCGTCGGTTCCTCCCTGAAGCTCGACGGCCAGGACGTCGTCGACAAGTTCATGGGGACACCGGTGACCCTGACGGTGACCGGCACGCCCGGGAAGGCGGTGACCCTGGTGGCCGACGTCCTGCCCGGACCGACGCTGGCGTTCGGGCAGAGCCTGCCGATCTCGTTCACTCCCTTCGCGACCTTCATCTCGATCGGAACGATCCCGGGCGGCGGGACTCTCACGCTGCCCGGCGTGATCCCGACGTTCGCGGGCATCGACGCGGAAACGATCTACCTGCTCGCCGCCGTGCTCGACGACTCGTTCCCGTTCGGTCTCGATTTCAGCAACGGCGCCACGTTGAACGTCCTCGCGCCGCCGACCGCCGGCGCCTCGCAGTCGACCGTGGTCGGTCGCAAGGTCGTGTTCGATGGCAGCTCGATGGCCCTGCCCGACGGCACCATCGAGCCGGGGCTCACGGTGCTCTGGACGATCGTCCAGGCGCCGGCGGGCAGCGCGGCGTCGATCGCGAATCCGACGCGGCCGTTCGCGACGTTGGCGCCGGACGTGGCGGGGGACTATCTCGTCCGCGCGACCGTGCAGACCGCGAACTCTTCGTTCCAGACGACCACGACGGTGCACGTCTGGGACGTCCAGACGACGCCGGTGGGGGACGGCGCGATCCTTCCGTTCTCGCCGATCCCGTTGAACGGGAAGCTCGTCGGGCCGCTGCACGCGTCGTTCCTGATCGATGGGCAGCCGGCGGCGGTTCAGCCGAACGGCACGTTCGGACCGGTCAACGTCGAGTTCGGCGCCGGCGAGATCATCGACGAGAAGCACTTCCGGATCGCGCACGCCGACGGGACGGTCGCCAGCGTGCGGAAGACGTTCTTCAAGGGGACGGCGACGAACCTCGCCGCGCCGTCGGTGAAGACGTTGTCCGCGCAGTTGAACGACGCCGCTCTCGACATGGTGGCGGCGGAGGGCGAGGCGGTGCTCGAGGCGGCCGACATCAAGAGCGTGCTGCTCGCGCTGCCGCCGCAGCAGGTGGCCAACGAAGAGGGGCCGTTCGGGTTCACGATCTTCTCGGCCACGATCGACTTCGACGACCTGAAGTACGCCGCGAACATGGTGCTCGACCTCGACGCGACCGCGGCCGGGATCGTGGGATCGGTGACGATCTTCAACATCAAGGCCACCTTCAGCGTCTACGGCGAGGTGCTCGAGATCGGATACGACCTCGACGGCGACATCACGACGAGCCCGACCGTCATCCATGCGAAGCTCGTCGGATCGTCGCAGAACGGCCAGCTCGCGGTCGCGGTCGACGACGTCGTCGTCGATCGGCAGAACTTCAACTTCAACCTGAACGGTTTCATCGGCTCGGTCGCCGAGCTGTTCGTCATCGAGTCGTCGGTGAAGGCGCAGGTCGAGGCGACGATCGCCTCGACGGTGCAGGCCGAGCTCGGGCCGGCGATCGCGGACATCCTGAACGGCTTCGTGCTCCAGGGTTCGTTGATGTCGACGCTCGACGTCGACTTGAACCTCGCCGCTCCGATCACGGGGGTCGTCCACGCGAACCACGGCGTGACGATCCACCTCGACGGGAAGACGACGGTCGGCGTGCCGGAGCCGGGCTCGCCTGCCGTGACGGCGTACCGCGGCACGCCGACGCTGCCGGTGACGTTCGCCGCGCAGACGCCGCAGGGAGTTCCGTACGGCGCCGGCCTCTCGATCGCGGACGACTTCATCAACCAGATCCTCGCGGCGGGGACGGCGGCGGGGCTCATGGACGGCGATCTGACGTCGCTCATCCCGACCGGCGGGGCTCCCGTCGCGTTGGCCACCGACCAGCTCGCGATCCTGTTCTCCGACGCCGGCTTCGATCACTGGCCGGTCGGGACCAACGTCACGCTGCGCGCGCACGGGACCGTCCCGCCGACGTTCGAGGCGACGCCCGGGGCGGCGAGCATGGGCCGAATCCACATGCGCAACCTCGAGGTCGAGTTCGAGGTGGCGACGCCGTACGGGCCCGTCCCGCTCCTCCTCGTCTCGATGACGGGGTCGGCGGACGTGAACGTCGGCAGCGGAGCAGGAGGCATGCTCGAGGTTTCGCTCGTCAGCTCGAGTCTCTCGCTGAGCGTCCTCCGCGTCTTCCCGGGCGGCAACGTGGTCGCCATGGAATCGCAGGTCGGGTTCCTGGGCGCGGCGCTCGACATCGCGTTGCCGCAGATCATCGACGCGCTCGGCGCGATCCCGCTGCCGTCGCTCGAGGCCGAGGGGCTGGGCCTCCAGGTGAACGAGATCGACCTCTTCGGGACCGGCGGACAGCACGTCGGGCTGTTCGGACACCTCCTGCTCCTTCCCTGAGACGGGTTCGGTCGCCGCCGGCGGAGACGTAGAATCGACGCTCGCCGCGCCGGCTCATCCGTCGGGCGCGGCGGGTTCGACTGATTCGTGTCCCTGTCGCAGCGGATCGTCCCCTATCGGGCGATTCGCCCGGGAGAATCGTAATGATGGCCTCGGCGTTGCTCATCGATCTCGAGAACTTCTTCATCGGACGCGAGGGGAACTACCAAAGGACGCACGCGGACGATCTCTATGAGTTCGCGGTCGACCTCGACTCGCTCTGCTCGTTCGCGAGCGACGTCGCGGCGGGCCGGCGTCTGGTCGCGCGCCGCGCGTACGCGAACTTCAACGATCGTCGCCCCGGCGACGGCGATCGGCGCTGGGACTACTACCTCCAGCCGCTTCCTCGGTTCCTGATGGAGCAAGGGGTCGAACCCGTGCAGGTGTTCCGCTTCCCCGGCGGGAGCAACAAGAACGCGGCGGACATGCGGCTCGCGATGGACGCGGCCTCGCTCTTGAACGGCCCGACGGACATCGACCAGTTCATCCTCGTCACCGGCGACTCCGATTTCATCCCGCTCGTCCTCGAGCTGAAGCTGCGGGGCGCCGAGGTGGTCGTCATCGGCGTGACCGGCTGCACCAAGTCGATCTTCGCGCGCTACTGCGATCGCTTCGAGTACTTCGAGGACCTGCTCGCCGCCCGCGAGCTGCGGCGCGAAGACGAGTCCGAGCTCCAGCCGATCCGCGAGGCGCTCGTGCGGCTGCTCGCGCGTCGGACGCCGATCAAGTTCGCCGCGGTCAAGCCGCTTCTCGGCGACGAGCTGGGTCGTCCGTTCGATCCGACCCGGTTCAACTGCGAGACGACCGGAGAGTTCCTCCGTCGCTATTGCGTCAAGCTGGAGCTCGGCGTCCGGCGCGGCGAGCACGACTGGGAGATCGCGCCGCGCGGCACCGAGTCGTTCAGCGACGCGTCGGAGGAGTTACCGGAAGCGAACGACGAGTCCGGATCGATCCCGCGAGTGCCCGAGCGCGTCGACGGCGACGCCCCGCGCGACGTGCTCTACCGCGACCTCCTGCGCCAGGGGATCCCGCGCTGCTACGTCGTCCCCTACACCGACTGGACGGCGATCGCGGGCGCGGTGTTCCGCGTCGCGACCGAAGGGACGCCCGGCCGCCCGATCATCCACCACCAGGACCTGCTCGCCGAGGCGATCGAGATCTGCCAGGCGGAGGGGATGGTCGACGCGCAGCGCAAGGTGCGCGACGGGACGTTCCAGCTCTTCAAGGCGGGCTGCTTCCACTGCGCCGACGACGACGCCGAGTCGGGACAGATCGACTTCCACTGGTCGCGGGGCGCGCGCCTCGATCCGGAGATCACGAGCGCGCACGACCTCACGCGACGGAACTGGGCGTTCCTCGTTCGCGTCCTCGTGCGGCGGCTCGCGCAGCGCGGGCTCTCGGAGCACGTCGACGTGGACTCGTTGGCGGACGTGCTCGCGGGTCCCGACGCCAGCCCGGAGAATCGGATGATCGTCGAGGAGCTCGCGGGCGACGCCGTCGATCGGAAGTAGGAGCGGCGCGAATCCGGCGCGTCATCCGTCGCGGCGCAGCACCACGATCACGCGTCCCGAGTAGCCGCACGCGACGATCTCCGCGCCGGGAGCGCGCGGCGTGACGTCGCCCGCCGCCACGTGATGAATGCGTGCCGCGTCTTGGTGCACCACGGTCGCCTTCCATGCGTCGCCGTCGCGCGTCAGTCGCACCAACTGCTTCGAGTAGCCGCCGGTCGCCGCCTCCATGCCGGCGGCGGACGGGTCGAGCTCGGCGAGCACGGCGCCGCGCAGCTTGTCCGAGTCGCGATGAATCTCCTCACGCCGGCCGTCCGCGAAGAGCGCGAGCGTGCCGTCGTCGTAGGCGACGACGAGCGTCTTGCCGGCGGCTCCGATGCGCGCCGCCCCGGCCTCGGCCTCGTCGAGCACGGTCGTCGTGAATCCGCCGTCGCGGTCTCCGCGCACGTGGACGACGGAGCCGTCCATGCAGGCGACCGCCGCGCCGCCGTCGAAGCCGACCGCGTTCTTGCCCGCACCCGGCAGGTCGGCGACCGTCCGCGTCGTGAATCCGCCGTCCTCGTACTCGAGCAGCATCGCGCTCTCCGAGAACCCGACGAGCAGCGCCTCGTCGCCGTCGCGAGCGGGGTCGAGGTCCGCGATGCAGACCCCGTGGAGCAACGCGGCGTCCTCGGTGACGACTTCGTGCTCGAAACCGACTTCACCGGCGTCGGCGTCACCGTTCCTCTGAGCCCAGAAGACGACCGCCGCGCCGGGGCCGTCGTCTTCCTCGCTGCCGCTCTTCATGCCGACGGCGACGATTTCGTTGCCGGGACGATCGGGGTGCACGTCGCCGATCGCGCATTGGATCAGCTCGCCGCCCGCGCGGCCGATCTCGCGGGAGACCCAGGTTCCTTCGTCGTCGTACGCGAGGAAGACTCGACCATCCACCGCGACGGCGACGATCTCCAGTCCCGGATGATCCGGGAGGACGTCGCCGACCGCGCAACCGCCGAGCTTCACTCCGGCGTCGAGCGCGACTTCGACCGTTTCGGCCGGCGCGGCGTTCGCATCGGCGTACGCGGTCGAGAGGAGGAGGCTCGTGACGAGAAGGAGCTTCGTAGACATGGCGCACTCCGACGTCGGTCGCGGAGAAGGAGGGTCGGGGCCAGCCTACTCGGGCACGCGGGCACGGACCAGGGCCGCGATCGGCGGCGCTGACGAGATGCCTCGCCCAAGAACAGGAATTTGTCGTCGCGCGGGCCCTAAAGGACGGCGCGGCGGCGACCGCCCGGTTGGATCGTCGGAAAGCCGTCGTGGCTCCGCTTTCGTGGGATGCGGGCGACAAACGAGGCGGCCCTCTTGGCCCGGCCCGCCGGGTTCGCCGGTATGCTCTCGACCCATATGGAGGTGAACGACGTGAACGTGGAGGAGGTTCGAATGGGACGAGAGGCGACCGCGTCCGAGGAGACATCGTGAACGACGACCGGACGGCGGAGAAGGTGTCGGCGACGCTGCTGACGTTGGTGCTCTCCGGGTTCATCCTGTTGATCGGAAAGGCGATCTTCCTGCCGCTGATCGTCGCGTTCCTGCTCTGCAGCCTCGCGCAGCCGCTCGTGCGGACGCTCCAACGGCGCGGTGTGCCGTGGAGCGTTACCGTGCTCGGCCTGATGCTCGCGTTGGTCGTCGTCCTGGTCTGGGTCGGCGGCAACCTGTACGAAAGCGGCTCCGCCTACCTGAACTCGCTCCCGGGGCCCGGAAGCGACGAGACAGCGACCCCGGGCGAGCCGCTCGACCTGAGCCTCGAGTCGCTCGAGAAGCTGCTCGGCGAGACCTTTCAGGGGTCGTGGAACCAGCTCGACGCCGGGCGCGTCATTGCCGAGCTGAAGTCGTTCGTGCCGCGGCTGGCGGGATTGTTCGGCGCGGCCGCCCTGACCTTGTTCGGCGTGATGAACAACATCCTCCTCGTGCTCTTCTTCATGCTCTTCATCTTCGCGGAGCAGAACGTGTCGCGGCGGAAGATCATCATCGCGGCCGGCGCGCGGCGGGAGGAAGTCGAGGCGGTGTTGTCCGCGATCGCTCGCGACGTCCATCGCTACCTCAGCGTGAAGACCGCGATCTCGCTGCTCACCGGCGTGCTGTGCGGGCTCGGGCTGTGGGCGTTGGGAGTGCCCTATGCGGCCCTGTTCGGGCTGCTGACGTTCCTGCTGAACTACATCCCCACGTTCGGCAGCATCCTCGCCGGTCTCTTTCCCATGGTGGTCGCCTGGGTGCAGACCGACTCGTTCGGCGTTCCGATGGCGGTGATCGTCCTGTACGGCGTGGTGAACATGGTGCTCGGCAACGTGATCGAGCCGCGCGTCCTGGGCAAGCAGCTCAACCTCTCGCCGCTGGTGATCCTGATGGCGGTGGCGTTCTGGGCCGCGCTTTGGGGCGTGCCGGGGATGTTCCTCGCCGTGCCCCTCACGCGAACCGTCCAGCTCGTCTTCTGGAACCTGCCGTCATTGCGGCCGGTCGCGATCCTCATGTCGAACGGCGAGGAATCGACGTGAGCAGGCTGCGCTACGCCGGCTTCTTGCCCATCGCGGCCGGCGTGTTCACGAGATCGTCCGGCACGCGCAGGCGCTCCACGATTTCGCCCTTCTCGATGTGACGGTCGAAGATCTCCTCGACGTCGGCGACGGTGACCCCCTGGTACCACACCTGCTCGGGGTAGACGACGACCGAAACGCCGAGCGCGCACTGGTTCAGGCAGCCGG
This sequence comes from uncultured Phycisphaeraceae bacterium, assembly GCA_964649825.1. GTDB lineage: Bacteria > Planctomycetota > B15-G4 > B15-G4 > JADJEK01 > CAZYQW01. The sequence goes on along the minus strand of CAZYQW010000032.1, from coordinate 58,548 downwards.
CGGCGTTCGCGCGGACGGATCCCTTCAGACCCCGCCGCGAGATCTCCTCCTTCATCTTGAGTCGCACGGCCTCGGCCCCTTTCGCGAGGCAGCAGCCGCGCGGGTGTCCGTCGGGGCGTTCGTTCTGGCAGACGAAGATGTGTCGTTCGAACTTCGGCATGCTAATAGTCCGGACCGTCTTCCTTGAGCAATCGAGAAGCGATGACGAGGTGCTGGACCTCGGAGGTCCCCTCGTAGATGCGGAGCGCACGGACCTCGCGGTAGAGACGCTCCACCACGTTGCCGCGGAGCACGCCCGACCCACCGAAGATCTGCACGGCGCGATCGACGACGCGCTGCGCGGTCTCCGTGGCGAACAGCTTCGCCATCGCGGCCTCGAGCGTCGTGCGGTCGTCGCCGCGGTCGGCGAGGTGGGCGGCGCGGTAGACGAGCAGGCGCGCGGCGTCGAGCTCGGTCGCCATCGCGGCGAGGTGCGCCTGGATCAATTGGAAGTCCGCGATCGCGCGTCCGAACTGCCGGCGCGACCGCGCTCGTTCGCGAGCCTCGTGAAGCGCGCGCCGCGCGAGCCCGAGCGCGGCGGCGCCGACGGTCGGGCGGAAGACGTCGAGCGTCCGCATCGCGACGCGAAAGCCCTCGCCCTCGCCGCCGACGCGGCGCGACGCGGGGACGCGGCACCCATCGAAGCGGATCGTCCCGATCGGGTGCGGCGCGATCACGCGCTGGCGTTCGACCACGTGAAGCCCCGGGTTTGCGCCGTCGACCACGAACGCGCTGATCCCGCGGTGCCCCGCGTCGGGATCGGTCTTGGCGAACACCGTGTACAGGTTGGCGACGCCGGCGTTCGAGATGAACGTCTTGGTGCCGTCGAGGACGTATTCGTCGCCGCTGCGAATCGCGCGCGTCGTCATCGACGCGACGTCGGAGCCTGCCTCCGGCTCGGTCAGCGCAAAGGCGCAGATCCGCTCCCCGGACGCCACGCCGTCCTGGTACGCCGCGCGTTGCTCGTCGTCGCCGGCCAAGGTGATCGGCGCCGAGCCGAGACCCTGCATGGCGAACATGCAGTCCGCGAAGCCGGACGCGCGCGCGAGGTTCTCGCGGATCAGGCAGAGCGCGCGCGAGTCGAACCGTGCGCCACCTCGCGGGACGGCGTGATCGAGCAGCCCGACCGACGCCATCTCCTCCACGTACCGGCGCGCGGCCTCGTCCTCGTCGTCACCGTCGACGTGGTCCGCCTCGATCGGCTCGATCCGCTCGCGCGCGAAGGCCGCGACGCGCGCCGCCAGCTCCCGGTGGCGTTCGTCGAACGAGACCTCGAGACGACCGATGCTCACGAGTCCTGCCGATCGCGATAGAAGACGGCCGCGCGCCGCGGCTTGGCCGTGAACGCGTCGAAGTACTCGCGGTAGTCCGGGCTCTGCATGCAGATCGACTGCGCCTGGGCCTCGGCCTCGAGCGCCTGATCGAGCGACATGGCGGCCTCGGCTTCGAGCATCCTCTTCGTCATCCGCGTCGCGAACGCCGGTCCGTCGCGCAACCGTTTCGCGAGCTCGCCGGTGGCCGCGGCGAGGTCGGGCTTCGGAACGACGCGGTGGTAGAGACCGATGCGTTCGGCCTCCTTGGCGTCGACGAAGTCGCCAAGCATCAGGATCTCGGTGGCCCGCCCGAGGCCGACCACCCGTGGGAGCAGGTAGGCCGCGCCCATGTCCGCGCCGGCGAGGCCGACCTTCGTGAACAGGAACGCGATGCGCGCCTCCTCGGCGGCGACGCGGAAGTCGGACGCGAGGGCGATGACGGCACCAGCGCCGGCTACCGTGCCGTTCAACGACGCGACGATCGGCGTGGGGCACTCGCGCATCGCGCGGATCAGCGCGCAGGTGAGCCGGGTGAAGTCGAGCAACCCCTCGGCGTCGCGTCCGAACAGCGCGCCGATGATGTCGTTGACGTCGCCGCCGGTGCAGAACGCCGGGTCCTTGCCGGTGATCACGATCACCCGCACCGCCTTGCGACGCGCGAGCTTCGTGAACGCGCCGGTCAGCTCCTCGTAGGTCTCGAACGTCAGGGCGTTGCGCTTCTCGGCGCGGTCGAGGGTGATCGTCGCGATGGCGTCCCGCTCCTCGTACAGGAACGAGCGGGGATTCGGTGCGTCCGTCATTCTGGCTCCGACGTTCTTGCGTTCAGGGCGAGCGAGGCGGAACCGCCGCGGTCGCTTCGATCTCGATCTTCGCGCCTTCCTCGAGGAGGTCCTTCACCTCGACGAGCGCCATCGCGGGGAAGTGACGACCCATCCGCCCGCGGTACGAGGCGCCGACCTCTCGAACCGCGGCGAGGTACTCCTGCTTGTCGGTCACGTAGATGGTGAGGCGTGCGATGCTGCTTGCCGAGCCGCCCGCCGCCTCGACGACGGTGACGACGTTGGCGAGCGCTCGGTCGAACTGCCGCACGAAGTCGTCGCCGGCGAGGCGCTGCTCCTCGTCCCATCCGACCTGTCCGGCCACGAACAGGAGGTCGTACGAGCCGCTGACGCGGATACCGTTCGAGTAGCCCTTCGGCGCGCCGAGGCTCTCGGGGTTGATCGTCTCGATGCGCATCAGAGTGGCAGCTCGCCTCCGCACAGGTTGATCGCCTGCCCGTTGACCCCGCGCGCGTCGTCCGACGCGAGGTAGACGACGGCGGCCGCGACCTCCTCGGGCGTCACCAAGCGCCGCTGCGGGTTTCGTTGGACGAGCGACGCGAGCGCCTCGTCCTCGGTCATGCCGGTCTTCGCGACGATGTTCCGGATCGCCGCGTCGGTCATCGGCGTATCGACGTAGGACGGACAGACCGCGTTCACGGTGATGCCTCTCGCTGCCACTTCGGCCGCGAGCGACTTCGTCAGCCCGATCACGCCGTGCTTCGCGGCGCAGTATGCCGTGACGTACGGGTAGCCGGTCTTGCCCGCGGTCGACGCGACGTTCACGACCCGGCCGAACCCGCGTTCGAGCATGGCGGGAAGGAACGCGCGCGTGGTGCGGTACACCGACGTCAGGTTGATCGCGATCATTCGATCCCAGAGTTCGGGCGCGGTTCGGACGAACGGAGCGCTCTCCGCGCCGCCGGCGTTGTTGACGAGGATCGCGACCCCGCCGAGCGCCGCGGAGACGCGCGCCGGGAGCGCGTCGACCGCCGCGCCCTCGGTGACGTCGCAGGCAAACGCGGCCGCTCTCGCGCCGGACCGTTCGACCTCGCGGACCGTCTCCGCCAACGAGCTCTCGTCGCGACCCGTGACCGCGATCCGATACCCGGCGCGGCCGAGCGCCACCGCCACTGCGCGCCCGATGCCGCGAGATCCACCGGTCACGACCACGACCTGTTCGTTGTGTCCCGTCATCACGGCTCGATCGTAGCATTGCCGCGGGCCGGGCGAGGCGGCTCGGATGAACGCAAGTTGCGAGATGGGACCGGGATGCTATCGTTCACCGGGAGCGAAAAAGTCGATCAGCCGCGCCCCCCGGGACAGGCCGGTGGTAGGGAGCTACCGGGTGGCAAGCCACGGACGCAGGCCGATCGAACATTCGTACATCCGACAGAACGACTCTCCCGCTGAAGCGGGGAATCGGCAAATCGCGTAAGTCGCCCGGGAGCCGTCATTCCAGGCCCCGCGCCGGTAGCTTGAGTGCGAGTATTCTACTCGGACCTCGAAGATGGTCAAACGAGCGGATGATGGCCACGAAGGTCGAGCCGAAGGAGAAGGTGAAGGCGGTCACCCAACGTCCGTGGAACGTCGTGCTCTACAACGATGACGTTCACGACTTCGACGAAGTGGTGCTGCAGGTGCAGAAGGCGACCGGCAAAGCGCTGGAGCAGGCGTATCAGATCACGCTCGAGGCGCATTCGCGGGGCAAGGCGGTCGCGTTCACGGGCGCCCTCGTCGAATGCCAGAAGGTCGCCGCGATCCTCCGTCGCATCCGACTCCAGGTGGAGGTCGACGAAGGTTGATCGTCCCTCGCATCCGCTCCGTGGAGTCGGCACGCGACCTCGAGCCGGTGTGCGACGTCTTTCGCGACGTCTTCGGCGCGCCGGTTCCGGCCGTGGTGGACGTCCGCGCGTCGCTGCTCGCGGGCGGCCTCTGTGCCGTCGCGGAGATCGACGGGACGATCGCCGGCGCGTTGTGGGGGCTGGCCGGCTTCGACGAGAACGGTCCGTTTCATCACTCGCACACGACCGGCGTCCGCCGGCCGTATCGCGGCAGCGGCGTCGGCGAAGCGCTGAAGCGGTTCCAGGCGCGATTCTGCACCGCGCGCGGCATCGACCGGATCACGTGGACGTTCGACCCGTTGATGGCGGCGAACGCGCGGTTCAACCTCGACCGGCTGGGCGCGGTGGGGGACGGCTACCTGCTCGACTGCTACGGTCCGATGACGGGCCCGCTCGACCCCATGAAACGCCTCGGCACCGACCTGCCGTCGGATCGCATGCACGTCACGTGGCGGCCCGCCGCGTCGCGCGTGCGCGCCGAGCTCGTCGATCGCGTCGTCGTGCCCCGGGTGACGGCCGCGAACGCGGCCGCCGCGCTCGCCGACCTGGCCCGGCAGTGTCGCGACCGCTTCGAGCGCGGCCTCGTCGCGGTCGCGGTCGAAGCAATCGAGGGCGACGCGTCGATGGCGCCCGGCTTCGCCTATCGCTTCGGCCGGGTGGCGCGCGCGTGACCTTCGCGGCCCACGTGAACGAACCACATGAACGAACCGGACCCCGACCGCCGGTGGATCCACCTCCGGGTCTGGATTCGGCGATCGCCGGGTGGGCACCGTCCGGCGTCCCGCTTGCCGATGCGTGGCCCCCGATCGGCGCGTCGCCCGTTCCTTTGGGGTGATGTACCGTATCCGTCGCAAGCGCCACGAATCCCCGACCGGGAGGCCGACCGTGATCCGATTTTCGATCTCCATCGCCGTTGCATCCATCGTCGCGGTGGCGCCCGCCGGGTCGCGCGCGAGCGACCGGGACTACTACCTCTCGGTCCCGAACCAGAGCGCGATCCTTCGGCTGGACGCGGACACGCTTGCCGCCACCCCGTTCGTGACGGGTCTTCTCGTCCCGTTCTACGGTTTTTGGCGTGCCGATGGCCGGATGTTCATGCCCGACAAGGAGTGGGGAGCGATCTTCGAGATCGATGCTCAGGGGAACGTCTCCATCCTGACCGCGGGCGGGCTCCTGGCGCGTCCGTTCACGACGACGCCGCACCCGAACGGCACCGGTCTGATCGCGTCCGACCTGTTCGCGGGCCGGGTCGTCTTCGTCGACTGGAACGGGAATCAGACGCTGGTGCATGACCGCTCGACCTCGGGCGGTCTGATCACGGATCCCGGCGGGATCGCGTTCGACTCGGACGGAAACCTCTACGTCGCGAACAACGTCGGCAACACGATCATCAAGGTCGATCCCCAGAACAACGCGACGCTCTTCTCGAACGACCCGCTGCTGTTTTGGCCCGGCGGGATCGCGATCGACAACTCCGGCAACATGTTCGTCTGCCAGTACGGCGGGAACAACGTCGTCCGGTTCCGGCTCGACACGGGCGAGGCGGAGGTGTTCGCCGGCGACCCTCTCGTGACCCTGAAGCCGAACGACCTGAAGCTCGCTCGCAGCGGCGGTCTCCTGCTGACGTCGAAGGCATCGAACGTGGTCCGGATCGACGCGCTCGGAACGATGACCGAGATCTACAAGAACCCGACGTACGGCGAGATCGTGGGGATCTGCGTCCGCGAGGACGCGACGCTCTGCTCGGGCTCGTTCACGAAGTACGGCGCGGGCACGGCCGGCAGCGGCGGCATCGTGCCGCGACTCGGGGCGATCTTCTCGCCCTGCCCCGGCCACGACATCGCGCTCGAGTTCGAGGATTTCCTCGGCGGCGCGCTCTGCACGCTCTTGGTCGGTCTGAAGGACGCATCGCTTCCCTTCCTGGGCGGCACCCTCCTCATCGATCCGTCGCTCCCCTTTCTCCTCATCTCCTTCCCGCTCCCCGGTGCCGGGCCCGGGGCCGGAGAGCTGCGGATCCCGTTTACGGTGAAGGACAACCCGGCCCTCGTCGGGGTGAGCGTCTATCTCCAGGCGGCAGGGAATGACGCAGCCGCGCCCGCGGGGGTGTCGTTGTCGAACGGGCTTCACGAGGTGATCGGGAATTGAAATGGCGGGGGGCGCTGCGCGGGGCTTGGGGGCGCCGCTGCGCGGGGCTTGGGGGCGCCGCTGCGCGGCTTGGGGGCGCCGCTGCGCGGGGCTTGGGGGCGCCGCTGCGCGGGGCTTGGGGGCGCCGCTGCGCGGCGGGGCGCTTCGCTGCCGCTACGCGGCGGGGCGCTTCGCTGCCGCTACGCGGCGGGGCGCTTCGCTGCCGCTGCGCGGGGCTTGAGCGCTCGAGGGGCCGGGGTGCTGGTAACGGGAGGGCGGAGCGTGTCGATCGTTCTCCGTTCGCTCAGACACGCACGCTCGCTCGCTGCGCTCGCGGGCGCGCAACTCGCTCGGCGGAGAACGATCGACACGCTCCGCCCTGCCGGGGGGGTTGCGGCGGGGCTGCGTTCGGGGGGAGGTGGAAGATGTGGCGCTTCGCGCTCTGATGGATGGTTGGGTGCGTGGGATCGAGGGGTGGGGGCGGTTGTCTGTTGGTTTGGATGCGCTCGGTGGAGGACGATCGACACGCTCGACGTGACTCGATGAAGTTCGGCGGGCGGCGCCGGATAGAAGGAGGAGTCGTGGGTCTCGTGCCCTTGTGAGGGTCGATTCGCGGGGCTTGTTTGTCCCCTACGGTCACGTCCGCGCTGGCCGACAACAAGGCGCGGGCGGGCCGCGGCGGACTTCCGGCATTCCTCGCGGGGCAACGACGGGATGCGCCGCGTCGGGGCGGCCTCCGGACCGAGACGGGAGAACGCGGTCCGCGGACGCGACCATGGAAGTCTCGGCCGGGGAGATTTTGCGGCGACGCTTTGGCTTCTCCTGGTTCCGCGGCGGGCAGGACGAGATCTGCAAGGTGCTCGAGCTCAAGCGGTGACGTGCGCATCGACTTCCGACTGGCCCCCGGCGGTCAGCTCCAAGTCCTCGAGGCTCGAATCCCGACACCACACCGGGAGGAACGAGGAGCGCGTCGGTGGAGGCGTTCGGGATGGTTTCGCCCAGCAAGAAGATCGCGCGGGAGGCTCAGCCGGGGCGCTCCTGGGGGGGCGGCGGAACGTGTTCGAGGTGGGCGGCGATCCGAGCGGCGAGCCACCGGTTCGCGTTGCCCGACCAGTGGCCGCGAGGTGCCACGAACGTTGCGCGGTGACGCTGCAGTACGGCGGCGAGGTCGTCGGACAGGTCGAGGACGTCGACACCGACGCCGGCGAAGCCGCGGCGCATCGCGTCGACCGTCGCGCGGAGCGAGGGGTCGGACTCCATCCGGACGATGTCTGCCGGCCCGGCGAACGGTACGACGGTCAGCGTCGAGACCGCTGCTTCGCAACGTCGCGCGACGAGCGCGAGCACGGCTCGCACGACCTCGACGTGGCTGCGGACGTCCGTCGGACGGACGGAGGCGACGGGCCGGCCGAAGAGGTGCGCGGCGACGAAGCAGCGCCGGAGGATCCACGGCTGCGCGTCCTGCGTCGGAACCGGTGAGTTCTCGATCACGAGCCGTCCTTCGCGCACGGCGAACGCCGGTTTGGCGTGGACGAATCGGTCGATCGCGAGGCGGGCGACGTCCTGCGGGAGCAGCACGACCAGCACGACGTGGTCCGGACGGAACGTCAGGACGTCCTCGATCAGCCGCAACGCGGTCTGTCCGAGTCCGTAGCCGTGGACGCCGAAGTTCAGCACCTCCGAGCCTCCGAGAGATCGCTCCAGCCAGGCCGGCAACGTCTCGTCGTCGTCGACCTCCTCGCCGAAGACGAACGAATCGCCAAAGACCGCGACGCGCCGCGTGCCCGCCGGGGGACGCGGTGCGTACTCCCGCGTCGCGCGGAGCCCTTGCGCGTTGATCGAGACGTGGAACGGGACCTCGGCGTCGCTTCGGTACCCGGGTTGGTTCGTCCAGCCGAGCGTGGGGTGATACGCGTCCCAGTGGTACGTCAGGCCACCCCACGTCGCGACCCGCCACGGAACGACGCCGGTGATGCGCTCGACTCGGCCTTCGTGTCGAACGCGCAGCGCGATCTCCCATGCCGCGCCGCCCGCCATGAGGGCCACGATCGCGGCGGCGGCGGCGAGCGACGCCTTCGCCCGGAGACGGGAGCCGGACGTGGTCATGACGGCCTCCTACTTGAACAGGATCGGCATATAGAACCCGGCCGTCGCGGACACGCCCTTCGGGGCGCCGGGATCGGCGAAAAGCGCCTGCGCGAACACCTCGGCCTCGGCGGAGAGGTTCGGCACCGGGATGGTCAGCGCGAACTGCGGCACCAGGACCGGGAACGTCACGATGACGTGGAGCTGGGTGACGTCAACGAGGAGCGTCGCGTCGCCGGCGATCGGCTGCGACGCGTCGTCGACGCCGGCGATCAAGAATCCGGTCGAACCCGGCGCCAGATTCTCCAGGCCGAACGCGGCGCTCTCGCCGCTGTAGACTGGCTTCGCGAGCATCGGGTCGATCCACTTCGGTGTCGCGCCGCCCGTGCCCGCCAGGCCGACGCCGTAGATGCTCGGCAGCGTCGCGTCCGGGTCGACCGCGAAGAGGAAGCCGTCCACGAACCCGTCCGCGTTCGTGTCGAACGCGCCGGGCGTCGTCGGGAACTGGGACGACTCCGCGACCCCGCCGGCGAGGATCGTGCCGTCGTCGGTCATCGCGATCCCGTTCGCGTAGTCGTGTCCGAAGTTGCCGCCCCAGACCGTCGAGAACGTGATGAGCCCGAGGTCGTAGACCGTGAGGAACACGTCGTGCTGGCCGTTGCCGCTGTGCTGTGCCTGGACCGGATCGACCACCGGGAAGTTCGCCGATCGCGTCCCTCCGGCGACGACCCGGCGATCGCCCGACGCGAGCACGGCGCCGGCCAGCTCGGCATTGTCTCCGCCGACGTAGGTCGCGTAGGCGAGGTGGCTCGACGAAGCCTCGCGGACGAGCTCGAAGAAGTACGCGTCCGAGAAGCCGCCGCCGTAGCTCGGCTGTGCCGCGGACGCGGTGGTGGCGGCGTCCGTCGATGACGTCGTGACCGCGCCGACGAGGTTCCCGTTCTCGTCGAACGTGAGTCCGCCCTCGGGACTCGCCGCCTCGTCGCCGCTCCCACCGAGGTAGCTGCCGTACCGGAGTTGTGTCCCCGTGTGGTCGAAGACGGCGACCGCGGCGTCGCGACCTCCGAGCGCACTCGCGTTCAGTGCGTTGGCGGTCACCGGCAAGTCGGTGGAGTTCGTGCCGATCAGGATCCCCTGAACGTGCTGGCCGCTCGATGGCTCCGTTCCGCACGCGCCGTCGATCACGAAGTCGTCGCCGCTGCCGCCGTAGGTGACCGAGTAGCCGATCGAGATCGATCCGTCCTTCGTCGGGTCGATCTCGGCGGCCCAGGTGTCCAGTGTATCCGTCGTCGTCAGGGCGTGCGAATAGGTGATGGGGAAGCTCCCCGCGTCGTCCGTCGTGCCGGCGGTGAACGTGTTTCCCCCCTGGTTTACGTCCACCGTCGTCGCGGTGTCGTTGCCGCTCCCACCGATGTAGGAGGACCTTAGCAGCGAGCTCCCCGACGCGCTCAGGTGCGCGTAGAACCCGTCCAGCGCCCCGGCGTGCGCCGGCTGCGCCGCGTTGCCCGTCGTCGGAAACGTGGCCGAGTCGGTCTCGCCGACCATCCAGATGGTCCCGTCGGGAGCGACGGTGACGCCGTTGCCGCTGTCGTGTCCGTTGCCGCCGATGAACGTCGCGAACACGAGCTTTCCCTTGGTGTCGAACTTCGCAACGAACGCGTCGTCGGGCGCGAGCAGGTTGGACTGGATCGCGGCGAGCGTCGGAAAGTCGGCGGAGAACGTCCGCCCCGTCACGAGCGCGCAGCCCTGCGACGCGGCGACGTCGCTCACGACGTCACCCGCGCCGCCGCCGACGAACGTGGCGTACGACACGTACGGATCGATCACGAGCGGCGCCCGCGGGTCGTACCCTCCGAGTCGGAAGCCGATCAGCGCGTCGTCGAGCAGAACGAACTGGCCGTCGACCGGGCGGCGCGCGCCGTCCACCTCCTGGCAGACGACGGGCGGCGCGTGCCGGAGGACGCCGGACTCGGTGTGGAGGAGGAGCGTCCCCTCCTCATCGATTCGCACTTCCAGCGCGCCGTCGAACTCGATCATGATCTGTCGCGGGTCCGCGAACGGCGCGAGCACGAAGTCGTACGCGACCGCGCCGCCGCGGGCGTGATGGACGACGTCGATCCCGACGTACGCGTCGCGGCACTCCACGCGGCCGAACGTCGGGACGTCGGCGCGCCAGCGGTTCGGGTCGTCGCCGTGGAACGAATGAACGCGTGCCTCGCTGGCGTCGCCGCCCGTCACCCGCGCGCTCGCCGACGCCCCCGCGAGCCGCATGCGCAGCGGCGGCGCGCCGCGAAACGTGTACACGGCCTCCGTTCCGCAGAGGAAGAGGTTGTACTCCCGGCCGCGGGCGAGGAAGTCGACCTCCGCGCCGAACTGGCCGACGTTCGCCTCGAACAGGATCGGCAGACGCATCGCCGTCGCGTCCGACGTCGTGTTGGCGGTAGTGGGGGGAGCGGCGAACGTCGACGTGACGGAAAGGACGGCGATGAGCCACGGCTTCATGGGATGTTCTCCGGGGAGATGGGACGCGTCCTCATCGGTTGGCCGTGACCGGCGCCGATCTGTCACGAAAACGACTTTTCTCCGCGTCGTTCGAGCCGGCTCGACGTGGTTCGTTCCGCGAGGACGGGTTGCGCGCGGGCTGACGCACACCGTTGGCGCGGCGGGCTATTCTTGGCGCATGCGGGAGACAGATCCGAAGGCGACACGCGGCTGGCGAGACGTACCGTGGGCGTCGGTGATCGTCGTCGGTCTGGTCACCTGGCTCGCGTTCCGCCCCGCGTTGGACGGAGCGATCCTCTCGTTCGACGACGACGCCACGCTCCGCTCGTCCGAGTCGCGCTGGCGAGGCTTCGGCGGGGCCGAGCTCGAGTGGATGTTCACGACCTTCCACATGGGCCACTACCAGCCGTTGACGTGGCTCTCTTTCGCGGTCGATCACGCGATCGCCGGCGACGACCCGCGCCAGTTCCATCGGACGAACCTGCTCTTGCACGTGGCGAACGCCCTGCTCGTCCTCGCGCTCGCGCGGGACCTCCTGCGGCGCCGCGCGGCGCCGGGCGCCGGCCATCGACGTGACGACGCGATCGCGGCCGCGGCGGCGGCGCTCTTCTTCTCGGTCCATCCGCTGCGGGTCGAGTCGGTCGCGTGGATCACCGAGCGTCGCGACGGGCTGGCGACGTTCTTTCTGCTGATCACCGTGATCCTCTGGCTGCGCGTCGTCGACCTCCCGGCCGGTCGCGCCCGCCGCCGACTCCTCATCGTCACGCTCATTGCGTTCGTCGCGTCGCTGCTCGCGAAGGCGTGGGGGATCACGTTGCCGTTCGTGCTGCTCTTGCTCGACGTGGAGCCGCTTCGACGGCTGGAGCGCGGCACGCGACGGTCGCTCGTCCTCGTGCGCGAGAAGCTGCCGTTCTTCCTGTTCGCGGCGCCGTTCGTCGTCACCGCCGCGGCGGCGCAACGGGCGGCGGGCGCGACCGTGTCGCTCGACGTTCACCCGGCGTGGGCCCGTTGCTTCCAGGCGGCGTACGGTCTCTGCTCCTACGTCGGAAGGACGCTGTGGCCGTTCGACCTCGCGCCGCTGTACCCGCTCGAAGCGCGGCTCGATCCGACGCGCCTTCGCTACCTCGCGAGCATTGCGGTTTGCCTCGTCGGCGTCGCCTTGCTGCTGCGGCTCGCGCGGCGCGGCGTGACCGTTCCCGCCGTCGCGGCGGCTGCGTTCGTCGTCGTCGTCGCGCCGGTGCTCGGGTTCACCCAGGCCGGGCCGCAGATCGCCGCGGACCGCTACACGTACGTAGCGACGATCCCGTTCGCCATGCTCGTCGCCGCAGCGGTGCGCCGCGGGCGGCGGACTCACGCGCGCGCGACCGTCGTCGCGGCGGTGATCGTCGTGTCCGGTCTGGCGTTCCTGACCGAGCGCCAGTGCCGGGTCTGGCGAAACGACCTCACGCTGTGGACCCACGGCGCCCGCGTCCAGCCCGACTCCGGGATCGCGCGCTACAACCTCGCGCGGGCGCTCCTCGAGGCAGGCCGGGTCGATGAGTCGATCGGATCGTTCGAGCGTGCCGTGGAGCTCGACCCGAACAACGTGAAGTACCTGCAGGACGCGGGCGCCGCCCACGCGCGGCTCGGGCGGTACGCCGAGGCGGAGTCGTACTGGACGCGCATCCTCCGCCGGCTGCCCGACCACGTCGAGGCGTCGTTCAGCATGGGGCTGTCCGCCGAACGTCAGGGAAGAAGGGCCGCGGCGAGGCGCTGGTACGAGACCACGCTGCAGGCCGACCCCGACTACGCGGCCGCGCGGAGCGGCCTGGCCCGACTCGGGCGCTGATCGAGCGCGGCCTCCGCGAACTCGACGTCGGTGGCCCCCGCTTGGGTTCTCCGGGTGGAGGCGCATCAACGGCGGAGTGGGTCGGATCGGCAGTACCACGTGGCGGATGCCCTCGATGAAGAGGAGCACGTCGGGTGGTCCAGTGGCCACAGCGGACGCAGGCCCTTCCTGACGACGCGGACAGGCGGAACGTCGTCGTCCGCGGGAGCGAGGACGATACCGAGTGGAACGGGGACGGACGGTCGCCGTGTTCGGGCGAGGATGGGTGATGGGGGTGACGGGACTTGCTCTTGGGAAGGGGGAGGAACTTGATGCGCGAATTCGACGGTGGTGGTGGGTCGAGCCGGTGCCGCGTGGGACGGCCACGAGTCTGGGCGTCGATTCCTGACGACGCGGACAGGAGGAACGACGTGGTACGCGGGAGGGGGGACGGAGAGCTCTCCAGAGTGATACCGCGTGGAACGGGGACGGGGGGAGGGGTCAGGGGGGGAAGCCTTCGGGTGGGGTGGTCGGGCCGGGGTCACCGCGTGGAACAACCTCGACTTTCTTGTCCTCGAGCCGCGCGGCTCGCGCTCCCGCGGCCGTTCGTCCCCCTTCCACGCGTATCGCTCTGGAGAACTCTTCGTCCCCGCTCCCGCGTACCACGGGGGCCGTCCAGGTATACCCTCGCTGTCGTCGAGGCGAAGTGTGTGGAGCCGGGTTCGGCGACGGTCTGCCCACGGCCAACGACGTGGGGGTCGATCTGGGTTCGCCGCACCCGGGCGCGGTCCATGTCTGGCGCGGTGCGTTTCGTGCGGCCGCCGATGCCGAGTAGTGCCCTTGGACGTACTTCCCGGCAAGACCTACGCCCGTTCCGTGATCGATCGCGCCCCGCTCGAAAAGACCGGCAGCGGGGCGCCGAGCCCGCCCCGCGTTGCGGCACGCGGCTTGCTTTTCCCCCGGGTCATGAACACCACCAGGACTCCCGCTCGACGCGTCACCCGCTCGTTCCTCGATCCTCTCATCGCCCCGGCGGTTCCGCGCCTCTACGGTTGGCTGCGCATCCCGCGCCGCGTGCCGCCGGAGGCGGTGGTGGCCACCGGTCACGTGATCGCGCTCGCCGGCGCCGTCGGCTTCGCGGCGTCGGCGAGCCACCCGTTCGGGGGGTGGCTCGCTGCGGCGTGCGTGGCCGGCAACCACCTCGCCGACGTGGTCGACGGGACCCACGCGCGCCGGACCGGCCAATGCCGCAACGGTGGAGAGCTGCTCGATCATTTCACCGATCCGCTCTCGTTCTCGTACTGGATCGCAGGAATCGGCTACGCGTGCGGGCGGGTCGACCTCGCGCTCGTTGGGGTGATCGCGATCTACGCGACCGCCCTCCTGACCAACATCCGGGCGAAGATCGTCGGGGAGTTCCGTCTCTCGAGCGTCGGTCCCACCGAGTTCAAGGCGTTGCTCGTGCTCGCCGGGATCGGTGGCTCGGCGTGGACGACGTTCGAGCCGTTCGGCGTCGAGGCGGAGCGCGCTCTCGCCGTCTTTCTCGGCGCCATCGCGATCGTCGCTTGCGTCTCCGTCGGGGTGCAGCTCGTCCGCTCGGTCCGGGAGGTGAACGCGTGCGGCCCGCGGCCGGACTCGATGGAATGGGTCGTGGCCGGAGCCGCGGTCGAAACGGGGCCGGGGCGTCGCGCATCGAACCGCGGTGGGCCCCGGTCGTCCCACTCACCGAACTCGGGAGACGCAGATGAGAACCTCGCTGACTCCGACGGGCCGCCCGGCCCCCCGTGACCTGGCGAACGCCCGCGTGGAACTCCACCACGCCGCGCAGATCGCGATGTCCGTCGCAGACGCGCGGCTGCCGCACGAGGACGATGACCGCCAGTCGAGCTTCCACGTCGACGCGAGCCTCGGAGGGCTGGTGGCGCGTTCGGTCGACGGTCGCGCGGCCGGGCTGCGGTTCGAGGACCTCTCGCTCGTGGTCGTCGGCCCGTCCGCCGAAACGATCGATGCGTTCGCGTTGTCCGGGCGGCGGCTCTCCGACGGTCTGGCCTGGATGGCCAAGTCGTTCGGCACGGAGCTCCGCCTGCGGGACTACGACATGCCGGACCATCCAGTTGCAACGGGTGCGGCGTTCTCTGGCGAGGGAGACACGGAGCGGAAGGCGGCCCGCGTCGAGCTGACTCGATGGTTCGTCGCGGCCGACCGCTGGCTCGAGGAGGTTCGACGGCGCGAACCGTCGGCGTCGGACGTGCTCGTCTGGCCGCATCACTTCGACGTGGCCACGCTGATCACGCTGCGTTCCGACCGGACCGAGACGAGCACGATCGGCGTCGGCCTGTCGCCCGGGGACGACAGCTACGACGAGCCGTACCTCTACGTCACGCCCTGGCCCTACCCCGATCCTTCGACGCTCCCCCCGTTGCCGGGCCTCGGCCGGTGGCACGTCGAGGACTTCGTCGCCGCCGTTCTGCCCGCGTCGGAGCTCCTCGTGGGCCGCGACGTGGACGGCGCGGCGCGCGACTTCCTCGGCGCCGCGATCGCCGCGTGCCGCGGCCGGCTGGAGACCGGACCCTGACGCCCGGTCAGCCGCAACGCGCGGCGATCACGTCGATCCGGGACGCGAGCTCGAAGTCCCGATCGGAGATCCCGCCGACGTCGTGCGTGGAGAGCCGGATCGCGACCCGGTTGTAGACGTTCGTCCAGTCCGGGTGGTGGTTCGCCTGCTCCGCGACCAGCGCGACGCTCGTCATGAAGCCGAACGCCTCGACGAAGTCGCCGAACAGGAGGCTTCGCTCGATGCAGCCCTGGCCGAGCTTCCATTCCGGATGCTCGGAGAGGCGCCGCTCGATCTCGTCGGACGACAGCGCGTGAACGTCGGCCATGGGATGGTGCCTCCCGCTGCGGCCGAGGTGGATCAGGTGGGGAGTTGCGGCCGCGCAACCGAAACCGGCGGAGATCATAGCGCGGTCGCGGGCACGGGCACGCGCCGACGGAACGGGTACGGGGACCGGAGCGGATTCGGCTCGGGCTTCGGACCATTGCCGAATCGTGATCTGTCATCTAGGTTCGGCCGCCATGTTTGGCACGAGTTCCAATGAGGCGCGGCCGTGATGGGCGACCGCCCGTCGCGGCGTCGCACGACGGCGCATCCGTGGATTCGCTTCTCGAACGAACGGCTGCTCGACATGCGGCTCTGCGACCTCGGTCTCGAGCTTGCGGCCAGTCCGCTCGAGGACCGCGTCGAGGAGCTCTTCGAGGACATGAAGCGCCGCGGCATCCGGTTCCGGCCGCACGTCTGGATCTCGTCCGACTGGTTCTCCCCCAAGGACGTGCCAGGGATCGCGCTCCCCTTCTACCTCTGCCACCGGCGACTCATGAACCTCGAGCGCTCCAAGATGCTCGAGTGCGAGGGAGCGGATCGCAAGGAGTGCCTGCGCATCCTGCGCCACGAATGCGGGCACGCGCTTCAGCACGCGTATCGCCTCCACCGGCGGCGCCGTTGGCAGCAGCTCTTCGGTCGATCGTCGCAACGTTATCCCGACGCGTACCGGCCGAACCCGACCAGCCGTAACCACGTCCAGCACTTGCGGCTGTTCTACGCGCAGAGCCACCCCGACGAGGACTTCGCCGAGACGTTCGCGGTCTGGCTGCAGTCCAAGACGCACTGGCGCAAGCGCTACGAGGGCTGGCCCGCGCTGCAGAAGCTCGAGTACGTCGACGAGTTGATGGAGGAGGTGAAGCGTCGCGCTCCACTCGTGCGGACGCGGCGCTGCGACGATCACGTCGATCAGCTCACGATGACGCTGCGCGAGTACTACGAGCAGAAGGTCGAGCAGTACTCCGTCGGTTATCCCGACGTCTACGACCGTCATCTCGTCAAGCTCTTCAGCGACGATCCGCGCCACGCGAACCGTGAGCGTGCGTCCGCGTTCCTGCGCCGCAACCGAACCGAGATTC
The DNA here is from genome assembly GCA_964649825.1 of uncultured Phycisphaeraceae bacterium. Lineage (GTDB taxonomy): Bacteria > Planctomycetota > B15-G4 > B15-G4 > JADJEK01 > CAZYQW01. The sequence goes on along the minus strand of CAZYQW010000032.1, from coordinate 42,059 downwards.
GGAAGCTCGTCGCTCGCTGGACCGGGGAGTATCAGTACACTCTCGACCAGGTCCTGAAGGACATGATCGAGCGCTGCCGAGACCTCAAGCTGCGCGCGGTCGGTTCCGAACGGAAGCTCTGCATGGACTTTGCCGTGCTGCTCACGGTTCAGACGATGCACTTCCACTACAGCCGGCGAAGTTGGATCGCGCTGTGAGGAAGAGGCTCCGCGTCGTCGTTCTGCTCCATCCGGACCTCATGCCGCCGGAGTCGCTCGAGGGGACGACGCCGAAGGAGCGGCAAACGTGGATTTCGCTGTACGACGTGATCCAGACGCTGCGCGAGCTCCACCACGTGGTGAAGGTCGTCGGGGTGCAGCACGAGCTCCGCCCGATCCACGACGAGGTCAGAGGCTTCAAGCCCCACATCGTCTTCAATCTGCTCGAGGAGTTCTTCGGACAGGTCGAGATGGACCAGCACGTGGTCAGCTACCTCGAGCTCCTGCGCGTGCCCTACACCGGATGCAACCCGCGGGGGCTGGTGATCTCACGAGGGAAGGGACTGAGCAAGAAGCTGGTCGGATACCACCGGATCCAGTATCCCTCGTTCATGACGGTGCCGCGTCGCCATAAGCCGAGGCGAACGAAGGGACTGACCTATCCGGTCATCGTGAAGAGCCTGACCGCGGATTCGTCCGAGGGCATCTCGCAAGCGTCGGTGGTCGAGGGCGACGCGGCGCTCGCGGAGCGCGTGCGTTTCGTCCATGAGAGCATCGGCACGGACGCGATCGTGGAGCAGTACATAGAGGGGCGCGAGCTCTACTGCGGCGTGCTCGGCAACGAGCGTCTGACCGTGTTCCCGGTGTGGGAGCTCTTCTTCGAGAATCTCCCGGCGCGCCATGAGGCGATCGCCACCGCGAAGGTGAAGCACGATCCGGAGTATCAGCAGCGCGTCGGGATCATGCAGGGACCGGCCGGCGAGCTGCCCGACGGGATGCAGGAGAAGATCGTCCGGACGACGAAGCGCATCTACAAGGTGCTCGAGCTCGACGGCTACGCGCGCATCGACTACCGGTTGACCCCCGATGGACAGCTCTACTTCCTCGAGGCGAACCCGAACCCCGACATCGGCAAGGACGAGGAGCTTGCGGCTTCGGCCGAGGCGTTCGGGTTGTCGTATCCGGAGCTGATCGGGAAGATCCTCGCGCTCGGGCTCAGCCGCGGGGCGCACGCGTGACCCGGATGTCGGACCTCCGTGCGGCTACGGATCGGGCAGCACGTGGGTGGCGTGCGTGACCGCCCCGCCGGCTCGGATCGCCGCGGCGACCAGGGCGGTCTCCGCGATTTCGGCGTCGGTCGCTCCCGCCTTGCGCGCCTTGCGCGCGTGGATCTCGATGCAGTACGAGCACTGCGTCGTCAGCGCGACGGCGATCGCGAGCAGCTCCTTCGTCTTCACCGGGAGCGCCCCGTCCGCGAACGCCGCCTGGTCGAACTCCACGAACTTCTTCCAGGCGTCCGGCGCGAGCTCGCCCAGCTTCGACAGCCGCTTCATGTATTTCATGTCGTGCATCGATCTCTCCAGTCGTTCGGTCCTGTGACGCGGTAGCACGGGCGAAGATCGTAGCGACATCGACGAGAATCACGCCTCGCGTCGCGAGCCCCGATCCAGGCGGGCCGGCCTCACCGGAAAAGGCGAACTTCACCCGCGAGGAGGGCTGCGCTGGACGACGCGACCGAGGCCAAGATCTCCGCCATCGTGCGCAAGGGCGCGAGCTGAGGGCGTGCCGTCTGTGCGGCAGACCGTTCTGCCCGCCAGAACCTGAAGGCCCCTCCTGATTCTGCCTCTTCTCCGGCGAGAGCCGCGAATGCACTTTCCCGTGGATGCGCCTTATGCCTCGGGGCTCGTGGAAGAGCGCGGGCAGGTCTCTCGCACCTTGGAGCATTCCACGTCGGAATCGCGGTCGGGTCCGCCGACCGAACGGCGCGTGAAGCGATTCAGAACTTACCGACGGCGACGACCGAGTTGGTCAGTACACCGGCCCCCGGCTGGGTGACGCTCGTCAGCGTCGGGAAGTACGCCTGGAGATGCAGCTCCAGCCCGGCGAACGGAGCGCCGACCGGCACGAAGAACGCGAGGATCGTCGCCGGCGTGTCGTTGCCGAGCGACGTCGTGCCCAGGGTGATGACGAACTTGTTCGGATCGAGCAGGATCGGCAGGTCGTACGCGGGCGTCACCAGATGCGCGGGACCGCACGACGCCACGACAATCGCCGAGGCGCCAAGCGGGCCGTGGAGCCGGACCTGACGCAGCGACCCTGGGGTGTCGCTTCCGGTAAAGCTCAGGAAAGGCTCGGGCACCGCGGCGTGCTTCACGATTCCCGATCCGGCGTTCATGATCCCGTCCGGGAGCGATAGTCCTCCCCACACCACCATTCCGCCGCTCAGCATGAACACGGACGTGCCGGGTGTGTCACCGAACGCTCCATCGACGAAGCCGCCCGTGATCTCGCTCGTCGACATGCCCCGCAGGATCAGCGTGCTCGCGGTCGAGCGGATCCCGTGGCCGGCGGGGCCATCGACTTGCCCGCCTCCCTCCGCGCCTCCCTCGATTCGACCTCCGGTCATCAGGAGCGTAGCGTTCTCGATCCTTACTCCATCCCCGCCCGGATAGCCGTCGCTCAGCCCTGCGGACCCCGGACCACCGAGGACGTCGCAATCGACGAGCGTCGCGTAGGAGTTGGAGATCGTCACGGCGTTCGCGTCGAACGTCGCGCGAATCACGCAACGCGACAGATGGACGTCCGCGCATTGCGAGATCGTGACGGTGCCCGGCCCAACGGGTGGATGGATCGACGGCCCTCCGATGACGCAGTCGTCGAGGAACACCCGAGCCGTGACGCCCGCGAAATCGACCTCGTCCAGCGTGAGGCCGGACACGGTCAAGGTGGAGATTCCGGTCGCCTGGAGGAGCACGTTCACATGGACTTCACCGGATCCCGCGCGTCCGAGGACGGTGAGCGGCTTGGTCACGTTCACGGCGCCGTAGACACCCGGCTCCACGAGCAAGATGTCGCCCGCGACGACGCTGGCGCTGCTCACCGCGGCCTGGATCGATGAGAAGTGCGCCGGCGCGTCGTCATCGACCGTCCAAGTGCTCGCGCCGACGAACATGGGGATAAGAGCCCAATGAAGCATCCTGTCACCTCCGATGCACGGGTGGACCGATCATAGTCGATTCGGGCGGATTCAGCCGTCGCCCGCGCCGTCCAAGCCGTTCCCCGAGCCTCGGGGCGGACGCGGTCGTGCGCCGTCGCCAGTCCGGGCTGAGGGATCCACCGAGGCTCGCGACACCGGGATCATGGGGCACGTCGGCGTCGACAGGAACGGCCGGGTGCGGGTGGAACGATGCCCGTGACGTCCGTTTGTAGGCGATCCACGGATGCACGAAGTCGACGACGGCTCGCTTCCCGCCGAACTCTACCGAACGGTCACCGCCCACTCCGATCCATCAAACACGAGCGCCGCGGTACCGCCTCCGTTCAGCTTCTCGACGATCCGACTCCAGCGTTCGACGTCTGCGCCGTCGATGGTGATCGACGCCCCATTGCCGGGAACACCGGCAACGCGCTCACGCGGCGCGCGCACTTTCGGAGCCGCCGCGACCTTGGCGGCACCGGCGACCTTGCCGTCGCCGCGAGGCTTCGCCTTGACGCGTCCGAGCAGCATCTGCGCCCGACCCCACATGATTGGGTAAATGGTGTGCCCGGCTCTCTTGGCCGCGGCGGCGGCGTCCGCATACGCAGCCTTCGGCTTGGACTTCATGAACTTCATCAGGAACGCGAACGCCGGGTTTGGTGCCTTGTCGGCGGCAGCCTTCGAGGTCTTCCTCTTGGAGGTCGGCATCGTGGTCTCGCTATCGAGTGTTTCGTCGGACGGGTCTTGAGGATAGGAGCGAGGGTAGTGGTCAGCCCAGTGCGAATCCAATGCAATACCCATCCGAACTCATTCCAGGCCGTCCGCAGGACTCGGCCGGAGATCGTCTCCGCGCGCCAAGGTCGGCGGGCATTCGGGCACGCGCTTCATGGAGTCGACATCGGCAGGGGCGTTCGGCAATGACCTGAACTCTCGTCGTACCCCACCGCGCGCCCGGTTCCGGCCGCCGCTCAGTTCGCTTGCAGGCGCATGCCGTTGCTGAGCGATACGCCCTGAACGGCGGCCGCGTCGAAGAAGCCGCCCTGCAGATAGATACTGACCCCCGAGAGGACCGGATCCCCGATCACTGCGGGTACGGCGAGCGAGCCCGCGTTCGCGACGCCCGGGGGGCCGCCGACGGCGATCGGGATCACCAGGAGAATCGGACCACCGAGGAGGAACGTGCCGCCCATGAACGGCACGGCGCCGGGCGCGATGCCGGCGAAGAGCACGCCATTGGCGCCACCGACCACGCCGTTGATCGACAGCGTGAACGGATTCCCGATGTCCGGGCAGCCGACCGCGCCGAGCAGCGGCACGATCGCGCCGGAACCGGCGAGACCCGTGCCGTACGGGATCTGGAAGCCATCGCAGGCTGGGCCGTTGACGTCCACCTCGGCCACGATCTCGTTGGGGCTGAAGCCGCCTCCGACGGGCAGCGGCAGGCTCGTCGCGAGAAACGTCCCGAAGCCGTTCTGACCGGAAGCGAACGACCGCAATCCGTTGGGCTCCCACCACGCCGAGCCGCTGTTGGCGTGGACGATCGCCTTGCCGAGACGCGCCGACCAGATGCCACCGTTCACGTCGCCCTGCGTGGGATCCGCAAAGGCCGCGACCGCAAGCGTGACCGGATTCAGTGAGAGCATGAAGTGAGGGGCGCCGAGAAAGGCGGTGGCGGTGGTCACGAGCACGTTGCCGTCCGGCAGGTGATCGAGGGACATGATGTCGCCGTAGAGCAGGGTCGTGGGCACCGAAGTGCAGGTCACTGGTCCGGTCACGCGCAGTCCGTCTGCCGACAGCGGGAACCGGTACAAGCTGGAGCCGGTGGCCGAGCAATGGGTGGCCGCCCACTGGGCCGAGCTGCTGCCGATGAGCGCGTTGCTCGGTGCGTCGTACAACAGATGCTCGACGTCGGCCTGGAACGGGGTCACGCCGTCGCTCTGCATCAAGCTCTGAATGACGTCGTTGGCGTCGAAGTACTCGATGGCCTTGGGGCCCTGGGTCGCGCCCGAGTGCCGCACGAAGAAGACCCGCCCGTCGCCGGCGGAGGCCAGCGCGCGCAAGCTGCCCGTGAACCCGGGCAACGCCGCTGCCGTGCCGTCGTGCGACACGAGCCACAATCGGAAGAGGAAGGCGCTGTCCGGGGCCAGCGACATGTTGGAGAGCACCCCGCCACGATAGGAGTCGAATACCAGGGATCCGGCCCAGCCGCCCCAGCCTTGCGTGGTCGTCAGCACCGCCGTCTCGCCGGTCTCGGGAACGACGCGAAAGATGGCCGGCTGCCCTGAGGGCAGGACCTGGCAGCGGACGAGCAGCTCGCCATCGGTCCACGGGCCGGTCTGCGCAGGGGCCGCGGCGGCGAGCGAAAGGAAGGTGCACGTCCGCACGGCGGCGGTGACGAACGAGGTCCTGAACGGAGCGGTGGCCCGAGTGCCGATCTTCATGAGCGAGGTGTCCTGACGCGGAGTCGATGGAGGAGTGGGTACACAGGGACTCATCCGGAGCGCCGCGCGGGCGTCACCTTGTTTTCGGCCGGGATCGCGTTCCGAACGGGCGCCCCCCGGCCCGCGCTGGCCATCGAACCGCGAATGCCCGGCCGATCCGCGGGATCGACCATGCCTCGAAGATCACGAGGGGTCGGGACTCGTCCACGGGGTCCACGGGGGAGTCGGGTATCCTCGCGGCCGCTCATCATGTCCGTCGTTCCCGGAGGGACCAGATGATCTCGTCGCACGCCGCTCCGATCATCGGCGCCTCGAGAATCGAACGAGCTCGACGTCGTCGATCCCGCCGATCGGCGAGGGCGGCGGCAGCACCGGTGCGCCGGTTCCTGGTCTTGCTGTCGGCGCTCGTGGCCGCGCGTGCGTCGGCTCAGGACATGGTGGGCGTCACGTGGAACGGGCAAGCGTTCGCGATCGACTCGACGACCGGCGCGGGCGCGCTCATCGGACCGACCGGCTTCGTCGCGATCAACGCAATGGCGGTCGACGTCACGGGAACGATCTACGCCAGCGCCGGATTCACGATCATCACCGTCGATCCGTCGACCGGAGTCGGCACTCCCGTCGTCACGGTCGCCAAGGACGTGCGCGCGATGGCGATCGATGTGAACGGGCTCTTCCATCTCGTCGTCGACGGCGACCCGGACGAGCTATGGACGTACGACGTCGCGACGAACGCGCTGCTGAAGGTCGGTGCCACGGGCTTCCCCGGCATCCAGGGACTCGCGTTTGCGCCGGACGGAACGCTCTACGCGTGGGACATCGGGCTCGGTGCATTCGGCGACGGCCTCTTGACCATCGACCTCTTCACGGGCGCGGCGACGGACGTCAACCCCACGGTCGGCGCGGACGGCGGCGGCCTCGTCCAGTTCCTCGCCGCGCGCTCGGACGGCACGATCATCGGCGGGCGTCACAAGTTGTTCTCGATCGACGCGACGACCGGCACGCAGACGTTGATCGGGGGATCGGGGTACTCCGAGCTGCGGGGCGCCGAGTTCGTGAGCCCGTGCGTGGCGACGTCGAGACATTACGGCGACGGCGTCCCCGGAACGACCGGTGTCCCGTCCCTCGTCTTGAACGGCATACCCCTCATCAATGCGCTCGTGACGCTCGGCGTCGGGAACTCGTCGGGCACGGCCACTCAGGTCCTGCTCCTCATGGGATCGAGTCCGGCGTCGATTCCCGGCTTCTGGGGCGGGGACCTCCTTCTCGTCCCGATCGTCGCGATGGCGCTCCCGTTGCCCGGCTCCGGATTCGTGATTTCCACGACGATTCCGAACGATCCGCTCCTGTGCGGCGCGAGGTTGTACATCCAAGGTCTGCAGTCCGACCCCGGGGCCGCGCAAGGCGTGTCCTCGTCGCGGGGCCTCGAGATCCGCTTCGGCATGTAGTGGTGTGATTCAGAGTTGTTGACGTTTCTCCGGGGCCCTCGTCGTCGCTGGCTGCGTTGCTCCTCCTCGACGTATCTCGAATACGCGGTCGTCGTCGCGCCTTGCCAGCGACGACGATGACCTCCGGATCATCCACCAACAATCTGAATCACACCACTAGCGCCGACCTTCCGGTTCGGTCGTCGTTCGCTCGCCGCGCGAACGATCACGTCTCCGCGAACGCTTTCTTCACGAGGTATTCCTGCTCCGCGTTGTGCCGCTTGTACGACCCCGTCGCGGGGCTCGCCGATACGGGGCGTCCGGCGTATGCGACGTCGACGCCCATGTCCAGACCGCGCTGGAGGACGAACGAGAACGGGCCCATGTTCTTCGGCTCCTCCTGGCACCAGACGACTCGGTCGGGCGACAGCCGTTCGATCTCCGCTCGGACTTGATCGCGCGGGAAGGGATAGAGCTGCTCGAGCCGCGCGATCGCCACGTCGTCGTGGCCGTGCTCCTCGCGATGCTGGGCGAGCTCGTGGTAGAGCTTGCCGGAGCAGAGGAGCAGGCGCTTGGTGGTCGCTGGATCGGCCGCGGCGTCGGCGATCAACTCCCGGAAGCGACCCTCGGTCAGCTCGTGGATCGGGCTTGCGGCCCTCGGGTCGCGCAGCAGGCTCTTCGGTGTGAAGACGACGAGGGGCCGCTTCGGATCGGCGACCCCTTGGCGGCGCAGCAGGTGGAAGTATTGCGCGGCCGTCGAGCAGTTGCAGACGCTCATGTTGCCGTCGGCGCACTGGGTCAGGAAGCGCTCGATCCGCCCGCTCGAGTGCTCGGGCCCCTGACCATCGTAGCCGTGCGGCAAGAGCAGCACGACGCCCGAGAGCTGCCGCCACTTCGCCTCGCTCGAGACGATGAACTGATCGATCGGGATCTGCGCGCCGTTGGCGAAGTCGCCGAACTGCGCCTCCCAGATCGTCAGCACGCGAGGCCGCGTGACCGAGTAGCCGAACTCGAACGCGAGGGCCGCCTCCTCGGAGAGGAACGAGTCATGCACCTCGAAGGTCGCCTTCGCGTCCTTCAAGTCGGCGAGCGGGACGTAGTCGGCCCCGCTTGCCTGGTCGCGGATGACGGAATGGCGCTGGCTGAACGTGCCGCGGCCCGAGTCCTGTCCATTGAGGCGGATCGGTACGCCGTCCTGCAGCAGCGTGCCGAACGCGATCGCCTCGGCCGTGCCCCAATCGAGATCCTGCTCCCCGCGGACCATCCGCTCGCGGCGGCGGAGTTGACGCAGCAGGTTCGGGTGCACCGTGTGATCCTTGGGCATCGTGTTGCACTCGTCGACGATCGCGATGAGCCGCTCAGCGTCCACGCCGGTCTCGGGCGACGGCTCGACGGCGTAATCGCGCGGGTCGTCGTCGGTGACGTCGAGGATCTCCTCGAGCGGAAGCTCCTTCTGCTTCTCCTCGGGCTCGCGGGAGCGATCGAGCGCGTCCTTCAGCTCGTCGTTGAAGCGCTGGCCGATCTCCTCGGCCTGCTCGCGCGAGAGCTGTCCGCGACGGATGAGGAGGCGCACGTAGTTCTCGGTTACGGTCGGGTGGTTCTGGATGCGGCGGTAGAGCACGGGCTGCGTGTACGCGGGCTCATCGCCCTCGTTGTGACCCCAACGCCGATAGCAGACCATGTCGATGACCACGTCGCGCTGGAACTCGCGCTGATAGTCGACCGCGACGTGCACCGACTTCAGCACCGCCTCGGGGTAGTCGCCGTTGGCGTGAAGAATCGGCGCCTCGATCCCTTTCGCGAGGTCGGTGCAATAGTAGGTCGAACGGAGGTCGCGCGGCCCGGCCGTGAAGCCGATCTGGTTGTTGACGACGAGGTGGATCGTGCCGCCGCAGAAGTTCGCGGGCAGGTTCGACATGTTCAGCGTCTCCGCCACCACGCCCTGGCCGGCGAACGCCGCGTCGCCATGGATGAGGACGGAGAGCACTCGCGTGCGGTCGGCGTCGCCGAGCGCGTCCTGGTAGCCGCGCGTCATGCCGCAAACGACGGGATCGACCGCCTCGAGGTGGCTCGGGTTCGCCGAGAGGATCACGTCGATCTGCTTGCCCCCGCGCGTGGTGAAGACCCCGGTCTGACCGAGGTGGTACTTCACGTCCCCGGAACCCTCCGTCGAGATGGGCAGCAGCACGCCCTCGAACTCGCGGAAGATGCGGTCGTACGACTTGTTCAAGATGTTGGCGAGGACGTTCAGCCGACCGCGATGCGCCATCCCGATCACGACCTTCTCGACGCCCGCGCCAACGGCGCGATCGATCAGCTCGGCCAGAGCCGGGATCAGCGTGTCCGCTCCCTCCAGCGAGAAGCGCTTGTTGCCGACGTAGCGCGTGTGGAGGAAGCGCTCGAAGTTCTCGGCGCGGTAGAGCAGCTTCAGGATGCGTTCCCGGTCGTCGAGGCCGAACACCTCGTCGTCGCGCTTCAGCTCGACGCGATCGCGGATCCAGTGCTTCCGTTCGCGGTTCGTGATGTGCATGTACTCGATCGTCCAGCGACGGCAGTACGTGTTCGCCAGCACCGAGAGGATGTCGCGCAGCGGCATCGACGTCTTGCCGACGAGCCCGTCGCAGACGAACTCGCGATCGAGGTCCCAGATGGTGAAGCCGTAGTCGCTCGGGTCGAGCGACGGCAGGTGGTCGGGCGTGTATTCGAGAGGATCGAGATCGGCGATCCGACAGCCGCGGCTGCGGTACGCGTTGATCAGTTTGTTGACGCGCGCCTGCTTCGCGACGTGATCTTCTTCGCTCGCGCGCCCGTGTGCAGGACGCGTGTCGACGGCCGCGCGGACCGGTTGCCACGGCACGCGCATCGCACGGAAGATCTCGTCGTAGAACTCGTCTTCGCCGCAGAGCAGGTCATCGATGCGCTTCAGCAGGATCCCGGACTCGGCGCCCTGGATGACGCGGTGATCGTAGGTGCTCGTGATCGTCAGCTCCGGCCCGATCGCGAGGTCGCCGAGCGTGGCCAGCGACATCGCGGCCGCGTGCGTCGGCAGTCCGATCGAGCCGGTGCCGATGATCAGGCCCTGGCCGCGCATCAACCGCGGCACGCTCATGTGCGTGCCGAGCCCGCCGGGGTTGGTGAGCGTGACGGTCGTGCCCGCGAAGTCCGAGGCCGCGAGCTTGCCCTCCCGGCCTCTGCGCACGAGATCCTCGTATGCCTCGCGGAACTCCGTGAACCCGAGCGTCTCGGCGCGCTTGACGTTCGGCACGAGGAGCGTCCGTCCCGAGCTTGTCTCGACGTCGATCGCGAGCCCGAGATTCACGTGGGCCGGCGTCACCTTGAACGGTCCGCCGCCGTCCTTCCGCTCGGGCCCCTCGGCTCCCTTGTCCCCATCGTCCCCATCGTCCCCATCGTCATAGAACGCCTGCATCTGAGGCTGGGCCTTCAGGGCTCGGACCAGCGCGAACGCGATGAGATGGGTGAACGACGCCTTGCCGAGCGCGCGCACCTTCATGTGGTTGTTCAGGATGCTCCGGTTCTCGGTCAGCACCTTCACCGGCACCGTCCGCACCGAAGTGGCGGTCGGCACCGTCAGGCTGTCGATCATGTTCTCGGCGATCTTCCTCGCGATCCCCTTCAGCCGCTCGCGCGTGGCGTCCATCGCGGGCGCGATCGGCTTCGCGGGCGCGGCCGGCGGCGGCGCCGAGTCCGTCCGGTCGGGCGCGGCTTGCGCCGGGGCAACCGGGGCAACCGTGGCGCCCGCCGCCGCCGCGTCGTTCGACGATCCGTTCGCCAATCGTTCGAACCAGGACCGCCATTCGGGCTCGACCCGCGTCGGGTCCTGCCGCCAGCGCTCGTAGAGCGTCTCGACGTAAGCGGCGTTCACGCCGAACTCCCGCTCGAAGTCGATCGTCGTCGTTTGGCTCGGGCTCATCGGTCCTCGGTCCTTCTGATCGATTCGGACAGGATAGCCCTCGTTCGCCACGCCGACATGCTCGAGCCGCGATGTGCGCCGAGCCGTGCAAAAAACGTTCGACACCAGCGTGAATGGCCTCTTGCCGGCCACGTATCAGAGTGATATCACTTTGAAAGCCCCGGGTCCGAGTTCACGGGTCCCCGGATCGAGGAGGACAAGTAGCGATGTCACAGGAAAACGTCGTTCGACGGGTCTCAGGGTTCTTCATGCTGCTCGTGGTCTTCGCCGAGCTCGGCGCGAGCATCTGGACGCTCGTGGACGGAGTCAGGAACCAGACCTGGCAGATGATCGTCGGTGGGTTGCTCGGGATCTTGCTCTTCATCATCCTGCTCTGCGGCTTCTTCGTGGTGAACCCGAACACGTCGCGCGTGCTCGTGTTGTTCGGCCGCTACACCGGCACGGTGAAGGCGAACGGCTTCTTCTGGGTCAACCCGTTCACCATCAAGCACACGGTCTCGCTGCGTGCCCACACGTTGAACGGCGAGAAGCTGAAGGTGAACGACAACGGGGGAAACCCGATCGAGATCGCCGCCGTCGTGGTGTGGCAGGTGAAGGACACCTACGCCGCGAAGTTCGACGTGGACGACTACCTCGAATACGTCACGACCCAGAGCGAGTCCGCGGTCCGCAAGCTCACGTCGTCGTACCACTACGACGGCGACGACGAGGCGACCACGCTGCGCGGCGACACGGAGGCGGTGAACGAGCACCTGCGGACCGAGCTCGAGGAACGGTTCAGCCGCGCCGGCATCCACGTGCTCGAGGCGCGGATCGCCCACCTGGCGTACGCGCCGGAGATCGCGCAGGCGATGCTCCAACGCCAGCAGGCGTCGGCGGTGGTGGCGGCGCGACAGAAGATCGTGGAGGGAGCCGTCGGAATGGTCGAGATGGCGCTCGCGGAACTGGGGTCGCGCCAGATGGTCGAGCTCGACGACGAACGGCGCGCCGCAATGGTGTCGAATCTGCTGACCGTCCTCTGCAGCGAGCGAACGGCGCCGGTCTTGAACGTCGGTTCGCTCTACACCTGACGGCTGATGGCGAAGAGGAAGTCGTTTCTGCTCCGGATCGACCAGAAGCTCTTCGACGAGCTCCGGCGCTGGGCGGATGATGAGCTCCGAAGCGTGAACGCGCAGATCGAGTTCATCCTCCGTCGCGCCGCGACGGCCCGCGGCGGCGAGCGAGACCGGGATCGGGAGCGGGAGAAAGACGAGGACTGACGTCGCGGAAATCCGCGATTCCTCGACGCCTCTTCGTCGACCCACGACACGAACGACGTGGGTTCCATGAGAGCTGGAACCCGGACGGCGAATCTCCAGCCGAACGACGACGCGGCTCGAGTCGGCACGCCGTCGTGCCCGAGAGAGTCGGATCGTCAACCGGGCAACGGCTGTGGTAGAACCACGGCCCATGAAACGATCCGTGCTCTCCCGGGCTCTCTTCGAGCTCGAGCAGGAAGGGACGCTCGACGTCGCGCAGCGCCGGCGAGTCGAGGAGAAGCTCGCCGAGCTGTCCGAGTCGCGGCGTTCGCTGAGCCTGATCGGCGTCGTCTCGATGCTCGGCGGGATCCTCGTCGCGGTGGGCCTGTTGTTCTTCGTCGCGTCGCACTGGAACCAGATCCCGCGCGGCGCGCGCCTCGCCGGCGTCGTCCTCGCGGTGCCGTTCCTTCACGTCCTCGGCGAACGCTTCGCGGTGGGGCCGGGTCGCTATCCGCGCACGGGACGCGCGTTGACCACGGCCGGCGTGCTGGCGTTCGGACCCGCGATCTTCCTGATCGCCGACGTGTACGGCATCCGTTCCAACGAACCGCACGCGATGCTCTTCTGGTGGGCGCTCAACGTGCCGTTCGTCCTGTTGTCCCGGTCGCGCGTGATCCTCGCGATCGTGATCGGCCTGTTCGCGACGTGGTCGCTCTGGCAGGCCGGACAGTGGCTCGATCAGCGCGGGCACGGCACCAACGTGACGATCGCCGCGGCGTTCTGCCTGCTGGGTCTGACCGGCGGAGCGTTCTTCCGCGCGTGGGTCGGCGTCGTTCGCGGCACGCGCTTCGAGCCGCTCGAGCTGGTGTTCCGCCAGTTCGCGGCACCGGCGGTGCTGGGCGCGCTCTACGGGCTCTCGTTCCGCGGCCTCACCTACGACCGCGACGGGCCGCTCGTCGCGCTCGCCGCGTTCGTCCCCGCCGCGATCCTCGGGGGCATCGCGTTCTTGATGCTCCTTCGATCGGCGCGCCGACCGGACCTTCGCGCCGAGGTCTTCGATCCCCTCGCGGTCCTCGCCGCCGCCGCCCTGTTCGCCGTGCTTCTGCGGGTCGCGCCGGCGTCGATCGTGTTCGTCGCGAACGCTCTCCTTTTCGCGACGCTGCTCTGGATCATCCGGCGCGGCATCGAGCTGGGCGTGCCGCTCTACGTCAACTACGGCATCTTCGGCTTCCTCGTGGCGGTGATGACGCGCTACTTCGAGTACCTCGCCGACCGGCTCGACGACGCGTTCCTCGTCTTCATCGGTGCCGGCGTGCTGCTGATCGGCGTCGGCCTCTTCCTCGAGCGGCGGCGGCGCGCGCTGATGGCCCGGATGCGCGAGGACGTGCGATGAGCCGGCGCGTCGCCTTCTGGCTGGCGCTCCTCCCGCAGGTGCTGCTGCTCGGGTTCTTGATCGCCCGCGAGGAGGCGCGCCTCCGCTCCGCGCCGCGCGTCCTGCTCCGCGTCGTGGTCTCGACGCTCGAGGAGGACCCCTGGTACGGCATGCCTCGACTCGAGGTCGCGCGGGTGGCGACGGGGGCCGCGATCGACTCCTCGGGCGCGCTGCCGACGACCGGGACGCGGATCTACGTCACGCTCGCCGCGGACGAAGGAGGGATCCATCGGGCGGCGGGCTGGTCACGCCGGCATCCGAGCTCGGACGTCCCGTTCGTCGCCGGTCGCGTGATGGCACTGGACGACGAGTGGATCTGGCTCGACTGCGACGTGGAGTCGATCCCGTACGGCGTCACGGACGGCGTCGCCACCGTGCGTCTCTCTCCGTCGGGCGAAGGCACGATCGAGGGGTTCGACGCGTCCGGTCGGTGACGCGTTCCGCGCGCATCGCCTCAGAGCGTGACGACGCCGCGGCGCGTTCCGAGCTCCGCGCGGATCGCCGGGGCAGAGTCGAGCTCGACCACGGCGCCTTCGACGTTGAGCGCGCCCAGCGCATCGGACAGCCGCGCGGCGTCGGGGGATCGAAGCCGAAGCGCGACCAGGCTCGCGCCGGTCGGAGCGCTGACGCTCGGGTGATCTCCGCGCCGCCGCTCGATGAAGAACGGAACGAGCCCGCCGTGCTCGGACAAGTCGGGGAAGAGGATGCGCCCGCGGAACTCGACGCCGTCGGGTCGCGTGCGCCCGACGTGCATCGTCGTCGCCGCGATGCCCAGCGACTCGAGGACGCCGTTCGTCGCGTCCAGGTCATCGGTGCTCGCGCACCAGCCAACGATCGCCGGCATCGTCAGCGTCTCCAGGAGGATCGCGAACCCGGCGCGTTCGGTCTGGGTCGGGTCGAGCGCCAACAGCTCCAAGTAGCGTCGCCCGCCCAGGTCGATGAGCGCGTTGTGGGTCCCGAACCCCACGTGCCGTCCGCCGCGCATCGCGGTGACGCCGACCCGGTCCGCGAGCACGCGGATCCCCTCGTCGAGGTCGGGCACGCCGTAGACGAGGTGGTCGATCACCGCGACGGGCCGCGCGCTCATGGCGTCATCAGCTCCTTCATCGACAGGAGCGCCATCGCGGTGCCGTAGCTCTTCCCGTAGCTGAACCCCGAGTCGATGAACGTTCCGTCGATCTCCGGCAGCTCGCAGAGCCGATCGAGCAGCTCGCCGGCGCGATCGGCGACGCCGTCCGCGCCGTCCTTCGCGGCGCGGCAGGTCGGATAGAAGTTGTGGAAGAAGTAGTAGCCCGCGTGGTGGTCGAGCGACGGAACGTGGAAGTTCGCCTTGCGCGCCGTCTCCGTCCCCGCGTGGTAGTGCTCCAAGTAGAGGTCGACCGCGGCGTCGAGGTGCGCCGGCGTCCGCTCTCCGCAGCGGAACAGCGTCCATTCGCACAGCGGCTGGCGCGACGCGGCTCCCACGAACGAGCGCGTCACCGCCGGATCATCGGTGAGGTAGCCGTAGAGCCCGGCGTCGCCGCCGCGGCACGACTCGAGCAGCGCGGCCGCGCGCGGAAAGACGCGCTCGGGGACGTCGACGCCGAGCTCGCGCGCGTCGGCGAGGCACCACGTCACCGCCGCCGTGACGAAGGTCGAGCGGTAGACGAAGTGCTGGAACGCGCCGCCGGTCTCATCCTGCTGCGCCACGAGCTGATCGACCCACCGCGCGATCGCGTCCATCGCCTCGGCGCGGCGTTCGGGCCCGAGCGTCGCGAGCCGCCGCGCGAAGTGCCACACGCGGAACACGTCGGCGTACACCCACGCCACCGCCGCCCCGCGCTCGATCGTGTCGTCCTGCAGCAGGAACTCCTCGCCGCGCGCGAGCGCCGCGTCGACCGCGTCCGGCATCCGCTCGCGCCACGCGTGGAGCGCCGCGCAGGCCACGGCCGAGATCGCGATCTGCAGGTTCTCGTTGCGCGTTTTCGCCTCCGTTGCGGCGGAGTCGGCCGCCTCTTCGGGCCCGCCGCCCCAGCGCGGGCCGCGCCAGGAGCCGTTCGAGCGCTGCGCGAGCAGCAGGAACTCCATGCCGCGACGCACGACGTCGTCGGCGTCGTCGCGCGTCCGCCGCCACTGCGTATCCGGACCGAGCGCGTACGCGTCCTTCGCGAGCCAACGTACGTCGGCCATGCTGCGCGTCAGCGGGCCTTCGCCGAGCTCCTCGTCGCTGCCGCGCTTCGCGTACGCAGCCGACGTCACGCCGAACGCCGCGTCGGGGAACCGCTCCGCCGTCGCGCGCCACGCCGCCACCGCCGCGTCCTCGTCCTTCGACGCGTACCGGGCCGCGGCGCGCAGGAATCCGGCCTCGGCCGCGCGGGCGCCGGCGGGCTCGAGGGTCGCCAGCGCGTCGAGCGTCTTGGCGGCCCGGTCGATCCCGCCGGTGCGGAGATGGAGGAGCGCGCGCTCGACGAGGACGTCGAAGCGCAACCCGGCATCGGGGTCGAGGGCCAGCGCGCGGTCGAGATGCGCGAGGGCGCGGCCGACGTCGTGCTCGCGGCGCGCGAGGATCGCGTGGAGGTACTCGCCTTCGGCGCCGGCCGCGTCGCCGAGCCCCTCGAGCGCGGCTCGCGCCGCCGCGTGCGCGCCGTCGTTCAGCGATTCGCGCGCGAGCGCCATCCCGTTCGCGCGATCGCTTCGTTCCGCCCACGCCGTCTCGGCCCGTCGCTGGCCGTCGCTGCGCGCCCCGTGATGCTCGGCCAGCTCGCGCAACACGTGGTGGAAGTAGCCGGCGTCGAACGTGTTGATTCGATCCATGCGCAGCCGCGGCCGTCCCTCGCCGTCGAGCACGAGCAGCCCCGGCTCGAGGAAGTCGGGCGCGGCGATCCCGTTCCGCTTCGCCCACGCGCCCGCCGCCGGCAGCTTCACGGCCACGAACCGGCGCGTGATCAAGGTCACGAGCTCCGGGTCGCAGAAGAGCCCGATCGTCGCGTAGCGGTCGAGCAGGTGCGGGAGGATCATGTGCTGCCCGGGCACGTGCGGCACGTACCAGAGGAGGAGCCGCCCCGTGCGACGCGCCTCGGCAAGGCAATCGTCGAACGACGGCGCGGCGGCCACGGCCTCGGCCGTCCACTCCTCCGAGTACGCGGCGAGCCGCTGCGCTGCGACGAGCTTCATCAGGAGCGTCTCGGTGTTCGGCACCTCGGCCGCGTGATGCCACGGCAGGACGCGATGGGCGCGCACTTCCCACGGGAGAGGATCCTGCTTCGGCTCGAGTCCGTCGTCCGGCGGGGCTGCGACGCAGAGCGCCGCCAGGGCGTGAAACGTCCACCGTGTCGCGATCATGACCCGACTCCTGGTCCGTCCGAGCTCCACCACGTTAGGGCCCGCGCAAGAATAACTTCGCATCTCGCTTGCCCTCGCCGCCGATGGCTGCGTTGCTCCTCCTCAGCGTATCCACCAATACGCTTCGTCGTCGCGCCTTGCCCTCGGCGGCGATTGCTGCGCGTGGATGCGAAGTTATTCTTACGCGAACCCTTACGGCCCGTCGGACCGGCGGATGGGGCTCGACCCAAAAAGACGGCCGCCCCTCCGCGAGGAGTGGCGGCCGCTTCGAGGAACTTCGACAGTGATGCCGAAAGGCCGAAAAGGGGTCAGGGCGACGTCATCTGCAGGCCGTTCGAGAACGCGAACCCCTGCACCGCGGCCGCGTCGCTGATGAGCGTCTGGAGGAAGACGTTCGTGCCGGAGGGGACGGCGGCCGGCCAGACGAACGGCAGCGTGATCTCGCCCTCTGCGTTCGTCGCGAGGTTGACCTGCAGGATCACCGGGAACGGGACCAGGACGCCGCCCATGAACGGAACGTTGCCCGCCGCCGTCCCGACCAGCAGGAACGCCGGGGAGTTCGCTCGCGCCTTCGTGAGCTTCAGGATTCCAGGCGTGCTCGGCTTGAGCGCGCCGACGCCGAGGAGCACCGGCACCCCGCGCTGACCCTCGAGCCCGTTGCCGAGGTCGGTGTACGCGCTCGGCGCGCCGGCCGAGACCGACCCGAACGCCGACGCGTTGCCACCCGGATCGCGCGCGATCCACGCCAGCGAGATCGAGTTGACGCTGAGCTGCGTGTCGACCTGCGCACGGAACGTGCCGCCGCCCGAGTGGCGCGCGGTTCCGCTGCCCGACGTGCTGTTTGCGCCATCGTCGGTCGCGAAGATGTACTCGACCGTCAGGTAGCTCTTGCCGTCGTCGACGATCGCGTCCTGGAGGGTGACGTGGAACGGCGTCCGCGGCGCGGCGAGCGGCGGCGCCGTCTGCAGCGCCAGGAGCCGCGGTGGCTGACTGTCGCGCGGACCAGCGTTCTTGTAGACCTTGTTCGTGAAGTTCCCCGACTCGCCCTGACCGGTGACCATGTCGTAGTCGCCGTCGTTGTCGAGGTCCGCGAACCCGAAGTCGAGGGTCGAGTCGTCCTGCGCCTGGATGATCGAGTTCACGTTCGTGAACGATCCACCGCCGTTGTTGCGATACGCCTTCTCGCGGTTCCCGAGCGAGCCGACGAAGACGTCGACGTCGCCGTCGTTGTCGTAGTCGAGGCCGGCCATCTCGTTGTCGTCGTCGCCGTTCGGGGACGGGAAGGTGAACTCGGGGACGGTCGTCGTCGGGCCGTCGTTGCGTCCCCAGCCCTCGCTCGAGCCCGAGATCGACTGCGTGAGCGCGTCCGGATCGCCGTCGCCGTCGAGGTCGCCGGAGTCGATCTCGTACGTACCGCCGCTGCCGAGGGCGTTGAGCGCGTTCGAGATGCTGAAGACCCCCGCGCCGTTGTTCAGATAGAGACGCGCGCGCTTGTTGGTGGCGCCCTTGCCCGACAGGGCGATGTCGAGGTCGAAGTCCTTGTCCCAGTCGATGAGCGTGACGTCCTGCGCGTTGTACGTGTCGGCCGGGAGGGCCGTCGTGGTCACGTTGCTGAACACGCCGGAGCCGTTGTTCTGGTACAGGCGCGCCTGCGTCGCGACGCCGCCGAACGTCGCTCCGTCGGTGAAGACCACGTCGAGGTCGCCGTCGTCGTCCGTGTCACCGGCGCAGACGCAGAACGAGGCCATTCCGGCCGCCGGCAGCCGCGCCGCCGATTGATCGGCGAACATCCCCGTGCCGTCGTTGATCAGCATGCGCGGGGTCTGGTTGGGGCTCGGGAACTGGCCCTCGGGCGCGTACATCAGGTCGGGGTCGCCGTCGTTGTCGAAGTCCTCGGCGATCACCATCTTCGCGTTGAAGTTGGCGACGTTCAGGTTGCCGTGCGCGGCGGAGAACTTCCCGGGAACTCCTCCCGAGTGGTTCATGAAGAGGTGCTGCTGGAGGGCGCCGCCCGAGCCGTAACCCTGTCCATTGGCAAACAGGATGTCGACGAAGCCGTCCATGTCGACGTCGGAGAAGGCGACGCCGTCGGTCCAGATGTTCTGCGCGGGAAGCGCCGTCCCGTCGACCGTGAACTGCTGGGCCGTGGCCGGCGTCGTCGAAAAACAGAGGATCGCCAGCCCGGCGATCGGGAGAGAACGCTGCATAGGGAGCTCCACCTGGGAGAGAGGAGAAGGCTTGGAACGGCAGTGCGAGTCTATTCCAGATTCTGACCCACGACAACGGGTCAGGCGGGAGGAGTCGTAAGATGGGTCGCCACAGGCGTCAGCGAATGTACCCCTGCTCGCGCAGCTCCTCGAGGACGTCGGCCGGCAGGGCGATCGGCGAGGCGTCCGGTCGCTCGCGCCGGCGGTGCTCCAGGGCGAGCGGGAGGAGCTTCTCGCGGACCGCCGCCGCCGCTTCTCCGGTCAATGGCGTGAACTCGCCGGGATCGTCGGAGAGGTCGAAGAGGTCGGCGCGCTCGCTCGTGAGGACGAGCTTGAAGCGATCGCGGTAGACGGCGACCGTCTGGACGTCCTGACCACGAGCGGCGCCGCCGCGCTTCACGTTCGGAGCGCGCACGCTCGCGAAGTAGGGGACGGGGGGCCCGACGTGACCGCGGAGCAGCCGGACGAGCGAGCGACCCGATGTCTCCGGGGGCGGAAGCCCGAGCAGCTCGGCGAGGGTGGGGAGGACGTCGACGAGGGACACCCGGCGTTCGACGTCGCGCGGTTCCGTCTGCTTCGGTTCGCGGATCATCAGCGGCACCCGCAGCACCGGCTCGAGCACGTGGAAGCCGTGTCCGACCTCGCCGTGCTCGCCGAGGAGTTCACCGTGGTCGGCCGCGACGACGACGATCGTGTCGTCGAGCCGGCCGAGCGCGCGGAGCTTCGCGTAGACGTCGCCGACGAGGCGATCCGCCTCGAGGACCTCGCCGTCGTAGAGCATCGCGAGCGCGCGACGGTTCGCGGGCGTGTCAGGGAGCCGGTCGGTGCCGAGGTCGTAGACGAGCTCGGTCGGGGCGCCGTTCTTGAGCGGACCGTCGTAGCGGCCGAGCCGCTCGCGCGCGTACGTCGTGTTCCGCAGCGGCGTGTGCGTCTCGAAGTAATGCACCCACAGGAAGAACGGCCCGTCGCCGGCGGCGTCGAGCCAGTCGAGCGCCAGCTCGTTGACCGCGTCGCCCGGCCGGATCCTCGGACCGCCGTCCGGCGCGTCGTCGCTGCGCACGTCGAAGCCCTGCTGCAGGCCCCCGCGCACGATCATGTTCTTCTTCGCGACGAACGCCGCGGTCCGGTAGCCGGCGTCGCGGAGCAGCTCGGCCAGCGTCGTCACGTCGTCGTCCAGCACGTCGCCGTTGAAGCGGACCCCGTGCTCGCCCGGATAGAGCCCCGTGAACAGGCTCGCGTGCGCCGGATGCGTCGTCCCGATCGGCGTCAGCGCCCGCGGGAACCGCGTCGCCTCCTCCGCGATTCGATCGAGGTTCGGCGTGAGCCCGTCCTCGTTCCCGAACGTGCCGACCCGATCGACGCGAAACGTGTCGAGCGTCACGATGACCAGGTTCGGACCGGTGGCGTCGTCGCGGGAGGAGCACGTCGAGAGGGCCGCGAGGAGCAGGAGCGTCGAGAATGCGTGGGCTTTCCGGTTCACGCGTCCGGGGGGCTGGAGGAATGGGGCAGGAACGAGGATAGCGGTTCGGCCCCGCGCGTCCAGGAATCCAGCAAGTCCGGGGAGTCGATCAACGGGGTCGCCTCCGGGGCTCTCCTCCTCGAGGAGCCCCGGTTCGATCCCGACCGATCACTTCGTCTTGACGGAGATCTGGCGCGGCTTGGTCGTCGGTGACTTCGGCAGCGACAACGTCAGCACGCCCGCCGCGCACGTCGCTTCGATCTTGTCCGCGTTCACGGAGGGCGGGAGCGTCATCGACCGACTGAAGCTGCCGTAGGTCGACTCCCGCAGGTGCCACGCCTTCTCCTTCTCCTCGCGCTCGGACTTCTTTTCACCCCGGATGGTGAGCACGTTGTCGTGCACCGAGACATCGATGTCCTTCGGGTCCACTCCGGGGAGCTCCACCTTCACGACGAGCTTCTCGTCGGTATCCACCACGTCCACGGCCGGGACGAATCCTTCGCGAGCCACCGGCCAGTGGTCTCCGTCGAAGAAGTTCTCGAACAGGCGGTTCATGCGGTCCTGCAGCTTCGCCATCGACTGAGGTTCGTTTCGGGGAATGAGTTTCATGGTTTGGTTCTCCTCGTACTTCGAGTTTCCTTCGCGCTCGTCGCGCGCCGCAGGACCGGAAAGCAAACTCCATACCTCGCTCGACCCAGAAGCGGGAACCCGCCCGGGCCCGCGCCGCCACCGGCCGCGTGAGCGGCCCGAGTGGTGAACCTTTCGCGGCGACTGCGGAATCGTTCCGGCTCGTTTCCACGATGTCGCCTCGTTCGGACCGCACTGGACCGACGCCCCCGGTGATGCGTCGCCCCCGTCGTCCCGATCGCGTCCGGGAACGCCTTTTGCGCCGGCGTGTCCGGTCCGGCCGACCCATTTCGGAAACGCAGGCCCAATGTCGACATGGCTCGAGAAACCTCGCTGGTCGCCTTACCTCGTCGGGGCGGGTATCGGCGTTCTCTCCTGGATCACGTTCCTGTTCATGGACGAGACGCTCGGCACCTCGACCACCATGGTGCGCGCGGCGGGCGTCATCGAGGCGGTCGTCGCGCCCGACCACGTCCGAGCGAACCCGTACTTCGCGCAGCACCTGGCCAAGGATCCGGCCTTCGATTGGCAGGCGGCGCTCGTCGTGATGCTGTTCTTCGGCTCGTTCGTCGCCGCGCGGCTGGCGCGCTCGTCGCATCGCGAGCACGTCCCCGATCTGTGGGCGGCCCGCTTCGGCCCAAGCCGCGGGAAACGGTACGCCGGCGCGTTCCTGGGCGGAGCGATCCTGTTGTTCGGCGCCCGGCTCGCGGGCGGATGCACGTCCGGACACGGCATCTCGGGGTCGCTCCAGCTCGCGATCTCGTCCTGGACGTTCCTCGCGTCCATGTTCGCGTCGGGGATCGTGACGGCGTTCCTCATCTATGGGACAAAGGGCGGGACGAAAGGTCGTCGCCATGTTTGACTCCGATTTCTTCGCGGCTCCCCAGGTCCTCCTCCTCGGCGCTCTGACCGGTTTCGTGTTCGGCTTCCTGCTGCAGAAAGGAGGCGTGACGCGTTTTCGCGTGATCGTGGAGCAGTTCCTCCTCGAGGACTTCACGGTTGCAAAGGTGATGCTCACCGCGATCCTCGTCGGCGGAGTCGGCATCTACGGAATGGTGCAGGTCGGTCTGCTCGAGACCCTCCACGTCAAGGCCGCCCACCTGCTGGCGAATGCGTCCGGCGGCATCATCTTCGGAGTCGGGATGGCCGTGCTCGGCTACTGTCCCGGCACGGGCGTGGCCGCGATGGGCGACGGCTCGCGTCACGCGATTCCCGGAGTGCTCGGGATGCTCGTGGGCGCCGCGCTCTACGCGGAGTCGCACGCGTGGGTCCAGGCGCACGTGATGGGAGTCGGCGACCTCGGCAAGGCGACGTGGGCCACCGCGAGCGGACTGTCCCCTTGGTGGTACATGGCGCTGCTCGCCGTGATCGCGTTCTTCGCCTTCGTGCGACTGGAGCGTTGGGAACGGCGCCGAGCGTCGTCTTCGTGAAGAACCGCGTTCGACCGAAGACGGGTTGATCCCGCCGGTTGGGGGGGCACGGCACGGTTCTCGACGCGGGAGCGGGAGGGGTTCGGCGGTTCCTGACTGGATCGCGCGGGTCGGGGCGGGGTAGGCTCCGCGCGTGCACGTGTTCATCTGCCATGCGAGCGAAGACAAGTCCGATGCTGAGCGGATTCACTACGCGCTGACCGGCGCGGGATATACGACTTTCTTTGACCGTACGAGCTTGCTCGCGGGACTCGACTACGACTCGCTCATCAGTGCGGAGATCGAGCGGTGCCACGTATTCGTGTTCCTGATCAGCCAGCACTCCGTGGCCACGGGAAACTACTCGCTGTCCGAGTTGGACCAGGCTGAGTCGCGCTGGCCTCATCCGTCGGGGTTCGTGTTGCCGGTTTTCGTGGTGAAGAAACCCCCGCGGAACGTGCCGCAATACCTGCGCGCAGCAGTCGCGCTGCACCGCAAGGGCGACATCGGAGCCGACGTACTGTCAGCCGTGAAGAAGCTCGTGGCCCAGCGTGCGAAAGGTGCGTCTCCAAAGGGCGAAGAGAGTACACCCGAGCGTGCCGCTGCGCTCGAACGGGTCAGGCAGCGTCTCATCGGCTTGGTTATGTCAAGCAACCTCTACGATGCGATCTGGACCGCGTTCGATCGCCGGGAGCCAAAGTACGAGGCGGCGAACCGGGACCAGCGTTGTCGGATGGTCGTAGAGAGCCTGCTCGGGCAGTCGCTGCGTGAAAGCCTGATCGCGCTGGTCAAGGTGCGTAACGGACTCCCGAGCATGAGCGAAGACATCGTTCGCTGTTGTCGCAACCTGAGGGCGATCGCGTTGATGCTCCTCCCGACCCAGTGCGACGAGGCCGGGGTGGACGAACTGCGGCAACATATTGCGCGGGGACACCTGATGGTCGCCCTTCCGACCCCGTCCGAGACTGTAGCGGAGGGCTTTCTCGCCGCTGCTCATGGGAAAGACGCATCCCTCCGTGCGCTGCCCGGGAAACTCCCCGTTGGTGAGACGAATTACGGCAACCTGCGCTACGACAGGAGCCCGTGGAACTTGACGTTCCGCGGCGTCGAGTCCGGAATCGACAACCTGGCCGATCACGTGACCGAACACCTGGCCAAGTCCATCGGGCTCGGGGGCGAAACCAACCTCGACAAGATCAATGCGGCGATCGCGAACCGCACAGACACCGATCGACCGTGGTACATCGTTTTCGAATCGGGAGCGATGGACGAGAAGACGCGATCCTACTGCCTCGAGCAGATCAGCGCGATCCGAACGCGTCTCAAGGATCTGACGATCCTCGAGCTTTGCGGCACTTCGTCGGTGGACGACCATCGGGTCGCCGACCTTCTGAAGCAACTCATCGACGACGTGGAGTGACCCTTGACCCATTCTCCGTACCTCGACCGCGCCGCCGGCGACGTCGAAGAACTCCCCGCCTGCGGCGGGCTCCACCGCCAGGTCCACGTCTTCGAGGCGGACCACGTCCACGCCGTCAACACGGCGATCGCGGCGGGGCGGCCGCTGTTGCTGCGCGGCGAGCCGGGCACGGGCAAGAGTCAGCTCGCGCGGGCGGCGGCCGTCGCGATGCGACGTGCGTTCGTCGCGAAGGTGATCGATGCGCGGACCGAGGCGCGCGACCTCCTCTACACCGTCGACACGGTCGAGCGGCTGGCGCAGGCGCAGGTGCTCGGGGCGCTGCGGGCGGGCGACGCGAGCGTCCACGAGCTGCTCGACCACGCGAAGTTCCTGCGGCCCGGGCCGCTCTTCTGGGCGTTCGATTGGGACGAGGCGAAGAAGTACAAGCTCGGGCGGGAGCCGGCGCCGCCGCATCCCGAGTGCGATTCGAAGAACGGTGTCGTCCTCCTCCTCGACGAGATCGACAAGGCGGACGTCGACGTGCCGAACGGGCTGCTCGAGGCGCTCGGCAACGGCTCGTTTCCCGTCCCTGACCGCGCCGACCCGATCGTGGCCATGACCGATCCGCTCGTGGTGGTCACGACGAACGAGGAGCGCGCGCTGCCGGACGCGTTCCTGCGCCGCTGCCTCGTGCTGCAGCTCGGGCTCCCGGACGACGACGCCAAGCTGATCGAGCATCTCGTGAAGCGCGGCGCCGCGCACTTCGCGAAGATGAAGACGACGGTTCTCGAGCGGGCGGCCGAGCTCCTCGTCGACGACCGCCGCGGCGTGCGCGAGCGCGGTCTCTCGCCGCCCGGACAGGCAGAGTACCTCGACCTGCTGCGCGCGCTGGACAAGCGGGAGAAGTCGGAGAAGAAGCAGCTCGAGACGCTCGCGACGATCGCGAAGTTCGCCTACCGAAAGCACCCGGACGGCGAGGTGCGATGACCGTTCGCGGGCGGAGCTTCGCGGGTCATGGCACGCTCGGACGGGCCGATCTCGTGCGCGCGCTCGATCTCGCGGACGCGTCCAGGGACCCGTCCCGCGACGTATCGATCGACGCCACCGGCGACGCGTTCGGCGACGCGGCGCGCTTGCTCGGGTTCGAGGCGCGGCCGGCTCCCCCGGAACATCGGAAGCCGGTGCCGGCCGGCGCGCCGCGCGGCGAGCGCGAGGCGCGCGACGTTCCCGACGTCGAGCCGGAGTACGTTCCCGAGGAGCTGCCGTTCCACGTCGTCTACGGCTTCGCTCCGCGCGAGATCCCCGCGCCGCGTCCGCCCGAGCCGATCTACGGCGCCTCGGACAGCACGCCGCGCGCGGCGCGGCCGCCCGCTACGCCGCCGCTCCTCGCGTGGCCGCGCCTCTGGACGTGGCTGCGCCGAGCGCTGTCGCGCACGCGCGACAAGAGCGAGATCGACGTCCTCGCGCTCGTCGATCGCTGGAGCCGCGGCGAGCTGATCCGCCGCATCCCGCGCCGCAAGGACCGCGGGCTCGCGCCGCGCGTCTGGATCCTCGCCGACCGCGATCCCCGGCTGACTCCGTTCTACGACGATCAGGACGACCTCCGCGCGCGGCTCGCGCGCCTCCTCGGCGACCGCGCGCTCGTCGAGTGGTCGTACCTCGCCGGCCCGGAGAGCGCGCCGCTCGGGCGCGGCGCGGTGGGCGCGCCGCTCGGGCGCGGCGCTGAGGGCGGAGCGCCGCGGCCGCCCCCGCCGCACGTCCCCGTCCTCCTCCTCGGCGACCTCGGCGCGTACGCCGGCCCGATCGTGCAGGCCGCGTGGCGGCGCCGGGGCGAAGAGCTCGCGCGCCGCGGGCATCGCCTGCACGCGCTGATCCCCGCCCCGACCCCGCGCTGGCCTGGCTTCGCGCGCGACCTCTGGAACGCGCAGGTCTGGGATCGATCGGACGGCGACGACATCTCGTTCGACGAGCGCGAGTTGCGCGCGTTGCGGCTCTTGCGGCTGCTCGCGCCGGCCGTGCGCGTCGAGCCCGGGCTCCTGCGGTCCGTGCGGCTGCGGCTGACCGTGCACGAGGCGGACGCGTCGACCGAAGTGGACGCGTGGCAGCACGACGCCGTCGGCGGCAGCTCGGCCGTCGCGCTCTCGCTCGACCGCGACTGGCAGGAGCTCGCTCGCGTCGAGCGGAAATCAGAAGCGCTCGCGCAGCGGCGCGCCGTCGCCGACCTGATGCGCGAGTGGCACGCCGCCGCGCCGCGCGAGATCGAGCACGAAGAGGCGATGTCGCTCTTCGCCTGCGACCCCGACGTCGCGAGCCCCGAGCACGTGCGGGCCGCGCTGGAGTTCCTGAACCGGGTCGCGGCCCGAGATGCACCGCAACTCTCCGGCCTCGGCGACTGGTCGCGGCGAGTCGGCGTGCGCGTTCCGGCCGCGCTGAAGACGCACGACGAGTTCGGCCCCGTGTTCGTGCGCCTGTTCGAGAAGTACGAACGCTCGATCGACGATACGGCGGAGCCGCCGCCGGGATGGAGACCAACGCCTCCCGAACGAGCCGCCCCGCGCGCGTGGCGTCTCGAGCAACGCGGGGGGACGATCACGCCGCGTCTCGTCGTGCCGCGCGCCGGGTTGGAGGAGGAGCAGGACTCGGCGCTGGCGATCGTCACCGCGGCGGGCGCGGAGCTCGTGCTCCACGATGCCGGCGCGCCGTCGCAGCGCCTGGCGATCGACGCGGCGAGAGCGCTCGCCCTCCCGAAGCTCGACGACCGCGGGGTGGAGTCGACGACGCCCTCGTGGGCGGTAGCGTCGGGCGCGGACGAGTTCGGCATCTGGGCCGATTGCGAGATCCGCGGGGTACGCATGCGCATGCGCTGGATCGAGCCGGGGACGTTCCTGATGGGATCGCCGGAGGACGAAGCGGAACGGTGGGACGACGAAACGCAGCACGAGGTCACGCTGACGCGCGGCTACTGGATCGCCGACACCGCGGTCACGCAGGAGCTGTGGCAAGTGGTGATGGACAAGAACCCGAGCCGCTTCAAGGGTCCGCAGCGCCCGGTCGACTCGGTGAGCTGGGACGACGCGCAGCGTCTCGTGCAGACCGTGAACTGCGAGATCCCCGATCTCGAGCTGCGGCTGCCGACCGAGGCCGAGTGGGAGTTCGCCTGCCGCGCCTGCCGCGCCGGCACGACGACGCCGTTCTCGTTCGGCGCGAACGTGACTCCCGACGACGTGAACTACGACGGGAACTTCCCGTACGCGAACGGCCCGAAGGGGCGGTATCGGGAACATACGGTGGGCGTGGGATCGCTGCCGCCGAACGCGTGGGGACTGTTCGAGATGCACGGGAACGTGTGGGAGTGGTGCCAGGATTGGTTCGGCGAGTACGGGCCGGGTCGGGCCGTCGATCCGACCGGGCCGTCCAGAGGCTCGGAGCGGGTGCTTCGCGGCGGCTCGTGGTTCGCGTCCGCGTGGTTCTGCCGGTCGGCGTACCGCAGCGCGAGCGCCCCCGGCGACCGCATCTCGAGCATCGGGTTCCGCCTCGCCCGAGGTCAGGGGCAGTCCGGTCCAGGTCGGGAGCCGGATCCGGCGACCGGCCCGGACGGAGCACGGCGCCGCGAGGGACGAGCGAGCGCCGTCGCGGAGTCCGCGCCGGTCGCCGAGATCCGGGTCGCGCGTCGCTTCACGATCGCGACCGACCAAGGCGACTGGCATGCCGGCACGATCACGAAGCCCGAGTGGGCGCGCGCGATCGGCCGCGACCGGTTCGGCCTCTGGGTGGAGATCGAGGTGAACGACGTGTCGTTCCGCATGCGCTGGATCCCGCCGGGGCGGTTCTGGATGGGGTCGCCGGAGGGGGAGGTGGGGCGGTACGACTGGGAGCACCACCGCGAGGAGATCGTTCCCTCCGGTTTCTGGCTCGGCGAGACGCCGTGCACGCAGGAGCTTTGGCAGGCGGTGATGGGCAAGAACCCGAGCCGTTTCCGTTCGGCGACGCGACCGGTCGAACAGGTGACCTGGGACGACACGAAGGCGTTCTTCGAGAAGGTCGCGAAGGCATCGGGATTGCGTTGCCATCTGCCGGCCGAGCGCGATTGGGAGTACGCCTGCCGGGCGGGGACGACGACGAGCACGTATGCGGGCGAGCTCGAGATCCGCGGCGATAACGACGATCCGGTGCTCGACGACATCGCCTGGTACGGCGGGAACAGCGGGGTCGACTTCGAGCTCGAGGATGGAGAGGACTCCCGGGGTTGGCCGAAGAAGCAGTACGATCACAAGCGCGCGGGAACCCATCCCGTGGCTCGGAAGGCTCCGAACGGGTTCGGCCTGTACGACATGATCGGGAACGTCTGGGAGTGGTGCGTGGATCGCGTGGACTGGACGGGGAGAGAGATCGTGCGCAATCCGACCGAGGGCTCGAGGCGGGTGCTTCGCGGCGGCTCGTGGAACGATCTCGCGAGGATCTGCCGGTCGGCGTCCCGCCTCGCGAACGCCCCCGGCGCCCGCAACTCGAGCATCGGGTTCCGCCTCGCCCGAGGTCAGGGGGCGGGTCAGGAATCCAGCCAAGAACGAGAACAGGACGGAGCACGGCGCCGCGAGGGACGAGCGAGCGCCGCTGCGGAGTCCCGGCGTGCGCCGGAGGCGCCCGCGAAGCCTTCTTCACGCCGCCGCAAACGCCGGAAGTGATCCGATGCGCGTCCGCTTCTTCACCATCCCCGCGTTCGAGCCGGCCGAGGCCGAGGCCGAGCTGAACGCGTTCCTCGCCAACCATCGCGTCTCGACCGTCGATCGCCAGTTCGTCGCGCAGGGCGAGTGCAGCCACTGGCTCCTCGCCGTCACGACCGTCGACGCGACGACGAGGGCGGCGGCGGCGCCGCCGTCGTTCGGGGCGGCCGGGAGGAGGCCGAGGGTCGACTACCGCGAGAAGCTGAGCGAGCCCGAGTTCGCGGTCTACGCGCGGCTGCGCGACCTGCGCAAGGTGAGGGTCACGAAGGCTCGCAACGGGTGCTTCGCGGCGGCTCGTGGAACGCGAACGCGAGGAACTGCCGGTCGGCGTACCGCAACGCGAACGACCCCGGCAACCGCAACTCGAACATCGGGTTCCGCCTCGCCCGAGCGCAGGAGAGGGTTGGATGACCCGCCCCTGACCCGACCCTCATCCGGCTCGCGCCGCTCGCCGGTGCGACGAAAAGAAAGCGGACGCCGGCGTGCGGGTAGACCGATGAGCGGATGCCCGGTCGAACGCTCGCCGGCGCTCTTCTTCGCGGTGCCTTCGCCGCCGTGAAGACGCGGGTCCGCCATCCCCTGGTCTCGGGCCATGCGCCCGCGTGGGCGCGCGCGTGGGGACAGGATCGCCACGGCATCTTCGCGGCGTTCCGCGTGGCGGGGGTCGATCATCGGCTGCGCTGGATCCCGCCCGGCGTCTTCACGATCGGATCGCCGGAGGACGAGGTGGGGCGATACGCCGACGAGGTGCAGCGCCGCGTCGTGATCGCGGAAGGCCTCTGGCTCGGCGAGACGACGGTCACGCAGGCGCTTTGGGAGGCGGTGACGGGCGAGAACCCGAGCGAGTTTCGTGGCCCGCAGCATCCGGTCGAGAACGTGAGCTGGGACGACGCCGTCCAGTTCATCGAGCGCGTGAACGAGCAAGTCGACGGATTGAGTCTCCGCCTGCCGAGCGACGAGGAATGGGAATACGCGTGCCGCGCTGGCACGACGACGCCGTTCTCGTTCGGCGGAACGATCACGACGGAGCAGGTGAACTACGACGGGAACCGCCCGTACGGGCGCGGCAAGAAGGGCCTGTACCGCGAAGCGACGGTCGACGTTGGCACGCTGCCCTCGAACGATTGGGGGTTGCGCGAGATGCATGGGAATGTGTGGGAGTGGTGTTCGGATCGGGTGGATGTGTTGGATGAAGGGAAGGACCTGCGATTCTCGCTCGAAGGCTCGTCACGGGTGCTTCGCGGCGGCTCGTGGCTCGATCGCGCGAGGTACTGCCGGTCGGCGTTCCGCTTCGCGATCGACCCCGGCTACCGCAACTCGTGCATCGGGTTCCGCCTCGCCCGAGGTCAGGGGCGGGTCAGTCCGGTGGGCCGGTAGGCCCCCGGACTCCCGGTTCCAGGCGGCGGAGCGCGGCGCCGCGAGGGACGAGCGAAGCGCCGTCGCGGAGCCCGGGCGCGGCGGGGGTTCGCGACGCGACCGTTCTTCGACGCATCCCGGGCGCCACCGGCTCGCCGGCGGGCATCGAGGACGTCGCCGAGGATGCGCTCCCCGAGCGAGCCCGATGGCCGATCACGGCGACGGCGCCATGCCCCATCGCGAGCCGGAGCCTCGTCATGCACCGGCGCTTCGAGCTTCGAGCGGCACGACGTGATCGCTCCGCGTCGCCGCGGCGTACGGAAGCACGTCGTGGACGTCCTCGGGCTCGGGCTCGGGCTCCGGATCGTCGGATCGTCCTGCCGCACCTCCGTCCCACGAGGGGTTCGACGCGAGCCACACCGGCCTTCGCACGCTCGAGCACCTGCCACGGGCGCAAGGGTCCCCGCCGAGGGCGTCGGGATCCGCGGTGACGCGAGGAAGGCCGGAAACGCGACGGTTGCGTCGATCATGTCCTCGGCCACGCGGGTCACCCCGGCGACGCGGGTCACCCCGGTCACCCCGCCAACGCGGGCCACCCCGGCCACCCCCGCCATCCGGCCCACCCCGTTGGAGGGTTGCGTCGCCGGTTCGGATCGTCGTCCCCCGGGTTCCGATCGGGCGGTCGCGGCGTCCGGCCGGCCCGTTCCCGGGAACTACGTCGAACGCGGCGCGGCGGGCCATCGCGGCCGCGACCCTGTTGCGCGCGGGGGCGACGGTAGAATACGCGGCGTCGTTCGGCCCCTCCGGAACCCATCCCGGATGGAGGAGATCATCATGTCGCAGTGCTCTTCGCGTGGACTGGTCCTTGGCGTTCTCGCGCTGTCGTCGACGTTCGCGTCGCCGCTCTTCGGCCAGACGTTCTACGGCAACGACGCGGGAGGCGGGCTCCTGTGGGAGTTCACCGCCGCGCCCGGCGGGGCGTGCGGGGCCCCGAACCCGATCGTGACCGCGTGCCCGTTCACCGTGCCGATGTGCGGCGTCTTCGGGCCGGGGCCCGGCGCGCCGCCGCCCGGCATCCTCGGCGACGTCGCGTACGACTCGATGCGGGACGCGGTGTACGTCACCGACGGCAAGCTCATCGGCGTGTACGTCGGCGACACGCCGTGCGGCGTTCCACCCGGATGCACGCCGCTCGATCTCTTCAGCATTCCGACCGTCCTCCTCGGAGCCGGCTTCGGCCCGATCACCGGCATGGGGTTCGACGAGTTCGGCTTCGCCACGGGCGGCTTTCCGACGCTGTACATCACCGACGGCCGGCTCATCGCCGGGCTGCTCCCGCCGCCGCCGCCGTGCAGCGCGGCCGGAGCGGTGCTGGCGTTCGGGCCGTGCCTCGCACCGGTTCCACCCGGCGTCCTCTTGACCGACCTCACCATCGATCCGCTCAGCGCGAGCCTGTGGGCGTGCGACGACTCCGGCACCGTGACGAACATCGCGCTGCCGACCTGCGTGGCCGGCGCGTCGTTCCCGGTCCCCGCCTGCGGGCTCGGCACGGTGCTCCAGGGGATCGCGTTCGACACCGGGTCGGGTCGCATCCTCTCGCCCGGGCGGCCCGCGCTCTTCGTGACGGACGGCTTCGCCATCGAGGCGATCGACGTGGCCGGCGCCATCGCCGCGCCGACGTTCTACTCGCCGATCACCTGCTCACCGACGCCCGCGCCGTTGAACGGGCTCGCGTTCGCGTCGCACGGGATCACGTACGGCACGAACCGCGTGACGGCGCGCTGCGGCACGTTCGGGGCGTCGACGACGCCGAGCGCGACGTTCGGCCTCGAGTACTCGGGCGCGCCGGCGGGCACGCTCACGGTGCTGCTCGTGAACACGAGCGTCCCCGGCCCCGGCTACTTCTGCGGGCCCGTGTTCGGGCTCGGCACGTCGATCTGGGTCGATCCGTCGCCGCCCGGCTTCATCCTCGTGCTCGGGCCGTCGGCGCCGGGGTGCGTGGCGATCCCGCTGCCGATCCCGGCCGCCGTGCCGACCGGGTTGAACGTCTTCACGCAGTGGCTGTTCTTGAACTCGAGCCTCGTCGCGGTCGACGCGACCGAGGGCTGCTCGTTCACGATCGATTCGCTCTGACGACGGCGGTCGCGGATCGCCGGTGCGGTCGGGTGGATCGCGTTGTCGCGCGCCGCGCTCGACCGCGCCGGCGCGGCGCCGAAGGTCCGGCGCGGGCTCTTTAGCCAGCGCCAGACCGGGGCGTGATCATCGGTCCAGGGTGAGTGGGTCGCGTCGGGCGCGAGCGGGGCGCAGGACACGCCTCCGCGCGGTCGGGACGGCGCCCCGCCGGCCCGAGCCTCGCGGCGAGCCCGCTCGGCGGGGCTGTAGGACCATCGGATGAACGCGAGGTCCATCATGATCAAGACCCTCCGCAAGGTCGGCAACGGCTACGCCCTGTTTCTCGACCGCGCCATCCTGGACCTCCTCGAGATCGAGCCCGACCAGCCTCTCGAGCTGGAGGTCCGCGGCGACGTGCTCCTCGTCCGTCCCGTTCGGGATCCGAAGCGCGCCAAGAGGCTCCAGGACGCGCGGCAGAAGGTCCGCACCCGCTACGCAAGGACGTTCAAGCGCCTCGCCGAGTAGTTCGTAGCCGAGTCCTTCTCCCTCTCCCTCTCCCGACCTCGGCCTCCTCGACTCGGTGGTCGGTCAGCCGCGGATGGGCTTCGCGATGGCGGCGGCCTGCCTGTTCCCCATCGTGAAGAACCATCCGCTCGTCGACGGCAACAAACGCGCGGGCCTCTTCGCGGCCCTGGTCTTCCTCGAGATCAACGGCGGCAAGAAGCGCGTCCGCCTCACCGACGACGAGCAGGGTCGCCTCGCGATCGAAGGCAAGGCCCTCGGCCGCCGATTGCTCGAGAGGTACGCTCTCGCCGATGGAGGATCGTCCCAAGCGCGCCCGCTGGTTCCTGCCCGGCCTCGTGGTTTGGACGGCCCTGCTCGCGGTCGTGCCGCCGTTCTTCGAACGTGGCTATTCGTTCGGCACGCTGATCGGTCCGGATCCGTACACGCGGTTGGCGCGGGTGCTCGAGTGGTGGGACTCGGGCGATGGGTGGGCGTCGAGCGGGCTCGGTCGCGCGGGCGGCGGCCGGCTCGATCTCCACTGGACACGACCCGTCGACGTGCTCCTCCTCGCCGGAGCGGCGCCGCTCGCCACGTTCCTCGACCGGCGGGCCGCGCTCGTCCTGTGGTCGCACGTGTCGAATCCGCTGGCGATGCTCCTCGCCGCGCTCGTCCTCGCGTGGGGACTTCGCGGGGCGTGGAGCCCGGGGCGACGCCGCGCCCTCGCGTTCCTCTTCGTCATGCAGCCGGCGATCCTCTCGTACGGGCTCGCGGCGCGGATCGACCACCACGCCGCGCTGCTCCTCTGCGCCTGCGCGGCGATCGCGTTCACCCTTCGCATCGCGCGCGGCGACGGCAAGCCGATCAACGAGGCGGTGATCCTCGGCTCCGTCCTGGCGATCGGGCTCTGGATCAGCTTCGAGTTCCTGCTCGTCATCGGCGTGGTGATGGTCGCGCTCTGGTCGGGCTGGATCCTCGGCCGGCGCGACACGCGCTGGCCGGCGTTCATCGCCGGGCTCGCGGCGGCGTGGGTGACGTCGTTCGAGATCCTCGTCGAGCGCGGCCACGTGAGCCACGCGACGTGGGAGTTCGATCGTCTCTCGCGGATGCACCTCCCGTTCCTCCTCGCGCTGGCCGCGATCTCGGTCGGGCTCGTGCTCGGGTCCCGGTTCGTGCGCGGTCGCGGGGTTCGGGCTCGGCTCGTCCTCTTCGCCGGGGTCGGGCTCGTCGCCGGCGCGGCGGTCCTGCCGATCTCCGACCTTCGGACCGCGCCGTTTCGGCTCGTCGACCCGCTCCTCGGCCCGATCTGGTACCACGCGGTCGGCGAGATCCAGCCGCTCGTGCAGGACGGCGTCTGGAACCTCGGCGTGCTCGCGGACGTCGCCCTCGCCGCCGTCGCCGTGCCCGTGCTGGTGCGCGCGGCGCGCCGGGGGCCCGATCCGCTCTGGATCACGATGGCGGCCGGGGTCGTCGTCTTCCTCCCGCTCGCGCTCCTCCAGCGGCGCTCGGCCCTGTTCGCCGAGCTCTTCCTGGTCGTGCCGGTGGCCGGCGCGGCGTGCGGATGGCTGAGGGAGCCTCGCGGCCGGCGGCGCGTGGCGCTCGCCGTCACCGCGCTCCTGCTCGTCGTGCCGCCGGTCCTCACGGGCGTCCCCGGGCGGCGGACGGCGGAGAGCGGGCCGCGCGCCATCGATCGCCGCGCGCGGGTGGAGATGGCGCGGTGGATGACGCGGACGCTCGACGTGCGCCGATCACCGCTCGTGCTCTGCTCGATCGATCTCGGCCCGGTGCTGCGGTTCGAGTCGCCGTTCTCGATCCTGGCCGCGCCCTACCACCGCAACGTCGACGCGATCCGGGACGGGACGACGTTCTTCCGGAACGAGTCGCACGCCCGCGAGGTCGCGACGCGCCGCGCCGTGCGGTGGGTCCTGGTCGAGCGCGCGCAGGCGGAGTCGGAGTTCGAGTTCGAGCGACGTCTGGCGCGCGGGGAGAGCCCCGCGTGGCTCGTGCGGATCCCCCTCGAGCGGGCGGCGCTCGAGGGGCACGCGGTGCCGTCGGATCGATTCGAGCTCTACCGCGTCAATCGCGACCCCGACGATAGCGCGGGTCCTCCGCTCCCCCGTCGGCTTCGATGAACTCGAGCAGGTCGCGGATCTCGGCCGGCGCGAGGGGGTCGAGCAGGCCGGGCGGCATCGGCGAGGCCGCGGCCGGTCCGCGTGACGCGACGTCGCGCCGCCGCACCGTGACGCGCACGTCGGAGAGCGGGTCCTTGCGGACGACGATCTCGCGCGCGTCCTCGGAGAGGATGCGCCCCGTCACCGCGCTGCCGTCGGCGCGCGTGAGCTCGACGTCCTTGTACTGATCGGAGACGACCTTCGACGGGTCGATGATCGCCTCGAGCAGGTCCCGCCGCGAGAAGCGCCGGGCGGAGCCGGTCAGGTCCGGCGCGATGCCGCCGCCGCCGATGCCGCCGAGGCGATGGCAGCGCGCGCAGAGCGTCCGCTCGTACGCCTGGCGTCCGCCTTCGTACGAGGGCGCACCGCTCGTCGCGTCGAGGAGGGGGAGCAGCGACGCGACCGTCCACGCGGTGCGCGGGCGGACGCCGTTGATCGGGGGAGGCGGGTCCGCGCGCGGCACGATCGTGCGGGCGCGCTCCGCCTCCGTCAAGCCGGCGCGAACGTCGTCGACGTACCCGTCGAAGCTCACTCCGCCGTCCGCCGCGCCGAGCCGCGTCACGTGCTCGACGAAGCGCCCGCGTTCGTCCGCGCCGAACGCGTCGATCCGGCCGCGGAGCGTGAACGCGTAGTGGAGCCGCCCGATCGGATCGTCGATCGCGTCGAGCCGTTCGAGGCCGCGCGCGTTGGCGGCCGGGTCGTCGAGCGCGACGAGGAGGGCGAACAGCTCGCGGTCGAGGAGGACGTCGCCGGTCGGGAACGAGCCGCCGAGGCGGGCGAGGAGCGCCTCGCGCGTCGCCTCGCTCGGGATCCCGCCGCGCGCGTACGCGATCGTCAGCACGCGGACCTCCTCGCGACGCTGGCGCGGATCGAGGTCGCCGAACGCGGGCTCGAGGAGGACGCCGGCGATCGCGTCGAACGCGGCCGAACCGACGCGGGCCGCGGCCAGCAGCGCGGCGACGCGCACGTCGCGGTCCTCTTCGAGCAGCGCGCGCGTCGTCCAGCCGTGCTCGCCGCCGGGCATCTGCCGCTCGATCGCGACGCGCGCCGCGAAGCGGAGGAACGGATCGTTCGAGCCGAGGAACGGCCACGCCGCGTCGACCGCGCCGTCGCTCGCGTGCACGTGGAACGCCTCGAGCGCGTGGCGCCGCGCGCGCGCCGCGGCCGCGCCGGCGTCGGGCTCGGGCGGCGCCTCGTCGTCGAACGGGCCGCTCCACATGATCCGATAGAGCCCCGACTGCGTGCCGCGCCCGCCGGTCGAGAACCAGAGCGCACCGTCCGGACCGACCGCGAGGTCGGTCACGTTCAGCGGCGAGCCGGTGGCGAACTCCTCGACGCGGCCGCGGAAGCTCGCGCCGGCTTCCTCGAGATGGACGGCGAGGATTCGGCCGAGGCTCCAGTCGCCCAGGAAGAGCGCCGACCGCAGCCGCGCGGGGAAGCGCGCGCCGGTCCCGAACGCGACGCCGGTCGGCGAGCCGCGGCCGACGTCGACGACCGCGGGCAGCGCGTCCGGCACGTGCGCGGGCCACTTCGCCGATCCCGATCGCCAACCATACTCGGCGCCCGACACGACGTGGACGACGCGCGTCGGCCGGTACCACGGCAGCCCCACGTCCCACTCCATGTCGGCGTCGAACGTGAACAGCTCGCCGTTCTCGTGGAACGCGAGGTCGTACGGGTTGCGCATCCCGGCCGCGATCACGTCGACCCGACCGCTCGCCGGGTCGATCCGCAGCACGTGGCCGCCCGGCACGCGAACCCCCTCCGCGTGGCCGTTCGGGTCCTCCTCGCGCGGCAGGAGGTCGTCCTCGGCCTCGTTGCGAAACGGGCTCTCGGCGGTGCGCTCGGCCGGCCGCGTCGTCATGTTGCCGTGGACCGCGTAGATCGCGCCGTCCGGCCCGAG
Source organism: uncultured Phycisphaeraceae bacterium (assembly GCA_964649825.1). Lineage (GTDB taxonomy): Bacteria > Planctomycetota > B15-G4 > B15-G4 > JADJEK01 > CAZYQW01. The sequence goes on along the minus strand of CAZYQW010000032.1, from coordinate 5,230 downwards.
GGCGAGGCCGTGACCGCCGTGCTCGCCGCCGCCGTGGTGGGCGTAGATCGAGCGGCGCTCGTCGTAGGCGCCGTCGCCGTCGGCGTCGCGGAAGAAGAAGATCCCGCCGTGCGCGGGGTCGTACGCCATCACGTTGACGTAGAGGCCGCCGTGGGCCTCGAGGAGACCGTGGGCGTCGCCTTCGAACTCGAGGAGGGTCTCGGGTCGCTCGTCCGGCCGCGCCGGATCGATGCGGATCACGCGCCCGTCCTCGTCGCCGACGATCGCGCGGCCGGCGGAGTCGAAGGCGAGCGAGATCCACGAGCCGTCGTCGTCGTGCGCCGAGCGGACGCACTCGACCGCGAAACCGGAGGGGACCGCGATCGCGCCGGCCGCGGTCGATGCGTCCGCGCTCGCCGCCAGCGGGTTTCGACCCCAGCCGAGGTCGGGGTGCTCGCCGGTGCCGTAGGTCCGAACCGGCGCGTCGCCGTCGGACCACGTCGCGTCGGTGGCGATCGTGAACCGGTCGCCGTCTGCCGCCGTCACGTCGATCCGTCCGATCAATCCCGCCAGCCCGCCGTGGTTCGCGACGTCGACGGCGAGGAGGTTCTCGCCGGCGCGGAGGAGATCCGTCACGTCGCGCGTCACCGCGCGCGTCCAGTCGTCTCCCGTCGCGACCTCGTCGCCGTTCAGCCTCGCGGAGAAGACGTCGTCGCACGTCATCGTCAGCGTCGCCGCGGCCGGCGCGGCGAGCAACGTGAACCTTCGAGCAAGCACTCCGCGCTGTCCGTCCTTCACGTCGGCGGCGACCCAGATCCACTCGGGGTCGACGCTCGGGCCGGGCGGGAAGCGGCGCACGCGGACGTCCTTGAACTCGACCCGCATCGGCGCTCCCTCGTGGAGCTGGAGCGCGAATCGGCCGCGCCGCGCCGCGGTCTTCGCGTGGTCGTCGACGATGACGAGGGTGCGTCCGTTGACCTCGTGCACGAGCCGCGCGCCGCGCGCGATGACGCGATAGCGGTTCCAGCCGCCGCGCGTCGCCACGACCCCGAGCCCGGCGTGATCCCCGAACCGCTCGTGGAGGACGCGCTCCTCTTCGGCGTCGAAGGCGGCGCGGAAGCCGGCGCGGAAGCCGGCGTGCTCGCCGCGGACCGCCATCACCTCGCGGCCGCCGGTCTCGTAGAGGATGCCGGTGACGACCGACGCGGCGTCCAGATCCGCCTGGTACCCGGCCGCGTGGAAGGCGCCGAGGTCGCGGCTGCGGTACTGGATTCCGGAGTTGCCGGCGAGGATGCGGTAGTCGAGGCGGAGCTCGAAGTCGTCGAACTCGTCGTCGTGGAACAGGTAGCTGCCTTCCTCGAGCGGCCGCTCGGCCGTCGCCTCTCCCACGAGGATCCCGTCCTCGACGCGCCAGTGGTCGAAGTCGCCGCTCCAGCCCGAGAGGTCGCGGCCGTTGTAGAGCGGGATGAAGTCGACCTCCTCGGCCGGCGCCGAGACCGCGAGGGAGGTCGCGACGGAGAGGAAGGCGAGGACGAAACGGGCGGTGGGGGTCGCGCGGGGCCGGTTCATCGCGGCATGGTAGCCCGAGCTGTACTTTTTTCTGGAGTTTGGTGTCTCGGCCGCCGGTCGATTCGTCCCCTCAGGGAGTGCTCCGACGCCAGCCGGCGCGGGGCCAGGGTCGTCGGACGAGCCGCCGCTTGCACGGACAGAATGGAGGACGAGATGCGCATCGCGTCGCTGACCGCGTTCGCGAGCCTGGCGCTGATCGGCGCGGGTCACGCGCAAGGCTTGCTGCACGCGTGGTCCGGCGAGCTCGCCCAGGACTGGTTCGGGGTGGGGGACGGGGCGGGCGACGTCGACGGCGACGGGTTCGCCGACGTCGTGATCGGCGCGCCGAACGACGACGACGCCGGAAGCTCGGCCGGAGTCGTGTTCGTCCGGTCGGGGCGGACCGGCGCGCTGCTCTACAAGTTCGCCGGCGACTCGCCGGACGACATGTTGGGCGAGAACGTGGCCGGCGGGCTCGACGTGAACGGAGACGGCGTGCCGGACGTCGCCGCCGGTGCAGACCGCGACGACGACAACGGCCACGACGCCGGCAGCGTGCGCGTCTTCTCCGGCGCGACCGGCGCCGCGCTCTTCACGTTCCACGGCGACGCGGCCGACGATCGGCTCGGGGCCGCCGTCGCCGCCGCGGGCGACGTCGACGGCGACGGGTTCGACGACCTCGTCGTCGGCATCCCGAGCGACGACGACCAGGGGCAGAACTGCGGCGGCGTCCGCGTCTTCTCGGGACGGAACGGCGCCATCCTGTTCACCGCGTACGGCGACGCGGCGGGCGATCGGCTCGGCTACCAGGTGAGCGGGGCGGGCGACGTCGACGCCGACGGGTTCGCCGACGTGCTCGCCACGGCGGTGCTCGACGACGACGGCGGGACCGACTCCGGCAGCGTCCGCGTCTACGTCGGACCGGGCGGCGCGGCGGCGCACACGTTCTTCGGGTCGAACGCGTTCGACTATCTCGGCATCAGCGCGAGCGCGATGGGCGACGTGAACGGCGACGGCCACGGCGACGTCGCGATCGGCGCGTTCGGCGACGACGCGGCGGGCGTGGACGCCGGCCGCGTGACGATCTTCTCTGGGCTCGCGTTCGTCCCGCTCTCGAGCTTCCTCGGGCGTCACCCGAGCGAGAAGCTCGGCTCGACCATCGACGGCGGCGGCGACCTGGATGGTGACGGCATCGGCGACCTGCTCGCGACGTTGCCCGGCGCCACCCTTGGGGGGCAGGTCATCGGCGCGCTGGCGGCCTATTCGGGCGGAACGAACGCGGCCCTCTTTTTCATCCAGGGGGACCATCCCGCGCAGTCCGCGACGCGCGGGCGGTTCGCGGGCGACGTCAACGGCGACGCGCGCGCCGACGTCGTGGTGGGAGCGGTCACGGACGACGTCAACGGGGCGTACTCGGGCTCGGCGCGGATCTACTCGGGCGCGTGCGGGAGCGTCACCGCCTACGGCGCGGCATGCCCCGGCGGCTCCGGCGTCGCTCCGAGCCTCGCGGTCCTCGGCTGTCTTGCGTCCGGGGTGACGATCGCCGTCGAGATCGAGAACGGCGCCGCGTCGTCGACCCCGCTTCTCGCGTTCCTCGCGATCGGCGCCCAGGCCGCGAACGTTCCTCTCGCGGGCGGCTGCACGCTGCTGGTCGGGGCGATCGTCGGGCTCGCCGGACCGCTCCCCCTCGACGGCGCCGGGCGCTTCGCCGCCGCGGTGCCGATTCCCTACGGCGTTCCCGCCGGCACGGCCACCGTCCAGGCGTTCGTCATCGACGCGCCGGCCGCGGCCGGCTTCGCGGCGACCACCGGCCTCGCGATCTCGTTCCCTTGATCCACGCGCCCGATTGGAGCGGCTTCATGACTCTCGCGACTCGCATCCTTCTGTTCGGGCTGATCTCCACGGCCGGTTCCGCGCGCGGCCAGGAGATCCTGCTCGAGTTCGCCGGCGACAGCGCGAACGACTACTTCGGAAGCGTCGGCGGGGCGGGGGACGTCGACGGCGACGGCACGCCGGACCTCGTCATCGGAGCGCGGCTCGACGACACCACGACGCATGACAACGGCAGCGTGCGCGTCTACAGCGGCAGCACCGGCGCGCTCCTGCACCTCTTCCACGGGCCGGGCTCGTACGCGTACTTCGGCCTCGCCGTGGCCGGTGCCGGCGACGTCGACAACGACGGCTTCGCGGACGTGATCGCCGGAGCGCCGTACCACGACACGACCGCCGGAGTCGACTCGGGCAGCGCGTGGGTGCACTCGGGACTCACCGGCGCGGTGCTCCTCGGGCTGACGTCGTCGGGCGCCGCGGACAAGTTCGGCTTCGCGGTCGACGCGATCGGCGACGCCGATCAGGACGGGTTCGACGACGTGGTCGTCGGCGCCCCGAGCACGAACGACCAGGGCGACAACTCGGGGAGCGCGCAGGTCTTCTCCGGCAAGACCGGAGCGGAGCTGTTCCGGTTCGCCGGTGCGGCGCCCCAGGACCGCCTCGGGCTCAGCGTCGGTCGAGCCGGCGACGTCGACGGCGACGGCTACCCGGAGCTGATCGCGGGCGCGCCGCACCACGACGCGAGCGGCGTCGACGCCGGCGCCGCGTACCTCTACTCCACGCGCGACGGATCGCTCGTGCGGCAGTTCCTCGGCGTTCACCCGGGCGACCAGGCCGGCGCGTGGGTCTCCGGCGCCGGGGACGTCGACGGCGACGGCAAGCCGGACGTCGTGGTGACCGCGCTCTTCGACGGACCGGGGGGCGGCGTCGAGCCGGGCAGCGCGCGCGTGTTCGCGGGATCCGACGGGACGCTCCTCCACACGTGGTACGGCGAGCAACACGGCGACCTGTTCGGCTACCGAGCCGCCGTCGTCGGCGACGCGGACGGCGACGGCACGCCGGACGTGGCGGTCGGCGCGATCTGGGCGCAGGGCGTGGCCGTCCACGTCGGCTCGGTGTCGCTCTTCTCGGGCGCGACCGGCGAGGTCGTCTTCCGGACGTACGGCAGCGCGCCGTACGACCACCACGGCCGCGTCGACGCGGTCGGGGACGTGAACGGCGACGGCCTCGCGGATCTCCTCGTCGGCATCCAGGGGGGCGACGGGGGAATGGTCGACACCGGCGTGGCGCGCGTCTACTCCGGGTGCACCGCGTGCCTCTTCGAGAGCTTCGGAACCGGTTGCCCCGGCTCGAACGCGAAGATCCCCAAGCTCTCGCTGTCGGGTCACGCGACGGCCGGCGGCGACGTGACGATGACGCTGCTCGGCGGGGTCGCCGGCAAGACGGCGTTCGTCCTGTTCGGCGCGCAGCCGGCGTCGGCGCCGCTGGGCACGGGGTGCACGCTCCTGGTCGGGCCCGCGGTGGGCGCGGTCGGCCCGATCCCGCTGATCGCGCTCGGCGGCGCGTTCACGATCAACGGCCCGATCCCGGCGACCGTGGTGCCGGGGACGATCGCCTTCCAGGCCGTCACGATCGATCCCGCCGCACCGCTCGGGTTCGCCACCTCGAACGGGGTCACGATGAAGATCCTGTGACGCGGCCCCTCTCGGGGTCGCCGCCGTCGTTCGGAGAACCGTAAGCGTCCGGCGTCGGTTTGCGCGAAGTCTTCCCCGCGAGGGCGGTGCGAGAGAAGCTGGGCGTCATGTCAAACGCCATCCCAGAACCCCATCCCTCCCGTCGTCCCTCCCCCGGGTCCCCCCTGGCCTCTTGGTAC